>NZ_JBSGIJ010000002.1:0-718429 GCF_053605015.1 Nocardia sp. NPDC003979
TTGCGCAGGCCGAGACCCGGCTGGTCGAACTTGATGCCGACGGTCAGCTTGCCTTCCTTGGCGTGGTCGAGCGCGCTGCCCTCGTCACCGCCGCCGCAGGCCGCCGTCACGGTGGCGGCCAGAGCCAGAGCCACAGCGCCGACGCCGACGCGCACCGCACGATTGATCCTCATCGAGTTTCCTTCTCCCTCTTGTGGTGTCGCTACAAGTCAGTGGCTGAGAATTTTGCCGAGGAAGTCCTTGGCGCGGTCGGATCGCGGTGCGGTGAAGAACGTTTCGGGCTCCGCGTCCTCGACGACCTCGCCGTCGGCCATGAACAGCACCCGGTCGCCGGCACGGCGGGCGAAGCCCATCTCATGGGTGACCACGAGCATCGTCATGCCCTCCTTGGCGAGGGAGACCATCACCTCGAGCACCTCGTTGACCATCTCCGGGTCCAGCGCGGAGGTGGGCTCGTCGAACAGCATCACCTTCGGGTCCATCGCCAGCGACCGCGCGATCGCCACGCGCTGCTGCTGGCCGCCCGACAGCTGGGCGGGGTACTTGTCGGCCTGGTTGGCGATGCCGACCCGGTCGAGCAGGGCGAGCGCGTGCTTGCGCGCTTCGTCCTTCTTGATGCCGCGCACCTTCATCGGCGCGAGCATCACGTTCTCGAGAATTGTCTTGTGCGCGAACAAATTGAACGATTGGAAGACCATGCCCACCTCGGCGCGCAGCGCGGCGAGGGCCTTGCCTTCGGCGGGCAGATCCACCCCGTCGATGGCGATGCGGCCCGAGTCGATCGGTTCGAGCCGGTTGATGGTGCGGCACAGGGTGGACTTCCCCGAGCCCGAGGGGCCGAGGACGATCACGACCTGCCCGCGGGGCACTTCCAGGTTGATATTGCGCAGAACATGGAGCTCACCGAAGTGTTTGTCCACGTTGTGCATCGAGATCATCGGCGGCGCGCCTGCAGTGGCAGCGGCGTCGGCTTTCCCGGTCGCGGGTGCGGCGTCGTCGGTCATGCTCAGAAACCTTAGGCGTTCTTCGGAGATTTGCCCTGCTTTCCGTGACTCGCCGTCCCGGCTCGCCGAGAAGACACCTGCCGGTAACCGGGCGGCAGCCTCCTCGTCGCGGTCGGCCTGCCCGACCGCGACGCAGGTCACCGGGGCGGTGGCCGTACCCTGGACGGGTGGATTCGAACGGACAGAATGCGACGCACGGCTCGGTCACCGAGGCGCGCACCTACGAGGTCCGCACCTTCGGTTGCCAGATGAACGTCCATGATTCCGAACGCTTGTCCGGCCTGCTCGAAGACGCGGGTTATGTGAAGGCCGCGCCGAGCGACACCCCGGACCTGGTGGTGTTCAACACCTGCGCGGTGCGGGAGAACGCCGACAACAAGCTCTACGGCACCCTCGGGCACCTCGCGCCGGTGAAGCAGGGCAGGCCCGGCATGCAGATCGCCGTCGGCGGCTGCCTGGCGCAGAAGGACCGCGACACCGTGGTACGCAAGGCGCCGTGGGTCGACGTGGTGTTCGGCACGCACAACATCGGTTCGCTGCCGGTGCTGCTCGAGCGGGCACGGCACAACGAGCAGGCCCAGGTGGAGATCCTCGAATCGCTCGAGGCCTTCCCGTCCACCCTGCCCGCCAAGCGTGAATCGGCCTACGCCGGCTGGGTGTCGATCTCGGTGGGCTGCAACAACACCTGCACCTTCTGCATCGTGCCCGCGCTGCGCGGCAAGGAGGTGGACCGCCGCCCCGGTGACGTGCTCGCCGAGGTGCAGGCCCTGGTCGACCAGGGTGTGCTCGAGGTGACCCTGCTCGGCCAGAACGTGAACTCCTACGGCGTGAACTTCGTCGACCCCGAACAGCCGCGCGACCGGGGCGCCTTCGCCCAGTTGCTGCGCGCGACCGGGCGGATCGAGGGGCTCGAGCGGGTGCGGTTCACCTCGCCGCATCCGGCGGAATTCACCGACGACGTCATCGAGGCGATGGCCGAGACACCCAACGTCTGCCCGCAGTTGCACATGCCGTTGCAGTCCGGCTCGGACCGGGTGCTCAAGGCGATGCGCCGCTCCTACCGCAAGGAACGTTTCCTCGGCATCATCGACAAGGTGCGCGCCGCGATGCCGCACGCCTCGATCACCACCGACATCATCGTCGGCTTCCCCGGCGAGACCGAGGAGGACTTCCAGGAGACCCTGGACGTGGTGCGCCGGGCCCGCTTCACCAGCGCCTACACCTTCCAGTACTCCAAGCGTCCCGGCACCCCGGCCGCCGAACTGGCCGATCAGGTTCCCAAGGCGGTGGTGCAGGAACGCTACGACCGGCTCATCGCCCTGCAGGAGCAGGTGTCGCTCGAGGAGAACCAGGCGCTGATCGGCACCGAGGTGGAATTGCTCGTGGGCGAAGCGGGCAAGAAGAACGCGGCGACCGCGCGGATGAGCGGACGCGCCCGCGACGGCAGACTGGTGCACTTCCGGCCCGGCACCGACGCGGGGATCCGGCCCGGTGACCTCGTCGTCGTCGACATCACCGCCGCCGCACCCCACCACCTGATCGCCGACGGTGTCGTGAAATCGCATCGCCGCACGCGGGCGGGTGACGCGCACGAACGAGGGGTCACGCCCAAGACCGCGCCGATCGGCGTCGGTCTCGGCTTGCCGCGCATCGGCGCGCCCGCGGTCGAGCCGGTGGACAGCGGTTGCTCGACCGGGTGTCCGGCATGAACGCCGAGAACCCGGACTCTACTACCGGTCGTAGTGGGTCGGGTGCCGAGGACGGCGCGGGGGATGGCAGAGTGGAGCCCGGCGCACACGAGCCGAGTAACCCTGCGGACAGGAGCGACGTGAACCGGGTGGGCAACGATCAGGAATTCGAGCAGTTCCGCGGCGAGATCGACGCCGTCGAACGGCGGATCGCCGGTGAGATCGATCCCGGCACACGGGCGATGGTGGTGGCAGGCGCGGTATTCGCCCTGCTCGTCTCGCTGATCCTGCCGCACGCGGGCGCCGCGCGCGGCTTCGATGTGCTGCTGAGCACCGATGCGGCCCGCCTCGAACACATCGGGCTGCCCTCCCGCGTCTTCGTGTGGCTGGTCATCGTGTTCGGTGTCGGCTTCTCCCTGCTGGCTCTGACCACCCGGCGCTGGGTGCTGGCCTGGCTGGCCTGTGCCGGTTCGGCCGTGGCGAGTGTGTTCGGCGTGCTGTCGATCTGGCATCGCCAGACCCCCGGCCTGGGCAACTACGAGGGCGCCGGGCCCGGCATCGGCCTGATCCTCGGCACCCTGGCCGTCATGGTGCTCACCTTCCACTGGATCCGGGTGGTCTGGAGTCGCACCGCCGTGCAACTGGCCGCGGAGGAACAGCGCCGCAATGCCGCCCGCGAAGCCGAGGAACGCGACCGCAAACGCCTGCTGGGCGAGGAGTAGCTCCCGAAACGAAGAAAACCCCGACCGAAGGCGGTCGGGGTTTTCTTGTTCTCGTCAGAGATTGCTGACGGCGCCTTCGGCCGCTTCGGCCCATTCACGCCACTGCTTGGCCTGCTCGAGTGCCTTCTCCGCGTCCCGCTTCTTGCCTGCGGCCTCGGCCTTGGCGGCCTGCTCCTCGAACTGGGCGACGCGCTCGCGGAACTGCGCGGCCCGGGCCACGGCCTCCGGGTCGGTGCGGCGCCACTGCTGGTCGGCCGCGTCGCGCACCCGCTTCTCGATCGCGCGCAGCCTGCCTTCCAGCTCCTGCATCCGTTCGCGCGGGACCTTGCCGATGGCATCCCACTTGTCCTGCAGTTCGCGCAGGGCGGCGCGGGCGGCTTCGAGGCCGTCGGCCGGGTCGATGTGCTCGTAGGCGTCGAGCAGTTCCTGCTTGGCGACGGCGTTGTGCTCGAACTCCGCGTCGCGTTCGGAGACCGCCGCGTTGCGCGCGGCGAAGAACACGTCCTGCGCGCTCTTGAACCGCCGCCACAGCGCCTCGTCCGCCTCGCGGGGCGCCCGGCCTGCCGCCTTCCATTCGGTGAGCAGGTCGCGGAACACCGCGGCGGTGCCGGTCCAGTCGGTGGAGCCGGACAGCTCCTCGGCCCGCACGCACAGCTCTTCCTTGCGCGTCTTGGCCGTGGCGCGTTCGCGATCGAGCTCGGCGAAATGGGCGCCGCGGCGACGGTTGAACGCCTCACGCGCCTTGGAGTAGCGCTTCCACAGCGCGTCGTCGACCTTGCGATCGACACCGCGGATGGACTTCCACTCGTCGAGGATCTCGCGCAACCGGTCGCCCGCGGCCTTCCACTGGGTGGATTCGGCGGCGATCTGCTCGGCCTCGGCGGCCAGGGCTTCCTTGCGCTCGGTGTGCTCGTGGCGGGCGCGTTCCTTCTCCTCCTTGGCGTGCGCGGCGGCTTCCTCGGAGTGCTCGGTGATGGCCTGCAGGCGGGCGGCCAGGCTGTCGATGTCACCGATCACGGCGGCGGTCGGCAGCGTCTCGGCCAGCGCGAGCGCGGCGGCCTTGGTCTTGCGGGCATCGGCGCCCGCGGCCAGGCGCGCCTCGAGCAACGCCACCTCGGTGGCCAGGTCGTCGAAGCGGCGGCCGAAGTGGGCAAGGCCCTCGGCGGCGTCACCGGCCTGCCAGGATCCGACGACACGTTCGCCGTCGGCGGTCTTCACCCAGGCGGTGCCGTCCTCGTCGACCCGACCCCATTTGCTCGGGTCGGTGGACGCGGGCACCACCACCGCGTGCGGGTGGGCCTGGTCGGGGCCGGGAGCGGGTTTCACGGCGTGCGGTTTGGGCGGACGCGTAGCCTTGCCGCCGGGCTTGGGGGTGCCGGAGGGTCGCGGGCCCGGACCGGGCGTGGGCTTCGCGGTTCCGTTGCTGTCGGTCATTGCTCTCCGTCCCTGCCGCGCGTCACGGCTGCCTGGTTACGCTCTAGCACATCCCATTGAACCCGCTTCGAGCCGAGGAAACCATCGATCCCGGGGATCGGATACCGCGTTTCCTGGGATTTCGTCCCGGACGACGGGGGTGGTCGCATCAGAAAACACTAGCAATCTCGCGGGGCGTCACGGCGCCGGACACTCGCTGACCCCGGTGCGCTCCTCCTGCGCCGGATGCTGGTGCGGGCCACCGGTGCGGCTACGGTTACCTCGTGTTCTCGATAGCGGCCCTGGTCCCGTCGCCGCCGATGCTGGTGCCACAACTGTGCGGACACCAGGTGGCCTCCGGCGATGCTCCCGACGAGCCGGTGCTGGTGTTGCGCGCGGCCGCGCTCGAGGCCGCCGCCACCCTCGCCGACCGTGCCGATCGCTGGGTCGTCGTCGGCGCAGGCGCGCGTGCCGAAACGTTCGACCCCGGTGTGCGGGGGACCTTCCGTGGCTTCGGCGCCGACGTCGTCGTCGGTCTCGGCCCGGGCGCGAACGCCGACGCACCGGCAGACCCCCAGCTTCCGCTGCCCGTCCTGATCGCCGCGTGGTTGCGGGAGCAGGCCGCGCCCGGCGTCTCCGTACGGGCGCGAGTGATCGCCGCCGACACAACACCGGGGGAGTGCGCCCGCATCGGTGCCGAGCTGCGCGCCGAACTCGACGCCGATCCGGCGCCGTGGGCGGTGCTCGTCGTCGCCGACGGAGCCGCAACCCTCACCCTCAAATCCCCGGGCTACCTCGACGAGCGCGCCGACCCGTTCCAATCGGATCTGGACGCGGCACTTCGCGCTGGTTCCCGAGACGAGCTCGCGGCACTCGACCCCCACCTGTGCGGGCAGCTGCGGGTCGAGGGCCGCGCCGCCTACCAGATGCTCGGCGGCCTGTTCGCCACCGATCCGGCCGACCCGCGGGTCCGCACCCTCTACCAGGGCGCACCGTACGGCGTGGGCTACGACGTGAGCGTGTGGGAGGCCGGCCGATGACGAAGCGTCCCGTCGCGGTCGTCGGACCCACCGCGACCGGGAAGTCCGATCTTGCCCTCGACCTGGCCGAACGGCTCGGCGGTGAGATCGTCAACATCGACGCGATGCAGCTGTACCGCGGCATGGACGTCGGTACCGCGAAACTGCCGCCCGCGCAGCGGCGCGGCATCCCACACCACCTCCTCGACGTTCTCGACGTCACCGAGACCGCCACGGTCGCCGCCTACCAGAGCGCGGCCAGCGACATCGTCGAGGACATCATGGCGCGCGGACGCATCCCGGTGGTCGTCGGCGGCTCGATGATGTACGTGCAGGCGCTGCTCGACCAGTGGGACTTCCCGGCCACCGACCCCGAGGTGCGCGCCCGCTGGGAAGCGGTGCTGGCCGACGGCGGTGTCGCGGCCGTGCACGCGGCGCTGCGGGCGGCCGACCCGGTCGCGGCCGACACCATCCTGCCCACCGACGGGCGACGGATCGTCCGCGCACTGGAAGTCGTCGAACTCACCGGCAAACCGTTCGCCGCCTCGGCCCCGACCATCGGCGCACCGCGCTGGGACACCGTCATCGTCGGCGTCGACCGGGAAACCGCCGCCCTCGACGCCCGCATCGAGGCCCGCACCGCGCACATGTTCGACTCGGGCCTGGTCGAGGAGGTCCGCACCCTGCTCGACGCCGGACTGCGCGAAGGCCGGACCGCGCGCCGCGCGATCGGGTACGCCCAGGTGCTGGCCTACCTCGACGGCGAATACGATCTCGCGCACGCCCGCGAACGCACCCTCATCGGCACCCGCCGCTACGTGCGACGGCAGCGCTCGTGGTTCCGTCGCGACCCGAGGGTGACCTGGGTCGACGGCGCGGACCCCGACCTCGCCGCCACCACACTCACCCTGCTCGACGAACAGACAGGACGGACCGCGCAGTGACCCGACGAGTGAGTACCCGCAACGCCTCGGTGCAGGTGTGGCAGGCCTACCTCAACAACCGGACCAAGCGTCATCGCGACGGCCGCTTCCTCGTGCAGGGCGTGCGCCCGATCACCCAGGCCCTGGCCAACGACTGGCCGCTGGAAACCCTGCTGTACCGGCTCGGCACACCCGACCTGTCGAGCTGGGCGCGGGAACTACTCGACACCACCGACATACCGCAAGTGGGTCTGGTTCCCGAGCTGATGGCCGAGCTGGGGGAGAAGTCGGGCACGATTCCCGAGATCGTGGCCGTTGCCCATTCGCGTCAGCCCGACCTGGACACATACGCGCCCGGCGAACCGGGCGAGGACTTCCCGGTCGTCGTGGTGTTCGACCGGCCCAACTCGCCCGGCAACCTCGGCACCCTCATCCGCTCGGCCGACGCCTTCGGGGCATCGGGCGTGATCGTCACCGGTCACGGCGCCGACCAGTTCGACCCGCAGGCCGTGCGCGCCTCCACCGGTTCCCTGTTCGCCGTGCCCGTCCTGCGCGCGTCGGGCCCCGCGCAGGTCGTGGAGTTCCGCGACCGGCAGGTGGCGCGCGGTATCCCCACCCGCATCGTCGGCACCGACGAACACGCGCCGTCGACGATCTACGACTACGACTTCACCGAGGCCACGATCCTGGTGGTCGGCAACGAGACGACCGGCATGAGTTCGGCCTGGTCGCAGGCCTGCGACGACCTCGTGACCATCCCGATGGGCGGCACCGCCAGCTCGCTCGGTGCCCCGTCGGCGGGCGCGATCGGCCTGTACGAGATCGCCCGGCAGCGGCGCACCTTCGCCCGATGACGGGCTCGGCGCCCGCACAGGGGACAATGGCGGACGTGTCCGACATCGAATTCAGCAAGGGCCACGGCACCCAGAACGACTTCGTGGTGCTGCCCGACCTCGAGGTGCGTCTCGACCTGAACGCCGACCGCGTCGCCGCCCTGTGCGACCGCCGTCGCGGCCTCGGCGCCGACGGCGTGCTGCGCGTGGCCAAGGCGGGCGCCCTGCGCGAGGCGGGCGTGCTCGACACCCTGCCCGACGGTGTCGCCGACGACGACTGGTTCATGGACTACCGCAACGCCGACGGGTCGATCGCCGAGATGTGCGGCAACGGCACCCGTGTGTTCGCCCACTACCTCAACGCCACCGGCCTGGAAACCCGCACCGAGTACGTGGTCGGCAGCCGCGCGGGCGGACGACCCGTCGAGGTGCACACCGCGGGCCCGGTCGACGGCGAGGTCACCGTCGACATGGGCGCCGTGCGTGAACTCGGCAGCTCCACCGCGACCCTGGCCGGCTGGGCACTGTCCGGAATCGGCATCGATGTGGGCAATCCGCACCTGGCCTGCGTCGACGAGAGCCTGACCGCCGACGCGCTGGCCAAGCTCGATCTCAGCGTGTCGCCCGGCTTCGATCCCGACCTGTTCCCGCACGGCGTCAATGTCGAGATCCTCACCGCGCTCGGCCCCGACAACGCCGTCGACATGCGCGTCTACGAGCGCGGTGTCGGCGAGACCCGTTCCTGCGGAACGGGAACCGTCGCCGCCGCGGCCGCCGCGCTGACCGCCGCCGGAGTGCCGGTCGGGTCGGGTCGGGGCGAGGTCACCGTGCGCGTACCGGGCGGGCAGGTGCGCGTCACCATCGACAACGGGCGCGCCTGGATGCGCGGCCCCTCGGTCCTGCTCGCCGCGGGCACACTGTCGCGCGACTGGTGGAACACGCAAGCCCAGGGATAACCGGATGCGCCGTGTCACTGTGACGTGGCAGCATGGAAGGCGTATGACGAAACCAGAAGTACCCTCAGACACCACATCGGACCGCGACACCACCGCGGCCGATGCCGACGGCGCCGCCGACCGCGGCGACGTCGACGACGCGCTGGCCCGCCACGCGGCGCGGATGCAGCGCCCGGGCTGGTCACCCGAACCGACCGTCGGTGAGATGCAGCTCGACGAGCGCACCTCGTTGCGTCGCGTCGCGGGGCTGTCCACCGAGCTCACCGACATCACCGAGGTCGAATACCGCCAGCTGCGCCTGGAACGGGTCGTGCTCGTCGGTGTGTGGACCACCGGTAGCGCCGCGCAGGCCGAGGCGAGCATGGTCGAGCTGGCCGCCTTGGCCGAGACCGCGGGCTCGGAGGTCCTCGAAGGCCTCATCCAGCGCCGCGACAAGCCCGACCCGGCCACCTACATCGGCTCCGGCAAGGCCGAGGAACTGCGCACCGTCGTCCTCGACACCGGCGCCGACACCGTGATCTGCGACGGTGAACTCACCCCCGCCCAGCTCACCGCGCTGGAGAAGGTCGTGAAGGTGAAGGTCATCGACCGCACCGCGCTGATCCTCGACATCTTCGCCCAGCACGCCACCTCCCGCGAGGGCAAGGCCCAGGTCGCGCTCGCCCAGATGGAATACATGCTGCCGCGGCTGCGTGGTTGGGGTGAGTCGATGTCGCGGCAGGCCGGTGGTCGTGCCGGTTCCAACGGTGGTGTCGGTCTGCGTGGTCCCGGTGAGACCAAGATCGAAACCGACCGCCGCCGCATCCGTGAGCGAATGGCCAAGTTGCGCCGCGAGATTCGCGAGATGAAGACCGCACGCGACACCATGCGCGCGCGCCGCAGCGCCAGCGGGGTGCCGTCGGTAGCCATTGTCGGCTACACCAACGCGGGCAAGTCCAGCCTGATGAACTCCCTGACCGGCGCGGGCCTGCTGGTGCAGGACGCGCTGTTCGCCACCCTCGACCCGACCACCCGCCGGGCCGCGCTCGACGACGGCCGCGAAATGGTGTTCACCGACACCGTCGGCTTCGTGCGGCACCTGCCCACCCAGTTGGTCGAGGCGTTCCGGTCCACCCTGGAAGAGGTCACCGGCGCCGACTTGCTGCTGCACGTGGTCGACGGGTCCGACCCGTTGCCGCTCGAGCAGATTCGCGCGGTGCGCGAGGTCATCACCGATGTGATCAAGGAGCAGGGCACGGCGGCTCCGCCGGAACTGCTGGTGGTCAACAAGATCGACGCCGCCGACCCCGACGAGCTCACCCGCCTGCGCGGGCTGCTGCCGGGCGCCGCGTTCGTGTCGGCCCGCACCGGCGCGGGCATCGAGGAGTTGCGCGAGCGCCTCTCCGAGGTACTCGGCGGGCTCGATGTCGACATCAGTGTGCTGCTGCCCTACAGCCGGGGAGACCTGCTCGCCCGCATCCACGCCGACGGCCGGATCATCTCCTCCGATCACGAGGAGGGCGGCACCCGCGTGCGCGCTCGGGTGCCACACGCGCTGGCGGCGGCGCTGTCGGAATTCGCCCATTCCGGGCGTGCGGAGTCGTCGGATCGGTGATGGCCGCGGGCGGGTTTGCCGCCCGGTTGCGACCGACACCGATGCGACACAGTCATATTCGGACGCTATGGTCGAATGTCGACAGCAGGAGGGTGTTATGTCGAACGACCAGCAGGGTTCAGAAACTGTGAAAGAAGCAACGGACGTGGTCGTGCGGGGCGAGCACGTTCTGACCGACGGTGCGCCGTTGAATCCGGCGCCGAGCGAGTGGGAGATCCGGGCCTTCGAGGCGGTGTTCGCACCGGTGCGTGCCTGGGCGAGTCCGCGCTTCTACGGTTTGGAGAACATTCCGGCCGAGGGCCCGGTGCTGATCGTGGCCAACCACAACTTGCTCGGCGGGATCGATGCGCCGCTGCTGATGCCCGCGATCCTGCGGGAACGGGGGCGGCTGGTGCGTGGCCTGGCCGAGCATGTGCTGATGGTGCCGGGTGTGCGGGAGATCCTGCACCGTTTCGGTGCCGTGCGCGGTACCAGGTCGAATTGTCTCGCGCTGCTCGAACGCGGTGAGGCGGTGGTGGTGTTCCCCGGTGGCGGGCGTGAGGCGATCCGCCGCAAGGGGGAGAAGTATGTGCTCAAGTGGGAGGGCCGCACCGGGTTCGCGCGGATGGCGATCCAGGCAGGCGTTCCCATCGTGCCGTTGGCGATGATCGGTATCGATGATGCCTTCGACATCGTCTTCGACGGCCAGCATCCGGTGATGTCGCCGCTGCGGTGGACGTGTGAACTGCTCGGCATCAATCCCGAGCTGAATCCGCCGCTGGTGAAGGGCATCGGGCCGACCCCGATTCCGCGCCCGGAACGGTTCTACTACTCGGCGGGCGCACCGATCGATCCCACCCCGTGGATCGGCACCGACGACATCGACAGCGCGGCCGCCGACCTGCGTGACGTGGTGCAGAAAAGCCTGGAGGAGGAATTGCAGTTCCTGTTCTCCGAACGTGAGCGCGATACCGGCCGTGGCCTGATCGGCCGATTGCGGAGCGCGCTGCCCTTCTGACCCGGCCGAGCGGTGGGTGTTCACGGAATACCCGCCGCTCACCTCGCGTTACGCGCTATACGGACCAAGGTCCGAATGGCGAGAGGTGAGGTCGATGGCGGCACAGGTGCAGGTGATTCCGGGCGCGGACCGCAGGTACTGGCGCACCGAGTGGCTCGACTCGCGCCAGTCGTTCCCCGTGACCGGCAATTTCGTGCTCGAGGACTACGCGCACGGGCTGCTGCTGGTGCACAACGAGGACATCGTCGATCCCGGCGAGGGCTTCGACACACATCAGCACCGTGACACCGAGATCCTGACCTGGGTGCTGGAAGGCACGGTGGTGCACCAGGATTCGGCGGGCAATTCGGGGCTGATCCGGCCCGGTCTCGCACAACGGATGAGTGCGGGTACCGGCATCCTGCATTCCGAACGCAACGGTGCAGGCTGGACGGAACGCGAACGGCTGCACGTGGTGCAGATGTGGATCCCGCCGGACACCCTCGGTGCGACGCCGAGCTATCAAGAACTCGACGTCGAGGGTGCGTTGCGCCGCAACTCGCTGGTGCCGGTGGCTTCCGGCATGCCGAGGTATCGAGGCGACGCCGCGATCGGAATCGGCAACCGCCACGCCACTTTCCATGTGGCGCGACTGGACCCGGGCCACAGCATCACCGTCCCCGACGCACCGTACGGTCACGTGTTCATCGCCCGGGGCAGCGTCGACTACGAGAACCACGGTGCACTCGGGCAGGGCGACGCCGTGCGGCTCACCGCGACGGGCGGCCACCGCGTGACTGCGACGACCCCCGCCGAGGTGCTGATCTGGGAGATGGACGCGGCGGCGAGCCGCTGACCTCACACCTTGCGGATGACGGTGACGACTTTCCCCAGGATTTGCGCGTCGTTTCCTGGGATCGGTTCGAAATGTGGGTTGTGTGGCATCAGCCACACGTCCTTACCGGTGCGCTTGAAGGTCTTCACGGTCGCCTCGCCGTCGATCATGGCCGCGACGATGTCGCCCCCCTCGGCGACGTTCTGCTGACGTACGACCACCCAGTCGCCGTCGCAGATCGCGGCATCGACCATCGA
Organism: Nocardia sp. NPDC003979; assembly: GCF_053605015.1. Classification (NCBI taxonomy): domain Bacteria; kingdom Bacillati; phylum Actinomycetota; class Actinomycetes; order Mycobacteriales; family Nocardiaceae; genus Nocardia; species Nocardia sp. NPDC003979. The sequence continues at coordinate 12,221 of NZ_JBSGIJ010000002.1, forward strand.
CTGGCCGACCACCTTGAGCAGGAACAGCGACCCGTCGCCGACGAGTTCGCGCGGCAGCGGGAACACTTCCTCCACCGCCTGCTCGGCCAGGATCGGCCCACCGGCGGCGATCCGGCCGAGGACCGGAACGAAGGTGGGGGTGGGGCGGCTCGGATCGGCCGCGTCGTCCACGGGTTCGGCGGGCAGGGTGGTGACCGCGCGCACGGCTTCGTCGAGTCCGCGCACGTTCACCGCGCGCGGCCGGTTCGGGTCGCGACGCAGGTAGCCCTTGCGTTCCAGGGCGCGCAGCTGATGGGCCACCGAGGAGGTGGAGGTGAGCCCGACCGCATCGCCGATCTCGCGGATGCTCGGCGGGTAGCCGCGTTCGGTCACCGAGGAGCGGATGACCTCGAGGACCGTGCGCTGACGCACGGTGAGATCCGCGCCGGATCCCGATGTGACGGTGCCGGTAGCGCTTTCGTCACCCGTGTCGTCTGTGTGGGTCACCTGTCCCGCCCTTCCGCTTGTCGAATTCGCCTCTCTCACGCTAGTCGGGCCACGCCGAAGTATCAAACATCTGTTCGAGCATGTCGGGCGTTTCGTGCTGACATGTGCGCCGCCGCGTGGTAGAAATCGAACATCAGTTCGTCGCACAGGTGTTCGAACAGGTTCGGTCATCGTCGCCTCACCTGCCCTTTCATCCAGCGGAGCACACCACCCCGGAGGTTCTTCCGATGAGCACAGCGATCAGCGCCCTGCGTTCCTACGATCCCGCCGAAGTCCCCGAACCGGTGCTGCGTCGCCGCCGAACCGCCCGCGCTCCACGTCCTTTCGCGCTCGTGCGCGGACAGGGCCGCAACAGTGCGGCGCGGCGGGAAGTCGCCGCCCGTTTCATCCCGCATCCGCCGCAACCCACGGCCGCGCCGGTCCGGCGCTCGCGCGAGGCCGAGGTGGTTCGTGGTGCCGAGCTCCGGGCCAGGGGTGCGCGCACCTTCGACATCACCGAGGCCGAGGTGGATCTCGCGTTCGCGACCGTGCCCCGCTGGGAGTCGACGCGATCGCGATCCGTCACCCGGGCGCTCGTCGGAGACCTGTCACCGATCGAAGCGCCGACCCGGCGGGTGCGTGCGGGCGTTCGGGCGTCAGATCGTGGGCCGGAATTACGTGGTCCGCGCTCGGAGCGGGCGCTCTACGCGCGAGTGGTCGGTTCCGGTGCGCGCGGTGCCCATCCGATGGTGCGGGTGCGTCAGGCGCAGGCGGGCTTGGCGGCGCTGGCCCTCACGGCGCTGGTGACCGCATTGATCGTGGTGACGTTCTTAGGGTTGGCGCATCTGCGGGCGGGCAGCTTCGGCGAGTGGACCGAGTCCACGCCCGGAATCTCCCAGCCGGGTGATCACCCGCAGGTCGGCTTGTTCGAAACGCGACCCCAAAACTAGAACACGTTGCTACCGTGACGATTGTCCCTGCCGGGCGGGCCGGTCGGGGCACGGATGCGAGGTCACGTGCGCAGCTTTTGGATCGTTCTGCTCCTGGGTGTGCTGCCGGTCGTGGCGCCCGCGCCCCTCGTCCGAGCCGAACCCACCTACACCGCCTATCTGGATCTGCCCGCCATCAACGACGACGGTGAATTCGCCGGCGGCATCCATCCGGCGCTGCCCCTGAGCGCCGAGCCTTTGCGTACGGCACTCGACGAGGCCAGAGCCGACGGGATCGCGCCGAGCCGGTATTCCACACTGCTGCATCAGTATTGGCTCGTCGTCGCCACCGACAACGCGGGCATCGACCTCGCCGACTGGGCGCCGGAGCGTGGCGTGGCAGCCAACACGAACACCTTCACCCGCGTGTACGTGAACTACTTCCGCATCGCCGCGGCCCGCCCGGACTTCTACTGGGCCGGATTGGCGGGCATCGCGGGCGGCTCGTTCGCATCGGGATTCTTCGACGTGGGCGATATCGGCGCGGTGCTGTCGGTGCCCGGAATCCACGAACTCGGTACGGCCGTCGCCGACCTGCTGCGCGCCACCCCACCGGAGCTTGTCGCCGCCGTACCGCCCGATATCGCCGCGCTCGCCCTGCTCGGCCCGCGCCTGACCGCCGATGATCTGGCGTGGTACCAGACCAGGCTGATCATCATGCAGCGCCACATCTTCACCGATCTGGTGCCGATGCACGAGGCCTACCTCGCCGACGGGATGGCGGCGATCGACGAGATGCACGCGGCGGGCCTGCTCGACGACGCCATGCGCGCGGCCTGGGCCGGAATCGACGACGGCACCGGCCTCGCCGAGGCGCTGGTGACCATGGCCGACCGCGAACAGAACCACATCGTCCCCGAACAGTGGGACGCCACCGCCGCCGGACGCGGCGGCTTGGGCCGGGTGCTCACCTACGTCACCACGGTCGCGGGCAAACCCGCCCTGGCGGGCGCCCGGGCACCCGGGGTGTACGCGCCCGCCACCGTGCGCTCGCCGATTCCCGGCAGCAAGCTCGGCCTGCGGATGCCGCTGCCCGCGTTCAACTGGGCCGACCGCGACGACCGCTGGGCCTACCTCGCCGCCGACCTGGTGCCCCGCCACCTCGACCTGGCCACCGACCGCGCGCGGGCCGTGGCCGTGTACCGCGAGCCGTTTCCGGGCAAGCTCGACCGGGGCCGGTTGGTCGCCCGGCTGCCGGACGTGATCGCGGACCTGACCACGCAGTGGCAGGTGACCCATACCTGAGCGGTATCCTGTCAAGAGTCATGGAGTAGCGAAGTGAACTGCGCACCGACGAAGGAACCCCTCGGATGCATTGCCCGTATTGCCGTCACCCCGACTCGCGTGTCGTCGACTCGCGGGAAGTCGAGGAGGGCACGGCGATTCGCCGCCGACGTTCCTGCCCGTCGTGCGGGCGCCGGTTCACCACCGTCGAGACCGCGGTGCTGTCGGTGGTCAAGCGCAGCGGCGTCACCGAACCGTTCAGCCGCGAGAAGGTGATCGTCGGCGTGCGACGCGCCTGCCAGGGCCGCGAGGTCGACGACGACGCCCTGAATCTGCTGGCCCAACAGGTCGAGGACGCGGTGCGCGCCAAGGGTTCTCCGGAAGTTCCCAGCCACGAGGTCGGCCTCGCCATCCTCGGGCCCCTGCGCGATCTCGACGAAGTGGCCTACCTGCGCTTCGCCTCGGTGTACCGATCCTTCACCAGCGCAGACGATTTCGAACGCGAGATCACCGAGATGCGTGCAGCCCGCGCCGCTACCGCCGCTACCGACTGAACCCGCGTCGCCGCGCCCTGCTCGCTGCCGTCGTCTCCCGGGGCCGGCTCGCCCACTTCTTCGCGCCGAGCCACACCCGTCAACGGCGGATGGAGGCGATCGCCTTTTCGATGCGTTTGGTCGACACCGGGTACGGGGTCCCCAACTTCTGCGCGAACAGGCTGACCCGCAATTCCTCGATCATCCACCAGATCTCGGTGACATCGCGGGCGTTACGGCGGTTGTCGGGAAGGCTGCGGACGAGTTTGTCGTAGGCGGCGAGCATCCGGTCGACCTCGACCATTCCCTGCCGGTCGCGCACCGCCGAACCGGGCAGCGATTCGAGGCGCTGGGCGGCGGCGAGCAGGTATCGGGGGAGTTCGCGCAGGCGGGTGCGTCCCCATTCGGCGACGAAACCGGGGAACAGCAGGTCGTCGAGTTGGTGGCGGACATCGTCGGCGATGTCGGTCTCGGCGGTGTCGGCGAGTGCGGCGCGGGCCTGATGCGCGGCCGACAGCACCGGCGCGACGAGGCGGATCAGTTCGCTGACCGTGCTCGCCAGTTTCGGGCGAACGGCGGCGACGAGCTTGTCGAATTCCTCCGGTGTGCGCACCGGACCACCGGCGCGCGCGATGAGTTCGTCGGCCGCGGCGACGCGGCAATCGTCCACGAGCTTGTCCAGGGACCCGTCGGGGTTCTGGCTCAGAGCCAGCCGGTCGGCGGCCGACAGCCCGGCGGTGACGGCACGGGTGGATGTCGGGACGGCGGCGAGCAGCAGGGTACGCACCCCCGCGCGCATGGCGGCGGCCTGTTCGGCGGGTGAGCTCAGCACGCGTACGGCGACGCCTTCTCCCTCGGGGACCAGGGCGGGGTAGCCGGTGACGGTCTGCCCGGCTACCTCGCGTCGCACCGTCGGCGCGACGGCACCGAGCGACTCGGAGGTCCACACGGTGGCGGGCGCGCGTTCGGCACCCGCGGTGGCACGCGCGACGGACGCCGAAACCTGTTCGGCTAGTTGGGTTTTCAGCTGTGCGAGATTCTTGCTCTTGGCGAGCACCTTCCCGCTCTGATCGACGGCGGCGAAGGTCATTCGCAGGTGGTCCGGCAGGGCGGCGGGGGAGAGGTCGTCTGCGCTGATGGTCACCGAACCGAGCCGTGACAGCTCGCGCGCCAACCCGATCCGCAACGGTTCCGCGCGAGGCGTGAGCCCACGCAGGGCCGCCGACGCGAAGTCGGGCGCGGGAACCACCGCGCGGCGCAACGCCTTCGGCAGCGTCTTGATGTAGGCGGACGCGAGTTCCTCCCGCATGCCGGGAACCAGCCAATCGAAGCCCACCGCGCGCACGTGCGCGAGCTGCTCGACGGGGATGCGGACGGTGACACCGTCGTCGTCCTTGCCCGGCTCGAACTGATAGGTCAGCGGGAAGGAGAGTTCCCCCTGACGCCAGGCATCGGGGAAATCGGTGGGATCGAGGGCGGCGGCACCGGCGTTGACCACGGTGTCGGTCGAGAAGTCCAGCAGCCCCGGGTCTTTGCGTTCGGCCTTGCGCCACCAGGAGTCGAAGTGACGCACCGACACGATGTCGGCGGGGATGCGCTGGTCGTAGAACTCGAACAGCACCTCGTCGTCGACGAGGATGTCGCGTCGGCGCGCCCGGTGCTCGAGGTCGGCGACATCGTCGACGAGCGCTCGGTTGCGGGCGAAGAACCCGTGCCGGGTCTGCCATTCACCCTGCACGAGAGCATGGCGGATGAACAGTTCGCGCGACAGTTCCGCATCGATGCGCCCGTAGTCGACAGGGCGGCCGGTCACCAGCGGCACACCGTAGAGCGTGGCCCGCTCGTAGGCGCGAGCCGCGCCACGCTTGGCCGACCAATGCGGTTCCGAATAGGTGCGTTTCACCAGGTCACCGGCGAGCCGCTCGGCCCACTCCGGTTCGATCCGCGCCGCGATGCGCCCCCACAGCCGCGAGGTCTCCACCAGTTCGGCCGCCATCACCCAGCGCGGCGGCTTCTTGGCCAGCGACGAGCCGGGGAAGATCATGAACTTGGCATTGCGTGCCCCGAGGAACTCCCGCAACTCCGCTTCCCGCACACCGAGATGCGAGAGCATGCCCGCCAGCAGCGACTGGTGGATCTGCGCGCTCGGCCACGGCATCGCCGCCTCGGCCGCATCCGAATCCGATGATGTCGCAGCATCTTTCGCGCCATGCTGCGAACGGTCATCGGACGATGGCTGCCCGGCACCACGACCGCGCGCCTTCCGGCCGCCTCGCCGCGCTGCGCCGTCGGAGCCGGAGCCCGCCCTTCGCCGGTCGTTTTCGGCTTCGGGAGCGCCGCCGTCTCCGCGACCGGATCCGGTCCGCGCCGACCCTGCGCCAGGCGCAGTGGTGTCGGAACCGGCTCCCCGAGCGGTCGCCAGGGCGTCGCCGGTACCCGGCGAATCCGCCTGAGCGCGTTGGGGTCTGCCCCGCCCGCGGCGGCCACGGCCACCCTCTTGCGCCTGCTCGTCCGCCGTCGACGGCAGATGCCCGGTGCTGTCCCACCCGAGTCCACGGGTGATGGTGCGTAGCTGACCGTGCAGGTCCTGCCACTCGCGGATCCGCAGGTAGTGCAGGAACTCGTCGCGGCACATACGGCGGAACTGGTTGGACGACAACGACTTGCGCTGCTCGGTCAGGTAGTCCCACAGGCGCAGGTAGGCCAGGAAGTCCGAACCGTCGACGGTGAAGCGGGCATGCTGGGTGTCGGCGGCCTGCTGATGCTCCACGGGCCGTTCCCGCACGTCCTGGATCGACAGTGCCGCGACGATCACGAGCACCTCGTCGAGACAGCCGTTGCGGTTGGCCTCCACCAGCATGCGGGCCATGCGCGGGTCCACCGGCAACTGTGCCATCTCCCGGCCGACCGGGGTCAGCGTGAGATGCCCACCCGATTGTTCCTCGCTGCCGACAGCCTTGGAGCTGCCGTGGGCGAGTGCGCCGAGTTCCTCCAGCAGCGCGATGCCGTCACGGATGGCGCGCCGGTCGGGGGCCTCCACGAACGGGAAGCTCTCGATATCGCCGAGGCCGAGCGCGGTCATCTGCAGGATGACCGCCGCCAGATTGGTGCGCAGGATCTCCGGTTCGGTGAACGCGGGCCGCGACTCGAAATCGTCCTCGGAGTACAGGCGGATGCAGATGCCGTCGGCGACACGACCACATCGACCCGAACGCTGCCGCGCCGAAGCCTGCGAGACCGGTTCGATCGGCAGCCGCTGCACCTTGGTCCGCATCGAATAGCGCGAGATGCGTGCCGTACCCGGGTCGATGACGTACCGGATGCCCGGCACGGTCAGCGACGTCTCGGCCACGTTGGTGGCGAGCACCACCCGTCGACCGGTGTGCGGGGCGAACACCTTGTGCTGTTCGGCCGCCGACAGACGCGCGTAGAGGGGGACGATCTCGGTCCGCGGCAGTCTGAGGTCGCGCAGCGAATCGGCGGTGTCGCGGATCTCGCGTTCGCCGGACAGGAATACCAGCACGTCACCGTCGCCCTCGGCGAACAGCTCGGTGACCGCGTCGCCGATGGCATCGGTCGGGTCGCGGTCGACTACGCGGGTGTCGTCCTCGTCGTCGGTGCCCGGCAGCTCCAAGGACAGCGGGCGATAACGGAGTTCGACCGGATAGGACCGACCCGACACCTCGACGATCGGGGCCGGGGTGCCGTCGGCGGCGGCGAAGTGGCGGGCGAACAGTTCGGGATCGATGGTCGCCGAGGTGATGATCACCTTGAGGTCGGGCCGCTTCGGCAGCAACTGCTTCAGGTAGCCGAGCAGGAAGTCGATATTGAGGCTGCGCTCGTGTGCCTCGTCGATGATGATCGTGTCGTAGCGGCGCAACAACCGGTCGCGCTGGATCTCGGCGAGCAGGATGCCGTCGGTCATGAGCTTGACCAGCGTGCGATCCGAGGCCTGATCGGTGAAGCGCACCGTGTACCCGACTACGTCGCCGAGTTCGGTGCCCAACTCCTCGGCGATGCGTTCGGCGACCGTGCGCGCGGCCAGCCTGCGCGGCTGGGTGTGCCCGATGGTGCCGCGGATGCCGCGACCGAGTTCCAGGCAGATCTTGGGGATCTGGGTGGTCTTGCCCGAGCCGGTCTCACCGGCGACGATGACGACCTGGTTGGCGGCGATGGCGGCGGCGATGTCGTCGCGGCGCGCCGAGACCGGCAGCTGTTCGGGGTAGGTGATCGACGGAACCGCCGCGCGGCGATTCGCCACGCGGGTCTCGGCGGTGGCGATCTCGGCGTCCAGCGCGGGCAGGTCGTCGGGGCGCGCCCGGTCCAGTTTGCGCCGGAGCCGATGTTCGTCGCGCAGCGAGACCTCCGCCAGGCGGGTGCGCAGCGCGCGGGTTCCGGTGCTAGCTGTCCTGGTCATTGCGTCTACCAGCCTAGCGAAGCATGCCACCGGTTTTCCCGGCGCGCCCATCGTCGTCGGCGTGCTACACCCGGATCACCGACATCTCATGCGAAGATGCGGCATGACCAAGCACCGGTCTCGGCGCGTTCCCGCCTCTGGGCTGACCGGAGGGTCCGACGAAGGAGTGCCCGGAGGGAGGGAAGAGGCGGGGTTCAGCGCCGAGACCCGCGGCGCCGGCCGCCAAAAGTTTCAGCTGAGGGGCTCGGTGCGCACGGCGTGGTGGATCAGGGCATACCGGATCGGTTTCGGAGTGCTCGGTCTCGTCGCCCTGCTGTGGATCCCCCTGCGCAACCTGGACTCGCCGACGTTCTCGATCGCGAACTACTTCAGTTACTTCACCATCGAGTCGAACATCCTCGCCGTGATCGTGCTGCTCGTCGGTGGCCTGCTCGCGCCCCAGGGACCCGGCTGGCAGGTGGTGCGCGGCGCGGTGACGCTGTACATGCTCATCACGATGGTGGTGTACGCGGTCCTGCTGGCCAATATCGACGTGATGCTCACCGACAAGTGGATCAACGACATCATGCACCGGTACCTGCCGCTCGTCCTCGTCGCGGACTGGGTGCTGGTCGCCATGGGGCGCCGACTGGCGACGACGCCCGAGCTGGTGGGGAAGTGGCTGATCTTCCCGCTGCTCTACGGTGCCTACACGCTGATCCGCGGCCCGATCGTCGACTGGTACCCGTACCCGTTCATCGACCCGCGCCACCAGGGCTACCTGTCGATGACGCTCGGCCTGATCGTGTTGAGCATCGTGTTCGCGGTGCTCGCGGTTGCCATGGCGTCGCTGGGTGACATGCCCGCGTGGTGGAGGGCCCGACGAGCGCGCGAGGGCGAGCCGGTGTAAGTGTGGAGCCATGAATGCGCTCTGGCATGGATTCGCCGATATGGGTGCCGTCACTCGTGACGGTGCGTTCGTTGTCGCTCGAGGTGACGGTGCCTACGTCTACGACACCGAGGGCAACCGGTACCTCGACGCCACCGCGGGTCTGTGGTTCGCCAATGTGGGACACGGTCGCGGGGAGATCGCCGACGCGGTCGCCGAGCAGTTGCGCACCATCGCCCACTACTCGAACTTCGGTGACCTCACCGAGCCCGCCACCCAGGAGCTCGCCGAGAAGCTGTCGGCCATCGCGCCCGTGCCCGGAAGCAAGATCTTCTTCACCTCCGGTGGTTCGGACTCGGTGGAGACCGCCGCGAAACTGGCGCGGCGCTACTGGCACGAACAGGGCCGCGCCGACAAGAAGATCCTGGTCGGGCGACGCCTGGCCTACCACGGCATGCACTATGCCTCCACCTCGCTCGGCGGTCTCACCCCGAACAAGGAGGGCTACGGCGTCCTGGTCGAGGACACCCGCACCGTCGAATGGAACGACGCCAAGGCGTTGCTCGCGCTGATCGAGGACGTCGGCGCGGAACGGATCGCGGCGTTCTTCTGCGAGCCGATCATCGGTGCCGGTGGGGTGTACCTGCCGCCCGAGGGATACCTGGCCGAGGTGCGCCAGATCTGCCGCGACCACGACATCCTGTTCGTCGCCGACGAGGTGGTCACCGGTTTCGGGCGGATCGGTGGTTCCTGGTTCGCCTCCACCCGCTTCGACCTGCGACCCGACCTGATGACCACCGCCAAGGGGCTCACCTCCGGCTACCTGCCGATGGGTGCGGTGTTCATCGCCCCGCACCTGGCCGAGCTGTTCTACGCAGGCGGTGTGTGGTTCCGGCACGGTTACACCTACGGCGGGCACGCCGGTGCTGCCGCGGCGGCGCTGGCCAACCTCGCCATCGTCGAACGTGAGGGGCTGCTCGAGGAAGCGGCCCGGCTCGAGACCACCCTGCACACCGCCCTGGCCCCGTTGGCCGATCACCCGCGCGTGGCGGAGGTCCGCAGCGGTCTCGGTGCGGTGGCGGCCGTCCAGCTGGCCGACCCCTCCGAAGGCCCAGGCTTGGTGAAAGCCCTTCGTGCCCAGGGGATCTCGGGTCGTGCTGCCGGAGCGGGCGCCATGCAGATCTCCCCGTCCTTCGTGATGACCGACGCCCAGGTGGCCGAACTCGCCGAAGGGTTTTCGCGCGCCCTGGGCTGATGCGCCGCACCGGCCCGTCGGCGAAACTCGCTGGCGGGCCGGGCGATCCGCCCGATACTCTCCTGCTCCGACGAAGACAGGGGAGGGAACCACGTTGCAGGCATCCGTCACGGTGACACCAAACCAGCTACCGGAGCTACTGCTGCATGTCGCCGTGGTTCGGCCCGTATTCCTCTGGGGCGCACCGGGAATCGGGAAGAGCTCGCTGGTGCGCACCTTCGCCGGCTCGCTCGGCCTCGACTGTGTCACCCTGCTCGGCACCCAGCTCGCACCCGAGGACCTCATCGGGGTGCCCCAGATCGTGGACGGTCGCAGCCGGTTCGCGCCGCCGGAACTGATCGCCCGCGCCCAGCCCTACTGCTTGTTCCTCGACGAGCTCAACGCCGCCTCACCCGAGGTGCAGAAGTCGTTCTACTCCCTGATCCTGGATCGGCGCATCGGCACCTACGAACTGCCCGAGGGGTCGGTGGTGATCGGGGCGGGCAACCGGGCCACCGACAACGCGCTGGCCCGCCCCATGGCCTCGGCGCTGGTCAACCGCATGGTGCACCTGCATCTGCGCGCCGACGTGGACGACTGGCTGAAATGGGCGGCCTTCAACGACATCCATCCGTGGGTGATCCGCTACCTCACCCAGCGCCCCGACCACCTGTGGTCGGCACCGCCCAAAACCGAGGCGCCCTTCTCTACCCCGCGTGGGTGGCACATGCTCTCCGACGCGCTGTACTCCTGCGGCGACGACATCGACGACACCACGCTGCATGTGCTGGCCAGTGGCACTCTCACCCTCGGCCACGCCTCCGGCTTCCGCGCCTTCGTCAAGACCGTGCGCCACGCCTTCGACCTCGACGCCGTCTTCAAGGGCGATGCCGCCTGGCCGCGCGATCCGGCCGACCGCGACCTGCTGTACTTCCTGGCCGAGACGATGCGGGCCCGCCTCGTGAAGGAACTGCCCGGCGACCGCGAGCACACCTCCGCCTCGGTGCGCCGGTTCGTGTTGCGCGCCAAGTCGCTGCTGGTGGAGCTGGCCGAGATCTCGGTGGAATGCGCCCAGTTGGTGATCGCCGCCGATGCCGAGGGCGTGCCGGTGCTGCCGTCGTGGTTCCTCATCGAGGTGTCGCGTGACCTGCCGCGACTGGCCGCGCGGCGCTGAGCATGGGTGCCCGCAAGACGCGCCGGGTCGACCCTTGGTACCAGGCTGTTCAGGACGGGTGGGCGATCGTGCGCGCCCACCCGGCGTTGCGCCCGCTGGCCGGTCAGCTCTACCAGTCGGACAAGCGCGCACCGCGTGAGATGTGGGCACGGCTGGCGGGCGGCCGTCTCGAGTACCACCCGAATCGGCGTGCCACGGCGCAGGAATGGGCGTGGACCTTCGCGCATTGCCTGCTGCACGCCGGATTCGGGCACCTCGATCCGCGTAATACCGTGCCGACCAACATCATCGGGCTGACCAGCGACGACGCATGGTTCTCCTCGCGGGTGCGCGCACCGCATCCGGTGTACCGCGCCGCGTGCTGCGCCGCCGTCGACACCTATCTGGCGACGATGAAGATCGGCACCCCGCCCGATCCCGTGCCGCCCGCCTTGGCCGACGAGCACGCCGCCGCGGCGCGCTGGCACGACACCGCGGTGCCGGACGCGTTCGCGCGCACCGGACCTCCCGACTTCCTGCTCACCGACGCCGAGACGGCGGCCCGCGTCGACGCGCCTGCCCGGTTCGCGGCGGGGGTGTCCGACGCCGCCCGTGCCGCCCTGGCCACGGCCGGTGGCGACCACACACCCGACGGGAAGCGGCCGCGTACACAGTGGGACGCGGCGCTCGGCTGGTTCGTCTCGTCGTTCCCGTTGCTCGGTGCCCTCGCCGCCGGGATGACCGTGGTCGCCGATGTGGAAGTCGTTCGGGCCGCGGATATCTCGATCGCCGCGGTGAACGCCGACGCCGCTGAGATCTATGTGAATCCCTATGCCGGGCTGAGTGAGGAGGAGTGGCGGTTCGTGCTCGCGCACGAGATGCTGCACGCGGCCCTGCGCCACGGCGAACGGGCGGACTGGCGCGACCACTACCTGTTCAATGTCGCCTGCGATTACGTCGTCAACGGCTGGCTGGTGGAGATGAATGTCGGGCAGATGCCCGAAGGACTGCTCTACGACCCGGAACTGAAAGGGTGTTCGGCCGAGGAGATCTACGACCGCATCGCCGGCGATCTGCGCCGGTTACGCAAGCTCGCCACCCTGCGCGGTCGCGGACGCGGCGACGTACTCGGCGAACCCCTGCCGCATCCCGGCAGCGCGGGCCGCTACGTCGACCTCGACGAGTACTACCGCAACGCGCTGGTCACCGGACTGGCTTATCACACGAACAGCGGTCGCGGACATGTTCCAGCCGCGTTGGAGCAGGCGATTCGCGCCCTCGATCAGCCACCGCTGCCATGGGACGCGCGGCTGGCCCAGTGGTTCGACGAGCACATACCAACCGTCGACAAGCGCCGCAGCTACGCCCGGGCCTCCCGCAGACAGGCGGCCACCCCCGATATCCCGCGCCCGGCGTGGGTGCGGCCGGAGGAGAACGTTCGCCTGCCTACGTTCGGTGTGGTGCTCGATACCTCGCTGTCGATGAACGTCACCCTGCTCGGCAAGGGTCTCGGCGCCATCGCCTCGTACGCGCTGGCCAGGGACGTGCCACGCGCCCGTGTCGTCTACTGCGACGCCGCGCCCTACGACGCGGGATACGTCGCGGTGGAAGAGATCGCCGCCGGAATGCGCGTGCGCGGGCGGGGCGGCACGGTGCTGCAACCCGCCGTCCGGCTCCTCGAACGCGCCGACGACTTTCCGGCCGACGGCCCGATTCTCGTCATCACCGACGGCGACTGCGACCCGTTACGCATCCGCGGCGAACACGCCTTCCTGATCCCCGCGGGCGCGTCCCTGCCCTTCACCCCGAAAGGCCCGGTATTCAGGATCCGGTGACGGGCAGTTCGAGGGTGAAGAACTGGCTGTACGGGTCGAGGGTGTAGTCGGCGAACGGCTCGCATTCGACGAAGCCGTGCCGCAGATACAGGCGCCGGGCCGGGGCGAAGAACTCGCTCGTCCCGGTCTCCAAGCTCAGGCGCCGGTATCCGCGCCGCTCGGCCTCCGCGATCAGCTGGGCGAGCACCGCGGCGGCGACACCGCGACCGGTGAATCCGGCGGCGGTCCGCATGGACTTGATCTCGCCGTGCTCGGGATCCAGTTCCTTCAGGGCACCGCAGCCGACAAGCACCGGCCCCGACCACGCGCTCCACACGGTGACCGCCGGATCGCGCAACCCGGTCAGGTCGAGGGCGTGCATGCTGCACGCGGGGGAGTTGCCCGCCATTTCGGTGTGGTGCTCGGTGAGCAGGGCGGTGATCTGCTCGCCGGTGAGGTCGTCGACGGCGAGGGTGAGCTGCTCCGCCCGGGTGGTGTCGTGCATCGGTCCATTGTGCCCGGGGCGGAAATGACGCGGGAAAACGGCACACGGCCGGGACGGGCGATGCGACTATGAGGACGAGGGGCGAGCCGAAGGTGGTGGGGCGTGGCCGAATTCGTGGAGGACTATGCGGTTTTGCGGTGGGCCGTGGTGTCGGCGTTCGTACTGGCGGTCGGGATCGTTGTCGTGCGGTTGAGCAGGCGCGCTGTCCGGGCCGACGCGGCGGCCGACGGCGCGCACCTGCTGATGTGCCTGGTGATGCTGGCCATGCTGGTGTTCCCGGCCGCCACCGACCCGCACGCGATGCGCGGTTTGCTGACCGCACTCACGGTGGCCTTCGCGCTGCTGCTCGCGGAGCGGGTCGTGCAGTGGCGTAATGGCGCGGTGCCGACGGCCGACAGTGTGCTCGCGCTGGGGTATCACACGGTGGCGGCGGCGGTGATGCTCTACGCCATGGCCGGGCACGGATCCGGTCACACCGGAATCCCGCCCGGGCCCGCGCTGGTGCTGGCGGCGCTGTTCGTGCTCGACGCGCTCGTCGCGCTCGGCACCGTCGGTCACCGGCCGCGCTGGCACCGCTTCGCCCATCCGGCAGGCACACACGCCCTGACCTCGGCCTTGGTGCCTCATGTGGTGATGGATATCGGGACGGCATTCATGGTGATCGCCGCTGTCGGCGGGTGAATTCCGATCCACAATCGTCCGGGCTGCGAATCGCCTTTGTGCGGACAGGAATTCGACTATGAGTGGACAACGCGTTTCAGGCATGTCACCCGGGCGTCGGGGATTCGGTACGCCCCCACCGGAAATCCGGCCGGCCGCCGCCGACCGCGAGGTGGTGCGTGCGCTCTACCGCGACGCGGGCCCTGCCGCCTACGGACTCGCCCTGCGGATCCTGCGCAGACGGGGATCGGCGGAAGAGGTTGTCCGCGAAGGATTCCAGCGCATCGCCGCGAGTCCGTGGATCACCGAGGGCAACGGCCATGCCCCGGCCGGTGCTGCGCGCCATGACCTCGCCACACCGTGGGGCCGTTCAACATTCGTCGCGAACGAACCACGCACCGACCTCGGGGGTAACCCCGATCGCGCCGGCGGCTTCGATCACGAGGACCACCCGGGTAACGCTGACCGCCGCGACGATGCCGGCCGGTGGGATCACTCGACCGGACGAGATCATGCGGGAGGCCTTGACTGTTCGGTTGGATTCGGCAATACGAACGGGTTCGACCGTTCGGATCTTCGCGGGCACTCGGAGGGGACGCCTCGTTCGGGCCGACGCGACCACGAGGGCCGCGATGGTTGGTCAGGTCGCTTCGGCGACATCCGGGCGGGTCGGCTCGACGACGAAGGCCGACTGGATCGCTCAGGTCTACCGTGCGACACGGTCATGGTCGACGGTGTCGATTCGATGGACGCAGGCGACCTACTCGATCGTGCCGGGCAGTTCGATATCGCGGTTCACCCCGAGGATGCCGCGCCCTTCGTTGTCACCGACCCCCTGGCCGAGCCTGCCCACTTCGACAGCCCCGGCGCGACCGGCATCCGGTACACGCCGACCCTGCACACCAGACTCCTGGCCCAGGTCCACCGCCTCGCCATCCAGCGCCTGCGCCTGGACCGCAACGACCGCATCGACATCCCCTGGCTGGCCGCCTCGGCCCGGCTCGGTTTCGACCCGCTCGACAGCCGCTGCGAAGTCTTCGTCCTCGCCTACTACGGTGGCCGCACCTACCGTTCGATCGCCCGGGAACTGGGCTTGCGCGTCCCGGCCGTCACCCGTCTGCTGGCCGAGGGCATCGAACGCCTCGCCCACCAGCGTCTCGTCCGCGTCGCGGCGCGGCGCCCCTGGACCCCACCCGGTTCGGTCCTCGCCCTCGCCGACGCTTACGCCCTCGACGCCGTCGCCGAACTCGAGCATCACCACATCGAGAACAAGCTGGCCACCACGACCACTACCGGCCTCGCCCAGTTCGACGCCAGAGTGGGCGGAGTGCACGAGCTGCTGGCCCAACTGGCCGCCGACGATCGGCAGCCCCCGCCCCGCAATCTGGAGCAGCGCATCCTGGCCGCGATCGACAGCCCGGGCAGACGCGGGGCCCGGACGGGGAGGCCGCCGTGGTTGCCCCGCTTCGGAAGTTAGCGGCGAACCGGGATCAGAGCACCACCACGTGGTCTTCGACGACCCGGCCGCCCAGGCGCACCCAGCCGTCGGAATCCCACTCGGTGTAGAGCTGGGAACCCTGCCCCTGGGTGATGACCAGCCCGCGCCGCAGCTTGGCGGTGAGGGCGACGGCGGCCGCGCCGGTCGCCTCGTCCTCGGCGATGCCCATGGCGGGTGCGAACATCCGGGAGCGAACGGCACCGCGCGATTCGTCGGTCCACGTCCACACGTAGTGCTGGCCCTCGGTGTAGTCCGAGGGGCGGAGCATGGCCAGTTCGTCGTGTGAACCGGCCTGGTGGAAGGTGAAATCCGGTGCCCATTCGGCGCGGGCGGTGATCCAGGTGAGCCCGTCGGTCTCGGTCACCCGAACCGGGCCGGCCGGCACGTTCAGCGTGTGCACGGGGGTGCCGCGCGCGGCCATCCACCATCCGGTGCCCACGGTGGGGTGTCCGGCGAAGGGCAGCTCCACGGCCGGGGTGTAGATCCGGACGTCGGCGACACCGTCGACAGGTTCCCCGACCACCGTGGTCTCGCTGAATCCCAGCCGCGCGGCGAGTTCCTGTTTGTCGAGCGCGACGACATCGCCCGCCCGGGCGATGCCGAGCGCATTGCCGAGCCTGCCCGTCGGATCGGTGAACACGCGGACGACCTCGACCTGGATATCAGGGGCTTCCGGCACATCGTGTGCGTTCATGCTCGCGAGCCTACCGCGCAAGATCAACACCGCCGTCCGGGCGGTTCTCGCGCCGCGTCAGGCGCGCGAACGCGAACGACCCCGATCCGGCACGCGGATCGGGGTCGTGCGACGAGCGGATCAGACGGCGGCCGCGGCCAGCGCCTCGGTGGCGGCGACGGCCTGGCCGACACCGGCCACGATCGCCGCCGCACGCAGCGACTCGAAGATCACCTCACGCGAGACACCGGCCTCACGCAGCGTCTTCTCGTGCGAATCGAGGCAGTGCGCGCAGCCGTTGATGGAGGAGACCGCGAACGACCACAGTTCGAAATCGGCCTTCTCGACGCCCGGGTTGCCGATGATGTTCATCCGCAGGCCCGCGCGCAGATCGTCGTACTTGCCGTCCAGGAACGCCTTGCCCCGGTAGAACACATTGTTCATGCCCATGATCGACGCGGCACCCAGCGCGGCCTCGTAGGCCTCGGCGGACAGCACGTCGGCGGCTTCCTCGGCGATCTCGCGCAGCGTGGTGGCCGAACGGGTGGCGGCCGCGGAGGCGAGCAGAGTGCCCCACAGCTGCTGTTCGTTCAGCACGGTGGTGCGCGAAATCGAAGACAAGTTGAGCTTGAGGTCCTTGGCGTACTCGGGAAGAGAGTTCTTCAGGTTCTCGATGCTCATGGAAAAGGCGCTCCTGTCAGGGGGATCGGGTGGAGAAGGGTGGATCAGACGCTGGCGGAGAGCAACTCGCCCGCGTTGATGGTCGGGTCGCCCTTCTTCCAGTTGCAGGCGCACAGCTCGTCGGACTGCAGGGCGTCGAGCACGCGCAGCACCTCGTCGACGTTGCGGCCGACGGAACCGGCGGTCACCGAGACGAACTGGATCTCGTTGTTCGGGTCGACGATGAAGGTGGCGCGGTCGGCGACACCGTCGGCGTTGAGAACGCCGGTGGCGGTGGCCAGTTCACGCTTGAGGTCCGACAGCATCGGGAAGGGGAGGGTCTTGAGATCCTCGTGCTGTGCACGCCACTGGAAGTGCACGAACTCGTTGTCCACCGAGGCGCCGAGGACCTGGGTGTCGCGGTCGGCGAACTCGTCGTTCAGCTTGCCGAACGCCGCGATCTCGGTGGGGCAGACGAAGGTGAAGTCCTTGGGCCAGAAGAACACGACCCGCCACTTGCCCGCGTGGTCGTCGCTGGTGATCTGGGTGAAGTAATCGTCGGGCTGCTGCGCGTCGACCTTCGACAGGTCACCTCCGATGACGGCCTTGAGGTTGTATGCCGGGAACTGGTCGCCAATGGTCAGCAGAGCCATGCTCATCTCCTCGTTGATGGTGTGGTCGTGCTCGTCGTGTGAGCCCGCAAAGATCTTGCCCAAAGCCTACTGAAAGGTAAAGCCGATCGCTCGTTCTACACTGATAGGCGTGACTGATCAGACTTATCAGCCAACCCTCTCGCAGCTGCGTGCGTTCGTCGCCGTCGCCGAATACCGGCATTTCGGCACTGCCGCAGCGCGTTTGGCTGTGAGCCAACCCACGTTATCGCAGGCACTCGCATCACTGGAAAACGGCCTCGGCCTGCAGCTGATCGAACGCAGCACGCGCCGAGTGCTGGTCACCGCCGCCGGGATGCGGCTGCTGCCGCAGGCGATGGCCACGCTCGAGGCGGCCGACCGTTTCGTCGCCTCGGCGACCGGCGACAGCCTCGGTGGCGTACTGCGGTTGGGCATCATCCCGACCGTCGCCCCGTATGTGCTGCCGGGTCTGCTGCCCGAGCTGCGCCGCAAACTGCCCAACCTGGTGCCCCAGGTCGTGGAGGACCAGACCGCCCGCCTGCTCGACGGCCTGCGCACCGGTGTGCTCGACGTGGCGGTGCTCGCCTTGCCGAGCGAGGCGCCCGGCCTGGTCGAAATCCCGCTCTACTCCGAGAAATTCGTGCTCGTGACGCCGCGCGGGCACGAGCTGGCCGGGCGCACCGACCTGGCCGCGCCGGTCCTCGCCGACCTGCCCCTGTTGTTGCTCGACGAGGGGCACTGCCTGCGCGATCAGACACTCGAACTGTGCCGAACCGCCGAGGTGCATCCGGGTTCGGTCGGTGACACCCGGGCCGCCTCACTGACCACCGTGGTGCAGTGTGTGGCGGGCGGGCTCGGGGTGACGCTCATTCCCGAGATGGCGGTACCGGCCGAAACCGCGCGCGGCACCCTCGAGACGGCACGGTTCGCCGATCCCGCGCCGGGCCGCACGATCGGCCTCGCCTACCGCGCGTCCTCGGCCCGGGCCGACGACTACGAGTACCTGGCGGCGGTGATCCGCTCGAAGCGGCCCTTCTGAGCCGCCCAGCTCGACTGCTATTTTGAACGTCGTTCAATTGCTTGTGCAAAGGAAGTCCGAACAGTGCCCGACCCTCAGAACGCCCCCACGCGCACCGGCCGCTTCGCCGCCCGCGACCTGGCGCAGATCGCGGTGTTCGCCGCGCTGATCGCCGCCCTCGGATTGCCCGGCGCGATCACGGTCGGCTTCAGCGGCGTCCCGATCACCCTGCAGACGCTCGGGGTGATCCTGACCGGTGCCGTCCTCGGCGCGCGCAAGGGGGTCACGGCGGTGGCGGTGTTCATCGCGCTCACCCTGATCGGTCTGCCGCTGCTCTCGGGCGGACGCACCGGCCTGACCGCGCTGGCCTCGCCGACCGCGGGCTACCTGATCGGGTGGATCCCCGCGACCCTGCTGATCGGTTGGCTCACCGCGCGAATTCTGCCGAAATACCCGCTCGCGCTCGGTCTGCTGATCAACGCGCTCGGCGGCATCGTGGTCATCTACTTCTTCGGCACCGCGGGCCTGCTGGTCCGCACCGAGCTGGGTCTGTGGGCCGCGATCTCGAGCAACTTCGCGTTCCTGCCCGGCGACCTGGCCAAGGTCGTCATCGCGACGGTGGTCGCCAAGGGTGTGCACCGGGCGTATCCGGGGCTGATCCGCGCGTGAGCCGATGAGTGAGATCGTCGTCGATTCGGTCGGCCACCGGTTCGGTGACCGGGTGGTGCTGCGCGATATCGACCTGACCATCACCGAACGCCGGGTCGGTTTCATCGGCGCCAACGGTTCCGGGAAGTCGACGCTTGCCCGCATGCTCAACGGCCTGTTGAAGCCGGCCACCGGCACCGTCACCGTCGACGGGATCGACGCCACCCGCAAAGGCGCCCAGGTGCGGCGCAAGGTCGGGTTCGTCTTCACCGATCCCGACACCCAGATCGTCATGCCGACGGTCGGTGAGGACCTGGCCTTCTCGTTGCGGCGCAGCGGGCTGAGCCGCAACGAGATCTCCGAACGGGTGCGGCGCATGCTCGACCGGTTCGGGCTCGCCGGGCACGCCGACCATCCCGCGCACCTGCTCTCCGGCGGCCAGAAGCAGTTGCTGGCGCTCGGCTCCGCGCTGATCCGCGAGCCCGAGGTGATCGTCGCCGACGAACCGACCACCCTGCTCGACCTGCGCAACGCCCGCCTCGTGTCCCAAGCCCTGAATTCCCTCGACCAGCAGGTGATCGTGGTGACCCACCAGCTCGCCCTGCTCGACGGTTTCGATCGAGTCGTGGTGCTGGACAACGGTTCTGTCGCCTTCGACGGTGCCCCGGCCGACGCCGTCGGCGCATACCGGCGCCTGGTCGAATGATCGGCCTGTACTGCCCCGGTGACTCGCTGGTGCACCGCCTGCCCGCGGGTCTCAAACTTCTCCTGCTGGTTCTCGCCATCGTCGCGATGACGATCTTCGCCCGCACGCCACTCGCCGTGGCGGTCGCCGCGGTGACGGTCGCTGTGTTGTTCGCCGCGGCGCGCATCTCCTGGCGAGTGGCCGTGGCCCAGGTCCGCCCGGTGCTCTGGATGACGGTGATCATCGGCGTGTTCCAACTGCTCACCACCACCCCAGCCCGCGCGATCGCCGTCTGCGGCGTCCTGCTCGTCTCGGTGGCCCTCGCCGCCCTGGTCACTGTCACCACGCGCGTCACCGCCATGCTCGACGCCCTCACCCGTGCCCTCGCCCCGCTGCGTCGTCTCGGTGTCGATCCCGAACGAGTGAGTTTGCTGCTGGCCCTGGCGATCCGCTGCGTCCCACTCCTGGCGAGCATCGTCCACGACGTCGCCGAAGCCCGCCGCGCCCGCGGCGTCGCCTGGTCCGCCACCGCCCTCGTCACCCCGGTCGTGGTCCGTGCCTTGCGCACTGCCGACGCGATGGGTGACGCCCTCGCCGCTCGGGGGGTCGACGACTGAGATCGGTTGTGTCGGTGCGGCAGGCGAGCGTCCGCGTGTGAGGCGGACGCCAGGTTTTGCATTAGTAGACGACCGGTCGTATATTCGTCGCATGGCACGACCACGGCGTAGCGACGACACGCGAGCCCTCCTCATCGAAGAGGGCGCCGCCGATCTGCTGTCCCACGGCTATCACGGGACCGGCATCAAACAGGTACTCGACAAGGTCGGGGTGCCCAAGGGGTCGTTCTACAACTACTTCGACAGCAAGGAGAGCTTCGCGCACGCGGTGATCGAACATCACTCGCTGTGCGTGCAGCGCAACCTGGCGACCGCGTTCGCGGGCGCGCCCGACGCGCTCTCCGGTCTACACCGGTTCTTCGCCACCCTGATCGACGATTTCGTCGCCGCCGAGTACACCGGTGGCTGCCTCATCGGCAATCTCGGCGGCGAGCTGGAAGGCAGCGAGGTGCTGCGCACGGCACTGTCGGCTGCCTGGGGGTCCTGGCGGGACGGGGTGGCCGACGCATTGCGGACGGCACAGGCCGAGGGCATGGTTCGGGCCGATATCGACGCCGTCGACCTCGCCGACCTCCTGCTGGAATCCTGGGAGGGTGCGGTGATCCGGATGAAGATCGACCGCACGATCGACCCGCTCGAGAAGTGCCTGCGGCGGTTGCTCGACGACTATTTCCGGCCGTGACCTCCTGATCTGACCCGCACTCACGCAAGGTTTCTTCCGGTCGACCATTCCAAGACGACCGGTCGTATCTATTGAAAGGATCACGAGATGACAGCCAAGACGGTCATCGTCACCGGCGCATCCAGTGGAATCGGGCGCGATGTCGCCCGCGCCTTCGTCGATCGCGGGGACGCGGTCGTGCTCGGCGGACGTGACGCGGCCAAGCTCGCCGACGTCGCCGCCGCCCTGGCCGCCCCGGACCGGGTGGCCACCGTGGTCGGCGATATCGGTTCGCCCGCAACGGGTGCCGCGTATGTGCGGACCGCGCTGGACCGCTTCGGCCGCGTCGATACGCTGATAAACAGTGCTGGCGTCTTCGGGTCGACACCGTTCGTCGACGTCACCGAGGCCGAGCTCGACCGCTATCTCGACGGCAACCTCAAAGGCACCTACCTCACCACGCAAGCCGTTGTGCGCCAACTGCTCGCCCGAGGCGAAGGCGGCAGCATCGTCAATATCGGCACGGTGCTCGTCGACCACGCGATGACCGGACTGCCGGCCTCGGCCGCACTGGTCAGCAAAGGTGGGGTACACGCGTTGACCACCAGCCTGGCCGCCGAACTCGCGCCCGCAGGCATCCGGGTGAACGCCGTGGCTCCCGGCATCATCCGCACGCCGCTCTTCGGTGACGGCGACGAGCGGGCCGCGGCCTCGCTGGCGCTGCTCGACCGCATCGGTGAAGTCGCCGACACCACCGCGGCGGTGCTGTATCTGGCCGACGCCGAGTTCGTCACCGGTCATATCCTGCCGGTCGACGGGGGCTTCGTGGCCGGTCGGTCGGCCTGAATCTCGCGGGATCGGCTCTCTGGCAACGGGTTCGCGCACGCAGCAGCACGCTCCCGGGCTTTGTCCGCTGCACCCGTCAGGAAAGGAACACGCACATGCCGTATGTGAATATCAAGGTCACCGACGAAAACGTCACCCCGGAGCAGAAGTCACAGCTCATCAAGGGCGTCACCGATCTGCTCTTCGACGTGCTCGGCAAGGCGCCCGACAGTACCTATGTCGTGATCGACGAAGTGGCGCTGACGGATTGGGGTGTGGGCGGGGTGAACGTCGCCGAGTACCGTGCGCAACGCGCGGCGCGGGGCTGAGTGACACCGGGCGAGCCGAACGCGGATCCCGCGCCTCGGCTCCCCGGTCAGGCCGGACCGGCGAACGGCACCGAGGCGTCGAGTGCGAACCACCCCATCGGGATTCGCCGCGACCGAGTCGAGAAGTAGCTGGGGCCGAGCCACAGATCCGGTTCGATCTCGCGCAGTTCGTCGTAGATCCGCCGGGCGGGCCTGCGCGAACCCACGCGCGGGTCGTCGTAGTCGAACAGCACCGCCGACCGGCCGTCGAGCACGGAATCGCCGACCGTCGCCACGAAATTCAGGGCCCGCAATCCACCGAGCAGGCGAAAGACATTGTGTCCCACGGCGACCCCGTCACCGACGTGCCGCAACGACTTGCCCACCCAGAAGTACGACGGCCGGGCCATCAGCGGAGCGAGCACCCGCTCACCGGACCCGGGAAACGACCGCATCGACACATCACCGTCGAGCCGTGCGAAATCTGCGGCCGTCGGCTCCGGCGCCGCGGCGAACCGCGCGCCGAACGTCGCGAGCCCCGCCGCGGACAACCGGTCCAGCCGGGGCCGGTGGTCGGCGGGCCTGCCCACCGGCATCAGACCGTGGGCGGACAGTGGTGTCGGTGTCATGGGTGGACTCGCTTCTCCCTCGGCGCTGCGCTCTTCGCATAGTGCCGACAACGGGCGCCCACCCGCACCGGAATCGCGGTATTCGCCGCGGTGGACAACGACGAAGGCGGTGACCCGGACGAACCGGATCACCGCCTTCGTGTCTCGAGCCCAGCTCAGCGACGCAAGGCGTACGGCTCGATCGCACCGCGCTCGAGGGCGCGGGCATCGATGGTCTCGGCCTTGTAGGGGAGCAGGGCCAGGCGATCGGTCATGCCGCGCACCGGGTCCTCGATCTTCTCGTTCAGACCGAACAGGAAGGTCCACTCGTGCTCGTCGCTGCCGTAGGGCACCACGGTGGCGAACTGCTCGTGGAACCGTCCCCACGACCGCTTGAGGGTCTCGTTGCGCCACATGGTCGCGCAGCCGGCCTGGGCCGACAGCACACCGCCGGGCGCGAGCAGTGCCTTACATCGCGACAGGAACTCCGACTCGTAGAGGCGGTTGTGCTGGGCGTCCTCGACGCGCTCGTCGGGCAGGTCGATGACGATCACGTCGTAACGGGTGCCCGCCTCCTGCGCCTTGGCCAGGAAGTCCCAGCCGTCGGCGTAGTGCACGTGCACCGGACCCTCGCCGCGCACGGCGGCGGCCAGTTCCTCCGGGGTGTACCCGTAAGGCAGGTGCCGCGCGCACAGCTCGACCTCGCGCTGGTCGATGTCGACGTGGTCGACGTGGGTCGCCCCGGCCGCCACCGACATCTGCGAGGCCACACCCTCACCGGAACCGATGATGAGCACCCGGTCCAGCTTCTCGGCCAGCACGAACGCCGGGACCATCATGGCCTCGTGGTAGGTGACCTGGGAGAACTCGGTGGACTGGCGGTCGTCGTCGGAGAACAGGGAGATGCCCTGATCGGTCCGCGCGATCACCATGTGCTGGTACGGGGTGTTGGTGTCGACGATCACCTCGTGCAGATCCCAGATCCGGGTCAGGCCGTCGCCCACCGGTTCGTAGATCTTCTCGGCGCCGTGGCCGCGCTGGACGACCTTCATGCGAACTTCCGCAGGCGACAACTTGTCTCGCAGAAGTTCCACGGCCTTCGTCGCGCCCGCACCGATGCTGCCGCAGGTGAAGACGTCGACGAAGATCTCGCCGGACTCCGGATAGGTGTGAATCGAGGCGTGGGACTCCGACAACAGCGCGAGGACGGTCACCCCCTGCGGTTCGAACTTTTTGTGAACGACATCGCAGATGGTGACGCCCGCCGCGATCAGAGACTCACGCAACGCCGATTCGAGTCGTTCGAGATCGTCACACAGGTCTGTGTCGACACCACCGAACTCGGCCAGCACATGCCAGCCGGTGAATTCCGCCGTCATGGGCAAACTCACTCTCGCTCAGCGCCCGAGACATGAACGGTCAAGGGCGGAAAACCATTGAAGGACACCGACGAATAACTCGCGGTATAGGCGCCGGTGTCGAGAATCTGGATCTGATCACCGGCTCGCAACGTGGTCGGCAGAAGGACCTTCGTGCGTTGATACAGTACATCGTCGCCGTCGCAGGTCGGACCCGCGACCACCGCCTCGCCCGCCGGATCGCCGTCGCGATCGGTGACGAAACGGTAGGCGATGTACTCGTTCTCCGTCTCGGCCATACCGTTGTATCGGCCGATGTCGAGATACACCCAGCGCCGCCCGTCCGGCGCGAAACGCACGCCGACGACCTCGGCGTGGATGGTGCCCGCGTTACCGACCAGGGCACGCCCCGGCTCCACGATCAGCTCGACCGACGCGGGCAGGAATTCGGCCGCGGCCTGCGCCGCGGCGGCCGCGATCGCACCCGGTTCGGGCGCCGATTCGGCGTAGGAGATGGGCAGGCCGCCGCCGATGTTCACCGCGGCGACGTGAATGTCCTTGTCCGCCAAGGCCTTCACGATCTCACCGGCCTGCTCGATACCGATCCGCCAGGCGGCCGGATCGAGCTGCTGGGAGCCCACATGGAAGTACGGGCCACCGACACGCAGACCCAGATCGCGCGCCCGTACGAGCAACCGCAGGGCCTCGCCGGGTGCGCACCCGAACTTGGTGCCGAACGGGGTGCGCGACTCCGGTGCCGAGGACAGGAACCGGCACTCCACCTCCGCGCCGGGCGCGTGCTCGGCGATGCGCTCGAGATCGTCCTCGGTGTCGAAGGCGAACCGGCGCACACCGGCGGCGTGGGCGTAGGCGATGTGGGCGCTCTTCTTGATGGGGTTGCCGTAGCAGAGCTTGTCGGCCGCGATACCGAGGCGCACGCACTGATCGATCTCACCGACACTGGCGACGTCGAACTCGGCGCCCTCGGCGTCGAGCAGGCTCAGCAACTCGTCGACGGGAGCCGCTTTCACCGCGTACCTGATCCGGGTGCCCTGCTCGCGCTGCGCCGAGACGGCGGCGGCGAGGGTTCGGTAGTTGGCACGTACCCGCTCGGGGTAGATGACAAGGTACGGGGATTCGGGCATAGTTGAACTTTCGGTCGGCGGCCGGGAGAGAGTATCAGCGGCGCCTACCCAACAACGAATCCGTCAAACATTCGTCATATTGGTCATATCGATCGGGTATGACTCAGCCCGGCGCTACCGTGACCTCGTCGAACACCACCTCGCCCGCGGCGTCGGACTCCTCGAGATCCACGATCGCCGTCAGCGCCCACCCGTGGTCGCCCGCCGGGTCGTCGATCACCTGGCGCACGTGCCAGAAACCGGGCCGCTGCTCCACCCGGAACAGCTGAGGGCCGCGTGCGTCGGGGCCCGTGCCGATGGTCTCGTACTCCTCGAAATAGGGTGCGAACTCCTCGGCCCAGTCGGGGCCCGTCCCGAGCTGATCCAGCTCGTACCAGCGCTGCCGCGAGGCCAGTTCCGCCCGGCGGAACATGGCATTGCGCACCATGATCCGGAAGGCGCGTTCGTTGGCCGAGATCGGGCGCACCTGTTCGGCCCCGAAGGCCACCTGATCGGTGTCGATCTCGGCGCCGGGGTTGGTGAGCTGTTCCCATTCGTCGAGCAGGCTCGAATCGACCTGGCGGATCAGTTCGCCGAGCCATTCGGTGAGGTCGTCGAGTTCCTCGGTGCGCGCCGCGTCGGGCACGGTGCGGCGCAGGGCACGGTAGGCGTCGGCCAGGTAGCGCAGCACCACACCTTCGGAGCGGGTCAGCTCGTAGAAGGAGATCAGTTCGGCGAAGGTCATCGCGCGCTCGATCATGTCGCGCACCACCGACTTCGGTGACGGCGCGAACTCCGACACCCACGGGTGCCCGGCGCGGTAGGTCTCGAACGCGGGCTCGATCAGGTCGGCGAGCGGCTTGGGCCAGGACACTTCCTCGAGCAGCTCCATGCGCTCCTCGTATTCGATGCCCTCGGCCTTCATCTCGGCCACGGCGGCGCCGCGCGCCTTGTGCTGCTGGGCCATCAGCAGCTGCCGCGGATCCTCGAGCGTCGCCTCGATCAGGGACACGACATCGAGTGTGTAGGTGGGGCTTTCGCGGTCGAGGAGCTCGAACGCGGCGAGCGCGAACGGCGACAGCGGCTGATCGAGCGCGAAGTCGCGTTGCAGGTCGACGGTGAGCCGCGCCATCCGGCCCTTGGCGTCGGGCTCGGAGAGCTGTTGCACCACACCGGCGTCGCGCAGCGAACGGTAGAGGCGGATGGCGCGCAGGATGTGTTTGCGCTGGGCCGGGCGCGGTTCGTGATTGTCCTCGAGCAGGTGCCGCATGGCGGAGAAGCAGTTGCCCGGCCGCGCGATGACATTGAGCAGCATCGAGTTGGTGACCGCGAAACGCGACACCATCGGTTCGGGTTGCGCGGCGACCAACCGGTCGAAGGTCTCCTCGCTCCACGACACGAACCCTTCGGGGGGCTTGCGGCGCTGCACCTTCCGCTGCTTCTTCGGATCGTCGCCCGCCTTGGCGATCAGGCGCGCGTTCTCCACCTCGTGCTCGGGGGCCTGCACGACGACGGTGCCCATGGTGTCGAATCCGGCGCGTCCGGCGCGTCCGGCGATCTGATGGAACTCGCGGGCCTTGAGCCTGCGGGTGCGCACACCGTCGTATTTGGTCAGTCCGGTCAGCAGCACGGTGCGGATCGGCACGTTGATCCCGACGCCGAGGGTGTCGGTGCCGCACACCACCTTCAGCAAGCCCTCCTGGGCGAGTTTCTCCACCAGCCTGCGGTATTTGGGCAGCATGCCCGCGTGGTGCACGCCGATACCGTGGCGGATCAGCCGGGAGAGGGTCTTGCCGAAACCGGAGGCGAACCGGAAGTCGCCGATCGCGGCGGCGATGGCGTCCTTCTCGGCGCGGGAGGCGAAGTTCACACTGG
This sequence comes from Nocardia sp. NPDC003979, assembly GCF_053605015.1. NCBI lineage: Bacteria > Bacillati > Actinomycetota > Actinomycetes > Mycobacteriales > Nocardiaceae > Nocardia > Nocardia sp. NPDC003979. The sequence continues at coordinate 39,273 of NZ_JBSGIJ010000002.1, forward strand.
TCAGCGCCTGCGCGCGTTCCAGGGCGGCGGCCTGGGTGAAGTGGACGACGTACACCGGGGCCTGGTGGGTCGTGACCAGTTCCTCGAGGGTTTCGGTGATGGGGGTGCGCACGTAGGAGAACGTCAGCGGCACCGGGCGTTCGGTGCCCGCCACCACGGCGGTCGGCCTGCCGGTGCGCTGCTCGAGGTCGGTGGCGAAGAAATCCACCTCGCCCAACGTGGCCGACATCAAGAGGAATTGGGCGCGGGGCAATTCGATGATCGGCACCTGCCAGGCCCAGCCACGATCCGGATCGGCGTAGAAATGGAACTCGTCCATCACGACCTGGCCCACTTCAGCGGCGGCGCCCTCGCGCAGCGCCAGGTTCGCCAGGATCTCGGCGGTGGCGCAGATGATCGGCGCGTCGGCGTTCACGGCGGCGTCACCGGTGACCATGCCGACGTTCTCGGCGCCGAACACCTCGCACAGCGCGAAGAACTTCTCACTCACCAGTGCCTTGATGGGTGCGGTGTAGTAGCTGCGCTGCCCGTTGGCCATGGCGAACAGGTGCGCGCCGACCGCGACCAAGGACTTACCGGAACCGGTCGGGGTCGCCAGAATGACATTGGACCCCGACGCCAGCTCCATCAGCGCCTCGTCCTGCGCCGGATACAGGGTGGTGCCCTGCTCGGCGGCCCACAGCGCGAACGACTCGTAGAGCGCGTCGGCGTCGGTACCGGGAATTTCGAGCAGGTCGGTCAGATCCACTCCGACCACCCTAGTGGTCGGGTGCGGTGCGACCGTGCGTCAGTCCCGTCCGGTGTCGTCGTAGCCGCCCTGCTCGGCCAGGAAACGCTCGAACTCGGCGCCGAGCTCCTCGCCGCTCGGCAGCTCGCCGTCGCCGGCCAGCAGGCTGGACTGGCGTTCCTGGGCGGTGACGAAACTGTCGTACTGGCGTTCCAGTGCCGCGACGACCGTCTCCACCTCCTCGTTGCCCGCGATGTGCTCGGCGACCTGTTCGCGCACCCGCGCGGCCGCCTCGCCGAGTGCGGCGAGCGGCAGCTCGAGACCGGTGTTGTCGGCGACGCTCTCGAGCAGGGTCTGGGCGGCCTCGGGGTAGTCGGTCTGGGCGAGGTAGTGGGGCACGTGCACGGAGAACCCGAGCGATTCGTGGCCGTGCTGGGCCATCCGGAACTCGAGCAGCGACGACGCGCTGCCGGGCACCTGCAGCTCACCCGGCCAGCGCTGATGCTCACCGAGCAGCGAACGGTCCGAGGAATGCGCGGTGACACCGAGCGGGCGGGTGTGCGGGATCGCCATCGGGATCGCCGACAGGCCGATCGTGCGGCGCACACCGAGCTGTTCGGCCAGCAGCCGCACGGCGGTGGTGAACTTCTCCCAGCGCAGATCCGGCTCGAGACCGGCCAGCAGCAGGAACGGGGTGCCCGCCGTGTCGCGCAACGCCCACAGGTTCAGTTCGGGCTCGGCGTAATCGGCGAAATGATCGGTCTTGAACGTCATCAGGGGACGGCGCGACCGGTAGTCGAGCAGCTCGTCCACGTCGAACGACGCGACCAGTTCCGACTCCAGGCTCTCGCGCAGGTGCGTCGTCGCCAGGCGCACCGCGTGGCCGGCGTCGGTGAAACCTTCCAGGCCGTGCACCAGCACGGGACCGGCGCCGTCGTCCGCGGACAACTGCGGTGCCGGAAACTCCAGTTCGTACATGTGCGACTGGTCATCCATCGCGTTTCTCCTTCCTGCGCGGTCCACCAACGCTCGCGGCGGGGGAGGCTCGTCCATTGTCCCCCATGCGAGCACGACCGACGCACACGGCCGGAGGACGGCTCGTCCTGCTTCCAACAGCCGCACGCGCCCTGGCATTCCCTCCGGCGTGGCGCGCGGCGACCGCTCGGTCCGGTGGGGCACAGTGAAAGGTGTGAACGTGGCGCGCACCTCGCTCAGCAGGGCCGTTCCGACGACGGCTGGTCGTCGGCGAGTCGCGGCCTGTGCCGTGCTGATGGCGGGGACGCTGACCGGGTGTGCCGAGGCGGTCAGCGGCATCCCGGTCGCCGAGAGCGCCACCTCGATGCACCATGTCGAGGCCGCGCCCGCCGATCTGCTGCCCGCCACGCACGAGTTCCCGGCCGCCTATCCGGCGGTCGTGCTCACGCCGCAGGCCGCCTCGGCCGCGGCAGGGGATCTGGACGGGGTCGGGATGGGTGCGACCGTGAGCCCGGTCGAATGCACACCGCCGGAGCCCGAGCCCGGTGCCGAGCCGCCCGCGGTGGCGGTGGGCACCGACGAGGCCAGCCGGGCCAGTCTCACCGTCGAACTGTCGCGAACCACCGAACTGCTCGCGCGGGTGCGTGACCGGTTACGGGCCTGCGAACAGATCCGGGTGAGCCGGGCGGGGGCGGGGTCGACCGTCACCACGGAGGTCTCCGCGCACGTACCGGCCGGTGCCGACGAGGCGATGACCTTGCGGCGCAGCGTGATTCCGGATGTCGGTGGGGCCGGGCTGACACAGACGATGTACACCTCGGTCGGGCGCGTCGGCGACATCCGGATCACCGTGACATCGATGACCTTCGGCGCGGGCGAACCGGACAAAGCCGCCGTCGACGAGCTGTTCGCCACGGCCGTGGACTCCGTACGCACGCGCTGATCGGCCGCTACCACGCGGCACCGACATTTCCGGTGCGCCCGGACCCGCGACCGCGGTGGTTGTGCACAGGTTCGCCGCTGTGCACAGGGCGGCGATAAGCCCAGGTCGCGCCGGCGGTGCCGGGACGGCGGGCGAGGACGCTCGAGCCATGACATCTTCGACCAACCCGACCCGGCGGGCCAACCGCACCGGCCCTTTTCCCCGGGCGCTCACCTGTGCCGAGACAGGCCCCGGTTACCGGGATCTGCCCACCCCCGCCGTCCGCGTCGACGAGCCCGGCGATCTCATCGCCGCGCTCCCGGCGATGCTCGGTTTCGTACCCGAACGCTCCCTCGTCGTCGCCGTCCTGCACCCGCACCCCACCGCCGCCGCCGGGATCGACGCGGTGGTGCGCTTCGACCTCGACGCCGTCACCGATCCCGACCACTACGAGCATTTCCTCGGGTGCCTCGGGTCGATCTGCGTGCGTGAACAGGCGAGCGGGGTGTTCGCCGTCTTCATCGACGACCGGCAGCGATCCTTCTCGGCCACCGCCGCGCGCGGCCACGCGCTGCTCGCCGCGATCGGTGCGCAGGGGATCGAGGTGCGTGGGGCCTGGGCGGTGCGTGCCGTCGCCGCGGGCGCGCGATACCGCAGTCTGCTCGGGACCGGCGGCGGGTTGGTCGCCGACCCGGACTCCTCGATGGTCTCGCTGTCACATGTGCTCGACGGCAGGCAGATACGGCGCTCCCGCGGCGAACTCACGGCGCTGGTCGAACCCGACGAACAGTTGTGCGCGCGGGTTCGGCGCAAGCTCGGACCGGCCGTCGCCCGCTACCGTGGCGGGCTCGCGACGGCCGAACGGGTGGGGGAGGGCGCGGTGTTTCGGCGTCGTGCGCTGGAGTGGGTGCTGTGGCAGATCGCCGACGCCACCTCGGGACTGCCACGCGCCGATCGCGAATTCGCCAGGCTGGCCGCCACTCTGCGTGATCGGGCGGTTCGGGACGCGCTCTACGGGCTTGCCGTCACCGACCACGCCGAAGCGGCGGAAGGGTTGTGGGCCCAGCTGGCCAGGGCCACCCCGGCGGGCGACCGCGCCGAGGCCGCCGCACTGCTCGGCTTCAGTGCCTACGTGCGCGGCGACGGGCCGTTCGCGGGCATCGCGCTGGCCGCCGCCGTGGATGCCGACGGTGACCATCCGATGGCGGTACTGCTGGAAACGTCGCTGCAGTCGGGTCTTCGGCCCGAACGGTTGCGCACGCTGGCCGATTGCGGGCGCCGGATCGCCGCCGATCTCGGGGTCGACCTGGGGCCGGTGCGGTCTTGAGCGGGCCGCACCGGTCGGCCGGGTCAGCGGGCGCTGTGCGCCTTGTCGCCGAGCGAACGCAGGAATTCCCAGGCGTCGGTGACGATCTCGTCGATGTCGTTGTGCTCGGGCGTCCAGCCCAGCTCGGCGATCGCCTTCTCGCTCGAGGCGATCAGGACGGCCGGATCGCCCGCGCGGCGGGGCGCGTCGATGGCCTCGATGGGCAGACCGGTCACCCGCTCGCACGCCGAGATCACCTCGCGCACCGAGAAACCGGTGCCGGAGCCGAGGTTGAGAACGCGGTGAGTGCCCGGCTGCGAGGACGACAGGGCGAGCAGATGCGCCTGCGCCAGATCACGGATGTGGATGTAGTCGCGCACACAGGTGCCGTCGGGGGTGGGCCAATCGGTGCCGTACACCGAGATCGCCTTGCGGTGGCCGAGCGCCACCTGCAGCACGAGGGGAATCAGATGGGTTTCCACCACACGGTTTTCGCCGAGCCCGGCGTAGGCGCCAGCCACATTGAAGTAACGCAGGCTCGTCGCGGCCAGCCCGTAGGCCACCGCGTAGGAGGTGATGGCGTGGTCGATCGCCAGTTTGCTCGCGCCGTAGGGGTTGGTCGGGCGGGTGGGCGAGTCCTCGGTGATCGGCACCTGTTCGGGCTCGCCGTAGACCGCCGCCGTCGAGGAGAACACCAGGCGCCCGGTGCCGGTCTCGCGCATCGCGTCGAGCAGGGTCAGCGTCTTCGCCACGTTGCCGTGCCAGTACTTGGCCGGCTGCTCCACCGACTCGCCCACCAGCGACTGGGCGGCGAAATGCAGGACACCGTCGAAGGATTCGGCGCGCAGCAGGGCCGGGGCGGCCTCGGCGATATCGCCTTCGACGAATCGCGCGCCCGCCGGGACACCGTCGGCGTTACCGGTCGACAGGTCGTCGACGACGACCACCTCGTTGCCCTGCTCGAGCAACACCGCGGCGCACACGCCGCCCACATAGCCGGCGCCGCCGGTGACCAGAAGTTTCACGAATCAGACCAGCCTCACCTGGACGGCGTGCGCCATCTCCTCGGACAATTCGAAACCGTGGTGCCCCGGCACCGTGATCAGCACCGCACCCGGCTTGGTCTCCACGGTGACGCGCGCGTCGGGAACGACACCGGCCTCGCGCAACCGGCCGATGACCTCGGGGTCGGTCTGGATGTGCTCGGCCAGCCTGCGTACGACCACCGCGTGCAGCGCGCCGTTGGGCAGGTCCGAGAGGCGGATGAGCTTCTCCTCCACCGGCGGCGGGTCGGCGAGGCCGAGTTCGTCGAGGCCGGGGATGGGGTTGCCGTAGGGCGAGGTGGTCGGGTGGTTGAGCACCTCGATCAGGCGCCGCTCCACCTCCTCGCTCATCACGTGCTCCCAGCGACACGCCTCGGCGTGCACGTTCTGCCAGTCCAGCCCGATGATGTCGACCAGCAACCGCTCGGCGAGCCGGTGCTTGCGCATCACCGCGACCGCCATCGAGCGACCCTTGTCGGTCAGCTCGAGATGGCGGTCACCCGCGACGAGCAGCAGGCCGTCGCGTTCCATCCGCGCGACAGTCTGGCTCACCGTCGGACCACTCTGCTCGAGCCGCTCGGCGATTCGTGCCCGCAAGGGCACCACGCCCTCTTCCTCGAGGTCGTAGATGGTACGGAGGTACATCTCCGTGGTGTCGACCAGATCTTTCACCTGATAACCCCTTCGTCGGCACGATTCTACCCACGGGCGAACGCCGGTCCGTGCGCTGGACCGGCGGCCCTATTTCTACTGCATGTCAACGTCTCACGGGGCCCGCTGCTTCCGGCTAGCGTGGCGAGCATGGTCACTGTGCCACCGAGCCGAGCGCCGGGAACTCTCGTCTGGACCGAGCGATTCCTCGGCTACACCTGGAGCCCCGAGCATCCGATGAAACCGGCGCGCCTGCGGTTCACCATGTCGCTGGCCGAAAGTCTCGGCCTGCTCGACGGTATCGAACCACTCGCGCCTGCCGAGGCTACCCAGGGCGAGTTGCTGCGGGTGCACAGCAATGCCTATATACAGGCGGTTCGCCGAGCCGGTGCGGGACCTGCCACTCCGGAGGACACCCTCTACGGTCTGGGCACCGCCGACAATCCGGTCTTCCCGCACATGCACGAGGCGGCTTCGGTGATCGTCGGCGGCACGCTGGCCGCGGCGCGGGAGATCGCGGCCGGGCGTACCCGGCGCGCGGTGAGCATCGGCGGGGGCATGCACCACGCCATGCCGGATTCGGCGGCGGGGTTCTGCATCTACAACGACGCCGCGATCGCGATCTCCTGGTTGCTGGACAACGGATTCGACCGGATCGCGTATGTCGATGTCGATGTCCATCACGGCGACGGTGTGCAGCGCGCCTTCTACGCCGATCCACGGGTGCTCACGGTGTCGCTGCACCAGCATCCGGCCACGCTGTGGCCCAATACGGGGTGGCCGGAGGAGACCGGGCTCGGTAGCGCCGAGGGCACCTCGATCAACCTGCCGTTGCTGCCCGGCACCCGGGACGCGCAGTGGCTACGCGGTTTTCACGCGGTGGTGCCCGGTGCGATCGCCGCGTTCCGGCCGCAGATCATCGTGAGCCAGTGCGGGGTGGACACCCACCGCGAGGACCCGCTCGCCGATCTGGAACTGACCGTCGACGGTCAGCGCGCGGCCTTCCTCGCCATGCGCGAGCTGGCCGACCGCCACGCCGAGGGCAGATGGCTCGCGCTCGGTGGTGGTGGCTACGGGGTGGTGCGGGTGGTGCCACGGGCGTGGACGCACCTGCTCGCGGCCGCGCTGGATCGCCCCTTGGCGCCGGACACCCCGATTCCCGAGAGCTGGCGCGAGCAGGTACGCGCGTCGGCGCCGCGGATCACCCCGCCGACGACGATGAGCGACGGTGGCGACCCGACCTACCGCCCGTGGGACGGGCCGGGCGGCACCCCCGAGATCGGTGACGCCGACGAGGTCCGAGCCCAGCGCGCTGTCGACACCGCCATCTCGGCCACCCGACGGGCCGGTTTCTCGCTGCTCGGTCTCGACCCGGAGGATCCCCGTGACTGAACCACTGCTGCCCGACACCCCCGATACGCCCGCGAACCCGCCGGAGCCGCCGCCGCAACTGTTCGGCGATGTGCTGGCGGCCGACGGCGGGGTGGTGCGGATCCGTCCGATCGTGCCCGCCGATGCCGACGCGCTCGCGGACTTCCACGCCCGGCTCTCGGATCGCACCCGCTACCTGCGCTATTTCGGTCCCTATCCGAGAATCTCGCCGAAGGACATGTACCGCACCACCCATGTCGACTATCACGACCGGGTGGGGTTGGTCGCGGTGCTCGGTACCGCGATCATCGCGGTGGCCCGCTACGAACTGCTCGACCGGCCGGGGCCGCGCGCGGCCGAGGTGGCGTTCGTCGTCGCCGACGAACACCAGGGGCGCGGACTCGGGTCGATCCTGCTCGAGCACCTCGCTGGTGCCGCCGCCGAGAACGAGGTGGAGACCTTCACCGCCGAGGTGCTGGCCGAGAACGAGGCCATGATCACGGTGTTCCGTGACGCCGGCTACCAGTTGCAGCGCAGCCGCGACGGCTCCGAGGTGCACCTGGAGTTCGCGATCGACCCCACCGAGGCCCTGCGCACCGTCCGGGACGCCCGGGAGGCGGCGTCGGAGGCGCGCAGCGTGGGCAATCTGCTCGCACCCGGTTCGGTGGCGGTGATCGGCGCGTCGCCGGAGAGTACACGGGTCGGCGGCGCCGTACTGGCCAACCTGCTCGCCGGGGGATTCGCCGGCCCGGTGTTCCCGGTGAATCCGCACCGCCGGTCGGTGCGCGGGGTGCGCGCCTACGCCACCGTCCGCGAGATTCCCGACGAGGTCGACCTCGCAGTCGTCGCGGTGCCGCCCGCCGCGATCGGATCGGTGCTCGACGACTGCATGGCCAAGGGCGTCAAAGGCCTGATCGTGCTCACCGCCGGTTTCGGGGAGACCGGGCCAGCCGGGTTGGCCGCCGAACAGGACCTCGTCGCCGCCGCCCGGGGGCACGGGATGCGGGTCGTCGGACCGAGCGCGCTCGGCATCGCCAACACCGACCCGGCCGTAGGGCTCAATGCGACCCTCGCCCCGGTACTGCCCCAGCGTGGGCGGATCGGGTTCTTCTGTCAATCGGGCCCCCTGGGCGCCGCCATTCTCGCCGAGGCCGCCACCCGCAATCTCGGGGTGTCGACGTTCGTGTCGGCGGGCAACCGCGCCGATGTGTCGGGCAACGACCTACTGCAGTACTGGGACACCGCCGCCGATACCGAGGTGATCCTGCTCTACCTGGAGAGTTTCGGTAATCCGCGCAAGTTCTCCCGGCTCGCGCGGCGGGTGGCGCGCGGCAAACCGATCGTGGCCGTGAGCAGCGGCAGGCTGGCCGCCGGCGCCGATATGGATCGCACAGTGGTGCGTGACCTGTTCGCCCAGGCCGGAATCATCCAGGTGGACTCCATTTCCGAACTGTTCGACTGTGCCGCCCTGCTGGCGTGTCAGCCGTTGCCGCGCGGACCACGGGTAGCGGTGGTCGGCAACAGCGCTGCCCTGAACTGGCTGGCCATCGACGCGGCCACCAGCGAGGGCCTGCGTATCCACCGCCCGCCCACAGCTGTCGACCGGGGCCCCGGAGCCCGGCCGACCGAACGCGGACCGGGCGGTCCGGATGGCCACGTCGGAGGTGGGACGGCTGACGGGCCGGTGGATCTCGGGCCCGAGGCGACTCCTGCCGACTACCGGGAGGCCGTGCTGGCGGCACTGCGCAGTGAGGAAGTCGATGCGGTGATCGTGGTTGTCGCGCCCCCGGTGCCGGTGCATATGGGTGGGTTCGCGGATGCGTTGCGTGCGGCTGCGGCCGCCGCACCCGACCGGGACAAACCGGTGCTCACCACCTTCGTGGCGGAATCCGGAATTCCCGATCTGCTCGCCGTGCGATCGACCGGTGGTGCGCCGGGACGCGGGTCCATCCCGTCGTATCCCGATCCGGAACGTGCCGCCCGCGCGCTGACCAGGGTCGATCGCTACGCGCGCTGGCGGGATCGGCCCGTCTCACCGGTGGTTCGTCCTCCCGGCATCGACACCGCCGCGGCGACGGCGCTGGTGGAGGAGTGGTCGGCCGGGTCGTCGGGACGGTGGCTCACCGATGACGAGGCGGTGCGGTTGCTCGAGTGCTACGGCATCGACATCGTCGACTTCCGGGCCGTGCGTGACGCGGAGCAGGCGGTGGCCGCAGCCGAGGAACTGGGCTACCCGGTCGCCGCGAAGGCCACCGGTGAGCTGTGGCGGCGCAGGCCGGATCTGATCGGGGTCCGGTTGGATCTGTGGGGGCCCGATGCCGTCCGTCAGGCGTACACCGATCTCGTCGTGATCTGCGGCGATCCCCTACTGCACGTGCAGAAGATGGCGACCAAGGGCGTCGGGTGCGTGCTGAGCGTCACCGACGACCCGTCGTTCGGCTCGGTCATCGAGTTCGGCCTGTCCGGCATGATCATGGATTTGCTCGGTGACCGCGCCTACCGCGCACTACCGCTGACCGCCGACGAGGCCGCCGCCCTGATCGACGCACCTCGCGCCGCACCACTGCTCTCGCCCGGCCCGGCGGGACCGGGTGTCGACAAGGCGGCGCTCATCGAACTGGCCCAACGGATTTCGGCCCTGTTCGACGACATCCCCCAGATGCGCGAACTGTCCTGCGACCCCGTCCTGGCTTCCCCCGGCTCGGCCGAGATCATCTACGCCCGCGCCCGCATCGGCCCCCAACCCACCCGCTTCGACACCGGCCCCCGCCGCCTGGCATGAACGACCACACGCCCGCGTCGGAGCGCCGGTGCCCGCTCAGCGGCGGTACACGCCACAGGCAGGGAAGTGGTGAACGAACAACGCCGACCGGTTCGCGACCCCGGAGGGGGATGGAGTCACGGACACCGGTCGGCGTTTCGGAAGACGACCCCTGAGGGCCGTCAGGTCTGGGTCAGCGCACGCAGGTCACCGTCGCGCGATGGCGGCGGATCGGCACGGCGCTGACAGGGGGTCAGCTCGCGTAGGCACGCAGGCGGTCGGCGCGCTCACCCTTGCGCAGCTTCGACATGACCTCGCGCTCGATCTGACGCACCCGCTCGCGGGACAGGCCGAACAGCTTGCCGATCTGGTCGAGGGTGCGGGGCTGCCCGTCGTCGAGGCCGAAGCGCAGGCGGATGACCTGCTGTTCGCGTTCGTCGAGGGTGGCCAGGACGCTGCGGACGTCGTGGTGGAGCAGGCCCGCGATCACGGCGCTCTCGGCCGAGGTGGCCTCGGAGTCCTCGATGAAGTCGCCGAGGGGCGCTTCCTCGTCGTTACCGACGGGCATGTCGAGGCTCACCGGGTCGCGGCTGTGGTCGAGCAGGTCGGCGATCTTCTCCACCGGGATGCCCGACTCGTTGGCCAGTTCGGCATCGGTGGCCTCGCGACCGAGCTGCTGATGCAGTTCGCGCTTGATCCTGGCGAGCTTGTTCACCTGTTCGACCAGGTGCACGGGCAGCCGGATGGTGCGGCTCTGATCGGCCATACCCCTGGTGATGGCCTGGCGGATCCACCAGGTGGCGTAGGTGGAGAACTTGAAGCCCTTGGCGTAGTCGAACTTCTCCATCGCGCGGATGAGGCCGAGGTTGCCCTCCTGGATGAGATCGAGCAGCGGCATGCCGCGGCCGGTGTAGCGCTTGGCCAGCGAAACCACCAGACGCAGGTTGGCCTCGAGCAGGTGCGAGCGGGCGGCTTGCCCCTCGCGAACCAGAACGGCCAGATCACGCTTGCGGGCCGCCGATAACCGCTTGCCGGTCTCGAGCAGGTGCTGGGCATACAGGCCCGCCTCGATACGCTTGGCCAGCTCGACCTCGTCGGCCGCCGTGAGCAGGGCCGTGCGGCCGATCCCGTTCAGGTACACGCGTACCAGGTCGGCGGCGGGGCTCTGGGCGTCGATATCGGACTCGCTGGGGCGCACTCGAGTAGTGGCGGGGCTTGTCATGACTTGCCTCCTGTCGGTGGTGTCTCACTCCGATCAACGGACCCGACTTAGAGAAAGTTCCCGATCCCGTGCGTGATAAACCGCTCTGAGCTGCGGATTTATCCGTGCACGGCTGAGAAGTTCCTGAGAAGGACGCCGTCGTGGAACGCGTGCCCCGTCCGGCCCGGTCTACACCGGTCGAATCAATCCGTGGCGGACGAGACCGGCGACCACGCCGAGGGCCTGGGCCGCGAACTCGGGGGTCACCTGCTCGGCTCCGTCGGCGAGCGCGAGCAGTTCGATCAGTTCGTACAACGGCAGACCGTCGGCCCGCATTCCCGCGATGAGCGCGACGGTCGTCTCGTCGACCTCGTGCTGCCAGCGCGGACCATCACCGCGATGCAACCGCGCCACCTGCTCGGCCCAGCCGTCCTCACCCGGCAGGTACACCCGTTCCAGGGCAGTGGCCGGGCTCGGCGCGAAACGTGAACGCCACGCGAGGTTTTCGTCGGCGGCCACCGCTCGCAACCAGGCCGAACGGGCGAAATAGTCGCCCACTTCGGCCCCGAGCGGGTCGTCGAAGCCGTGGGTGAGGTCCTCGGCGAGCAGTTCGGTCGGCCCGTCGATGGCACGCAGGTAGACGAAGCCGAAGCCGACACCCGTCACGTCGGCGGCCTCGAAGGCATCGAGCCAGCGTGCCGCGCGTTCCTGCGCCTCCGGGTCGCGTGGGTCCAGGCCCGCGTCACGCAACCAGGTACCCACATACAGTCCGGGATCGGCGACATCGCGCTGCACCACCCACGCGTCGACGCCCTGTTCCGGCAACCACGACGACACCCGCTGCCGCCAGTCCTGCCCCTCGACATGCACCCAGGCGGCGAGCATGGCCGCGGTACCGCCGGCTGCGAGCAGCCCGGCGGCCTGCCCGATCACCAACTCGCTCGCCCCGTCGAGCGCGAGCCCCGAGTCCCGGTAGGTGTGTTCGATGCGTGCGGGCCCCACGACGAAGGGCGGATTGGCGACGATCTGATCGAACCGCCTGCCCGCCACCGGTTCGAACCACGACCCTTCGAGCAGTTCGATCTCGAGTTCGTTGAGGGCGGCGGTGGCCTGTGCCAGCCAGAGCGCGCGCGGATTCACATCGGTGGCGGTGATCCTGTCCGCGTAGGCGGCCGCGTGCACGGCCTGCACACCGCACCCGGTGCCCAGGTCGAGCACGGTGCCAACCGGTTCGGTCGGGGTGGCCCGCAGCAGCGAGAGCGAGGCGTGGCCGACGCCGAGAACGTGCTCCTCGGTGAGGGTTCGCCTGCGCATCGAGTCGTCGAGATCGGACAGGATCCACCGGTTCCCGTGGCCGGCGTCGAGCGGGCGCAGGTCGAGTGCGGCGCTCACCTCGTCGCCGTCTCTGATGAGCAGCCCGGCGGCCACGGCGTCGTCGACGCGCACCGGCGCCAGCGCCGCGGCCACGTCGGTTTCGGGCAGTGCGTCGCCGAGCAGCAGCAACCGGATCAGTGTGCCGAGCTCACCGGCGTCGCGCGCGGCACGACGCACGGGCACCGGTTCCGAACGGCCGAGTGCCGCATGCACATCCGGGCCGAGCGCGTCGACCAGCCCGTCGGCGGTGTAGTCCACCCTGGTCAGCGCCGCGCGCAGATCCGGGCACAGTGCGGTGAGCAGGGAACCGGTGGTGGTGGGGTTCGTAGGCACCCGACCACTCTGCCAGCCTCGGCGCACCGCGCCGCGGCCAGCTCAGGAAGGCTTGCGGGAGGTCACGCAGTAGGGCGTGCCACTGGGATCGGCGAGGACGATCCAGAACTCCTCGTCCACGAGACGGGTCGCGCCGAGGGATTCGTGCCAGGTGGCGACGGCGGACATATCCGTGGCCGCGAAATCGATGTGGGCGCCGGGGTGTCGGGGCTCGTCGAGGCGTTGCAGCAGGAACTGCAGTGGTTGTGCGGGATCGCGCAGCCGTTCGAACTCGGGGAGCCGGGTCGATTCGGGGGACCACCCGGTGAGCGCCTGCCAGAACGAGGTGTCGGAGTCGAGGTCGGTCGGTGCGAGGTCGAGGCAGATCTGGTCCAGTGCCGCGACATTTCCATCGGGCGCCGTGACCCGTGCCATCGCACCGGTAGCGGGAGACGGGCCCGCGAGGGTGAAGCAGAAGGTCTGTCCCGCAGGTGATTCCATCACTGTGTAGTCGGGATCGACCAGGACGACCTGGGCCCCGAGTGCCGTCGCCTCGGCTACCGCGGCGGGGATGTCGTCGACATCCAGGTCGAGGTGTGTCCCGTCTGCGCCGCCCACCCGCTGCATCTTCAGCCACGCGGGTCCGGTCGACGGCAGCAGCGTGACGAACTCACCGTGCGCTCCACGCGGCGGCGACACCGTCGACCCGGTCGCCTCTGCCCAGAACCGTACGCACTCGTCGAAAGTGGCTGCGGGCCGGTCGATGAACGCCCAGGTCCAACGAATCATAGTGTCTCCCTGGTAGATCGGAGGTTCGCGACACCGCCACGGACAGCAAGGTCCGACCGGCACGAAACCGGCAGAGGCCGTGCGGCACGGGCATCGGCGGCTCCTTTCGCACGGTATGCCGCGCGGGCCGCGCTGTCGACCCAAATGCCGCACCCGGAGCGGGCTCCGGTCGCCGCGACCCGGCCGGCCCATCGAATTGGCCGGATATCGACGAAACGTGTCACTCCGGCCACTCGTTCGACACGGCAACATCCATCATGATCACCAGGGTGACCGACCTGCGCCCACTCACTCCGCCCGCCGGCGAAGTCCCGATCGAACCCGAACCAGCGGTCGTCGGCCGGCTCGTCGACGAACCCCGCCGCGCCCTGCACCCCGCCTGGATCGTCGCGGGCGTCGGCTTCGTCGCGCTCCTCGGTGCGGCGGCGTTCCGTTCGGTCCCCAGCGTCCTGATCGAACCGTTGCACGACGAGTTCGGGTGGTCGCACGCGACGATCTCGGCCGCCGTCTCCCTGAACATGCTGCTCTACGGTTTGATCTCGCCGTTCGCCGCGGCGCTGATGGACCGGTTCGGTATCCGCCGGGTGGTGTGCGCGGCGCTGGTGCTGATCGCCGCGGGCGCCGGGCTGACGGTGTTCATGACCCAGTCCTGGCAGCTCCTGATGACGTGGGGTCTGCTGGTCGGTATCGGCGTCGGGTCGATGTCCATGCCGTTCGTCGCCACCATCACCGGCCGCTGGTTCGTCCGCAGCCGAGGCCTGGTGACGGGCATCCTGACGGCGGCGGGCGCGACGGGGCAACTGGTGTTCCTGCCGCTGGTCTCGATGCTCGCCCACGATCACGGGTGGCGCCTGCCGTCGGTGATCGTCGCGGCCGTTGCCCTGGCGGTGGTGCCGCTGGTGTGGTTGTTCGTGCGCGACTATCCGAGCGATGCGGGCGTGCGCGCCTATGGTGCCGAACCTGGTTCGGACGTCGGGGTGCGGCAACCGGTCGCCGGGGGAGCTGGCCGGGCGCTTCGGGTGCTCGCCACCGCCGCCCGCAGGCCCGGATTCTGGTTGCTCGCAGGCGGTTTCGCGGTGTGCGGCGCGTCGACGAACGGCCTGGTCGGCACCCATTTCGTCACCGCTGCGCATGACCACGGTATGCCACCGACCACGGCCGCCGGGTTGCTGGCACTGGTCGGGGTCTTCGATGTGGTGGGCACCATCGCCTCGGGGTGGCTGTCGGACCGGGTGGACCCGCGCTATCTGCTGCTCGGCTACTACTCGCTGCGCGGGCTGTCGCTGCTGATCCTGCCGTCGCTGCTCGGCCCGCACACCCAGCCGAGCATGTGGGTGTTCATCATCTTCTACGGCCTGGACTGGATCGCGACGGTCCCGCCGACGGTGTTGCTGTGCCGGGAACTGTTCGGTGCCGACGGTCCGATCGCGTTCGGTTGGGTGTTTGCCGCCCACCAGGTCGGTGCGGCGATCGCGGCCACCGGCGCCGGGTTCATCCGCGACCTCAACGGTTCCTACGACCTGGCCTGGTACCTGGCGGGCGGGTTGTGCGGTGCGGCGGCGCTGATGTCGATCCTGATCAAGCGGCCGCGGCGCTCACTCGAGGGCTTTGCGTGAGCGCGCCTCGAGAGCGATCTCCTCGCGGCGGCCGTCCCAGCGGCTCGGTTCGTCCTTGGTGCGAGGCGGCCGGTCGTTGGCGATCAGCACCGCGATCCACGGCAGCGGTACCGACGCGGCGATGATGAGGATGGAGATGAGCGGGTTCTCGAACACGCTGTAGGCGACGGCCGCGAGGATCAGGCACGGGATCCGGAAACCCATGATGAGCATGTAGCGGCGTACCCGGGCGCGGTGCTGCTCGTCGAGCGAGGTCGCGGCCTCGGTGATGAGCACGGGGTGCTCACCGGAGTCGCGGAAGAACCCCCGCGAGGCACCTTTGCCCGGCAGGTGCACTTCGGGTTCCGGGGTCGGATCGCCGGCGCCGGGGGACTCGCCGTTGGACTGCATGCTCCCGAGTCTTCCACTTGCCGTCGCCGGGCGCACACGCGGCTGGTCAGCGAGCCACCGCCCGGATGCGGCATCATGGAAGGCATGAGTACGGACACTCTGGTACGCCCGGAAACCACGACCGACGAGACGACCGGTGACGACGTCCCCAAGTTCTTCCACTACGTGAAGAAGGACCGGATCGCCGAGAGTGCCGTGATGGGCACCATGGTCGTCGCACTGTGCGGTGAGGTCTTCCCGGTGACCCGTTCGCCCAAGCCCGGGTCGCCGGTCTGCCCGGACTGCAAGAAGGTCTACGACCGCTTGCGCAAGGGCGGCGACTGAGCCGGTTGCGCCGTCGGTGACGACGTCGGCGCCTCCGTCGAGGTGTCGGCGTTTTCGTCGTGTTCGCTGTCGGTTTCGTCGTCACCGAGCACCTGACTGGTGATCCATTCCTTCACCTGCTCGATGCGGGTCGCGCGTGCGGGCCAGAACTCCTGCACCGCCGCGTTGAACTCGGCGCCGAGGATCACCGCGAAGCCGAGGAAATAGGTGAACAGCAGGAACGCGATCGGGGTGGCCAGCGCGCCGTAACTCACCCCGGTCTCGGTGATCCAGGACAGGTAGCGGCGCAGCAGGTCGCTGGCGGCCATGAAGAACACCCCCGCGACCAGTGCCCCGGCGAACAACCGGTGCCACGGCAGCGACTTGTGCAGCGCGAGTTTGTAGAGCGTGGTGAGTCCGACGATGAGCAGCAACCCGACGATCGGGTAGTAGAACGTGTCGATCACCCGCAGCCCCGGTTCGCGCCAGGCATCGGGTAGCACCCGCCCGATCCGGGTGGGCCCCAGCGCGATCATCGGCAGCAACAACACCGCCGCTACCAGGAACTGCACATACAGCAGCAACGCGAAGATGCGTTGCCACACCGGGTGGCGGGCGTCCTGCTGACCGTGCGCCTCGACGATCGCGTCGACGAAGGTCGCCATGGCCGAGGACCCGGCCCACAGCGACAGCACGAAACCGAACGACACCACCGCGCCACGGCCACGGCCGAGTACATCGTCGACGGTGGGTTCGATCAGGTCCGACACCACCGACGGGCTGAAGAAGTCCCGGCTGAACGCGATGATCTTGGCTTCCACGATCTGCACGGTGTCGGGGCCGAACAGCCCACCCACGTAGCCGAGGCTGCCGAGCAGGCCGAGCAGCAGCGGTGCCAGCGACAGCGTCTGCCAGAACGCCGCCGCCGCCGACTTGGCGAAAATCGAGTTGTCCCAGCACTTGTGCGAAACCCGCACGATCAGCCGCCACGCCGTCCGCGACCAGGACAGCCACCGCGCGTGTTCGCGCGGATGTTGCCCGGCGGGCATGGGTACGGCCACCGCACCGCCGGGCCCAGGGGTGGGCGGCGGATACGCGGCGTCGGTCGCGTGGGCCTCGTTGTTGCTCATGTCGTTGTCCAGCATCCCGCACCGACGTCGACCATGGGGTGCGGGACGAGCATCGTGTCGGTGGGTAACAGGTAAATGGCCGGTGACCTCGGGCGGGATGTGACGCCCGTCGCGCACGCCGCGTCGGTGTTGGCGACACGCCGTATCGGGCGGCTAGGGTCGTCTGCGTGACTGGGTCGGGTGGCGTCGCTGCGGCGAGAGAAGCGGGTACACCGGGCGATTCGACGGCGGGTGGTGCGTCGGGCGGTTCCCTGCGCGCCTGGCAGCGCCGCGCCCTGACGAAATACCTGGCCACCAAGCCACGCGACTTCCTCGCGGTCGCCACGCCCGGCGCCGGTAAAACCACCTTCGCGCTGCGGGTTGCCGCCGAGTTGCTGGCGGACCGGACGGTGGACCAGATCACCGTCGTCGCGCCGACCGAGCACCTCAAGCACCAGTGGGCCGCCTCCGCGGCGCGGTCCGGTATCCAGCTCGACTCCCGTTTCTCCAACTCCACCGGCGGCACCTCCGGTGACTACCACGGTGTGGTCGTCACCTACGCCCAGGTCGCCGCACACCCCACCCGGCACCGGGTGCGCACCGAGAACCGCCGCACCCTGGTGATCCTCGACGAGATCCACCACGCGGGCGACGCGAAATCCTGGGGTGAGGCCACCGAGGAGGCCTTCGGCGACGCCACCCGCCGCCTGGCCCTGACCGGTACGCCGTTCCGCAGTGACGATTCCAAGATCCCGTTCGTCACCTACGAACCCGACGAGTCCGGCTTCCCGCGTTCGCGCGCCGACCACTCCTACGGGTACGCCGACGCCCTCGCCGACGGCGTCGTCCGTCCCGTGGTGTTCCTGGCCTACTCCGGCGACGCGCACTGGCGCGACAGCGCGGGCGAGGAACACACCGCCCGCCTCGGCGAACCCCTCAGCGCCGAACAGACCGCCCGCGCCTGGCGCACCGCGCTCGACCCCGCGGGCGACTGGATCTCGGCGGTGCTGCGCGCGGCCGACACCCGGCTGCGGCAGTTGCGGTCCTCCGGCATCCCGGATGCCGGTGGCCTGGTCATCGCCACCGATCAGGAACGCGCCCGCGACTACGCCGAACTGCTGGAACACATCTCGGGGGAGCGGCCCGCGCTGGTGCTCTCCGACGACCCGCAGTCCTCGCAGCGCATCGGCGAGTTCGCGAGCAGCACCCAGCCGTGGATGGTCGCGGTGCGCATGGTGTCCGAAGGTGTCGACGTGCCGCGCCTCGCGGTCGGCGTCTACGCAACCAGCGCGTCGACACCGCTGTACTTCGCCCAGGCCATCGGACGTTTCGTGCGTGCCCGCAAGCCGGGGGAGACCGCGAGCGTGTTCCTGCCGTCGGTGCCGGTGCTGCTGGATCTGGCCGCGCAACTCGAGTTGCAACGCGACCACGTGATCGGCAAACCGCACCGCGAGAAGAACGCCCTCGACGACGAACTGCTCACCGAGGCGAACAAGACCAAGGACGAGCCGGGCGAGGAGGAGAAATCCTTCGTCGCCCTGGCCGCCGACGCCGAACTCGACCAGGTGATCTACGACGGATCCTCCTTCGGCACCGCCACCTTCGCGGGCAGCGACGAGGAAGCCGACTACCTCGGCATCCCCGGTCTGCTCGACGCCGATCAGATGCGGGCGCTGCTGCGCGACCGACAGTCGCGTCAGCTGTCGGAGCGCAGCGCCGCCGTCGCGGCACCCCAGCCCGCCGCCGTGGCCGAACGGGTCGCGACCTCGGACAAGCTGGGCGAACTGCGCCGCGAACTCAACAGCCTCGTCGCCATGCACCACCACCGCACCGGGAAACCGCACGGCGTCATCCATGGGGAACTCCGTCGCGAATGCGGTGGTCCGCCAACCGCTTTGGCGACCGCCGATCAACTCACCGAACGAATTGCGGCGCTGCGCCGGCGATAGCTCGTGCGGACATGAGCGGGTAGTTGTCGCGGCGGCCGGGGTGTGTGTGGATCGGCGGTAGCAGTCTGCGCGGGTAGGTGATGCGCGCGCGAGGCATACACGGTTCGTCGATACGTGCGCGAACGCAGCTGTCGGCGAGGGGTATGCGCAGCCCGGGCACGTCGGCAGGCGTGCGAGTGGCCTGCGGTGTGGCCGGTGCCGGCAGCCGCGTGCGCTGGGTCCGGGCTCGGTGGATCTAAGCGGTTCGGGCGGCGGCGAGAATCTCCAGCGCGGAGTCGGCGGCGGCCGTGAGTTCGGTGTGGCCCACGCCGTCTCGTGCCTGGACGGACAGCCCGTAGAGGACGGTGCTGAAGAAGGCGGCGAGCGCGGCGGTGTCGGTGCCTGGTTTCAGATCGCCTTCGATGACGCCGCGTTCCAATCGGGCCTGGATGTCGGCCGTGGTGCGGCGGCGTGCCTCGGTGAGGAACTCGCGCACCGAGGCGTTGCGGGTGGTGTACGTGGCGCCCGCGAGGACCACCATGCAGCCCTGGGGTAGGCAGGGATCGGTGTACATGGCGATGTTGTCGTGCAGCATGGCCGCGATCGCGGCGTAGGCGGTGGGTTGCTCGCTCAGCGCCCGCGCGGTGCGTGATCCTTCGGCGCGGCCGTAGAGCGCCACGGCTTCCCGGAACAGGGATTCCTTGTCGCCGAAGGCCGCGTACAGGCTGGGTGAGTTGATGCCCATGGCGGTGGTGAGGTCGCTCATCGACGCGCCCTCGTAGCCGCGTTCCCAGAACACCTCCATCGCCCGCCGCAGGGCGACATCCCGGTCGAAGGCGCGGGGGCGACCACGTTCTGCCATGGGAAACCTTTCTGTGCCGATCGGTAAATATACCGCGATCGCCGTAGCCCGAGATTTCTGTATCGGTTGATAAGAAAAACCTTGACGTGAGCCGGTCGGATGCGCTTCTCTCTTTATGTATCGACCACTACAGAATTGGAGCAGCCTTCATGCCGCACAGCACCACCGTCGCCCTGGTAACCGGCGCCAGCCGGGGGATCGGCGCCGCCATCGCCCGGAAACTGGCCTCCACCGGTGCCGATGTGGCGTTCACCTACCAGCGCGACGAGGTCGCCGCGAAGTCCGTCGCCGCCGACATCGAGGCGCTCGGCAGGCGCGCGCTGCCGATCCAGGCCGACAGCGCCGATGCCGCGGCCGTGGTCGCGGCCGTCGACCGGACCGCGCACGAACTCGGTGGCCTCAACGTGCTGGTGAACAACGCGGGCATCTTCCCGGCCAAGCCCTACGAGGAATTCACCCTCGTCGAGATCGACCGGGCGCTCGACATCCACGCCAGGGCACCGTTCGTCGCGGGCCAGGCCGCGCTGGCCCACCTCGGCGAAGGTGGGCGCATCATCTCCATCGGATCGAACCTCACCGACCGCGCCCTGTTCGGCGGCCTGGCCCTCTACAACCTGAGCAAGTCGGCCCTCAACGGCTACACCAAGGCGCTGGCCAGGGAACTCGGCCCACGCGGCATCACGGTCAACCTCGTGCAGCCCGGCCCCACCGACACGGACATGAACCCGGCGGCGGGCGAGCACGCACCGACTCAACGAGAGTTCAACGCGCTCGGCCGTTTCGGCACCCCCGACGACATCGCCGACCTGGTCGCCTTCCTCGCAGGCCCGTCGGCCCGCACGATCACCGGCGCAGTCATCACCGTCGACGGCGGCACCAACGCCTGACCCTGCCGGTTCGAAATGCCGCCGACCATCAGGCGCCCATTCGGCACACGCCACGCGCAACTGTCGACACGCAGCTGAACGCCACGCGGCGCGGCCGACGCGGAGCCGGCGGGCGGGTTCAGCCGGTGACGGAGAAGAAGTGGGCAGGGTCGAGAGTGTGGATGGGGGTCCAGGGCGACTCGGCGACGGGCGCTTCCGGGTCGTGGGCGGTGTCGAAGTAGCCCTGCAATTCCAGTGCGAGACGGGGGTTTTCGTCCACCTGACGGGCGATAGTGTAGAGCACCGCGAGCACGTGGAGGCAGCGGGGTGTGCGCGCGGAGCAGGAGCAGTCCGTGCTCACCAGGGTCGGGGCGGGGGAGTGGCCCGCGTCGAGCAGGGCTCGGTGCATGTCGTCGGTGACGACGGTCGCATCGGGAATCACCTGCTCGATCGCGGTCACCGCCGCGCGCGAGAGCGGCGCCACCTCCACGTGCGCGATCGAGGCCTGCCCGCCCCGGTGCAGGTGCGCGCGCACCGTGCGGCCCTCGATCTCGGTGCGCACCCCGTTGTTGCGGGCGACGCTGCGGGCGCGCGGCAGCAGCGGTTCGGGGCGGGTCTGGCGCAGCGGTTCGGCCAGCCGCACCCAGTCCTTACCCCACGGTGTGTACCCGAACTCGTTGTCTGCCATCAGTTCTCTCGCTTCCGTCGCAGGATGTCGACCAGGGCGTCGTCGTCGAGACGGGCCAGTTCGGCGATGCCCGCGGCATCGGACAGGTCGGTGAGGGCCGACTTGCGGGTGTGCATGCCCGCGATGTGTTCCTCCACTGTGGTGGCGCTGGTGAGCGTGGTGACGGTGACCGTGCGCGTCTGCCCGATGCGGTGCGCCCGGTCCGAGGCCTGGGCCTCCACCGCCGGATTCCACCATCGGTCGAAATGGATCACGTCGGCGGCGCGGGTGAGGGTGAGGCCGGTGCCCGCGGCGCGCAGGCTCAGGATGAGAACCGGTGGGCCGTCGGGTGATTGGAACTCGCGAACGATCGCCGCACGCTGATCGGCGTCGAGCCCGCCGTGGAAGAACGGCGCCCGCACCCCGAACTGCTCGGCCAGGTGGCGCACGAGCAACTCGCCGGTCTGCCGGTACTGGGTGAAGATCAGCGTGGGATCACCGGTGTCGAGATTGGTCGCAACGATGTCGGTGCACAGGTCGAGTTTGCCCGAGCGCCCGGACAATTCGCCGAGGTCGCCGGTGACCAAGCCGGGATGGTTGCACACTTGTTTGAGGTGCGTGAGCGCCGCGAGCACCCGGCCCTGTCGTTGCAGACCCGACCCGAAACCCTCGTCCAGGGCCGCGGCGAGCACCGTGTCGTAGGCCTTCTCCTGCTCCGGGGTGAGGTCGCACAGCAGGTCGCTGTGGATCTTGGCCGGCAGCGACGCCGCCACCTGAATCTTCTTGCGGCCCAGCAGCACCGGTTCCACCGCGTCACGCAACCGGGCGGCCGCATCGGCCGAACCCTCCTCGATCGGCCGCACGAATCGGCGCCGGAACTGGGTGCGATGCGCGAACAACCGGGGCACGGTGAGATTGAGCAGGGCGAACAGTTCGTCGAGATGGTTCTCCACCGGGGTGCCGGTGAGCGCGACCTTGGCGTCGGCGGGCACCGCACGCGCGGCCCGCGACACCTGGGTGCGCGGATTCTTCAACGCCTGCGCTTCATCGAAGACGACGGTGGCCCACTGCTTCTCGGTCAGGGCCGACCCGTGCAGACGCAGCGTCGGATACCCGGTGACCACGACGGTCCCCGGGTCTGCGGACACCGCACCGCCACGCCACGACACCACCGTCAGCCCGGGTGCGAACCGTGCGATCTCGTGCACCCAGTTCCCGACCAGCGAGGTCGGACACACCACCAGCTGCGGCCCCGCGGCCCGCCCCTGGAGGAACCCGATCGTCTGCACGGTCTTGCCGAGGCCCATCTCGTCGGCGAGCACCGCCCCGCCGTACGCGGCGACGGTCTCCCGCAACCACCCGACCCCACGCACCTGATACGGGCGAAGGGTCGCCTCGACCGCCCCGGCGAGCTCCGCCGCCGCGGCTTCGGTCTCCCGCACCACCCGCACCGCCCGCTCGGCCGACACGACGGCCGTCCCCACGGCGTTGGGCACCGCATGCGCCGCGATCGGCAGCTCGAGCGCATTGGCGGCCGCCCGTGCATTCGCGGTGGGCCGTGCATTCGCGGCGGGCCGCTCGCCCGCGCCGAGGCCGGTCGAGGGCCGCCCATCGTCCGCGTCCGCACGAGCTTCATCGGCGGTGGGCGCCTCCCGATGGCGATGGTCGACGTCCGTGCGGGCGTCCTCGAGGAGCATGCGCCACGCGAGGGCCGAAGGGCCCAGGTCGGCGACGGACAACTCGAGCAACTCCGAACCGGTCACGACGGCGGCGGGTACCTCGACCGGCTCGAGCGCCCTGCGCTCACCGACCGGCAGCGCCAGCGTCAACGTCTCGGGGTCTCCGACGTCGCGTGGTGGGCGGCCGGCACCGAGTCCGCTCCAGGTCCACAGGGCGAACAGGTGACGATCGGGAAGATAGGTGGCCTGGATGGCGGGCAGAACGTTCTCCTCTGATCGGGCAGCGCGAACAGGCTAATAACGTACACTGTACTGAATTTGTTCCCGACCGACCGGAAAAGGTTCCGCGCATGCCGACCGACGGCAGATCCACCGACCAGGCCGCCCAGCTCGTGCAGCTGCTGTGGCGTCATGCCCTGCCGGCCAAGCCCGGCGCGCGCGGCCCCAAACCCGGCCTCACCGTCGACGCGGTCGTGGCGGCGGGCATCGACCTGGCCGATCGCGACGGCATCGGCAAGCTGACCATCCGCGCGGTGGCCGCCGCCCTCGACGTGCGTGCCATGAGTCTCTACACCTATGTGCCGAGCAAGGAGGCGCTGCTGGTGCTGATGGTCGACGCCGTGGCCGCCGAGGACGAGCCGATCCCCGCCGAGCTGCCGCTGCGCGAGCGCATGATCGCCGTCGCGGACCAGGTCCGCGCCGAGCTCCTCGCCCACCCGTGGCTGCTCGAGGTGTCGCCGTGGCGCAAGGTCCTCGGCCCGGCGAGGATGCGCCGCTACGAGAGCCAGCTGCGTGCCATCGACGGCGCGGGCCTGTCGGATCTGGCGATGGACCGCGCCATCGCGGTGCTCACCGATTTCGCCACCGGCAATGCCCGCCTCGCCGTCGCGGCGGCGGGCGCGGCCGACCAGCTCAGTGATGCCGATTGGTGGCGGGTACACGGCCCGCTGCTGGCCGAAATGATGCCCGCCGACCAGTTCCCCCTCGCCGCACGCGTGGGCACCACGGTGGGCGAGCACTATCAGGCCCCCGCCGATCCGGACGGCGCCTACGCCTACGGTGTCGCCACCCTGGTCGACGGGATCCTCGCCGACACCGCCTGACCCCGGACACCACAACAGCGGGCGCCGGAATCCGGTCGCCCGCTGTCGGGGGTTTTCTATTGTCGGATGTTGTTGTGTTCGGACGCGAGAGGAGTGGTCAGAGAGCTGGAGCCGATTCCGTGTCGATCACGGCTTCGAGCTCGCGCAAACGGTCCATGTGTTCATTCGCGTGGTGCTGGCAGAAGAGCAACTCGCCACCCGCGGGAAGAACGGCACGCACTCGGGCAGCCGCCCCGCAACGATCGCAACGATCGACCGCGGTCAGTGGGGTGCTGGTCAGGGTTCCTGGCATGACTCCTCCGTCCCGGCTCCCGGCGCTGCGTGGCCGTTCGCCTAGGTGTGGGCCCCGTGGTCACTCCACGTGGCTCGCGTCCGCTACTTCCCAGCAGTGGTACGACTACTCTGTCAGACGTTCGGGGTTCAGGCTTTGTTCCCGGAAGTGAATCTTTGTGTTTTCGATAACACGACCTGCGGTTTCGCTGAAAGCGAACATGCGCTGGTCGTCGGTCTCGAGCACCCGCCGATCACCCGTGGCGCCGTTTCCCACCTCCTGTTCGATCCTGACACTCATCGACTGTGTCGCGCGCTGTGGTGTTGCTCGTTACGCCACGAGCTCGATCACCACCGTGCGGCCTCACCGCCCACCGTGTGACAGGGTCTTCACCGTCCGAACCTGTTGTCTACCCGGAGATTACCCGTGATATCCGACACTCACACGCTTGTTCACCTGTGTTCTTCCCAAGAGTGGCAACAATTTGCGCACGACGGGCAACGCCGCCCGCCGTCGCTGGCCGAGAGCGGCTTCGTGCACCTGTCCACCCCCGAACAGGTGCGGCTGCCCGCGAATCGCCTCTTCGCCGGTCGCACGGATCTGGTGCTGCTGTGGCTGGACCAGGACCGGCTCGCGTCGCCGCTGAAGTGGGAGCCGGGCGTGCCGGGCGACCCGGAGTCGATGCTGTTCCCGCACCTGTACGGACCGCTGCCGGTCGCCGCGGTGCTCGACGTCTCGCCCTATCGACCGGACTCGGACGGCGTGTTCCATACCCCACGCCGACCGGGAGTGGCGCCGGACACAACCGGGCTCTGACGGGTCTATCGTGGATATGTGAATGTCGATGTCACAGCGCTGCCGGGGATCGGAGTGCGCAAGGATTTCGAGGTCAGGTCGGGGCGCCGTGTCGGGGTGGTCGCCCATCGCGACGGTGACATCGATCTGATCGTGTCCAAGCCCGACGACCCCGACGCCATCGCCGCGCAGGTGCCGCTGTCGGTGGACGAGGCCTCGGTGCTCGCCAACCTGCTCGGCGCACCACAACTGGTGGCCAAGCTCAACGACGACCACCGCGACCTGCCCGGCATCACCACCCGTCAGCTCGGGCTGCTCGCCGAGTCACCGTACGCGGGACGCACACTCGGCGAGACCGGGATGCGGACCCGAACCAAGACCTCGATCGTGGCCGTGATGCGTGCCGGCCAGCTCCACCCCTCACCAGGTCCGGACTTCACCTTCACCGAGGGCGACCAGCTCGTGGTCGTCGGCACGCCGGAAGGCCTGGACGCAGCCGCGAAAATTCTCACGCACGGCTGACGGCCGTGACCGCGCAGGCCCTGGCGCTACTCGAACTAGGCATGATCTTGTTCGCGCTGGGGATCTGCGGCCGGATCGCGGGCCGGTTCGGAATGTCACCGATCCCGCTGTACCTGCTCGGCGGGCTGGCGTTCGGGCGTGGCGGTTTCGTGGAACTGGAAGGCGCGATCGAATTCGGTCACGTCGCCAGCGAGATCGGCGTGGTGCTGCTGCTGTTGCTGCTCGGGCTCGAATACACCGCACCCGAACTGATGACCGGGCTGCGCCGCTCCTGGACCGCCGGTGTGCTCGACCTGCTCGCCAACGCGCTGCCCGGCGCCGCCGTGGCCCTGATCCTGGGCTGGGGAATTCTCGGCGCCGTGGTACTCGGCGGCGTCACCTACATCTCGTCCTCGGGGATCGTGGCCAAACTCCTCGACGACCTCGGTCGCCTCGGTAACCGCGAAACCCCCGTGGTGCTCTCGATCCTCGTGTTCGAGGACCTCGCGATGGCGGTGTATCTGCCCATCCTCACCATGATGCTGGCGGGTTTGAGCCTGCTCAGCGGGCTGGTGTCGCTGGCCGTCGCGCTGGCGACGATCACTGTGGTGCTCGTGGTGGCGTTGCGGTTCGGGCGGGTGGTCTCGGCGGTGCTCGACAGCACCGATCGCGAGGTGTTCCTGCTGCAGCTGATCGGCGCGGCGCTGCTGGTCGCCGGTGCCGCCTCGGCGCTGAACGTCTCGGCGGCGGTCGGCGCCTTCCTGCTCGGCATCGCGATCTCGGGGTCGACCGCGCAGGAGGCGGCCAAGCTGCTCGAACCGTTGCGCGATCTGTTCGCGGCCATCTTCTTCGTGGCCTTCGGCCTGTCCATCGACCCGGCGGCCATTCCGCCGGTGCTCGCCTGGGCGGCGGGGCTCGCGGTGGTCACCACGGTCACCAAGATGGTCGTCGGCTGGTGGGCGGCGAGCAGGCAGGGCATCGCGCGGGCGGGCCGGGCGCGAGCGGGTGCTGCGCTGGTCGCCCGCGGCGAATTCTCCATCGTCATCGCCGGTTTGGCGGTGAGCTACGGCACCGCCGACCACCGCCTCGTCGCTCTCGCGTCGGCCTATGTGCTGCTGATGGCGATGCTCGGTCCGGTCGTCGCGCGCGTGATCGAACCCGTCGTCACCCGCGGTGGGCGACGGAGCCTTTCGGCGACGTGACTAATCGATGACCCGGCGTGGCCAGCCACCCGCCACGTCGTAGGCCAGTTCCTCCGTGCGGTATTCGATCGGCTCCTGCATCCGCACCGGCGCGGGCATCGCGGGCGGCGGCACGGCACGCTGACGCGGCTGGTGGCGGGAGGTGAGCCACATGCGTGGCAGTGCCTCCTCGTTCTCGATCTCGGTGAGGCTCACACTGATCAGCACCAGCATGGTGACGATGCTGCTCACCCCGATCAGCGGTGCGAGCAGTTCCATCGCCCCCGCCCCCGAGGGCGGCCCGCCATGGTGGCCGGGGTGGGCCTTCATGGCCGCCATGCCGGTGTAATGCATGCCGGTGACGGCCACGCCCATGATCAGCGAGGCGCCGATGGTGGCCAGAAATCCCTTGACGCGCAAGGTGAACCACAGCGCGACGATCGAGGCGACCACCGCGATCACCAGCGACAGCGTGACGATCATCGCGTCGTAGGACACCGTTGCCGTCGACTTCATCGCATACATGCCCGCGTAGTGCATGGTGCCCACCCCGAGTCCGGCGATGGTGCCACCGCCCACGAGCGAGCGCAGCGTCGGCTGCGGTTTGTTCACCATGAACAGCCCGATCCCGACGACGACCATCGCCGTGACCGCGCTGAGCAGCGTCAGGGGGACGTCGTAACGGATCTCCGCGCCCCGGATACTGAACCCGAGCATGGCGATGAAATGCATGACCCAGATACCGGTTCCACCGATCGCGATGGCGGCGCCGACGAGCCAGCTCACCCGTCCCTCGGTGGCGTTGCGTCCACGCGCGGCGCACTGCAGCCCGAGCAGGCAACCGGTGACGGACATGAAATAGGCGAGAACAGGGGTTATCCAGCCGTAGCTGAAGTGATAGATGTCGAGCACGCCGCGCAAACCCTCAATGCCGGTACCGCTGACCGGTCGGCGGTAGAACGAAAAGCTGGACGTGACGATACGGCGAAAACCCCGAATTCGGTGCCATCACAGCGCAATCGGGGAGTGTGGGTTTGATCACGAAACGATTACCGCGAGTTTTCTGTGGTAAACAGACCGTTCGGAATTCGGCGTAGGACACAAGAAAAGGCCCGGACCCCTTGTCGTAAGGTCCGGGCCTCGTCTCACGAATGCCTAGTCGAGGTAGTCGCGCAGCACCTGCGAACGGCTCGGGTGACGCAGCTTGCTCATCGTCTTGGACTCGATCTGCCGGATGCGCTCACGCGTGACGCCGTAGACCTGACCGATCTCGTCGAGGGTGCGCGGCTGACCGTCGGTGAGGCCGAAGCGCAACCGCACCACGCCCGCCTCACGCTCGGACAGCGTCTCGAGCACCGACTGCAGCTGATCCTGCAGCAGGGTGAAGCTCACCGCGTCGACCGCGACGACCGCCTCGGAGTCCTCGATGAAATCGCCGAGCTGGCTGTCGCCTTCGTCGCCGATGGTCTGGTCGAGCGAGATGGGTTCACGCGCGTACTGCTGGATCTCGAGGACCTTCTCCGGCGTGATGTCCATTTCCTTGGCCAGCTCCTCCGGCGTGGGCTCACGGCCCAGGTCCTGGAGCAGCTCGCGCTGGATGCGCCCGAGCTTGTTGATGACCTCCACCATGTGCACCGGAATACGGATGGTGCGTGCCTGGTCGGCCATGGCGCGGGTGATGGCCTGACGGATCCACCACGTGGCATAGGTCGAGAACTTGTAACCCTTGGTGTAGTCGAACTTTTCGACCGCGCGGATCAGACCCAGGTTGCCCTCCTGGATCAGGTCGAGGAACGCCATGCCGCGACCGGTGTAGCGCTTGGCCAGCGACACCACCAGACGCAGGTTGGCCTCGAGCAGGTGGTTCTTGGCCCGGTTGCCGTCGCGCACGATCCAGTTGAAATCGCGGCGGGTGGTCACCGACAGCTTCTCGCCCGCCTCGGCGAACTCGCGCATCTTCTCCGCCGCGAACAGGCCGGCCTCGATCCGCTTGGCGAGTTCGACCTCCTCCTCGGCGTTGAGCAGCGCGACCTTGCCGATCTGCTTGAGGTAGGCGCGGACCGAGTCGGCGGAGGCGGTGAGTTCGGCATCCTTGCGCGCCTGACGCAGCGCCTCGGATTCCTCCTCGTCCCAGACGAAATCGCCGGAGGCCTTGTCCTTCTCGGTCGGCTCGGCGGTGTCGGCGGCATCGGCGGTGTCGTCGGCGACCTCCTCGACGATGACATCACCGTCGGTGAGTTCGTCCTCGGCGACCTCGAGATCACCGAGATCGTCGAGTTCGATCGACTCGTCGTCGAGTTGCTCCTCGCCCCCCTCGGCCCCGGTCGCCTTCTTGGCCGCGGTCTTCTTCGCCGGGGCCTTCTTGGCGGCAGCCTTCTTCGCCGGGGCCTTCTTGGCAGCGGCCTTCTTCGCCGGGGCCTTCTTGGCAGCGGCCTTCTTCGCCGGGGCCTTCTTGGCGGGAGTTACGGCGTCGTCGGCATCGGCGTCGGCCGAGTCGGCGGTCTGACGGGTATTCGTGGCTACCACGTACGCCCTTTCGTGACGGTCTCGTGCGGCGTCACGCCAGAGTGGTTTCCGGCGGAGCGGTCGGTCGGGTTGCACCGGCGGTGCGTCGGTCGGGTGCTCTCCGGTTCGTTCACCGGCTTGCTCGCGACCGGCTGAGGCCGGAAGGTTTCACCGGCTCACCGCCGGACGTGTTCCATTGTAACGATCCAACCAGGGTACTCAGTGCCACGATGCCCTCCAGGCGTTGCGGCGTCGTCCTCGTGCGTTACGGCGCGATGCCCCCGGCGATGGCCATCGCCGCGCCGACGATACCCGCGGTGTTCTTCAACACGGCCGGAATCACCGGAGTTCGGTTGGTGAGCAAGGGTATCCACTGCTCGTGATCGCGGCTGATACCGCCGCCCGCCACGATCACCTTCGGCCAGAAGAGGTTCTCGATGTGGATCAGGGCCTTGCTCACCCGCTGCGCCCACTCCGGGTAGGTGAGGCCGTCGCGGTCCTTGATCGAGGCGGCGGCCATGTGCTCGGCTTCCACCCCCTCGATGTCGAGGTGGCCGAGCTCGGAGTTGGGCACGAGGGTGCCGTTGTAGAGCAGCGCCGAGCCGATCCCGGTGCCGAAGGTGAGCAGCAGGGTGAGGCCGTTCAGGTCGCGGGCGGTGCCGTAGCTGTCCTCCGCGAGGCCCGCCGCGTCGGCATCGTTGAGCACCGTCACCGTCCGCCCGCCGAGCGCGGCCGAGAACAGGGCGCGCGCGTCGGTGCCGATCCAGGCGGGGTCGATATTGGCGGCCGTGCGGGCGTGTCCGTCGAGCACCACGCACGGCAGCGTGATCCCCACCGGTCCCTCCCAGCCGGCCAGCGCGACGAGTTCGGCCACCGCCGCCGCCACCGCCTCGGGCGTGGCGGGTCGCGGAGTGGCGATCTTGAGCCGCTCATGGGTGAGCAGACCGGTGTCGAGATCGACCTCGGCCCCCTTCACGCCACTTCCCCCGATATCGATGCCGAATGCGTGCCCCCGAGCGGACATGGATGAACCCCTTGCCTGACGCGGTCGATGTGCCGGACAAAGAGTAGCGGTAGTCACCGCTCCCTCGGGCTCCCGCATATGATCCGATGGCGTGGTGCCTCAACACAGTTCCGTTGCCCCCGCCACGACCGCCGCCGACGAACGACTGCGCGAGCTCGCCGTCGAGCTCGCCGAGACCGCCGCCGCGCATGTGCGTGCCCGCCGACCCGAGGTGTTCGCCGACGGGGGACCCGTCGACGGTGCCGTGGCGACCAAGGGCCACATCACCGACCCGGTCACCGTGGTCGACACCGAATCCGAACAGCTGATCCGCGATCTGCTCGCCCGGCGCCGCCCCGACGACGCGATCCTGGGCGAGGAGGGCGGCGGCGATGTCGCTGCCACCGCGCCGGGCGCCGTCACCTGGGTGGTCGACCCGATCGACGGGACCGTCAACTTCCTCTACGGCCTGCCCGGGTACGCGGTCTCGGTGGCAGCGGTCATCGACGGCGCCCCGGTGGCGGGCGCGGTCGCCGACGTGGCGACCGCGACCACCTACAGCGCCGTGCGCGGCGGCGGGGCGTTCGCCGTCACCGCCGACGGCACCCGCACGAAACTGTCCTGCACCCAAGAGGATTCGCTGTCGGTGGCACTGGTTGCGACCGGTTTCGCCTACGGCACCCAGCGTCGCGCCGACCAGGCGAGGCTGCTCACCGAGATCCTGCCGCGGGTCCGCGACATCCGCCGCCTCGGCGCCGCCGCCATGGACCTGTGCCACGTCGCCTCGGGTCATCTCGACGCCTACTACGAGCACGGGCTCAACGCCTGGGACTGGGCGGCGGGCGCCCTCATCGCCGCCGAAGCGGGCGCGGTGGTGCACGTCCCACCGGTCACCGTCGGCGGTGCCGCGGGCGAACTGACCTTCGTCGCCGCCCCTGGCATCGCCGAAGACTTCGCCGCCCTCCTCACCGAGACCGGCGCGACAACGCCCCTACCCGACTGAGAACCCTGACCCGGTTTCTCGGCCGCCTCGATCTGGACCGACCGGAGGGTGCGACTAAGGAGTGCCCGCAGGGAGGGAAGATCGAGGCCCCCCGGGCCGAGAAACCCGCGGCGCCAGCCGCTCATACTTCAGCACTTGACGGTGCGGGCGGCGTCGAGGAGGTCGGGGTCGATGGAGGACGAGCTGGCGCCGGGGGCCAGGTTCTTCAGCGCGCGCAGGACCGCTTCGGCGTCGGCGCTCGGGCGCAGCGACTCGCCGAAGGCCAGGCCGAGCACCAGGTCGACCGAGTCGTCGGTGCGCGGGTCCTCGATCAGTTCGGCACAGGGCGCGACCAGCTGCACCGAGGCGGCGGCGGGCCTGCCGTTCACGCCGTAGCGGATCTGGCCGGTGCAGTTGAGGTCACCGCTCACATAGACCGGATCGTTACCGACCTGTGTCCCCGGTGCGCTCGCGAAGCCGAGGTCACCGAGCGCGGAGGCGATGTTGCCCGCCTGTCCGCTCTTGCCGTTGGCGTTGAACACTCGCACCTTGGACTCCGACAGCGCCGCCGGATCCACCTCGTCCAGGCGCGAGGGCCCGACTCGGGTGCCGAGCGCTGCGGGCTTGGGTGCGTTGGTCGCGGTCGGTGTGCTCGGCGCGTTGCACGCCATCGGCTCGTTGTTGTCCTCGCGGGTGCGGAACGCCGCCACCCACACGAACAGGGCCACAAGAGCCAGCACGAGGACCATCGCGAGCCACAGCTCGGGGCGCCGTCGCGGAAAGGGTTTGCCGTCGCGATCGGTCGCGCTGCCTTCGGTGATCAGTGAAACCACGCGCTCACTCTACGAGTCCGCCGCCGATGCGCGAGTGCGGGAGGTCTCGGCGAGTTTCCCGGCAGGTGAAGATTCGTCGTCGGTTTCGTCGCGGCGGGGTTTTGATTGCGACATTTGTCGGTAGGTCCGCTATTGTCTGCCCGCCCAGATCGAATAATCACCCGTGAAACGGTGGTCGGTCGCGGGAACAACAAGGGCATGTCCTGCGTTAACCGAACGCTGTCGGAGTAGATCGAGCAACGGTCCACCTGATAGTCGAGCGGTGTACGTGTGAGGTGCACCACCGGCGGGGCGGTCGAGCGCCGTCTCCCTGCGGGGACGTGGCAATCGAACTGATCCGGTATTTACGGAGTAAGGACTGAGGGGAAGACGACATGGCAACCGACTATGACGCACCGCGGCGCACCGAATCCGACGAAGTGTCGGAGGATTCGCTCGAGGAGCTGAAGGCCCGCCGCAACGAGGCGCAGTCCGCCGTCGTGGACATCGACGAGACCGACACAGCGGAATCGTTCGAGCTTCCCGGCGCGGACCTGTCCGACGAGGTGCTCAGCGTTCGGGTGGTCCCGAAGCAGGCAGACGAGTTCACCTGCTCGAGCTGTTTCCTCGTGCACCACCGAAGCAGGCTGGCCAGCGAGAAGGGTGGCGAGATGATCTGCATGGACTGCGCCCTCTGACGCGTTCCACGGCGAGGTAGACGGGTCAGCCCGCGCTCGGGAGTCCGAGCGCGGCCAAGACCCGGTCGGGCCTGCGCGTGCTGATCAACCAGTACGGCGTCGGGTCGTCCGGGTCGTCGAGGACGAGCAATGCCATCGGCCCGATCCAGGGCCGGTGCTGGACATAGGCGGCGGGGTCGAGCTGACGACCCAGCGCCGCGCTCTTGGCCGTCGGTGCGACGGCCGCGGCCCGCGCGACGAAGCTCACCGGCAGGTGGGCGCGGTCGACGCGCAATTCCGCCGTTCCCTCGGGGGTGACGGCCACTTCCAGCCGGTGACGGCTCATCCACAACAGAATCCACACGGGCACCGGTGCCAGCAGCACGTACGGCAACCAGGCCCGCAGCCCGGGCGCGCCCATGTGGAACTCGGCGGCGATCAGCCCGGCGATCGCGAAGCCGACCGGCCACCACCACAGTGGCACCCACAGGCGCTCCCGGTAGGGCGACACGGTGGGCGCGGCAGCCGCGCGAGCGTCGGTGTCTGCGGCGTCGGTGGTCGGAGAATGGGACTGGTCGGGCACGGTTCAAGACTAGGCGATCGTGGCAGGGTCGTGACGCGCTGGTCCGGCTCCGAGCGCGTAGTCTCGACCGATGTGAACGCACTTGCACCGATTCCGCTGCGGCGGCTCGATCCCGGCATCCCTGTGCCGAAGCGTGCCCATCCGGGTGACGCGGGCGTCGACCTCTGTACCACCGAGGATGTGATCATCGAACCGGGTGAGCGGGTGCTGGTCGGCACCGGGATCGCGCTCGCGCTGCCGGTCGGCACGGTCGGCCTGATCCACCCCCGCTCGGGTCTGGCCGCGAAGGCGGGGCTGTCGGTGGTGAACACACCGGGCACGATCGATGCGGGCTATCGGGGCGAGATCAAAGTGTGCCTGATCAACCACGACCCGCGCACCGCCATCGAGCTGCGCCGCGGCGACCGGATCGCCCAGCTGCTCGTGCAGCGGGTGGAGCTGGTCGAGTTCGCCGAGGTCGACGACCTGGACGAAACCGTGCGTGGCGCGGGTGGTTACGGGTCGAGCGGCGGGCACGCGAGCCTGACCGGCAAGGAGGCGTAATGGGTCTGTTCGGCAAGAAGAAGCGCGCACCGCGCGAGGACGACGCGGTCTACGACGACGACTACGGCGACGACTACGCCGCGGACGACTACGACGATTTCGCCGATACCGACGACTACGACACCGACGAGTTCCGCCGCCCCGACTTCGCCCACCTCGATTTCGACGACGCTCCCACCGACGAGCGCATCTACGGCAACTTCGACCACGCCCCCGACGCCGCCGCCGGCCCGTACGACATCACCGAAGTGACCGACGACATGATCGCGCGCAGGCTCGATCTGGGGTCGGTGGTCATCCCCGTGCCCGAGGGTGGACAGCTGCAGGTGGAGATGAGCCCCGACGGCACCCCGCAGGCGGTGCACCTGGCCACCCAGCACGGCAGGCTCACCGTTGCCGCGTACGCCGCGCCGAAGTCGGCCGGGCAGTGGCGTCTCGTCGCGGCCGACCTGGCCGAGTCGCTGCGCGGTGACGGTGCGAGCGTCGCCATCGAGAAGGGCCCGTGGGGTCGTGAGGTGAAGGCGGTCACCGAGGGCGCCGATCTGCGCTTCATCGGTGTCGACGGACCGCGCTGGATGATCCGGCTGGTCGCGGCGGGCCCCTCGGGCGCGGTCGACGATCGCAGCCCGCTCATCACCGCCGCGCGGGCCGTCCTGGCCGACGCGGTGGTGCGGCGCGGCTCCGAGCCGCTACCGGTGCGTGACCCGCTGCCCGTGGTGCTGCCCCAGGAGCTGGCCGAACAGCTCGCCGCCGCCCATCAGCAGCAGGTGCTCGCCCAGCAGCAGGCCATGGCCGCGCAGGCGGCCGCCGCGCAGACCCCGCCCTCGGCGGTGCCGCCGAAGCTGCCCGACGAACCGCGGCGCGGCGCCGACGGCTCGGCGATGCAGCAACTCGGTTTGAACTAGGTTGCGGCCGAGATCTTTTCGGTCGACAGACGGTCGAGTTCGGTGAACCCGGTGTGTCCGAGGACCGCCGGGTTCGCGCCGAGTTCGTCGAGGGTGATCCGGCGCAATCCGGCCGTCGGCAGGGTCGCGGCCCATTCTTCGGCGACGGCGATCGGATGCACCGGGTCGTCGCCCGCGCCGATCACCGCGACGGGGACGGGGCAGGCGGCCAATTCCTCGACGGTCGGCCAGGAGTAGGCGGCCGCCTCGTCCAGAGCCTGCGGCAGGTCGGGCCACTGGCCGCGCCAGGACTGGGTGAGAGCCTCGGCCAGCCAGGCCGGGCTCGAGGCGCGCATGCGGGCGATCACGGCGCCGAGACCGTCGGCGCGAAGTTGCCCGGCGGTTGCCGAGGCGCTCAGCGCGGCGGGGCACGAGGTGGTTTCCGGACCCGTCCAGGCGGGTAATGCTGTGATGACACCGACAACCGCGTCGCGATGTCCGGTGGCCCACCGTAAGGCGATCGCGGCACCCAGCGAGATCCCGGCCGCCAGGACGGGTCCGCGCGCGGCGGCGGTGCGCAAAGCCGCGGTACAGCTCGCGATCACGGCCTTCGGGTCGGGTTCGACGGCAAGGAATTCCAGGCCGTGAGCGGCCGCGGC
Source organism: Nocardia sp. NPDC003979 (assembly GCF_053605015.1). Lineage (NCBI taxonomy): Bacteria > Bacillati > Actinomycetota > Actinomycetes > Mycobacteriales > Nocardiaceae > Nocardia > Nocardia sp. NPDC003979. The sequence continues at coordinate 74,624 of NZ_JBSGIJ010000002.1, forward strand.
CGGTCCGAATGCACGGGCTGCGAAATCGGCGTCGGAGCCGGTTCCGGGCAGGGCGACCACGGTGACCTGGGGTGGGGTGCGCAACACGGACCGAGCGTAGCGGCCCGGCGTTTGCCCATCTACAGTGGCGTTGAAGGCCAACTAGCGGGAGAAGCGTGCCATGTCGTCATCCACGGGCTCACACAAGTCGGGATCGGGCCCGGACTCGGGATATTTTCGTCGACTCGGACGCCGCCTGACGGCCGATATCGATCAGCTCGACGCCGAGGAACTGGCCGAGACCGCCGACGCCTCGGGCGCCCGGCGAGCCAAGGACTGTTGTCGCGGCGAGGAAGCCACCATCGTCGGCAGGCTGCGCAGCGTAGAGGCCTGTCCGAAGGCGGCCGGTGCCACGGTGCAGGCCGAGTTCTTCGACGGCACCGACGCCATCACCCTGGTATGGATCGGGCGCAGGCGCATCCCCGGCATCGAACCGGGCAGGCGCATCCTGGTGCGCGGCCGCGTCGGCGACCGCGACGGCCGCAAAGTGATCTTCAACCCCTACTACGAATTGCGCGGGAACAGCTGACGTATGCCCTCCAGCGACGAGTACCGCCACACCGCGGACCCTGAAGCCACCGTTGCCCTGCCGGTGGTCACCGACCACCCCGTCGACCCCGACGTCGACAAGGAGACGGCCGAGGCCGAGCAGACCCTGCTCGAGCAGCTCGGCGGCATCAGCGGCCTGATCTACTCCACCCTGCCCGTGCTCGTGTTCGTTCCGGTGAACACCTTCGCCGGGCTCACCGCCGCCATCTGGGCCGCCCTCGGCGTGGCCGCGGGTGTGCTGATCTGGCGGCTCGTGCAACGCAGTCCCGTCCAGCCGGCCATCTCCGGTTTCCTCGGCGTCGGACTGTGCGCGTTCATCGCCCATCGGGTGGGAGAGGCCAAGGGCTTCTTCCTGTTCGGCATCTACACCAGCCTCGTGTACGCGGGCGTGTTCGCGCTGTCGATCCTGTTCCGGTGGCCGCTGGTCGGGGTGATCTGGGGCGCGCTCAACGGCCACGGCACCGCATGGCGCAGCGATCCGCGGGTGCGCAAGCTCTACGACCTGGCCACCGTCGTGTGGGTCGTCGTCTTCGGCGCCCGCTACCTGGTGCAGTCCCAGCTCTACGACACCGACCACACCACCTGGCTCGCCATCGCCCGTATCGCGATGGGCTGGCCGCTGACCGCGGTGGCCCTGGTGGTCACCGTGTGGGCGGTGCGCCGCGCGGGCCACCTGCCCACCGACAAGTCCGCTGCCGGAAGGGATTCCGCCTCCGCCTGAGGGTGGGCAAGGGTACCGCCGGAGGTGGGGAACTACCCACCCTGGGGTACCTGGTTGCCGCCGCCTGTTCGTCGCACGATCAATGCATACCGAATTACGCAGTGATCGTGAGAGGACCGGCGACCATGATGGCAACCGAGCACCGTGCAAGCGCAGCTTCCAAGCCCGGCTCAGCCCAGTCGGAGAGCAGGCGCATCGGCGCCGAACTCGACGCCCTGATCGGTCCCGCCGCCCGCAACGACCGCGACGCGATCGCCGAGATCCTGCGTCTGGTCCACCCCCTCGTGCGCCGCTACTGCTCGGCGCGGATGGGTGCCACCGGCCACCTCACGGTCACCGCCGACGATGTCACCCAGGAAGTCCTGATCGCCACCGTCGCCGCCATCCCGCGCTACCGTGACCAGGGCAAGTCCTTCCTGGCCTTCGTGTACGGCATCGCCGCCAACAAGGTGTCCGACGCCTTCCGCCGGGGCAAGCACACCGCGTATCCGATGGCCGAGATGCCCGACACCGCCAGCGCCGAAGCGGGCCCGGAGGACTGGGCGCTCGCCTTCGAACGGCGTGCCACGACCCGCGAACTGATGCAGGTGCTCGCCCCGAACCACCGTGAGGTGCTGATGATGCGGATCGTGCTCGGCTGGAGCGCCGCGCAGACCGCCGAGGCCATCGGCACCAGCCCCGGCGTGGTCCGGGTGATGCAGCACCGCGCGCTCAACAAGCTGCGCGCTCAGCTCGCCGCCGCCTGAGGCGGCTCAGGGCCGGATGCCGTGCCCGGCCAGGGTGAGCCGAAGGTCCTCCTCGGCCTCCACCGAGGTGACGAACAGCAGCTCGTCGTCGCCTTCGAAGGGGTCGTCGGCCTGGGGCACGATCACCCGGCCGCCGCGCAGGATCGTCACCAGCGCGGTGTCGCGCGGCAGGACCAGGCTGCGCACCGGTTTACCGGCCAGCTGGGTGTCGGCGGGCAGCGTGATCTCGACCAGGTTGGCCTGGCCCTGGCGCAATGTCATGAGCCGAACCAGATCACCCACCGACACCGCCTCCTCGACCAGCGAGGCGAGCAGGCGCGGTGTCGACACCGCCACGTCCACACCCCACGACTCGTCGAAGAGCCATTCGTTGCGCGGATCGTTCACCCGCGCCACCACCCGGCGCACCCCGAACTCGGTCTTGGCGAGCAGGCTGTGGACCAGGTTGGTCTTGTCGTCACCGGTGGCCGCGATCACCACCTCGTAGGTTTCCAGCCCGGCGTTCTCGAGCAGCGACAGCTCGCAGGCGTCGGCGTGCACCCAGACCGCGTCGGGGATGGCGGGCGGGTCGATGTGGTCGAGCTGACGTTCCAGCAGCATCACCCGATGCCCGCCGCGCAGCAGTTCCCTGGCGATCGAGCGCCCCACGGCGCCCGCCCCGGCAATGGCCACCTTCATGTTCAGTCCTCGCTCACGGGGGCCTTGGCCGCCAGCGCGACCACCTCACCGACACTGCCGGAGGTCGCCGCGACGTACACCACGTCGTCGGCCTGGACCACCGTCTTGGATTCGGGCAGCAGGCCCCGGCCGAAGCGCAGGATGAACGCCACCCGCACGCCGAGGTCGCGTTCGAGGTCGCGCACGGTGCGACCGAACCAGTCCTCGTGCAGCGTGAGCTGGGTGACGGCCACCGCGCCGGTGGGTTCGCGCCAGGTGGTCGTGGAGTTGTCACCGATCAGCGTGCGCAGGAAACGGTCGGTCGTCCACGGCACGGTGGCGATGGTCGGGATGCCGAGCCGTTCGTAGACCTCGGCGCGTTTGGCGTCGTAGATCCGGGCGACGACGCGTTCCACGCCGAACATCTCCCTGGCCACCCGCGCGGAGATGATGTTGGAGTTGTCGCCCGAGGACACGGCGGCGAAGGCGTCGGCACGTTCGATTCCCGCGCGGGTCAGCACATCACGGTCGAAGCCGACGCCGATCACTTCCTGCCCGGTGAAGCCCTCACCGAGCCGACGGAAGGCGCTGGGATCACGGTCGATCACCGTGACCTCGTGACCCACCCGGGTCAAGGCGCGGGCCAGCGACGACCCGACGCGCCCACACCCCATGATCACTACGTACACCGTGCACCCTCGTTCCTTGCCGAACCCGTGGCGTCCGGCTTGGACCGTACCCGCCGGAGCTTCCCCCGCCCAGTTTCCCCCTGGCGAGGCGGTGCAAACAACCTCGACATCCCGGTCGGCGGCCAGGTCACGTGAGCGCGAACACATCGATGATCCCGTCTATGCTCAGCCCGGTGTCCAAGTTGACGACGGCGGCCAAACGCGTGCTGCTGGGCAGGCCCTTCCGCAGTGACTCGCTCGGCCATACCTTGTTGCCCAAACGGATCGCGCTTCCGGTGTTCGCCTCCGACGCGATGTCCTCGGTCGCCTACGCGCCGGAGGAGATCTTCCTGGTGCTGGCGGCGGCGGGCATCTCCGCGTACATGTACGCACCGTGGGTCGGTCTCGCCGTGGCGGTGGTGATGGCGGTGGTCGTCGCCAGTTACCGGCAGAACGTGCGCGCCTACCCGTCCGGCGGTGGCGACTACGAGGTCGCCACGGTGAATCTCGGCCCCACCGCCGGGCTCACGGTCGGTAGCGCCCTGCTCGTCGACTACGTGCTCACGGTGGCGGTGTCGATCTCGTCGGCCGCCTCGAACATCGGCTCGGCCATTCCGTTCGTCAACACGCACAAGGTGCTGTTCGCGGTCGTCGCGATCGCGGTGCTCACGGCCATCAACCTGCGTGGTGTGCGCGAATCGGGTACGGCCTTCGCGATTCCCACCTACGCCTTCATCTTCGGCATGGTCGTGATGCTCGGGTGGGGCCTGTTCCGGACCTACGTGCTCGGTGACGACATCCAGGCCGTCTCCGCCGGTTTCGGGCTCCAGGCCGAGGACGAACACCTCTACGGCCTGGCCTTCGCCTTCCTGATCGCGCGCGCGTTCTCCTCCGGCTGCGCGGCGCTGACCGGCGTCGAGGCGATCAGCAACGGCGTGCCCGCCTTCCGTAAACCCAAGTCGCGCAATGCCGCGACGACCCTGCTGATGCTGGGAACCATCGCCGTCGTACTGCTGATGGGCATCATCATCCTGGCGCAGAAGATCGGGGTCGTCTACGCGCACGACACCTCGAACCTGGTCGGCGCGCCCGCCGATTACCACCAGAAGACGCTGATCGCCCAGATCGCCGAAACCGTCTTCCACGGCTTCCCCATCGGCTTCTTCTTCATCACCATCGTCACCGCCCTGATCCTGGTGCTGGCCGCCAACACCGCGTTCAACGGTTTCCCGGTGCTCGGTTCGATCCTCGCCCAGGACCGCTACCTGCCGCGGCAGCTGCACACCCGGGGCGACCGGCTGGCGTTCTCCAACGGCATCCTGTTCCTCTCCGGTGCCGCCATCGCGTTCGTGGTGCTGTTCGACGCCGAGGTCACCAAGCTTATCCAGCTCTACATCGTCGGTGTGTTCGTGTCCTTCGTGCTCAGCCAGACCGGCATGCTGCGGCACTGGACCCGCCTGCTGCGTAAGGAGACCGACCCGCAGGAGCGGTCGCGGATGAAGCGCTCGCGCGTCATCAACGCCATCGGTCTCACCCTCACCGGCACCGTGCTGGTGATCGTGCTCATCACCAAGTTCTTCGCGGGCGCCTACATCGCCATCATCACGATGGTCGCGATCTTCATCGTGATGAAGCTGATCCACAAGCACTACGACTCGGTGGCGCGCGAACTCGACGAATCCGATTGGGACGGGGTGCTGCCCAGCCGCACCCACTCCATCGTGCTGGTGTCGAAACTGCATCTGCCCACGCGCCGGGCACTGGCCTACGCGCGGGCCACGCGCCCCGACACGCTCGAGGCGGTGACGGTGAACGTCGACGACGCCGACACCCGCAAGCTCGTGCGCGAATGGGAGAACAGCGAGATCAACGTGCCGCTCAAGGTGGTCGAGTCGCCGTATCGCGAGGTCACCAAACCGGTGCTCGAGTATGTGAAGCGCGTCCGCAAGGACGCACCGCGCGACGTGGTCACCGTGTTCATCCCCGAGTACGTGGTCGGTCACTGGTGGGAGCAGGTGCTGCACAACCAGTCGGCGTTGCGGTTGAAGGGCCGGTTGCTGTTCGAACCGGGTGTGATGGTGACCAGTGTGCCGTGGCAGTTGTCGTCTTCGACGCGGGCCAAACAGGCGGCCGAGGTGAATGCGCCGGGCTCGGTGCGTCGCGGGTTCGACCGGCCGGAGCGGCGCGAGTGAGCGTGCTCGGCCGACAACGGAAGTGGGTGTGTGGCTGTGAGTGACTGGCGCGGACAGGAATTCGAGGTGCGCCTCGGTGCGCCCGGGCACGGCGGGTTCTGCGTGGGCCGCCACGAGGGCCGGGTGGTGTTCGTGCGCCACGGTCTACCCGGGGAGTTGGTGCGCGCCCGCGTCACCGAGGACCGTGGTGGTTCGTTCTGTCGGGCCGACGCGGTGGAGATCATCGAGCCCTCCGCAGATCGTGTCCCCGCGACCTGTCCGGTGTCGGGGCCGGGTGGGGCGGGGTGCTGCGATTTCTCCTTCGCGACCCCCGCCGCCCAGCGCGCGCTCAAGGCGACCGTGGTGGCCGAGCAACTGCGCAGGCTGGCCGGGATCGAGCGCGAGATCGAGGTCGAACCGATCGGCGAGGAGGTCGTCGGCGGCTGGCGCACCAGGGTGCGACTGGTGGTCGACGCGGCCGGTCGCGCGGGTGTGCACCGCTACCGCAGCACCGAGGTGATCCCGGATCTGCGCTGTCCGCAGCCGGTATCGGGCGCACTCGACGGGGTGGCCGAGCGATCCTGGACGCCCGGCGCCGACCTGGTGATCGCCGTGGACGGTGACGGCGTCCGCCACATCGTCGAACTGGCTCCGGCCGCCGAGGCGGACCGCCCGGGCACCCGCCCCGCCACCCCGCGCGGCGGGTCCCGAGGACGTGGGCAACGTCCCGCACGGCACCGAGAATCCGGCCGCCCCGTCGCCGACGACCGCGGCGCGGTCCGTGACCGGGCCGCCGCCCGCAAGTCCGCGACCAACGCGCCGCGCGAGGAATGGGTGCTGGCGGGCAGCGGCCGGGCGGTGGAGTATGTCGCGGGCCGTCGCTGGGAACTGTCGGCCACAGGCTTCTGGCAGGCGCATCATGGTGCGGCGCAATGCTATTCGGATCTCGTCGCCGAATGGTCCGGGTTGGAACCGGGTGGCTCGGGCTGGGATCTCTACAGCGGTGTCGGTGTCTTCGCGGCGCGGCTGGGGGAGCAGACCGGGCAGACGGGTGCGGTGTCGGCGGTGGAATCGGCCCGCTCCGCGGTCGCCGACGGTACGGCCGCATTGCGGGACCTGCCGTGGGTGCAGTTGCGGGCGGGCCGGGTCGAACGCTGGGCTCGCGAGGCCACCTCCACCCCCGACGTGGTCGTCCTCGACCCCCCACGCGCGGGCGCTGGCAAGGAAGTCGTGGCCGCCGTCGCCGACGCCGACCCCCGCCGCATCGTCCACATCGGCTGCGACCCGGCCTCTTTCGCCCGCGACCTGGGGTTGTACCTCGACGCGGGTTACCACCTGGCCGAGTTGCGCGCGTTCGACGCCTTCCCGGCCACCCACCACGTGGAATGCGTCGCATTACTCGACCGCTGACAACCCGACGACCGCATCGATCAACGCCTCCTGGGCTGCCGTGCACCCAGGTGCGGGTAGTCCCCGTCGGTTCGTCGGGGAAGGCGCGATGTCGAGCGTGCTATTCCAGCGCCCATGTCACCCGCACACTCGCGCCCACCTCGGTCTCGCCCGGCACGACCGGCACCGGCGAACTGCTGCGCGCGAACATGATCGGTGAATCCATCTCGGCGCTCACGTCGTAGGCGCGGGGCGTGGGTGAGGTGTCCTCGGTGATCTGCAGCACCGCACCCAGGCGCACACCCGCGCGCGCCGCGTACTGCTCGGCCTTGGCGAGCGCGTCGTCGTAGGCGGCGTCGCGGGCCTGCACCAGCAGTGGCGCGGGGTCGGCGATGCCCCGGGTGAGCCCGCCCAGGCGCACGTCGTCGCCGCCCGCGTTCACCGCGGCGGCCACGGTCTCGGCGGGTTCGGCACCGCTGCCCTCGCGCAGCGCGATGCTGAGACCCGTGGAGGCGAGGTAGCCGACGATCTCGTTGCGGCCGTTGTCGGTGTAGACGGTCTCGGTGCGCACACTGAGCCCGCTGGTCGCCATGTCGCTGTCACGCACCCCGGCCGTGCGCAACGCCGCGACCACCGCATTCACCCGCTGGCCAGCCCGGTCGTAGGCGCCCGCGACCGTGGCGGCGCGCGATTCCACCGTCAGGGTGACGCGGATGAGATCGGGGATCGCGCGCACCGTGCCGCGTCCGAAGGTGGTGGTGCTCGGCTGAGGGGATCGTTCGCTCACCGCTGCTCCTGTCGGTCGGGGCCTGTTGTGCTGCCCAACGTCTCGCGGCGCCCTCGGGTTCCGCGCCCGGTCACTGCGTGCCGGAGATGGTGCGCACCGTGGCTTCCATCTGGGCGTACGCACCGGCCGCGAGCCGTTGCAGCAGTGCGAGTTTGAGCTTCGGATGCACCTCGGTGAGCGAGTCGAACGCCGCCGGGCTCAGTACCGCCACCCGCACCTGGGTTTCGGCGATCACCGCGTTGACGAACGGTTTGCCGACCAGCATCGGTATCTCGCCGAACGACATCCCCGCCGACAAGGTCACCAGCCGGTGCGTCCGCCCGTCGGTGCCGGGGAAGGTGAGCCGCACCCGCCCGTCCAGGATCAGGTACAGCCCCGAGCGCTGATCACCGCGTTGGGCGATCGTCTCGCCCCTGGCGAAGGTTCGCTCGCCGAAATCGGCGGCCAGCCGGGCGCGGTCGGCTGGATCGAGCTCGGCCAGCAGCGGGTGCTCGTCGAGGGCGATCGAGGTGGTCGGGTGTGTTCCGGGTGGTCGGTGCCGGGCGAGCACGATGTCCTCGCACCATTCGGTGGCGGTATCGCGATCGATGAACACCCGCCCGCGCGGGTCGTCGGGCCGCAGGCTCGACACGTCGTGGCCGAGCTTGGCATCGGGATCGACCAGCGCCACCCGCACCCCGGCCGGTACGAGCTCGGCCTGCAACGCGTCGAGCATTCCGCGTGCCACCACGCTCACCTCACCTACCCGGCGCAGGTCGATCGCCAGCGCGTCGAGCTCGCCCGCGGCGGCCTCGATGGCCCGGACCGCCCGTTCGGCGCCGGAGAACAGCAGGTCGCCGTGCAGTTCGTAGACGCGGGCGCGGTCACCGTGCGCGGCGAGCACGGCGGCGTCGTCGGGGGAGCGGCGCATCCGCGACGGCAACTCCGACACCGAGTGCTCGGCGCGGATGGCGGTGCGCGCGGAGCGGGTCACGTGACAGAAGTGCGGTTCGAGCCGCCGCGACAGCTCCCGGCACGCCGCTACCCCGCGCACACTGTTGCCGTGGGCGTCCAGGCGCGGCGAGTACACCGCGATGCCGAGCTGGCCGGGCAGCACCGCGATGATCCCGCCGCCCACCCCGCTCTTGGCGGGCAGCCCCACCGTGGTCACCCAGTCGCCCGCCGCGTTGTACATGCCGCAGGTGGTCATCACACTGAGCACCCGTTCGGTCAGTGCCGTCGACAACGCCCGCTCGTGGGTGGCGGGGTTCATGCCGTTGTCGGCCAGTGTCGCGGCCATCACCGCCAGGTCGGCACACGTCACCTCGATCGAGCATTGGCGGAAGTAGCGGTCGACGACGGCGTCAGGGTCCACGTCGATGATCCCGACCGAACGCAGCATGTAGCCGATCGCCCGATTGCGGTATCCGGTGCGCGATTCCGACTGGTACACAGCGTCGTTCACCCGCAGCTCGCGTCCGGCGAAGCGCGAGTAGCAGTCCCGCACCCGTTCGAACTCGTCGGGCCCCTTGATCAGCGAGGCGGCGGTGATCGCCCCGGAGTTGATCATCGGATTGCTCGGGCGCTGGGTGTCGGGTTCGAGCGCGATCTCGTTGAACGGTTCGCCCGAGGGTTCCACATCGATGTGGCGGGCGACTTCGTCGAGTCCGCGGTCGGCCAGGGCTAGCGCGTAGGTGAACGGCTTGGAGATCGACTGGATGGTGAACCCGGCATCGGTGTCGCCGATCCGGTAGACCAGCCCGTCGGCGGTGGCCAGGCACAGCCCGAACGAGTCCGGTGCGACGGCGGCGAGTTCGGGGATGTAGTCGGCGGGCGCGCCGGAGGTGTCGTCTCGGCAGGCCGCGTACACCTCGTCGAGAATGCCCGCGACCACCCCGGGATCGATCCGGTTCGGTTCGGCCACAGCGTCACTGTAGGGGGCATTGACAACGGTTCCCGGGCGGACGCGCGGGGAGATTGTGCTCACACGTCGCGCCCGTCAGCCAGGGGTGCGCCCGCTGGTCGGCGGGTGGTCGGGACTACCGTCGGAGTGCACGACACCGGACGAGGGCTTTCGCCCGTCGCCCGGCCAAATACACTGGGCGGATCAATCGGAAGTCCGGAGGGAGCGAGTTCAGGTGGGAGTGCTGTCGCGGGTGGATTCACCCGAAGATCTGCGCCGGCTGAGCGTGCCGCAGCTGCGGGAACTGGCGGACGAGATCCGCGAGTTCCTGGTGGCGAAGGTCGCCGCCACCGGTGGTCATCTCGGTCCCAACCTCGGTGTGGTCGAGCTGACCATCGCCCTGCACCGGATCTTCGATTCCCCGGCCGACCCGTTGATCTTCGACACCGGCCACCAGGCCTACGTGCACAAGATCCTCACCGGCCGCAAGGACCGCTTCGACACGCTGCGCATGCGCGACGGCCTGTCCGGCTACCCCAGTCGGTCCGAGAGCGAACACGACTGGGTGGAGTCCTCGCACGCCTCGGCCGCCCTGTCCTACGCCGACGGCTTGGCCAAGGCGTTCTCGCTCACCGACCAGAACCGCACCGTGGTGGCCGTCGTCGGTGACGGTGCGCTCACCGGCGGCATGTGCTGGGAGGCGCTCAACAACATCGCCGGTGCCGACCGCCCGGTGGTTGTCGTGGTCAACGACAACGGCCGCTCCTATGCACCGACCATCGGTGGCCTCGCCGACCGGCTCACCGCCCTGCGCACCCAGCCTGCCTACGAGCATGCCCTCGACACCGGGAAACGTCTGCTGAAAAGCATTCCGGCCGTAGGGGATTCGGCCTATTCGATGGTGCACGCGCTCAAGGCCGGGATCAAAGACGCCGTGAGCCCGCAGGAACTGTTCGGCGATCTGGGCATGAAGTACGTGGGCCCGGTCGACGGCCACGACCTGGTCGCGCTCGAGGCGGCCATGCGCCGCGCCAAGGACTTCGGCGGCCCCGTCGTGGTGCACGTGGTCACCCGCAAGGGCAACGGCTACGAGCACGCCGAAAACCATGTCGCCGACCAGATGCACGCCTGCGACCCCATCGACCCGCTCACCGGCCGCCCCCTGGCGGGCAAGAAGGCCAAGGGCTGGACGGCAGTGTTCTCCGAGGAACTCATCGAGCACGCCGCGCGCCGCGACGACATCGTCGCCATCACCGCCGCCATGCCAGGCCCCACCGGTCTCGCCGCGTTCGGTGAGCGCTTCCCCGAGCGCATGTTCGACGTCGGCATCGCCGAACAGCACGCCATGACCTCCGCCGCGGGTCTCGCGCTCGGCGGCATGCACCCCGTGGTCGCCATCTACGCCACCTTCCTCAACCGCGCCTTCGACCAGTTGCTGATGGATGTGGCGCTGCTGAAACAGCCCGTCACCGTCGTCCTGGACCGGGCGGGCATCACCGGCCCCGACGGCGCCAGCCACAACGGCATGTGGGACTTCTCGCTGCTCGGCATCATCCCCGGCATCCGCGTCGCCGCCCCCCGCGACGGCGCCACCCTGCGTGAGGAACTCGCCGAGGCGCTCGCCGTCACCGACGGCCCCACCGTGCTGCGTTTCCCGAAAGGCACTGTCGCCGAAGACATCACCGCCGTCGAACGACTCGACGGTCTCGACATCCTGCGCTTGGCCGTCCCCGGCTCGGCCCAGTCCCAGCACGGCGACGTCCTGCTCGTCGCCGTGGGCCCCTTCGCCGACACCGCCATGCGCGTCGCCGAAAACCTCGCCCCCCACGGCATCTCGGTCACCGTGGTCGACCCGCGCTGGGTCCTCCCCATCTCGGACACCCTCGTGAAACTCGCCGAGAACTACCGTCTGGTCGTCACCCTCGAAGACGGCGGCCTACACGGCGGCATCGGCTCCACCCTCTCCGCCCACCTCCGCGCCGCCGGCCTCGACATCCCCACCCGAGACCTCGGCATCCCCCAACAATTCCTCGACCACGCCTCCCGCCCCGAAATCCTCGAGGACCTGGGCCTGACCCCGGAAGCCATCACCCAACGCATCGCCGCCTGGCTCGGCGCCCACTAATTCCTTCGCCTGGCGACGACCGCGAAGTTCAACGGAATTCGCGGCCGCGCCGGTGGCAATGTCCAACCCTGTTCGCAGGCAACGAGTTCCGGGAAGGCGGGCCAGTCCATATAGGGCAGCTCCCGCACCGCCTCGATCGCCAGTCCCGCGTCGAGCAGTGCTCCCACGACCTCGCCGAGATCGTGTCGCCATTCGTAATTGGTGGTGTGGGCGATCTGCCCGGCGGAATCCTCGGTGTAAGTGCCCGAATCCGTGTACGTCCGCGTTCCGCCCCCACCGAGGTAGTCGTCGGAGATTTCCCACGGCTCGAACCCCATCGCGCCGAGAATCGGATGATCGTCCCGGATCGAGAACACCCCGCCCGGCTCCAGCAGATCGTGGATCGACCGAGCCCACGTCGAGAGCTCCGGCAACCACACAATGGTTCCCGCACTCGTCACCACGGTGTCGAACCGCCGCCCGACCAGCTCCGAAGCCCGCCGCGCATCCCCTTCGACCCAGGTGATGCCACACCCCGCCTCCCGCGCGATCCGCTCCGCGTGCCGCAACGAATTCGGCGACAGATCGAGTCCGTGCACATCCACCGCACCGAGCCGCACCCACGACAAGGTATCGATCCCGATATGACACTGCAGATGCAACAACGACCGCCCCACGATCCCGGACTCCGGCAAGTGCGGCGCCAGCACCCCCAGGTCGTTGCGCACCACCGACGAGATCTGCCCCGAATCCGCCAGATAAGCAACCACGTCATACATCCGCGACCGCACATGCACCTCGGCCCGCTCATCCCAATTCGCCCGATTGGCGGCGATTGCCTCGTCGTACACAACGCTTCCTCTCGACACTCGACACCCGACACTAACCACGAACAAGCGCCCCGTCGATCCATTTTTCGCGCAGTGCTTTACGTCTTATCGGAAATGAACAGCGAACGCCTATTGAATATTTGGCTCAACTTCGTTCACAATGTCGGATGTCCGCCGAGCATGCGTCATGAGCAGGGGACTTGGAACGTGGAAGAATTGGAATTTCCCGGAGTCGAGAATCGGGAACGGTTTGTGGAATTTGCGCTGAATCTGCGTACGCAGGTGATCGGCGACCCCGATGCTTTCGAGAATGCAACGATGCCGCGATTTCTGGAAGCTCTCGCGGCGTTCGTGGAAAACCGTCGAAGTATTCCTGTCGGAATCGATTGGAACTTCCTCGCGCTACTATTGTATGCCGGACTGAATTATGAGTGAATCGCGGTCGAAAGATGAGATTCGGTGGATCGGACGCGAGCGCAGCTTGGTGGACTATCCCGTCACCCGAGGCTCGGGGCGTTTCACGGCTGCGTCTGACGAATTGAGCTACTCGACCTTCGGAGTCAGCGCTTTGGTCAGTGCCGGTACGGCGAGGGTTCGTTGCCACGGTCGCGCACCACCCGCACGCAGGAACTCCTCGATCGCCGAGAAAAGCTCTTCGGGCGTGCCCACGTTCTTGTAATCGGGGAGCCCGTCCCAGCACAGACGGCGCACGAGATCGGGGGAGAGCAGGTTCTCCACCGGGATCGAATGCTGGGTGGAGAGTTCGCCCATGGCGTTGCGGGCGGTGGTCAGGCGGGCGGCGGCGATGGGGTCGCGGCGTTCCCAACGGTTGACGGGGGGTGGGCCGTCGAAGGGGAGGGTGAGGGGTGGGAGTTGTTTGTCGGGGAGGGCGCGGGCGCGGTCGACGGCCGCGAGCCAGTCGCGGGAGTAGCGGCGTTGGCGGGGGCCGCCGAAGACGGGGAGGGTGCGCAGTTGGGCGATGGTGCGTGGGTCGTTGGTCGCGGCGGCGACGATGGCGGAGTCGGGGAGGATGCGGGAGGGGGCGACGTCGCGGGCGCGGGCCAGTTCGTCGCGGGTGGTCCACAGTTCGCGGACGACGGCGAGCTGGCGGGGGCGGCGCAGGGTGTGGATACCGGAGGTGCGGCGCCAACGGTCGGCCTTGGGGGCGGGCGGGTCCATGGTGCGGACGTGTTCGAATTCCTCTGCGGCCCAGTCCATTTTGCCCTGGGCGGCGAGGTCTTCGGCGACGGTGTCGCGCAGTTCCAGGAGGAGCTCCACGTCGAGGGCGGCGTAGTTGAGCCACTCGTCGGGCAGCGGGCGGGTGGACCAGTCGGCGGCGCCGTGGCCTTTGCGCAGGGAACGGCCGAGCAGGTTCTCCACCATGGCGGCCAGGCCGACGCGCTCATAGCCGGCGAGGCGGCCGCCGAGTTCGGTGTCGAAGAGGCGGGCGGGGCGCAGGCCGAGCTCGGCGAGGCCGGGGAGGTCCTGGTCGGCGGAGTGCAGTACCCATTCGAGGTCGTTGATCGCCTCGGCCAGCGGGGTGAGCGCGTCGGTGACGGGGATGGGGTCGATCAGGAAGGTGCCCGCGCCTTCGCGGCGCAGCTGGATCAGGTAGGCGCGCGCGGAGTAGCGGAAACCGGACGCGCGTTCGGCGTCGACGGCGAGCGGGCCGGTGCCCGCGGCGATGGATTTGGCGGCCGCGGCGACCTCGTCGGGGGAGGCCAGCACGGGTGGAACCCCCTCGGCGGGGGCGAGCAGGGGCTCTGCTGCGGTTGGTTCCTCGGCGACCGACATAAACGTGAACTCTACGTGGCGATCACGGTCTGTCGGTGTGGGTATAGGAGTCCGGCCGTAAATGCGTGATTCCGGCGGGGGGTAATCCGGCGGCGAAGGCGAGCACCTCGCAGAACGCCTCCACGTGACGGCGCATCTCGGTGTTCATCGCCGTCCACGAGGCGCGTAGCTCCAGCTGGTGGGCGCGGGGTGGGCCGGCGATGTCGCCGTACCGCACCGAACTGGTGGCGGTGACGGTGCCGCCGAGGGCGGTGAACGGTTCGCCACGTGACTCCAGGGAGTCGACCAGCCAGCTCCACGCGACCTCCGGGAGCAGCGGGTCGGCGGCGAGGGCGGCGTCGATGTCGGCCTGGATGTAGGCGACCAGCCGGAACACGCCGTGCCAGGCCTCGTCCCCGTCGGGGTCGTGGAGCAGGATCAGCCTGCCGAAGGCGTCGCCCTCGGAGTCGGTCGGCACGACCGGGCTGTCGGGGTGCACGACCTCCGCCCCGAGCGCATAGGAGAACGGCGCCAACCGCTGTGGGGGGCGGATAGGCGCCAGCTCGATTCGAGGGTGCACGGTTGCGGTGCCCATCGCATCGACCGCCGCCCGGAAAGAAGCAGGCTCGCGGGGCGTTCCCCCGGTCGGTGCGGCGCCGTCGCGGATGTCGAGCGGTGTCACGAGGGCAACCGTAGACGGTGGGTGTGCGGGGCGTGCGGAGGCGCGCCGCCTACGGCGGGCCGGTCGGGGGTGCGTTGCGGAGGGTGCATTCTGCGGCGCTTCGCGATGCGCGATGTGCGATGAGACGGGCGATTTGCGAAATCGGTGGGTTCGAACATGCCTAGTCGCGACGGCAACACCATCGAGGTCGGGGCCGACATAGATCAGGTCGGACTCGCGCGACCTCACCCCGCTGCTGGGGGTAGGTTCGCCCGCCTAGGATCATCGTGGTGAGCACCTACACCCGCCGCCGGTTGACCGATGCCCCTTTCCTGGCCGCCGCCACCGGCGCGACGCCGAGCAGGCGACCGGTCTGGTTCATGCGTCAGGCAGGCCGTTCGCTGCCCGAGTACCGGGAGCTGCGCAAGGGCATCGGCATGCTCGAGTCGTGCTTCGACCCGGAGCTGGTGTGCGAGATCACCATGCAGCCGATCCGCCGTCACGGGGTGGACGCGGCAATCCTGTTCTCCGACATCGTCGTTCCGCTCAAGGCGGCGGGCATCGACCTCGACATCGTGCCCGGTGTCGGCCCGGTGATCGCCTCGCCGGTGCGCACCGAGGCCGATGTGCGCGCCCTGCCCAGGTTGCGTCCGGAAGAGGTCGGCGCGGTCACCGCGGGCGTGCGGCTGCTCACCGACGCGCTCGGTGACACCCCGCTCATCGGTTTCGCCGGTGCACCGTTCACGCTGGCCTCCTACCTGGTGGAGGGTGGGCCGAGCAAGCAGCACGAGCGCACCAAAGCGATGATGCACGCCGACCCGAAGACCTGGCACGCGCTGCTCGGCACCCTCACCGACATCACCATCGCCTTCCTGCAGGCCCAGCTCGCCGCCGGTGTCGACGCGGTGCAGCTGTTCGATTCCTGGGCGGGCGCGCTGTCGCTGGCCGACTACCGCGAGTTCGTGCTGCCGCACTCGGAACGCGTGTTCGCCGAGATCGCCGACGCGGGCGTGCCGCGCATCCACTTCGGTGTGGGCACCGGCGAGCTGCTCGGCGCGATGGGGGAGGCCGGTGCCGATGTGGTCGGCGTCGACTGGCGAGTGCCGCTCACCGACGCCGTGCGCCGGGTCGGTGCCGGAAAGGGACTGCAGGGCAACCTCGACCCGGCCATTCTGTTCGCCGGATTCGACGCGGTCGAGGCGGAAGCGCGGCGCATCGTGGCGGAGGCGGACGAGGCGATCACGCTCGGCGCGACCGGTCACATCTTCAACCTGGGTCACGGGGTGCTGCCGGACACCGATCCCGGCGTGCTGACCGCGCTGGTCGAACTCGTACATTCGCTCTGAGGCACCAGGCCGAGGCGACCGTCTGACAATCCCTTCGCCGCCGCGCTCGATGGTCCTCGATCGCGGCGGTGGGGTGGCGGGCGTTCGCCGCCGATCACGAGCCGCGCTCCGGAGCTCGACGTGACACTGCTGACACAGCGTGGGTGCGTCTTATCGGTGCATCGGCCGCACGGCTACGGTCGGAGGATGCGGATCGCGGTTGTCGGGGGCGGAATCAGCGGGCTCGTCGCGGCGTACCGGCTGCGTCAACGCCTCGGTGCGAGCGCCGATATCGTCGTGCTCGAGCAGCGCGGGCGGGTCGGCGGGGTGCTGCACACCGGTGAATTGGCCGGGGAGCCAGTGGATCTCGGTGCTGAGGCGTTCGTCGGGCGCAGGCCCGAGGTGATCGAGTTGATGGGCGAACTCGGCCTCGACGATCAGCTGGTGCGACCCGCCGGCAAACGCCCACTGGTGTGGGCAGGGGGGAGTGCGCACCCACTGCCGGGGCGGACCTTGATGGGCATTCCCTCCGATGCCGAATCGCTGCGCGGGCTCGTCGACGACGAAACCCTGCACCGGGTGGCGACCGAGCCGGAGCGGCCGCTGCGCTGGGAACCCGGCTCGGATGTGGACGTGCAGTCGCTGGTCGCCGAACGGTTCGGTCGGCAGGTCGTGGAACGCAGTGTCGATCCGCTGCTCGGCGGCGTGTACGCGGGGATCAGCGCGTCGATCGGCATCCGTGCGGCCCTGCCGACGCTGGCCGCTGCCCTCGATCGAGGCGCACCGAGTCTCACCGACGCCGTTCGGACAGCAATGCCCGCGCCCAGCTCCGCGCCGGTCTTCGGTGGACTCCGCGACGGATACGGCGCCCTGCTCGCCGCGCTGACCGAGGCGTCGCGGGCCCGCTTGGTGACCGATCTCCCCGCGACACGACTGGCTCGGTCACCCCGGGGTTGGGTGGTCGACCCGCTGGGCGCTGTCGACGCGGTCGTCCTCGCGACACCCGCGCCGGTCACCGCCCGGCTGTTGCACTACGTCGCACCCGAGGCGGCCGCTCTAGCGGATGGAATCGAACTGTCGTCCTCGGCGCTCGTCGCGATGGCACTGCCGAAAGACACCGCCCTGCCGGATAATTCAGGCATCCTCGTCGCCACCGGAGAGCCCTTGCGGGCCAAGGCTTTCACCCTGTCGAGCCGTAAATGGCCGCACCTCGCCGTCCGTGATGTCGCCCTGGTCCGCGCCTCGTTCGGCCGCTTCGGTGACGAGAAACCCCTCACCTGGACCGACGACGAACTCGTCGCGGCCGCTGTCGAAGACCTGAGCACCGTCACCGGAGCCACGATCACCCCGCACGCCGCCGTCGTGCAGCGCTGGCCCGGCGGTCTACCCCAGTACGCCCCCGGACATTCCGAACGGATCGACGCCATCGAAGCCGCCATCGCTCCGCTCGAAGGGCTTGCCGTCGCGGGCGCCTACCTGCACGGAGTCGGGGTTCCGGCGTGTGTCGCCGCAGGGACCGCCGCCGCGGCACGCATCGCACACAACGTTTGTCACTGACATCGCTGGGCGTCGCAGCCGGCGGGACTCACGCGTCCTGAGGCTGAAGGGTTGCTGCGGACCGGTCACGGAACAGGCCGGGACTGCACCAGCTTCTGGCGAATCAAGATCATCACGCTCTGGTGGCGTCGGCCTTTCGGCAGATGCCACCCACACAGCGTGGTGATCAACCGTCCAGATCCCAGCTAGTGGTGTTGGGCGATGTTGATGACGTTCCCGTCGGGTGCGCGCACGAAGAAGCGGGTGATTCCCCACGGTTCGGTGGTCAATGGGTGGACGATCTCGAATCCGCGCCGCTGCGCCTCGGCCAGCGCGGCCTCGACATCGTCGACCTTGATCGTCACGACCGGATTCTCCGGTGCGCTCGCGTCCCGCGTGACGACCTGCAGGTGCGCGCCCGTCTCGGGCGAGGTGAATCGCGCGACCCAGCCGAGGTTGAACTCCTCGTCGCTGAGACCGAGATAGTCCGCGTAGAAGCTTCTGGCGGCGTCGATATCGCCGACGGCAAGATCGGCGACCACACTGATGACGCGCATGAGATCCTCCTGTGCAGAGTTGTCGGTGTCAGCGCGACCGTACGCGGCCCGAAGACTCCGGTCGACGCGAACCGCGAACCGCGTCCGCTGCGCCCGGGCACGCGCTCCACCGGCACGACGCGAACGCAGGCCGAAGCCGACCCGGGTCGCAGTGCACATACCCGATTGCGGCGTGGCTACCACCATCGGCGATAGCGCTCGTGCATGATCGCCCGCTGTGACCAGTCCCGCTGAGCGACCGACCCTGATCCTCGACCCCGATCTCGGTCCCGTCGAACTACACGCGGGGGAGGCGACCACCGTGACGGCCGTCTTCCGCGCCGACGAATCCTCGCCGTGGCGTGCGGTCGGGCACCACCTGGACTGATCCCGGCCGCCGCGCGAAATCCGCGCAGTGGCACCATGGATTCATGGCGCGACTCGACTACCAGGCCCTCAATTCCACCATCCGGTACCTGATGTTCTCCGTGTTCCAGGTACAGCCGGGCGTGCTCGGCGACGACCGGGCGGCGGCGATCAAGGAGGCGCAGACCTTCTTCGACGGCCTGGCCGACAAGGGTGTGGTGTTGCGCGGCATCTACGACGTGGCCGGGTTGCGTGCCGACGCCGATTTCATGCTGTGGACCCACGCCGAACGGGTCGAGGACCTGCAGGCCGCCTACGCCGATTTCCGGCGCACCACCGAGCTGGGCAAGGCCAGCGCCCCGGTGTGGAGCAATGTGGCCGTGCACCGTCCGGCGGAGTTCAACAAGAGCCACATCCCGGCGTTCCTCGCCGGTGAGGACCCGGGCGCCTACATCTGCGTGTACCCGTTCGTGCGGTCCTACGAGTGGTACCTGCTGCCCGACGAGGAACGCCGCAAGATGCTCGCCGACCACGGCAAGGCGGCCCGCGGCTACCCGGACGTGCGGGCCAACACGGTGAGCTCGATGGCGCTCGGCGACTACGAGTGGATCCTGGCTTTCGAGGCACCCGAACTGCACCGCATCGTCGACCTCATGCGCGACCTGCGTGCCACCGAGGCCCGCCTCCACGTCCGCGAGGAGATCCCGTTCTTCACGGGCCCGCGCGTGGAGGTCGAGCAGCTGATCAACGCCTTGCCGTAGGCCCTACGCTTTCGGCTCCAACTTCAGCGCGATCGAGTTGATGCAGTAGCGCTGGTCGGTGGGGGTGGGGTAGCCCTCGCCCTCGAAGACGTGCCCGAGGTGGCTGTGGCAGTTCGCGCACAGCACCTCGACCCGGCGCATGCCGAGCGAGTCGTCGGGACGCAGGATCACCGCGTCGGAATCGGCGGGGTCGAAGAACGACGGCCACCCACAGTGCGAGTCGAATTTCTCGGTACTGCGGAACAATTCGGCACCGCACGCCCGGCAGGCGTAGACGCCTTCGGTCTTGGTGTCGGTGTATTCGCCGACGAAGGGCCGTTCGGTGGCCGCCTCGCGCAGCACGGCGTATTCCTCGGGGTTCAGTTTGGCCCGCCACTCCTGCGGCGTCAGCTGGATGCGCGGCGCGGGCAACGAGGTATCGGAACTCATGCCTCCACGCTAATGGTTTCGCGCCGCGCGCGCCGAAACGCTACTTCAGGGCGGGTTCGCGGTCCTCGACCGGCGTCACCGGATCGTCGCGGTCGGGGGCCGGGGTGGGCGTCGGCTTCTCCTCGACACCGTCGCGCGAGTCCGGCGCCTTCGCCATCCAGGCCGGGTCGATGCCGAACTGCAGCCGGCCTTCGCGGCGGGCGGCCAGGTATCGGTCGCCGAGCACACAGAACACCACGACGAGCAGCAGGCCCCAGCCGAAGGTGACCCGCAGGTACTCGAGGTTGCGACCGATGCTCTGCCAGCGGTCCGACAGCCACTTGTCGTAGGTCATGAACCCGAAGATCGCCAGCCACGCGGGCCAGTTGCGCAGCACGGAATTGCGCAGCACCACCGTCATCAGGAACGGGAACAGCATCATCGAGTAGTACATCTGGCCCAGCGAGAGCAGCAGGAACGACGCGGTGAGCAGCACCCCGGAGAAGGTGGTGACGAAGAACAGCTCGTCGTCGCGGTAGTAGCGCCACAGCAGCCACAGCGACACCGCGACGATCGCCGCCATCAGCCCCTGCGTCACCAGGACCAGCCAGTGCGGCAGACCGTAGTACGCGGCATTGCCGCCGATCGAGCTGTTGAAGTAGTCGCGGGTCTTCATCAGGTACGGCAGCACCTCGGTGAAGAACTTCTCGGGATCGGCCGACAGCGGCCAGGCGATCGCGGTGAGCGTCACCGGCACACCGATCGCGGTGACGAACACCTTCCACTGCCCGCGCACCGCCGCGACGAGCAGCAGCGGCGCAAGCGTCGGCTTCACCGCGATACTCAATCCGAGCGCCACACCCGCCCAGAGGTCGCGGCGCTGCAGTAAGAGGTGGATGAACACCAGCTCCGCCAGCAGCAGGCAACCGTTGACATTGGTGAATACCAGCGTGTTGACGACGGTCTCGGAGGTGAACATCGCCAGCAGCAGCGCGGGCGCGGCCACCGAACCCAGACCGAACTTGAACAGCCGCAGCAGCAGGTACCAGGCGAGCAGGATCGCGACGGCGTTCAGCCCGATGAACAGCCAGCGCGACAATTCGTACTCGATGGCCGCCACGGGCGCGATCAGCAGCGTCCCGCTCGGGTAATAGAGGTAGTGCGGGTCGACCGAGGAGAAATCGGCCGTGTACAGCGGCCTGCCGTTCAAGAACTCGAACGAGGCGTTGTACACCGGGCGATAGTCGTCGGTGACGAAACCGTTGATCGCCTTGATGAAGACACGGTTCAGCACCGTCATGACCGCGAACGGCCACAATGCGAACTTCATCACCTCGGCGGCGGTGCGAGCGGTGCGGGGCTCGAGCTGTCGGAACAACACTGGGGCACGGTACACCGGATCGGGTTGCGATGGTGTCGCCGGACCCGTCCGACGCGCCGTGACGCGCCGGTCGGACGGCGCTCAGGCGGGGCAGGCGCCGCCGTCGGCGGGCAGTTTTCCCTCCGCTAGGTAGGCGTTCACGGCCTGCTGCGCACACCCGGAATGCGCGACCACCGGATGCCCCCAGCCCTGCCAGGTCATGGTGGCGTGCCGGGCGCCCGCGGCGCCGAGCGCGCCGGTGACCGAGGCCGCGGCCCCCCCGACGACGGGGTCGGCGGCACCGGCGAACACCAGCACGGGCAGCGACAGGTCGTCGGGCAGCGGCGGGGCGGTGGAGACGGGCCAGGCCGAGCACACCATCAGCCCGATCGCGGCGGTGCGACCGAAAACCGGATATTTGCCCGCCCAGGTGTCGGCCAGTTCGCGGGCCCGATCGGGGGTGGGCGGTTGCTGGCTGTCGGTGCAGCGGTTCACGAACTCGCCGTCTGACGAGATCGCCGCCGCCTCACGCCCGACCAGTGCGATCAGCGGCCCGCGATCGCCGCGGTCGGCCGCGGCGAGGATGTCGGCCAGCGCGGTGACCCGGGTGTTCTGATCCCCGCGCGGGCTCGACAGGAAACCGGTGAGCGCGGTCGCCAGGTCGGCGGCCGTCACCTCGCCCAGTCCGCCGGACGTCGCCTTGTTCATCAACCCGACGACCGTCGCGCGCGGATCGGGTCCGAGGGCGCAATTGGCCGCCTTGCAGCGCTGGGCGAACGCGGTGAGCGCGGCCTCGGCGCCGGTGACGCGCGCCTCGGCCATGGTCGTGGCGTCGGCGCCGACCGGTTCCGGTGCGTCGAGGACGAGCCGGGCCAGATGGTCGCCGTAGCGGCGCGCGTAGCTGAGCGCGACCTTGCCGCCGTTGCCCGCGCCGAGCAGGTTGATCTTCTCGACCTGCCACTGCTTGCGCAGCTGTTCGATGTCGTCGGCGGCATGCGGTGCGTCGAAGGTGCCCTCGTAGGGCTGCAGGAAGTCGCGGCAGGCGATGGTCGCGTCCTGGCTGAAACCGGCGACGGCACCGACCTGGTCGGCGTTGCCCACCCCGGTCTGCCCCAGATCGGTCAGTACCGCGCGCAATTGGGCCGGGATGCAGTCGATGGGCTGGGAGGCGCCGATGCCGCGCCGATCCACCGCGACGACCGGCTGCGCGGTGAGCAGCGCGCGGTTGGGGCCGATGGCCAGACCGGCGAGGGTGGAGGCCGAGGACCGGTCGGCGCCGGAGGTCAGCACCAGCGGGGCCACATCGGTGGGGGTCTCGGGCAGCCGGGCACGCAGGGCGCCCGCGCGGAAGGTGCCGAGCACGGTGCCCGCGGTGTCGATGGGCGTCGAGAAATCGGCGCATTCGAGCACGAGCCCGGCGGGTACGTCGCCGAAGGCCAGCGAGCTGATGGTCGACTCGGTGCAGTCGCGCCAGGTGAGATCGGATTTGGGGACCTCGGCCGTGCCGAGATCCTCGGTGGCGGGCTCCTGGGTCGCCACCCCACCGGCGCCCGGACGTTCCACCGCGACGACGGGCCGATCCGACGGTCCCGCCCCGCAGCCCGCGAGCATGATCGACAGTGTCGCGGCCGTTACCGCGGCCCGAGTCAAGCGCATGGCTACACCCTGCCAGGTTCGGCGCCGGGTTTCATCGACGGGCCCAGCGGGCCAGCACGGTGCCGTCGTCGTCGAGCACCAACTGCTTACGTGTCATCGAGGTACCGAATTGCTTCGCCGACAGCGAGATTCGCCCGCCCGCGCCGCCGACCAGCAGCGGCGCCGTGGTGAGGCACAGTTCGTCGACCAGGTCGGCCTCGGCCAGCTGACCGAACAGGTGCGGTCCGCCCTCGCACAGCACCCGCGGCAATCCGCGCTCGGTGAGCACCCGCAGCAGCGCCGCGGGCGTGATCGCGAACTCCGCCGCCACCACCACCTCGGCGCCCGCGTCCTCGAGCGCGGCGACGCGGTCCTTGTCGGCCTGGGCGGTGGTGAGGATCAGCGGCGGAGTCCGCGCGTCGGTGAACAGGCGCGCCGCGGGATCGAGATTCGCGCTGCCCGACACCACGGCGATCGGTGGTGGGCTGCCGTCCTCGCTGCCGCCGACCCCGTGCCGGAAATGCGCCCGCCGGTGTTCGTCGTCGGTGCGGGCGCCGCCGTAGTTCTCGGTGCGCACGGTGCCCGCGCCGACCAGGATCACGTCGGCGAGCTCGCGCAGCAGCTTGAACACCAGCTTGTCGGCCGGGGTGGCCAGTCCCTTCGTCACGCCGTCGACGGCGAGCGCGCCGTCGATGCTGCTGACGAAGTTGGCCCGCACCCACGGCCGCTCCAGGTGCCTCGGGTACGCATAGCTCCTGGCCAGTGCGTCGGCGTCGAGATCTGCGAGCTGGGTCACATTAGGGATACGCTGCATAGGTACCGATGCAACCACGTCCGTACGATTCGCACATGCAAGAACGCCTCGTCGATCGCCACCCGGAGGTCCCGGCCGACCAGCTCGTCGCCCAGATGGTGCCCCCGCCCATGTTCGACGAGGTCAGCTTCGCCTCCTACATTCCCGACCCCAAGGAACCCAGCCAGGCGGCCGCGGTTCGCAAGGCCGAGGAATTCGCCGGTCAGGTCGCCAAGATCCACAAGGCCGCGTCGAAGAAGAGCCTCTTCGGCAAGAAGAAGGCCGTCACCGGCGCGGGCCTGTACCTCGACGGTGGTTTCGGTGTCGGCAAGACCCACCTGCTCGCCTCGATCTTCCACAGCGCGCCCGCGCCGAAGTCGTTCGGCACCTTCGGCGAGCTGACCAACCTGGTCGGCGCCCTCGGTTTCGTCAACGCGGTGGAACGGCTTTCCGCCAACAGCCTGCTGTGCATCGACGAGTTCGAACTCGACGACCCGGGCGACACCACGATGGTCTCGCGCCTGCTCACCGAGCTGTCCGCCGCGGGCGTCTCGATCGCGGCCACGTCCAACACCCTGCCGAGCCAGCTCGGCGAGGGCCGTTTCGCCGCACAGGACTTCCTGCGCGAGATCAAGAAGCTGGGCGCCATCTTCGAGCCGGTGCGCGTCGACGGTCCCGACTACCGCCACCGCGACCTGCCGCCCGCTCCCGAGCCCACCTCGCCCGAGGTGCTGGCCGAACGCGCCGCCGCCACACCGGGTTCCACCCTCGACGACTACGACGCCCTGCTCGCGCACCTGAGCACCCTGCACCCGTCGAAGTACGGCGCGCTCATCAACGGCGTCACCTCGGTGTTCGTCGCCGGGGTGCACCCGGTGACCGACCAGGCCGTCGCGCTGCGCATCGTCGTGCTCGCCGACCGCCTCTACGACGCGAGCATCCCGGTCACCGTGTCCGGCGCCAAGCTCGACGAGATCTTCTCCCAGGAGATGCTCGACGGCGGATATCGCAAGAAGTACCTGCGGGCCATCTCGCGTCTGCTCGCGCTGTCGCGGTTCGAGGCCGCTACCGCGTAGGGATCACAGCTTCCGTTCGAAGACGAAATCGTCGTGCACCTGATTGCCGACGGTCATCGTCTTGGTACCCACCCGCACGAACCCGTGCTTGTCGTAGAACCGTTGCGCGCGTTCGTTGTCCTGGTTGACCCCCAGCCACACCGCGTCGGCGCCCGACTCGCGCGCGGCGTCGACGGCGGCGTCCATGAGCGCACCGGACACCCCGGTGCCGTGGTGGCCGGGCAGCACGTACATCTTGCTGAGTTCGACCACCGACCCCGGGCTGACCTGTGCGTCGATGGCCGGATCGGTCGGCCTGCCCGCGATCAACATGGCGTAGCCGACGATCTCGTCACCGTCGACGGCCTTGAGGACCGTGCGTTCCGGGTCGGACAGGTACTCGCCGAAACGGTCGCCCGAGAGCATCTGGGTCAGGAAGATCTCGATGTCGGCCGGGTCGGCCTGCGGGGGACAGGCCAGCGGGAACGTCGCGGTCGCCACATCGCTGAGGGCTTCGGCGTCCCAGAGTCCGGCCCGGTCGACGACGACGGAGCTGTTGGTCATCGTTCCAGTACAGCACGGGCGTGGCGGTGGTAGACAGCACTGTGGGCATCGCGGCGGTGGCACCGTGACGGCGGTCCCGAGTACTCTCCTGCCCATGACTAGCGGTAGCCGCATCGGGATCGTCGGTGCGGGAGTTGCGGGATTGGCTTGCGCGAAGGTGTTGAGTCAGGCCGGGTTCCCGGTCGAAGTCTTCGATCGAGCCCCTGACGTGGGCGGTGTGTGGAGCGTCACCCGCCGCTACCCGGGCCTGCGTTCACAGAACAGCAAGCACACCAACCACTTCAGCGACCACCCGATGCCGGAGGACTACCCGCGCTGGCCGGACGGTCAGCAGATGCAGGCCTACCTCGCCGGGTACGCGCAGAAGTTCGGTCTCACCGGGAACCTGCGGCTCGGCACCGAGGTGGTCGCGGCCGACCCGGTCGACAGCGGCTGGTTGCTCGAGATCCGCGACGGGATGGGTGTGCACCGCAGCACCTGCGATCACCTGATCGTCGCCAACGGTGTGTACAGCGACCCGGTGCTGCCGGACCTGCCCGGTGCGGCCGCCTTCCGCGCCGCGGGCGGGCAGCTGTGTCATGTCTCGCAGTTCCACGACGCCGAACTGGCGCGCGACCGTTCGGTGGTCGTCGTCGGGTACGGCAAGTCGGCCTGCGATGTGGCCGAGGCGGTGAGTCATCTCGCCGACGAGACCAGCGTGGTCGCCCGCAGGCTCACCTGGAAGATGCCGCGCAAGTTCGGATTCGGCACCGACTACGAACGCTTGCTGCTCACCCGCGCGGGCGAGGCGCATTTCCCGTCCCGGTTCGGCCACCGCGCCGAACGCCTGCTCGACCGGCTCGCCCTGCGCGAGGCGAACCTCGATCTGCTGCAGGAACGGGTGACGCGCAAGCTGCGGCTGCGCGAGCTCGGCCTGGTCCCCGACGGGCCACTGGCCGAGATGGCGACCAGCAGCGCCGCGCTGGTCACCGAGGGGTTCTTCGATCAGGTCGAGGCGGGCCGCATCGCCGTGCACCGCGACGCCGAGATCGTCGAACTCATCGGCGGGCAGCACGGGCCGGCGGTCCGGTTGTCCGACGGGACGCTGAAACTGGCCGAGATCGTGGTGTGCGCCACCGGATATCGCCAGGAGGTACCGTTCCTCACCCCGTTCGTGCGGCGCTCGCTCACCGACGAGGCGGGCGACTTCCGCCTCTACCGCCACATCCTGCCCGTCGAGGTGCCCAACCTCAGTTTCGCCGGCTACAACAGCTCCAATGTGAGCGCCCTGAGCGCCGAGGTCGGCGCGCACTGGATCGCGGGGCTGCTCACCGGCGCGTTCGTGCCGCCGGTCGCCGAACTGATGAACAATGACATCGACGAACGCCTGGCCTGGTCGCGGGCCCGTAGCAACGGTGCGCACGCGCACGGTGCGTCGGTGATCCCGTTCTCGCTGGGCAATATCGACGAGATGCTCGACGACCTCGGCACCCCGCTGCCGCTGTCGGCCCGGCTCGGGCAGTGGGTGCGCCCGGTGCGGCCCGCGACCTACCGCGGCGTGCTGCGCAACCGCAACGCCGCCCCGGCGCCGACACCGGTCGCGGTCGAGGGATAACCGACACGCGGTGCGGCCGCTTGGTGGCGAACCGGGCGTTGGTGATAATCCTCGCGTGGAAGCGCTGGATCTGAACCTGCTGCCCGCCCTGGACGCGCTGCTCGACACCAACAGCGTCACCGAGGCGGCCCGGCGACTGCACACCTCCACCTCGGCGATGAGCCGAACCCTCACCCGGTTGCGTGAGGTGTTCGGTGACCCGCTGCTCGTGCGTTCCGGCAGGCATCTGGTGCCCACCCCGCGCGCCCTGGAACTGCGCCAGGACGTGGCGGCGCTGGTCGAGGCGAGCCGGGTGCTGCTCACCTCGCACGAGGGCGGCGGTGTTCGCAGGCAGCGGGATTTCGTGGTCCGCGTGGGTGATGCCGTGGCGGCGCGGCTCGCGGGACCGCTGCTCGGCGCGGTCGGGACGCAACTGCCCGGCGTGACGGTTCGGCTGCTGGCCGCGGACCCCGCCGACAGCGCCGTTGCCCTGCGCGACGGACAGGTCGACATCGAAGTGGGCGTGCTCGGCCGTACCGACCCCGAAACCGTTGTGCAGCGGCTGTTCAGCGACCGCTGGGTCGGTGTCGCGGCCGCCGGCCATCCCTTCGCCGCCGACCGCCCCACCGTCGCCGCCTACGCCTCCGCGCGCCACCTCGAGGTGTCACCCACCGGCCGCACCCACAGTCCCATCGACGACCGCCTCGCCCTGCACGGCCGCACCCGCCGCGTCGTCGCGACCGTCGCCGATCTGGCGACCGCGTTGTTCACCGTGGCGACGACCGAGCTGATCTGCCCCGCCCCCGCGGCGTTGTCCCGCCCGGCCTGTCAGGCGCTCGGCCTGGCCACCTTCGAGATTCCACTGCCGTTGCCCGCCCCCGTCGTCGCGATGGCCTGGCATCCGCGCAATACCGCCGACGCGGGCCATCGCGCCGTGCGCGAACTCGTCGCGACGGTACTGCGCGACGCGCCGGAGGTACCCGATGTGCGCTCGGTGGGAGTCGCCGTCTAGCCGAGGTCCTGGGTCGGCGGACCGAAGACATCTCGGCGGCCGGGTGGCAGGCCGGCGGAGCGCTTGAGCTCGTCGAGCATGGCCTGCAGTTTGTCCACATGGGCGGCGGATTCGAGGTCGAAGGCGCGGTAGGTGCCGGTCACCGTGATGCCTGCCGGGTCGGTGGCCGTGGGGATGGGGGCAGGGCCGAGGTTGTCGTCGGCGCTCGACGAGGTGTGGACGGTGGGCAGGTCGACCGCCGGGGCGGCGGGTCGGCCGTGCCGGGTCCCGGTCTCGTTGTCGGAGTTGGTGAATCGCGCGGTGCTGTGAGCCGCCTGGGCCGCGAGCGGACCTGTGTTCGCGTCCTGTCCGACGGTCCGGCCGGTCTCCTCGGCGCTGTGACCGTGCGGTCGGCTGGATTGCTCGCCTCGGTCGTATCGGCCGTTCGCCGCTTCGTCGGACGGGCCGGGTTGAGCGCCCTGGGTGATGCGGTCCGCCTGCTGGTGCGTCCGGCCGGGATCGCCCGCCGCCTGGGCGGAGTGGCCCGCCTGATGCGGGTAGTCCGCCGGCAGGGCTGTTCCGCCGGACCGGTCGACGGATTCCGTCGCCGGGCTGGTTCGGTAGTCGGTTCCGCCGACCGACGGCTCGGACCGAGGTGCCTGGTCGAGGTGCTCCGACGGCGCGGTGGCTCGGCCCGGCACGTGCCCGGCGTCGACCTGGGCCGAATCGGCGGGTGGCGGGGCGACCAAACGGGCGGGGGCGGCCGGTTTGTCGGTGGTGGTCGAGTTGCGAGGCGTGAAGTCGGCGAAGACGGACTCGCCGCGGGAGTCCGTGGTGAAGCCGTTGCGGGCGTGACCGTTTCGCGGCGGGGTGGGAAGGGTCGTCTCCACGTCGTCGTCGAAGGACCACTGGATCCCGTTGGCGCTGCCGTTCTTCGGCCCGGAACCCGACCGATCGGCGAACCCGTTGAAGGTCGTCCCGTTCGTCACGATCCGGGCTTCGGCCGCGTGAGGATCTTCGGCCGGAATGATTCCGGCACGTTCTTGCTCACCCGGACCCGAGTGCCCACCCGTGCCTGCCATCGGTGCGCGCGCCGAACTCGCCTGCTGGTCGTCGACGCGACCGGACGCATGTGCGGCGCGGCGCGCATCGCTGGAATCGCCGACCCGCTCGCCCGCCGTGCCGGTGTCGAATGAGCTGTGCCGCACGTCTTCCGATCCGCCGGCGTGTTCGACGGCGGCGCGTTGGTCGGTTGCCCGGTGGGGGACGGATCCGTTGCGCTGAGCCTGTGGATCGACGCCGTTGGGCGACCAGGTCACATTGCCGGAAGTGGTGTGGCGTTCGGTGCCACGGGTCTCGGTGGGAACCTTGCCGACCGGCCGGGCGCGTTCGACGCTCGCGGACCCGCCCGAAACGGTCGCGGCGTCCTCCTCGTGGCGGCCGAGTTCATCGGTCGAATCCGGGAGCGGAACAGCACGATTCGCGGCGAGGCCGACTCCTTGCGCCGCGATGTCGTCGGCCACCCCACTCGCCGGAGTCCCTCGCTCCGGCTGCGCGGGCAGCCGGCCGTTCACCCGCTGCGCATTCGGGACGGCTTCCCGCACAGTCGCTTCCGGTGCGTGCGCACCGTTCACTTTCGGCCGCTGTGCCGAGTCACCGCGCGCACCGCGGGCTGCCTGGGGTTCGGGATCGCCGAGCCCTGACGACTGGACCGCGAACGCGGCGGTACGAGGCTCGCCCTCTTCGTGCGACGCGGCCCGACCACGTTCGCCCGCAACCACACCGCTCTGCGGTTCGGTCGTCGCGCGGGGGACAGGGGGAGCGGTGATGGGCCAGGTGGGATCCCCGAGGTGGTCGGGGACCGAGCGGCTCGACTGACGGCGCTCCAGCGGCGGCCGCGTGGCTTCTTCGTGGGCGGCGGCCCGCTCGGCGGCCTCGCGGACTTCTCGTCTGCTGCGCCCACGGGCGGGTGGTGGGGCCGGATCGTCGCCGCCGTCGAGCGCGTCGAGCCGGGCACTGAGCCGGGAAATGTCCTGTGACGCATGGAAAGCCCACGCTTCGAGGCGGCGGATGCGGAGCTGGTCGGGCACGTCCTCGTCGTCACCGGGGAAGCCGGGGACCTCCTGGGCGACGCGCGCGGCGACGACATCGAGCTTCTCGCTGACCTCACGCAGCGCCGCGGCGATATTCGCCAGCATCGACCCGATGGTTTCGTCGTGCTCAGCGTGGTTCATGCACACCCTACTTCCGGTGGACGGCGAGCGTGCCCGCCTCGGCCGCCTGCGATCATATCCACCGGTGCCCGCCGACGCGTTGTAGTGATCCTCGGCCGGTGCGCCAGGCGACGCGCCGAACCTTTTCGTAATCGGGACGAAAAGGACCGGCAACCCGGACGGTCTGTGTATCGAAATGATCAAGATCTTCGCCGGTCCGTGCGACGTTGGCACAATGAAAGGGCTTGATATACAAGCAATGTCGTCGTTGTGATCTCGATCACCACACGGCGACGCACCCGAGTGCGGGTCAAGGGGGCTGGCGGCGTGTCGGCGGCTGCGGGAACCTGAGTGCAGGTCGTGGGCGCGGGGCGTACGGCAGGCCCCTGGTGAGGGAGTGATGGTGTGAGGACGAAGCGGCGAAGCGACACCCAGGTGGTGTGCGGACGGCGGGCGCTGCTCGACGAACTCGGGATCTCCGAGGGCGGTCGTCGCGCGGCGCCCGAACGCACCGGTTACGGCTGTGGTTGCCCCGATTGCGTTGCGAAGCAATGGAATACCCAGCGGCTCGAACATTGGATCTGTGGCAGGCTGACGGCGGCGGGCGCCGACGAAGCGCAGGTGGACGCCCGGGTGGGCGATATCCCCGTCGACATCTACTGGCGCCGTGGCGAGCGGCGCGGCGTGGTCGAGGTGCGCAGCGGCCCCCTCGACATCACCGCGGCCCGCGCGCACCGCGAACGCCTGCGCGAAGCGGGCATCGACGACGTGCTGTGGGTGGTCCCGCGTGGGTACTGGGTGCCGTTGGTGCCCGCGGTCGGTATCGCCGACTTCGCGCCCGCCGGTGCCGAATACCGCATCGATCAGGGCATGCTCACCGCCGGTGAGTCCGGTTTCGCCGCACCGGTGCGGGCGGGCTGGGCGTTGCGGGAGTTCCTCGAGGGCTGGGTGGCGGACGACATCGCCTGGGGTCATGTGGATGTGACGAACGGAGGGTGGGCCGAGATGGGCACCTGGGAAAAGCACACGGCGGCGCAGGCCGCGATGATCGAACGTCAGCGCAATCAGTTGCGCGATCAGCGAGTGGAACTGGCGGTGTCGCGACAGGCCGTGCGCGACAAGCAGCGATTGGTGACCAGGCTGCATCACCGCATCGAACGCGCGGCCGCGGCCGCCGACGCCCATGCCATCACCCTGGCCGGCTTGCGCAGCGAGCTGGTCGCCCAGCAGCGGACCGCGGCGGGCCTGCGCGCCACCATCACCCGGATGGATCGCACCCTCGATCAGTGGCAGTGGCTCACCTGCTGCGCGATGCTGCTGGTTGTCGCGGTGCTTGCCGGGGCGATGGTGATGCGCTGAGCCGCATCGGCAACCGGTCGAACTGCCAGTCGTTGCGCAGTACGAGGGCCGTCAGGTCGAGTAGATCCAGACCGGTCTCGGTGAGCACGGCGGCGAGGGCGACCCGGTCGTAGGGGCCGGTGGCCAGGTCGGCGGCGATGCGATGTTCGGCGGCCGCGTCGACGGCGCGGGTGCGCAGTTGTGCGGTGCCGATCGCGCTGCCGGTCCAGGTGAGCGCACCCCAGCCGCGTTCATGGGCGTGGGCGCGCACCAGATCGGCCTGAAGCCTGTTGTGGTGGAACAGGGTCCGGCCCAGCGGTACCACATCGATCAGCACCGTCCGGCCGTCGCTGAGCCGGGCGGCGACCGAGGGGTAGTGCACGTGGTTCTCACCCGCGAACGTGTAGGTGAGGGCGGCGGGTTCCTCCTGGAATGCCGCGACGGCCGGGCTGGCGTCGAGCGTGCGCAGCAGGCGGGCGACCAGCGCCGAGTCGTAGGCGACGTCGCGCCCGGCCTTGGCCAGGTAGAACCGGCCGCGCCCGTCGTCGTCGGCATCGGCCACCCGCGCCGAGACGGTGGGTAACGGGGCGGGGGAGCCGTCCGGCCAGTCGGTCCCCGCCAGCACGGCGTCCAGGTCGTCGATGTCGTCGTCCGGGGCGTGCAGTTTGGCGAGGATGCTCGCGGTCTTCTTCTGCCAGCCAAGGATTCGCTGCATGACATAACCGGCGACGCGCCGGGCGTCGGTCTGGTCGTGTCCGGCCAGGCGCAACTTCAGATACGACCATTCCATGGCGACCAGGTCGGTGTCGGTCGCGTAGGTCTCGGTGAGCAGGGTGCGCACCAGGCGCAGATCGCCCGCCTCACGCGGGTATCGGTGTGCGAACACCTCGCCGGAGCGGTGTCCGGATCGGGTGGCCTCGCGCAGGATGCGCCCGATCGCCTTGGTGTAGAGCTGTCGGGCGCGGTCGCGGGCGAGGTCGTAGCGGGCGCCGACGCGGGTGAGGGTTTCCGGGCGCTGTCCGCCGATGCCCAGGCGCAGCCCGACCACCCGCGCCTCGCGTGCCGCGCGTTCGGCGTGGTCGACGAGCAGTTCGCCGACCAGCTCGTCGAGCTCCTCGAGCTCGAACGAGACGTCGGCGGCGATGTCGTGGCCCGGTTCTCTCATGATCGCGTCAGCGTAGCGGCGAACACCGACAATGTTGTGTCACAGCGACGTCAGGTACTCGCTGTAGAACAGGCACAGCCCCGTCGCCGAGGCGATGCCCGCCAGCACCCAGAACCGGATGATGACCGTGGTCTCCGGCCAGTTGTCGAGTTCGAAATGGTGGTGGAACGGCGCCATCCGGAACAGCCGGGTGTGGGTGGTGCGGAAGACGACGATCTGCAGCACCACCGACATGATCTCGGCGACGAACAGTCCACCGAGCACTACCGCGAGCAGTTCGGTGTGGCTGGTGATCGACAGCCCGGCCAGCAGACCGCCGAGGCCGAGGGATCCGGTGTCGCCCATGAAGATCTTGGCGGGCGCGGCGTTCCACCACAGGAATCCGACACATGCCGCGGCTCCGGCCGCGCTCACCATCGCCAGGTCCAGCGGGTCGCGGACGGTGTAGCAGGCGCGGCCGGGGGTGATCTCGCAGGAGTGGTCGTACTGCCACAGCGTGATCACCACGTAGGCGCCGAGGGTCAGGGTCATCGACCCGGCGGCCAGCCCGTCGAGCCCGTCGGTGATGTTCACCGCGTTCGACCAGGCGACCACCAGCAGCACCACGAACAGCACGAAGAACAACGACGCGAAGGTGATGGTCGGGATGTCACGCACATACGACAGGTTGCGGCCCGCCGGAGTGAGTCCGGTGGCGCCGGGGAATCGCAACACCAGCACCGCGAACACGACCGCCGCCGAGATCTGCCCCAGATATTTGCCCGCCGCGGTGAGCCCGAGGTTGCGGTGTTTGCGCAGTTTGATCGAGTCGTCGAGGAAGCCGACCACGCCGAGCGCCGAGGCGAGCAGCAGCACCAGAACGCCCGACGCGCTGGGACCCGGTGCGTCCCAGAGTGTTCCGATCAGGTGCGAGCCCAGGTAGCCGCCCCACACGCCCGCGCCGATGGCGAGACCACCCATGGTCGGTGTGCCGCGTTTGGTGTGGTGGCTGGCGGGCCCGTCGATCCGGATCTCCTGCCCGAAACCGCGCCGCGCGAACACCCGGATGAGCACGGGGGTGAGCGTGATGGTGATGAACAGGGCGATGCCCGCCGACAACAGGATCTGTCTCACATTGCCCCTCCGTCCCGCCTGTCCCGCCATCCGCTGCGGCCCCGGCGGCGCCGTGCCGATCCTAGGGGAGGCCACCGGGTTGCGGCGCAGGAGTGATCGGGGTTACAGGCTCTTCGGTCGCACGGTCATGGTCAGCACGTCCGGGACCGCATCGAAGGCGCGGCGTACTTCGGTGGCCAATCCTCCGGCGGTGCGGTCGTCGTGGGTGGTCCAGGCGCCGAGCGCGCAATGGAACGCGGCGACCAGGATGTCGACGGCGAGGCGTAGATGCAGGGCGCGGTCCTCGCCTACGTCCAGTTCGCGGTGCAGCAGGGTGACTGCCGCGCGGCTGGTCCGATCGCAGAATTGCAGGTTGTGTCCGGCCATCGACGGGGTGACGCCCACGAGGCGATGGCTCAGCGCGGCACGCCGTGGCCACTCGCCGACGGCGACGCGGTCGACGGCCGCCAGCAGCGCGTCCCGGAGCACGCGCAGGAGCTCGGTTTCCCGTGGCTCGCCGCGTTCCAGCTCTTCCAGGAAGGCGAGCCAGATGTCCTGCAGCGGCGCCATCGCCACGTCTTCCTTGCCTGCGAAGGTGCGGAAGAACGTGCGCTTGGAAACCTCGACGGACTCGCACAGCTCGTCCAGGGTGACGGCATCGAACCCACGCTCGGTGAACAGCCGGAGAGCGGAGTCGATCAACGCGTGCCGGGTTCGTAGCTTTTTCCGTTCGCGCAGCGGCAACTCGTCTATCGCTACGTCCATCGTCTCAGCCTACCGATGACCGACAGCGAACGCCACTTGACAGCAATTGCCACTCAATGGCACTTTTGCTGCGCGGCTGATCTGCCGCGTCGTCACAAGAGAAGGCCCTGGATATGCGAGCACTGCTGGTCGACCGTTCCGCCCCTGCCGGACTCCGCCTCGGATCGGTCCCGGACCCCGATCCGGCCCCGAATCAGGTGTTGGTGCGGGTTGCCGCGACTTCGTTGAACCATGGCGAGGTGACCCATCTCGTTCCCGGCGCCGACGCGGGCACGGTTCTGGGTTGGGACGCGTCGGGGGTGGTCGAGCGTGCGGCTGCCGACGGCTCCGGACCGGCTGTGGGCACGCCGGTGGTCACGCTGGGACCGGCCGGTGCCTGGGCCGAATTGCGTGCTGTGGATTCCGAATTCGTCGGAGTCGCACCGGTAGGTGCCGACCTCGCAGCTCTCAGTACAGTGCCGGTGGCGGGCGCGTCGGCATTGCGCGCATTGCACCGGCTCGGCCCATTGCTGGGGCGCCGGGTTCTCGTTACCGGCGCGTCCGGTGCGGTCGGCCGTTACGCGTTGCAGCTGGCACACCTGGGTGGTGCGGAGGTCGTCGCAGTGACCTCGAACCCGGATGCGCATCGCGACAGCATGCGGGAGCTCGGTGCCGGACAGGTGATTGCGGATCCGAGGGAACTCGATGGCCGCGTCGACGGTGTGCTCGACCTCGTCGGTGGATCGCAGATGGTTACCGCCTTCGAGTCGCTCGCGGAGGGCGGGACGCTCGTCTCGGTCGGGCATGCCTCGGGTGCGCCGGAGCGGTTCCCGTTCGGCACCTTCTTCGGCGATGCGGGCAGGCACGACCGCTCGATCGTGACGTTCTTCCTGCTCGGCTGCCGTGATCTCGGCCGTGATCTCACCTGGCTCGCCGACCGGGTCGCCGCGGGCGTTCTCGACCCGCAGGTCGTCTGGCGAGGCGACTGGTCCGCCGCGGATGAGGCGGTCACCGCGTTGCGCGACCGCCGACTGCACGGCAAGGCCGTCCTCGAGCTGGGCTGACCGGTCCGCGACGCAAACAAGTCAGGCCCCCTCGAAAGGGGGCCTGACTTGTGGTGCGCGATACTGGGATTGAACCAGTGACCTCTTCCGTGTCAGGGAAGCGCTCTCCCGCTGAGCTAATCGCGCGAGGTGGAGACGGGAATCGAACCCGTGTGCACGGCTTTGCAGGCCGTTGCCTCACCACTCGGCCACTCCACCGCGCAAAGGAGGATGGCATACTGCTAGTGCCTAACCTACCTCTCGAGCGGATGACGGGATTCGAACCCGCGACCCTCACCTTGGCAAGGTGATGCGCTACCACTGCGCTACATCCGCATTCACACTTCCAGAGGAGCTCGTCCCGGGGGCCTTGCTGCTCTCCGTGGTGCGATGAGAACATTAGCCGACGCGCGGCGAAGACTACAAATCGCCTGGTTAAACGGCATAAATGTGAATTACACGCATGTTGTCCGGTGGCGCGGCGATGACTGATGGCCGAACTTCGGGTACCGCGCCGGCCCGCACGTTCCGGACCCTCTTCATCTACCGGGCGCGCCGCCCCGAACTTCCCGTTCACAAGGCGATTTGGTGTCTCCCGGGTACCCCGTGCTAATGTTTCGTCTCGTTCGAGAGGCCGCACAAACAGCCCCTCGCAACGATCCCGGTCCTATAGCTCAGCGGGAGAGCGTCCGCCTCACACGCGGAAGGTCGCTGGTTCGAAACCAGCTAGGACCACAGAAGAAGCAGGTCAGCACCTTTTCGGTGCGGGCCTGCTTTTTTCGTATCCCGAGAGTGGCCGCTTACGATCGCCGCTCTGTCGCGATACGGACGAGGTCGGCGACAGCCTTCGACCTACTGTGCGGCGGCCAGCAGATGACCGTCGTCACGGGCGGGGCATCCGGCACCGGCACGACCGCGAACGCGTCGCTCAGCTGAGCCCGAAGCGACTCGGGTACAACCGCGCAAGCCCGCCCCAGCGCGATCAGCTGCAACAGCTGGCTGTAATTGCGAACCTCAGGGCCGGGGCCGTCCGGGAAACTTCCATCGCGCCGAAGCCAGCGCGGCAAGGGCAGATCCGACAGTGCACCGATCTCTGCCATCGACAGGTGGGATCGGCCGGCCGCGGAGTGCCCCGCAGGCAGCACAACGACCTGCGGCTCGGTATGCAGATCCTCGGCGTCGAACCCAGCCGTCGAGTCGTACGGCCGATGCAGCAGAGCGACATCGGCAGACCCGTTGCGCAGCAATGTTTCCGGTTCACCGGGCGCGCACAGCACCACCTCGACAGGCACAGCGCCGACCTCGGCGGCGTACACCTCCAACAGCCTCGACAACAGTTCGCTCGACGCACCCGCCTTGGCGGCCAGCACCACACCCGGGCGATCGGCAGCGGCCCGGCGAGTACGGCGCTCGGCGGCGTCGACCGCGTCGAGCGCGACCCTGGCCTCCCGCAGCAGCACCGACCCGGCCTCGGTCAACGCGACCGCGCGAGCGGAGCGCCGCAAAAGAACCGTTCCCAGCCGCCGTTCGAGCCGCTGAATCGCCCGCGACAGCGGCGGTTGCGCGATCGCGAGCCGCCGCGCCGCCCGCCCGAAGTGCAACTCCTCCGCGACGGCGACGAAGTAGCGCAACTCCCGGGTCTCCACCAGCGCATCGTAACCAGCCACCACCACCGTCGATACCGCTGCGGTATCGCTGCCGACCTAGTTGGTATTGGTCACGCCGCCCGGCCGCGCCGCAGCATCGAGAGGCCGTCACTACCGATGACGGCCATCGCTCGAACACAGGAGTACCGATGATCAACGTCGCAGTGATCTACTACAGCCGCACCGGGAGCATCAAGGGGCTGGCAGAAGCCGCGGCCGAGGGCGCCGCCGGTGCAGGCGCCCAGGTGCGCTTGCTGCCGGCGGACGAGGCAGGCAATACCGACTTGGAATGGGCCGATGTCGTCCTGTTCGGGACGCCCAGCCACTACGGCACGATCGCCGCGGGGCTCAAGACGTTCATCGACGGCACCGGCGACCTCTGGCGGACCGGCCGACTGGCCGACAAGGTGTACGGAGCCTTCGTCTCCAGCGCGAGCACGCACGGCGGCCAGGAGACCACCCTTGCCTCCTTCACGACGATCTTCACCCACTGGGGCGGGATCATCGTGCCGCCCGGCTTCACCGCGCCGGTGCCTGTCGCCGAACAGATGCGGTCCGGCAACCCCCACGGCGCCGGACACGTCGCCGGCTTCGGCAACCCGCCGACGGAGTTCGCATTGGCCGCCGCCCGCCATCAGGCGGGACGTGCTGTCGGGGTGGCGGCCCAACTGGCATCGGCCACCGCATCGGCTCGGTAGTGAACTCGCGGGTAGCCATCTCGATGCTGTCTCCTGAACCGTCAACGTGCGTTACCCGGATTCGGCCGTTCCGCATTCTGGACCGCTATGTTTTCCGATGCGTGAGCGATGGGGGCCAGGTGACCGCGGGGAGCGCGGCGCGGTGCGATCGATGGAGCCGGTGGGCGCCGGATCACCCGCCTCACCAGGCGCCGCGGCGATCACGCGGAGCCCATGCGAGTTCGGTACGGAATGCCCGAATTCGGCCGGGGCGTGACCGCGCCATGCCGAGGGATCCGAGATGCGTTTGCTGAAAGTGTGCTGTAGGTATCCTTTGCGCGTCCTGATAGCCAGGGCCGATCGGATATCCGTTCGGCCTCATGAGAATCGGAGGTCTGCGCGCACATGGTTCCGCAACGCTCGGTCCCGCGTCCGGCGGTACTCACGCCCGGCGCTGCGACATCGCAATTCCGTCCTGTGCTGCTCGACGCCTCGAGCCGGGAAGGACTGCGTGACCTGGAAGCGCTGGCGGCATCCGGTGCTGTCGGCGCGGTGCACGACACGATCGAAGATCAGCTCGACGAACTGATTCGCAGCGAGGACCCCGCTGTCGCGCACTCGGCGGACTCGCTGGCCGCGGCGCGTCACCGGGCCAGTGGCGGGATGCCGCTGTGGCAGTGGGGGACATGGGTCTTCTATCCGTGGAACGGCAGCCTGGTGCATGTGCTGCCACGCGAGCATTTCCAGCGGCTGCGCACCGATCGCAACCGCGACAAGATCGACCGGGCCCAGCAGCAAGACCTGCGCGGACGGCGGATCGGCGTGATCGGTCTGTCGGTGGGCAACAGCGCGGCCGTCACGCTGGCCATGGAAGGAGTCGGCGGGTCCTTCCGGCTGGCCGACTTCGACAGCCTCGGGCTGTCGAACCTGAACCGGCTGCGGGCGGGGGTGAGTGATCTCGGTGTTTCCAAGGCCGTGCTGGCGGCACGCCAGATGTTCGAGATCGATCCCTACCTCGACATCGAGCTGTTCACCACCGGGCTGACCGAGGAATCGATCGGGCCGTTCTTCGACGGCGTCGACGGCACCGCTGCGCTGGATCTGCTGGTCGAAGAATGCGACACGGTGTGGGCGAAAGTCGCGGCTCGCGAATACGCGCGGCACCGAGGGATTCCGGTCCTGATGGACGCCAACGATCGCGGACTGCTCGACGTGGAACGGTTCGATCTCGAACCCCACCGCCCGCTGTTCCACGGCCGGATCGGTGCGTCGACGTCGTCCGATGTCGCGCGGATGGATCGCGGCGAACTGCTGTCGTTCCTGCTCACGGTGGTCGACGAACCCCGGCTGAGCCCGGCGATGCGCGACGCCATCGGTGAGATCGGCCGCAGCCTGTCCAGCTGGCCCCAACTCGCCTCCGGGGTGATGCTCGGCGGCGCCCTGGTCGCGGACACGGCTCGACGCATCCTGCTCGGCGAGCTGATCCCGTCGGGACGAACCTATGTCGACCTCGACGAACTCATACCCGCGCTGGGACAGGGAATCTCGCCGGAAATCGTGCGGGCGATGGAGGAAGTCCGATGACCATCGACCTGCGCAACGTGGAACTGATCGGCGCGCGGCTGCGACTGCGCGATCTGCGTGCCGACGACCTCGACGTCTACCAGCGGATCTTCACCGACCCACAGCTGACCCGATACATGGGCACCGACAGCCTGAGCGTCCAGGCGGCCGCCGCGTCGTTCGACGCCGCCCTGCGCTCCCGGGGCGAAACGCCACGGCGCAAGTACACATTGGCGATCACCGCGCCGGACGACGACACCATGGTCGGCACCATCGGCCTGCTCGTGGAGGATTTCGGCAGCAACGCGATGATCGGCGGTCTGGTCGTCGTTCCGGAGGGCTCGCTGCGCGCGGGTGGTATCGAGGCGGGACGGCTCATGGCGGCCTTTGCCTTCGGGCCGCTCGGCATCCACCGGGTCTGGGCGGGCCATCGGCACGATCATCCCGTGATGGACACGGTGATGGCGGGAGTGGGCTTGACACCCGAGGCGCGGCTGCGGCAGCTGTATCGCACCCAGGGCCAGTGGCGCGACGTCTGCACCTATGCGGCGTTGCGACCGGAATGGGCTGCGACGGCGACCGCCGCCGAACGTCGAATCCTCGCATCGCGGCCCGCCGAGACAAGGGAACACGCCGCCGCCGGGCGCTGAAATCCGTTGCGCGACCCTGCCGAATCGGGCTCCGGACTCGCCTCGGCGCGATAGCATCGCCGACTACAGGCCCCCGTGCAATCACCTTTGCCCGAATTGCCACCACCCGATGCGCGCAGCGGCCGGCGACGGGAGGGTCTCCACCGCCGGCGAGGATCCGAAGTGGAGATCACCGATGGCAGTGCTGATCGATTCCGACTACTTCACGCCGGCGGACCGGCGGGAGGCGGTCACCGCCATCCTGCAGGAAGCCGATATCGGGGCGAACCTGCGGATGTGGGATTCGCCCGCCGAAGTGGTCAGCAGGCACCAGGCCTGGATGCTCGGCCCGATCGCGCTCACCCGTTCGGAGGTATCCGGTCACCAGGTCTGGCGCACCAGGCGGCATGAGCGGACGACGCCGAGCGACACGTTGACGGTCACCGTCCAGAACGGGCAGGTTCGCAGGCACGAACAATTCGGCGCGCAAACGCTGATCGAACCCGGCGCGTGCGAAGTGATCGACCTGGCGACCACATTCGCCTCCGGCTGGCACGGTCTCGGCGGGACGCTGTGCCTGCAGCTGTCGAGAGAACGCCTCGGCATCTCCCCGGAAACGGTCGTCGCGGCGCACGGGCGGCTGGCGGCATCGCCGCTGTATCCCATGGTCACGGCACAGATCCAGCATCTCGTCCGGATCGCCGACCAGCTCGAAACCGATCCGGCCGCCGCCTCGGTGGGTGAGTCGTGCCTGGAAATGGTTCGGGCGCTGCTGATCTCGGCGGCCGGTCGCGGTCCGGGCGACGGTGCCGCCATCCCGGAGCAACTGCTGATCGAGCAGATCCTCGGGTATGTGCGGACACACCTGTCCGATTCGACCCTGAAGATCCCCGCGATCGCCGCCGCCAACAACATCTCCGTGCGGCATCTGTACAAGGTGTGCGCCCAGTCCGGGATCAGCCTCGAGCAGTGGATCATCGAGCAGCGCCTGGTCCGGGCCCGCGACATGCTGGTCGACAGGGGCTACGCGCACCGGTCCATCGGTGCGGTGGCCGGTGCCGTCGGCTTCCGCGACGCAGCGCATTTCGCCCGGCGATTCCGCGAAGCGTTCGGCATGACACCACGGGACTGGCGCCGCAGCGCCGCCGATCCGGACAACTCTCCGAAATAGCCGGAATCGGCGCCCGAATGCACGTACGTTTGTGCGTGCACAGTCAGTGGCCGTGCAGTCACAGCCTCCTTCCCGGACCGATTCCCCGATACCTTTCGAATGTGGCTGCGCGAGACCGCATTAGGAGTTCGAGTGTTCGCCGATGGACACCCGTGCCGATGCG
Organism: Nocardia sp. NPDC003979; assembly: GCF_053605015.1. Classification (NCBI taxonomy): domain Bacteria; kingdom Bacillati; phylum Actinomycetota; class Actinomycetes; order Mycobacteriales; family Nocardiaceae; genus Nocardia; species Nocardia sp. NPDC003979. Next base: position 115,948 of record NZ_JBSGIJ010000002.1, read on the forward strand.
GTCCGTGCCGAGGGCATCGAGAGAGAGGGGAGACCATGTCGGCGATCGGCAAAGCGATTCGGGCGGCAAGGATGGCCTCCGGATTCACCCAGGCGGAGTTGGCCGACTGGATCGGAATTGCGGACGGAAACCAGATCAGCCGCTGGGAACGCGGTGTGGTGACACCCAGTGCCGACAATGTCTGCGAGTTGTCGAGAGTGCTGGGGGTGCGTCTCGACAGGTCTGTCGGAGACGCAGTGTCGTGCTGATCTGAATGCCGTTGCGCCGGCTCGAGGCAGGTCGGGTCGGCGCAACGGTCGGTGTTCGCCCCAGACTACGAAACGACCTGTGAGCTCAGGTAGCTCAGCAGGATGGGGACGTCGTCGGCGTAGTCGATGTGGGCGCGGGAGGCGTAGAAGTTGGCCATGTCGACACCTTGGCGAGCCAGTTGGACGAGTTCCTCGGTGGTGGCAGGGTCGGTGAGGCTCAGCAGGGTTCGGGTGGTCGCGTGCAGGTCCGCGCGGATGCCCGCGGCGACCGGGCCGAACACGGAGCCGGTGAGGTCGGCGCCGTCGGCGACCAAGGACGCCAGTTCGGCAGCGGCCCCCAGGTGGTCGTTGCGGTCGAGGGATTCGACCGCACGCCACAGTGTTTCTTGAGTACGGCCTGCTCTGTCGGCGATGCCGAGCAGGTCGATGTGCGCGAGTGCGTCGGCGATGACACCGACCGCCGCCGTCCGTCCGGTGGGGTCGACGGCGGCAGCCGCGCGGACGACCTCGGCGACCAGCACACGATCCACACCCGCGGCGGCCTGGACCAAGGGTGACAGGGCGGCGTTCACGGCATCCGCGGCCCGGCGCGCACTGCGGATATCGCCCGCCGCGATGAACTCCCGAAGGCGGGTCAAGTTGTCGGTGATGGTCGGCAGGTTCGCCGCGGTGGCAGTCCAGCCGGCCCCCATCGTGACGGCTTGCGCGATCAGATTGTTCGGATCGACCGTAGGGGGAACGAGGTTCGCGATAGGCCCGGGATCACCACTGAGTACGCGGCCGACCACGGCGAGGAACGGAGAGGTGGCCGAATCGAGGGCACAGTACAGATCGCCGTCGGCACACAGAGTGCGAACCCGGTCGGTCAACGCGCCGAAATCCCGGTCCCGTGCCCCGGCGATGCCGTAGCCGGGCTGCGGATCACCCAGGGAGAGCGTGGTATCCGGATCGCGATGCGGGTCGGCGAGTAGCCCGACACCGGCCACTCGATCGGCCTCGATGGGACCGTCACCGTGGCCGATCGCGGTCGCGAGATCACCGACACCGTCCGCGCCCTGGCTGTAACCGGCCAGGACGACCCTCGTCGAGTCGCACAGGCCGCGCAGCATACGGTCCAAACGGGATTCCAAGGTGCTCAGCGATTCCGCGTAGCTCAAGCCCAGATCGAAAGCGCTTGCGGCATAAGGGACATAGAGCACCGTGATGTCACGGCCGAACCGCTGTCGCAGGCCCTCACCGACCGGCCGCAGCATCCCGACGGGCACCTCGGGATCGGCGTCCGGCGTCGTCTCCCAGGTCCCCGGCGCCAGAATCGCCGTATACGGAGTACAGGTTTGCGTGCCAGGCGTTTCCGCCCGCGCGACACCGACCGCCGGGGACCCGACTGCCACAACCGCGACGGCCGACGCCACCACACTGAATCTCGACAACCTGTTCATCGACCAATTCCTCTGTTGCCGAAGGGTATTCGCGACGCGCCGAACCGTGCCGACCCGTCGTGACCAATTCTCGCCACCCGCCGCCGGTTACGTCGACACTTTCAGGCACAGTTTCATTTCAGATCGGAATTCCGGGAGCGCTGTGTGTCAGCGCCGAGCCAGCTCGAGCAGCGCCGAGCGCAGATCGGGGCGCGGGGCGGTGGCGTCGAGTTCCAGGAGGGCGGTTTCGGCGATCGCGGCGATGAGGAGGACGGCGACGGGGTGGGGGTCGGTCCAGCCGATCGCGGTCAGGTCCTCGGTGGCGATGTCGGCGGCCAGGGCGTTGCGGTGGGCGACTTCGCCGCCCAGGCCCGCATCGGTACGCGCCTGGACCAGCAGGGCTTTGGTGGCCGGGTCGGCCAGGCAACCGTCCAGATAGACATCGATGCCGGTGCGCAGGCGTTCGGCGCCGGGTGGGAGGTCGGCGATGGCGGCCCGCACACGGGCGAAGAGGGTGTCGTGGAACTCGCGGTGCAGGGCGAGGAGGTACTCCTCGCGGCTGGGCCAGTGCTGGTAGAAGCTGCCTTTGGCCATGCCCGCCCCGGCCGTGATGGCGTTGACCGACACCTTGCTCAGGTTCTCGCTGCCGAGCAGAGCGCGGCCCGCGTCCAGCAGGGCGCGACGCCCGGGCTCCGGAGATCTCATCGGTTCACCTCGCTGTGCGCACGCAGAAACGGTGTCACCGTCTCGAGGAACAGCTGTGGCGCCTCACAGAAGGGTTCGTGCCGGGTGGGAAGGACCGCGACCTCGGCGTGCGGCAGAGCTGCCGCGAGACCGCGCCGGTTGAGCACCCACGGATTGATCGGATCGTTGCGGCCCCACACCACCTGAACCGGGGCCTGGATCGGCAACGGGCCGTTCGCGGCCAGGTGGAGATCGGGGTCGGCGATGGTCGCCCAGAGCCTGCGATACACCGTCAGCCGCCGCGGTTTGTCGCGCACCCGGCGGGCGCGTTCGAGGACCGGGCGCACGGCCCCGCGACCGGGCGGCCCGAGGTAGAGGCGCGCGGCGGGCCCCACCGTGCGCGCGGCGACAGCGTGCGCCGACATGAACCGCGACATCGCCCGCACGACAAGGCCATGGGGCACGAACCCGGCCGGTTGCACGAGCACAGCGGCACGCACATGCTCGGGTTCGCGTTCGGTCAGCCGTGCGGCGGCATACCCGCCGACACTGTTACCGAGCACGACGACGGACCCGAAACCGTGCTCGGCCCGCAGTACTTCGAGAACGCGACTCGCGATCATCGGCAGCACCGGCGTTCGCAGAGCCGCAGGGTCGGACACCGTCGAATCACCGAATCCGGGCCAATCGAGCGCGGCCACGGGCCACTGCTCACCCAACGCGGGCAAGACGGCGGCGAAATCACGATGATCACCCGGATTGGCATGCAGGAGAAGCAATCCCGTCCGCCCACCCGGATCGCGCCCACTCAGATGCACGGCCACTGTGCCGAACCTGGTCTCGACCGATACCCGCATGATCCCCTCCGATCGCTCGACATCAGCGTAGGAATGACCGACCGGTCGGTCAAGAGGCTTCCGCGTCAGTCGCGCAGATACTTGTGGACGAGCATCACGGCCATGGAACCCTCGCCGACAGCGGCGGCTACCCGATGTCCGGTGAAGGCGCGGACATCGCCTGCGGCGAAGACGCCGGGGACGGTGGTTTCCAGGTGGAGAGGTGCGCGGGAGAGGGGCCACGGGGAGGAATCGCCGGTGACGGTGGCGATGTCGGGGCCGGTGAGGAGGTAGCCCTTGGCGTCGCGGGCGAACGCGGGGCCGAGCCACGTGGTGGCGGGGTCGGCGCCGATGAAGGCGAACAGCCAGGTGGCGGGGACTTCTTCCAGTGCGCCGGTGCTGCGGGTGCGCAGGGTGAGGCGTTCGAGATGGGTGTTGCCCGCGGCGGCCGCGATCTCGGTGTCGAGGCGGACCTCGATGCGTGGATTCGCCTCGATCTGCTCGATGAGATAGGCCGACATCTCGGCGGCCGGCGACGAGCCGCGGATCAGCATGATCACCCGGGCCGCACCCTCGGCGAAGTAAATCGCCGCCTGCCCGGCCGAGTTCGCACCGCCGACGATGTACACCACGGACCCCGCGCACAGCGGTGCCTCGGTGAGCGCCGAGAAGTAGTACACACCGCGTCCGGCGAACCGGTCGATGCCGGGTGCGTCGAGGGTGCGGAAGGTCGCGCCGGTCGCGATGATCACCGATTTCGCCGACACCTCGAGGCCACCCGTGCATCGCACGGTGAAGCCGTTCGGACCGACGTCGAGTTGCTCGGCGCGGGAACTGATCACCAGCTCGGCGCCGAACTTGCCCGCCTGACGCCGTGCCCGATCGGTGAGCTGGGCGCCGGAAATGCCGTCCGGGAAACCGAGATAGTTCTCGATCCGGGAGCTCAGCCCGGCCTGTCCGCCGATCGCCCACTGCTCGAGCGCGACGGTGTGCAACCCTTCCGACGCGCCGTAGACGGCGGCCGCCATGCCTGCCGGGCCGCCGCCGACGATCATCAGGTCGTAGTTGCCGCAGCTGGGTTCGGTGTGCAACCCGACCCACCGCGCCAGCTGTGCCTCGTCCGTCGGTCGCAGGGCTCGCCCGGCGGAGTCGATCAAGACGGGCGTGTCCTCGGCGCCGAACCCGTGGTCGGCCAGCAGTCGCCGCGCCTCCGGGTCGGCGGGTTGGATCCAGCGGCAAGCGATTTCGTTGCGGCTGAGGAATGTCCGGACCGCCGCACACGCTGGTGACCACAGGTCGCCGACGACGGTGAGCGCCGTGGATCCGTGCTCGTCGTGCGAGGTAGAGGCCATTTTTCGAGGGTAGTCCCGGCCGCCGCGACGTCCGGGGAAGTACGACGTCGAGCATGTCGGCGTGGGCGGTGCCGCCCCGGCAGATCACCGCGGTCGCCGAGAGATGGGATCGCCGCTGCCGCTTGTCGCCTGGCGGCCGATTGTGCATACTCGGCTGATGACGACAAGTGGAAAGGGCGTCCTGCGCCCGGGCCGTTGAGCCCCTCGCCGGTCCTGGAACCGGCTTCCTGTTCGCTCGATTCCCGCCTCGCCCTCTGGTCACGTGTGCGCGAGTTCGCCGTCCCACCGACGATGATCGATGCGGCCACCGCTCGGCGCGGTGTCGGCGATTGGGCGGGGGCCTGCGCTGCGGCACACGTCGACGCCGATATCGATCTGCGTGCGCTGGCCCGGAAACACGGCCGCGAACTCGCCGCTCGGGTGCGTACCGACCTGCGATATCTGGCCCCGGATCTGCTGCGCTGGCACCTGCCCAGAGTCGCACCCGACGGATTGCTCCGGCCGGGCCTGACGCTGGCATTGGCTCGATACGCGAGCGAAACATCCTATGGCCGAGACGGATTCGTGCATCTGGTGGTGCGGACGGCACCGGCATGGGCCGATGCAGGTCAGCGCATCAGCCTCGCCATATGGGACGGCTCCGACACCGGGTCGAGCCTGCACCCGCACCCGCGACCGAATCGGCGCTACCGACTCGACCTGCACCGCCACCTCTGGGACGCCCGCCGCGCCGGGGAACTGGGGATGCGGTGCGGAGCATCGCCGGGTGATCCGGGTGTCGCGGCGAGATTCGCCGCCGGCGCGACCTCGCCCGCCTATCGAGGGCTGATCGAAACCGTGCCGACGAATTGTGCGGTCGAGCAGTGGGCCGCCGAGGCAGTCCGGCTGCTTCGCGCGGAGCAGCAGCCGATGGCGTCACACGCCGAGAAGGCTTCGGCACAGCCGGTTTCCGCGGGCGCGGAACGAGCGTCGTCCCAGCGGGTACTGGTCCGATTCGGTGCTCGACGCCATGTGGTGCTGGAGGTGGAACCCGCACCGGCAGCATCGGGAGAACCGGCGCCGGGGTGGGGTCCGGTCGTGCGAATCGTGACGGACCACCCGCGCGGTCGCCTGACCGCCTTGCCGATCCTGCCCGATGCCGCCACCTGGACGCTTCCCGACCTGGACCTCCTGCGCGCCGGCGCCATCACCGCCGACCGACTCCACCCGCTGGTCGCCGAGGCGCTCGACCCGACGGCGGAACGGTCGCCCACCCGAACGCGGAACTCGCCCCCACGAACACACCTCGTCGAATGCCGAGGTGAGACGCATCGGATCGGCTTGGTGAACGGGGCGCTCAGCGCGCTCGACCACGACCCGGCCGAGGTCGAGCGGGAGGAACTCCTGGTGGCTTTGACCGGTGTCGCCCTGCCGTGCCTGCGCGTGATCGATGCGGCGCATCGCCGACCCGACTGGATCGACGGTGTCCGTGAACGTCTCGACCACGGCGACACCGCCGGAGCCCTGACCGTCGTCGAGGATTTGCTCGGCCCGGGTGCCGTGCTGCGGGACGGACCGTTGCGCGACGCCATCGACCGGGCGGTACGCCGCCGGATCACCTACGGCCTGTATCGATCCGAGATCTTCGCGGGTCTCGGCAAGGACGCCCCGCGCACCCTCGCCGACCGCCTGCAACGGGCAGGGCTGCGCCACGGACGTGACCGCAAGCTCCTCCAGCGCCTGGCCCGCCACGACAACCGCCACGTCCTTTCCTGACCCTGCCGCCGGGCTCACCGGCGCGCAGTGAACCCGTCAGGCACCCGAACTCTCACACCCCCAAGGTGATTCATGACTGTGCAATTTTCCGATCTGTCCACGCAGTACGACGCGACCTTCCCGGCCCCGATGCCCGATCCGGCATCAACCGACCGCCGAGCTGAATCGACCGCGCCCGGACCGCACACCGCCCAACTCGATGTCGCCGACGAACTCCTGAACCTGCTCGGCCGCACCACCACCGAACCACGCCGCAATCGGCAACTCGAGGCGCTCACCCTGGCCGTCGCCGCCGATCTGCCGGTACTGCTGTGGGGTGAACCAGGGATCGGCAAGACCGCCGCGCTCACCCAGCTCGCCGAATCCCTCGACCTGCCACTCACCACCGTCATCGCGAGTGTGCACGAGCCGTCGGACTTCTCGGGTCTGCCGATCCCCGGCGCCGACCCGGCCGTCGACGGTGTACCCATGGCACCGCCGGACTGGGCGGTGCAGCTCGCACAGGCCGGCCGCGGGCTGCTGTTCCTGGACGAATTGTCCACCGCCCCACCGGCCGTGCAAGCGGCGCTGTTGCGGCTGGTGCTCGAACGGCGGGTCGGTGCGTTGCGGCTGCCTCCGGGAGTGCGCATCGTCGCGGCGGCGAACCCTAGGTCGTCCGCCGCCGACGGCTGGGAACTCAGCCCGCCACTGGCCAACCGTTTCGTACATCTGCACTGGACCCACGACCCGGAGGTGGTCGTACGCGGTCTCGGCGGCACCTGGCCGAAGGCTGAGCTGCCGCGACTTGCCCCCGAAAAGCTCTCGGAGGCAGTCGCTTTCGCGCGCCGATCGGTCTGTGCGCTCCTCATCGCACGCCCCGCCCTCGCACACCAGCTGCCGACGACCGAAACACGGCGGGGCGGGGCGTGGGCCTCACCGCGCAGCTGGGAGATGACGATGCGGCTGATCGCCTTCGCCACTGCAGCGGGCGCCGACCGCGAGGTCCTCGCACAGCTGATCCGCGGCACCGTCGGTGACGGACCCGGATTCGAACTGCTCACCAGCATGGACCGGATGGACCTGCCCGACCCGGAAATCCTGCTCGCCGACCCGGCGGCCGCCGACCTGCCCGAGCGAGGCGATCTGCGCCAGGTGGTCCTGGACGGCGTCGTCGCCGCCGTCCGCAACCACCCGAACCGGGCGCGATGGGACGCGGCCTGGGCACTGCTGGTGCGGGCCGTCCGGACGGGTGCCCCGGACCTGGTGGTCGTGCCCGCCACCACCCTGGCCACCCTGCGCCGCGACGACTGGGTGGTGCCCGCCGCGATCGAGGAACTCGCGGGCGTGGTGTCGATCTCGCAACGCGCGGACCGGGCGGCCGCCCGCGTCGCGGCGAAGGTGAGCCGATGAGCTTCGACATCGACAAGCTCTACGCCGCCCGCCTGCACGCGGTTCGGGCCCGGCCCTACCTGGCGACCGCGCTGTTCGCCCTGCACCTCGTCGAATCACGGCAGGTGCCGACGATGGGCGTCGACCGGTACTGGCGGTGTTATGTCGCACCGGTTTTCGTCGACCGCACACCGGTCGAGGAACTGGCCTCAGTGTTGGTTCACGAGGTCTCGCACCTGTTGCGCGAACACCACGAGCGCGGCGAACGCTTCGCCCTAGCACACAATCTGGACGGACCGGCCGAGCAACTGCGCCGCAATATCGCCGCCGACGCCGAGATCAACGACGACGCCTTCGGCGACGGCCTCGTCGTGCCCGAGGGCGCGGTCACGCCCGCACGGTTGGGGTTGGCCGAGGGTGAACTGATGGAGGAATATCTGCGGCAGTTCCGCCTCGGTCGCCTCACCGAGGACATGGCCTGGCTCGACTGCGGCAGCGGTGCCGACGGGGCGGACCGCCCGTGGGATCTCGGCCCCGACGGCGCCGACGGGCTCGACACCCAGGAACGCGACGCGGTGCGCTTCCGCGTCGCCCAGGCCATCATCGGCCGACCAGGCGACGCACCCGCGGGCTGGCGGCGCTGGGCGAAGGAGGCGCTGCACCCACCGCAGCCGTGGCGTGATCTGCTCGGCGCGGCCCTGCGCTCGGCGGCGACCGCGGCGGGCGCGGGTGCCGACTACCGGTACGGGCGACCGGCCAGGCGCGCGGCGAGCCTGCCGGGGGTGGTGCTGCCGAGTCTGCGCCGGACACCGCCACGGGTGGGGGTGATCATCGATACGTCGGGGTCGGTCAGTGATGACGAATTGGGCAGTGCCCTACTGGAAGTCGCCGCGATCACCCGCACCCTCGGTGGCCGCCACGACCTGCTCACCGTGTGGTCGTGCGACGCCGCCGCCCGCATCGCCGACCCGGTGTGCCGCGCCGAGGGAATCACCCTCATCGGAGGCGGCGGAACCGACCTGCGGACCGGATTCACCCGCGCCCTGCGCACCCGACCGGACGTCCTCGTCGCACTGACCGACGGCCAGACACCGTGGCCGTCGGCGCGCCCGTCCTGCCGAACCGTCGTCGGCCTGTTCCGCCGGGAACGTGCTGTGTCGGAGAACGATCCGTACTACGTGCCCGACCGGCCGCCCGCTTGGGCCAGAGTGGTCCAGATCGGCTGAGGTCATCGCGCGGTGTCGCCGCCCGCCTGTCCATCGTGAGTCCTCGATCAGGCGGTGCGGCGTGCCCGAATCGGCGAGACCAGCATGAACAGCCCGGTGAACAACAGAGCCGCCAGCGGCATCAGCGGGAGGCAGCAGACCCACTGCAATCTGTGGCACACATCACAGTTACGTAGCAATTCGGGTCAGAACCTTTTCGCGAGCTTGGGTAAGTCTTTACTATTGATCGCGGCCCGTTTCCGAGGGCTCTTCTCGCAGCTCAGTGTCTGTTGCCAGTGCATGTTCGACCGATGAACCGGACGCCTCACCGCTCCGGCGAAGGAGAATGATGGCTACCGTCAATGGTTCGGATGTTGTGAATTCTGCGCTGCCGCATACTGTTACGGCCATTCGGCGCGTCACGGCGGCGGGGTGGTGTGTCCCGGCTCACCGATAGCGAATTGCTGTGGGCCACAACACGATGGTGACAAGTTTATGGCCACTCCCACTGTTGTTGCGGCACACTGGTTTTGCCAAATCTTTACCAATAGATTGATCACCGATGCCATTCCTTCCCGGTTCGCCGTCGCACCGGGGTTCCCTGCGCGAAGGAGAGACATGTCCGTAGATCAAGATCTCGCTCCGCCCGAGCCCGAGGTCGCGCCGCTACCCGAAAACCCGTCCCGCCCATCGCGGTTGCAGAACATAGTGCGTCACGATCTGCCCGCCTCCATTGTCGTCTTCCTGGTCGCGTTGCCGTTGTCGCTCGGCATCGCGGTCGCCTCCGGCGCGCCGGTCGCCGCCGGACTCGTTGCCGCCGTGATCGGCGGTATCGTCGCCGGTTCGCTCGGCGGTTCGGTCCTGCAGGTCAGTGGTCCCGCCGCCGGACTCACCGTCGTCGTTGCCGAATCGATTACCCAGTTCGGCTGGCGGACAACCTGTTTCATCGTCGCCGCCGCCGGTGTGCTGCAGATCCTGTTCGGGCTGAGCCGGATCGCGCGCGCCGCCCTCGCCGTGGCGCCCGTCGTGGTACACGCCATGCTCGCGGGTATCGGAATCACCATCGCGCTGCAGCAGATCCACGTGCTGCTCGGCGGTTCCTCGCACAGCAGCGCATGGCGCAATCTCGTCGAACTGCCCGGTCAGCTGCTGTCCGTGCACGGCGGCGGCGCCCTCGTCGGTGCCGTGGTGATCGCGGTGATGCTCGGCTGGAAGTACGTCCCACCGGCCTTGCGCGCGGTGCCCGGCCCGCTCGTCGCGGTGGTCGTCGGCACACTGATCTCGTTCCTGTTTACCGACATCGACCGCATCGTCCTCGACGGCTCGATCTTCGACGCCCTGCAACTGCCGCAGCTGCCCTCGGGTAACTGGGCGGGCGTGGCCATGATGGTGCTCACCATCGCGCTCATCGCCAGCGTGGAGAGCCTGCTCTCGGCGGTCGCCGTCGACAAGATGCACACCGGTCCGCGCACCGATTTCGACCGTGAACTCGTCGGCCAGGGCTCGGCGAACGTGCTCTCGGGCCTGGCCGGCGGCCTGCCGATCACCGGTGTGATCGTGCGCAGTTCGGCCAATGTGGCCGCGGGCGCGCGCTCGCGTGCCTCGGCGATCATGCACGGTGTCTGGGTGCTGGTGTTCTCCGTGGCGTTGGTCGGGCTGGTCGAGCAGATCCCGATGGCCGCGCTGGCCGGTCTGCTCATCGTGATCGGCATCCAGCTGGTGAAGATCGCCCACATCCGGTCCGCCAAACGTACCGGTGACCTGCTGATCTACCTGGTCACGGTGCTCGGCGTCGTATTCCTGAACCTGCTGGAGGGCGTGCTGCTCGGGCTCGGGCTCGCCTTCGCACTGCTGCTGTGGCGGGTGGTGCGTGTGCAGGTGAGCGCGGTGCCGGTGGGGGCGCGCTGGCTGGTCCGCATCGACGGATCGTGCACCTTCCTCGCACTGCCCAAGCTGTCCTCCGAACTGGCCAAGGTGCCCGCCGGTGCCGAGGTGACGGTGGAGATGACCGTCGACTTCCTCGACCACGCCGCCTTCGAGGCCATCGAGGACTGGCAGCGTCAGCTGGAAAGTTCCGGCGGCCGTGTCGATTTCGTGGAGATCGGCAGTGCGCGGATGGCCGGTGCCGACGCGGCGCCGCCCGCCCGAGGCTTCGGGCGGCAGGTGTGGGACGAGTTCCTCGGACCGTGGCGCCACCGCGCCTCCGGCGGCGACGCGCTGCGGGCCGGTGTGTCGGCCTTCCATCGCAGCCACGCCCACGTGGTGCGGCCGCACCTGGACGGGCTGCGCGACCGGCAGGACCCCGACTCGTTCTTCCTCACCTGCGCCGATTCACGGATCGTGCCCAACGTGATCACCTCCAGCGGTCCCGGCGACCTGTTCACCGTGCGCAACGTGGGCAATCTGGTGCCGATCACCGGCGACCACTCCGTCGAGGCGGCACTGGCGTTCGCACTGGACGAACTCGCCGTGCGCTCGGTGGTGGTGTGCGGGCACTCCGCCTGCGGGGCGATGAAGGCGGTCTATACCGGCGCCGACGCCGAGGGCGGGCTCAGTTCCTGGCTCGCGCACGCCGAGGCCAGTCTGGAGCGGTTCCGCGCGGGTCATCCGGTGGTCCGGGCGGCCAGGGAGGCGGGCTTCGACGAGGTCGACCAGCTCAGCATGGTGAACGTGGCCGTACAGGTCGAAACGCTGCGTCGTCATCCCGCGGTGCGGCGTGCCGTCGAGGAGCGTGGGCTGGTCGTGTCGGGGCTGTTCTTCGACATCGCCGGTGCCCGGGTGCTCGAGGTGACCGCCGACGGTGTCCGGACCATCGACGGTGACCTCGGCGTCGGTTTGTGACCGGCCGGCGGTCGGCTCGTTAGGCTGAGACAATGACCAGCGAGCCGACCGCCGACCGCGCCGAATCCGACACCGTGGCCACCGCCTCCGGCTCGCCCGGACGGTGGGACGCGATCAAGGATCGCGGGCGCGCCTTCCGGGAAGGCATTGCCGCCCGCCCTATCCTGAACGCCGGCTACCGCGTCGCCGTCGGCGTGATCGGTGGGTTGGTGCTGATCGTCGGGATCGTCACGATCCCGTACCCGGGACCTGGCTGGGCGCTCGTGTTCGCGGGCTTCGGCATCCTGGCAACCGAGTTCATGTGGGCACACCACACCCTCACCTGGGTGCGTGGCAAGTACCGGATCGTCATGGACTGGTACACCTCACGCGGCTGGGTGATCAAGACACTCGGCGCGGTCGCCACCTTCGCCCTCGTCGTCGTGACGTTGTGGCTGCTCGGCACATATTCGATGGTCGGCGGGTGGATCGGAGTCGATTGGCCATGGTTGCGCAGTCCCCTGATGTCGTGAGCACGGCCCCCGGCCGCGCGCTCACCGATCCCGCCTGGATATCGGCCAGGATCACCGAGATGAGCCGCTCGTGGGGCACCGAGACCCGGCGCGTCGGCGGCACCCTGTGGTGGTGCATGGTCGCCTCGGCGCTGGTCGAGCCCATCACCTCCGCCTACGCGAAGGGTTATCCGGCCCCGCTGGCAGCCCTCGACGACTTCGAGTGCGAGATCCGCCCGGACGGGGGAGTGGAGCGAGTGCGGTTCCGCGCCTTCGCTCCCGCCGCGTCGGGCGACACCCGCGAGGCCGTGCGACGGCCGTCCCCCGGCGACACCGCTGTGGGTGCCGCTTTGCGCGAGACGCTGGCAGTCGTGATCCCGCAGGTAGCGGCGGTTTCCGGGGCGGCGGTGCCCGCCCTGTGGGCGATCGTCACCGACGCCATCGGCAACCGGGCCCTCGACGCGGGCGCCCGGGCAGCGGGCGAAAAGCTCGCCGCCGAGGTCGGTTCCCGGCTACCCGCCCCACGCTTCGTCACCCTCGCCGACCGCACGTTCGTCAAGCGGATCTCGTGCTGCCTGGTCTACGAGGTCCCCACCTGCACCATGTGCACCAGTTGCCCCAAACGCCCACCCGCCGAGCGCACGGCCTTGCTGTCGCAAGCCTGATCCCCGGGATCCATCCCACCCCCAGTAGAGTTGGGCGCGGTGCGGGGATGGCCCGCACCGCTGTGGGGTCCGCCCCACAGAACGCGACGTCAAGGAGAGCATTCCCGTGACCACCTCTGCACCGATCAGCCCAGTCGCGCTCGTCACCGTGCCGGCCGGGACTACCGCGGGCGCGGCGGTGCGGGAAGCGGGTCTGCCGACCAAGGGCCCCGACTCCGTCGTCGTCGTGCGCGACGCCGAGGGTGCCCTCAAGGACCTGTCCTGGGTTCCCGAAGAAGACGCCGAAGTCGAGCCCGTAGCCGCGAACACCGAGGACGGGCGAAGCGTGATCCGGCACTCGGCCGCGCATGTGCTCGCCCAGGCTGTGCAGCAGGAGTTCCCCGAGGCCAAACTGGGCATCGGTCCGCCGATCAAGGACGGCTTCTACTACGACTTCCGCGTCGAGCGGCCGTTCACCCCCGAGGATCTGGCCAAGCTGGAATCCCGGATGAAGAAGATCATCAAAGGCGCGCAACGCTTTTCGCGCCGCGTGGTCGAGGTGGAGGACGCGCGCGTCGAGCTGGCCGGTGAGCCGTTCAAGCTCGAACTCATCAGCGACAAGTCCGGCATCGACGACCCGGAGATCATGGAGGTCGGCGGCAACGAGCTGACCATCTACGACAACCTCGACCCGCGCACCGGCGAGAAGCTGTGGGGCGACCTGTGCCGCGGCCCGCATATCCCCACCACCAAGTTCATCCCCGCCTTCAAGCTCACCCGCTCCTCGGCCGCGTACTGGCGTGGCGACCAGGACCGTGAGGACCTGCAGCGCATCTACGGCACCGCCTGGGAATCGACCGAGGCGATGGACGAATACCTGCACCTGCTGGCCGAGGCTGAGCGCCGGGACCACCGCAAGCTGGGCCTCGAGCTCGACCTGTTCTCCTTCCCCGACGAGCTCGGCTCGGGCCTGCCGGTGTTCCATCCCAAGGGCGGCATCATCCGCAAGGAGATGGAGGAGTACTCGCGTCAGCGCCACATCGACGCGGGCTACGAGTTCGTCAACACCCCGCACATCACCAAGGGCGCGCTGTTCGAGACCTCCGGCCACCTGGACTGGTACCGCGACGGCATGTTCCCGGCCATGCACCTGGACGCCGAACTCAACGACGACGGCACCGTGCGCAAGCCCGGCCAGGACTACTACGTCAAGCCGATGAACTGCCCGATGCACAACCTGATCTTCCGGGCGCGTGGCCGTTCCTACCGTGAACTGCCGCTGCGGATGTTCGAGTTCGGGTCGGTGTACCGCTACGAGAAGTCCGGCGTTATCCACGGCCTGACCCGGGTGCGCGGCATGACCCAGGACGACGCCCACATCTACTGCACCAAAGAGCAGATGCACGGCGAGCTCACCACCACCTTGAACTTCGTGCTGTCGCTGCTCAAGGACTACGGCCTCGACGACTTCTACCTCGAGCTGTCGACCAAGGACCCGAAGAAGTTCGTCGGCTCCGACGAGCTGTGGGAAGAGGCCACCGAAACCCTGTCGAAGGTGGCGTCGGCCTCCGGTCTCGAGCTGGTCCCGGATCCGGGTGGCGCCGCGTTCTACGGCCCGAAGATCTCCGTGCAGGCCAAGGACGCGCTCGGCCGCACCTGGCAGATGTCGACCATCCAGCTCGACTTCAACCTGCCCGAACGCTTCAACCTCGAATACACCGCCTCCGACGGCACCAAGCAGCGCCCGGTGATGATCCACCGTGCCCTCTTCGGTTCCATCGAACGCTTCTTCGGTGTGCTCACCGAGCACTACGCCGGTGCGTTCCCCGCGTGGCTCTCCCCGGTGCAGGTGGTCGGCATTCCGGTGGCGGAAAACTTTGTGCCGCACCTGGATTCGGTGATCGAGCGGCTGACCGACGCCGGTGTGCGTGCCCAGGTGGACCGCAGCGACGACCGCATGCAGAAGAAGATCTTCAACCAGACCGCGCAGAAGGTGCCCTTCATGCTGCTGGCCGGCGCCCGCGACGTGGAGTCCGGCGCGGTGAGCTTCCGGTTCCGCGACGGCACCCAGGTGAACGGTGTGCCCGTCGACGACGCGGTGGCCACCATCGTGGCCTGGGTCGGCAACCGGGAGAACGCCTCACCGACCGCGGAGGGCTTCGAGATCGTCAAGGCGAGCTCATGAGCGAACAGGCCGAGGCGTCGGCGGGCTCCATCGTCGACGCCGGGGCGGGCAGGCCCGACCGGTTGCAGCGGATCTGGACGCCGTATCGGATGTCCTACATCACCGGCGAGGTGAAGCCGAAGGACGCCACCGGGCACCCGTTCACCGACATCCCCAAGATGTCGGACGAGGACGGGCTCATCATCGCGCGCGGTGAGCAGGTGTACGCCGTGCTCAACTTGTACCCGTACAACCCAGGGCACATGATGGTGGTGCCGTACCGCCGGGTAGCCGACCTGGAGGACCTCACGCCCGCCGAGAGCGCGGAACTGATGTCGTTCACCCAGCAGGCCATCCGCGTGATGAAACGGGTCTCCCGGCCCGCCGGATTCAATGTGGGACTCAACCTGGGCGGGGTGGCCGGTGGTTCGCTCGCCGACCACCTGCACCAGCACATCGTTCCGCGCTGGGGTGGGGATGCGAACTTCATCACCGTGGTCGGCGGGGTGAAGGTGATGCCTCAGTTGTTGCGTGAGACGCGGCAATTGCTGGCGGAGGCATGGGAGGCGTAGATGTGTGATCATCGCGAAGCCGCGCACATCGCAGCCGATCGGGTGCGGGTGCCCCGCAAGGCGCAGGAGGAATAGGACACCGTGCTCAGCTTCTTCGGGCGGCAGACGTTTGCCAAAGCGACTGCGCCGCTGGGCAAAGCGCTCGTCAAGACCGGGCTCACCCCCGACACGATGACCCTCATCGGCACCGCCGCGACGATCGTCGCGGCGGTGACGCTGTTTCCCAGCGGTCACCTGTTCTGGGGAACGATGGTCATCTGGTTGTTCGTCATGTTCGACATGCTCGACGGTGCGATGGCGCGCGCCCGCGGCGGCGGCACGAAGTACGGCGCGGTCCTCGACGCCACCTGTGACCGGGTGGCCGACGGCGCGATCTTCGCCGGTCTGGCCTGGTGGGCGGTCTACCACGAGCACAGCAAGCAGCTGTTCGTCGCCACGCTGATCGTGCTGGTCACCTCGCAGGTGATCTCGTACGCCAAGGCGCGGGCCGAGGCCAGTGGGCTGTCGGCCGACGGCGGGATCATCGAACGGCCGGACCGGCTGGTGATCGTGCTCGTCGGCGCCGGGCTCACCGGAATCGGCGGACACTGGGGCATCGGCTGGCTCACCTGGGCGGTGTACGTGGCCATGTGGGTGCTGGCGGTGCTCAGCACCGTCACCGTGTTCCAGCGGGTGCTCGCGGTGCGCAACTCGCCGGGCGCGCGCACGGTGATCCCGCCCGCGCCGCAACAACAGGCAGGGGAGACGGCGTCGTGACCATCAGCGAACGGCTCAGCGACTGGGGCTACGCGGCGGGGTGGCGTCTGGTCCGTTCGGCGCCGGAATCCTTGGTGCGCAAGGCTTTCGACTTCGGCGCCGACCGTGCGGCCAAGGACGGCGGACCGCGGCAGCTGCGCCGAAACCTGGCCCGGGTGCTCGGGGTAGCACCGGCGGAGGTTCCCGACGACCTGATGCGGGCGAGCATGCGTTCCTACGCCCGGTACTGGCGTGAGGCGTTCCGGCTGCCGAGCATGGACCACAGCACCATCGACTACTACGTCCACGGCCTGGAAAACGTCGACGCCGGCCTCGAAGCCGGACGCGGCGTCATCTTCGTCCTGCCGCATTCCGGCAACTGGGACATGGCCGGGGTGTGGCTGGTCCAGCACTACGACACCTTCACCACCGTCGCCGAACGGCTGAAGCCCGAATCGCTGTTCGAACGGTTCGTGGCCTACCGCGAGAGCCTCGGCTTCGAGGTGTTTCCGCTGACCGGCGGAGAACAGCCACCGTTCGTGCCGCTGACCGAACGGTTGCGGCAGAACCGGATCGTGTGCCTGATGGGTGAACGCGACCTCACCGGCCGCGGTGTGCCGGTGAACTTCTTCGGCGAACGCACCTGGATGCCCGCGGGTGCGGCCAAACTCGCCATCGAGACCGGCGCCGCGCTGATGCCGGTGCACGCCTGGTTCACCACCGAGGCCGACGGCACCGAAGGGTGGGGTTTGAAAGCCGGTGCGCCGCTGGACGTCTCGGGTGGCGTGGCCGCGACGACCCAGCTGCTCGCCGACGAGTTCGCGGCGAATATCGCCCGGCACCCGGCCGACTGGCACATGCTCCAGCCCCTGTGGGAAGCCGATCTGTCACCGGAACGACTGGCCAGGATCGCCGCGGCCAAGGCAGGTGACGTGCGGTGAGGATCGGCATGGTCTGCCCGTACTCCTTCGACGTGCCCGGCGGCGTGCAGGCGCACGTGGTCGAGCTGGCACGGGTGTTCATCGAGCGTGGGCACCGGGTGAGCGTGCTCGCCCCCGCCTCCGACGACACGCCGCTGCCCGACTTCGTCGTCTCGGCCGGTCGCGCCGTCGCCATCCCCTACAACGGGTCGGTGGCGCGACTGTCGTTCGGACCCATGGCCTACACGCGCATCCGCCGCTGGATCGACAGCAACGACTTCGACGTGCTGCACATCCACGAACCCAACGCACCGAGTCTGTCGATGCTCGCGCTCAAGATCGCCGAGGGCCCCATCGTGGCCACCTTCCACACCTCGACCACGAAGTCGTTGGTGCTCAGCACTTTTCAGGGTGTGCTCCGCCCGTACCACGAGAAGATCAGCGGGCGGATCGCCGTGTCGGAGCTGGCCAGGCGCTGGCAGGTGGAGGCGCTCGGGTCGGATGCGGTGGAGATCCCCAACGGGGTCGATGTGTCGGCGTTCGCGCGCGGCCCGCTGCTCGACGGCTACCCGCGCGCGGGCAGGACAGTGCTGTTCCTGGGCCGCTACGACGAACCGCGCAAGGGCATGGACGTGCTGCTCGCCGCCCTGCCCGCGCTCGTCGAACGCCATCCCGGCGTCGAGATCCTGATCGTCGGGCGTGGTGACGAGGACAGGTTGCGCCGCGAGGCGGGCCCCCACGCCGGGCACCTGCGTTTCCTCGGTCAGGTCTCCGACGCCGAGAAGGCCGCCGCGCTGCGCAGCGCCGACGTGTACGTGGCACCGAACCTGGGCGGGGAGAGCTTCGGCATCATCCTCATCGAGGCCATGGCGGCGGGCACACCGGTCGTGGCCAGCGAACTCGACGCCTTCCGCCGCGTACTGCGCGACGGCAGCGCCGGTCTGCTCACCCCCGTGGGTGACGCGGTGGCACTGGCCGAGGCCATCGACACCCTGCTCACCGACGACGACACCCGCGACCGGTTGGTGCGCACCGCCACCCAGGTGGTCGCCGCCTACGACTGGCCGGTGGTGGCCGAACAGATCCTGCGCGTGTACGAGACCGTCACCGTCGGCGACAACGGGGTGCGGGCCGCCGGATGATCACCTTCTCCGCGACCGCGATCCTCGTTCTCGGCCTGATCGCGCTGTTCGTGCTCGCGCTCGGTGTGTGGGCGGCGTCCACCGCCAACCGGCTCGACCGGCTGCACGTGCGCTCGGACCGGTCCTGGCAGGCCCTCGACGCGGCACTGGCCCGGCGTGCGGTGGTCGCGCGCGCGGTCGCCATGGCCATCGCGGGCCCGGCGAGTACCGACCCGCTGCGATCCGAGCGGGCCGGGCAGCTCGCCGCCCTGGCCGACTGGGCCGAACGCGCCGATCGGGGCGATCGCGAGACCATCGAGAACCAGCTCTCGGCCGCGCTGTCGACGATCGACATCGGTCAGCTGCGACCCCAGCTCGTCGCCGAACTGGCCGACGCCGAGGCCAGGGTGCTCATCGCGCGCCGGTTCCACAACGACGCCGTGCGCGACACCCTCGCCCTGCGCACCCGTCGGCCGGTGCGCTGGCTGCACCTCGGCGGTACCGCGCCGCTGCCGACCTATTTCGAGATCACCGAACGCGCGACACCGGCCGCGTCCACCGGGCTCGAGGTGCACACCACCCGCACCTCGGCGCGCGTGGTGCTGCTCGACGAACAGGACCGGGTGCTGCTGCTGCGCGGGCACGACCCGATGGTTCCCGAGGTAGCGTTCTGGTTCACCGTCGGTGGTGGCGTGGAACCGGGGGAGACCCTGCGCGAAACGGCGGTGCGCGAGGTGTACGAGGAGACCGGGCAGCGGATCGACCCGGCCGCGTTGCGTGGTCCGCTGTGGCGGCGGGTCGCGGTGTTCCCGTTCAACGGTGAACTCATCCGCTCCGAAGAACTGTTCTTCGTCCTGCGCGCCCCCAATTTCGCCTGGCGGCCCGCCGACCTCACCGCGCTGGAACGGCGCACCATCACCGACCACCGCTGGTGCACGCCCGCCGACATCCGCGCCCTCGACGCCACCGGCGAGGCGGTGTACCCGTACCACCTCGACGAGTTGCTCGCCGAGGCGATCGGCGCCGCCGCCGACGACACCGAACCGGTGGTCCGGTCCATTCGCTGATTCGGACCGTGTGTGTCGCCTCACGCCGCGCGGTCCGCAGTCGGTCCAGATGCGGCGGTCGGCGGTATCGGCCCAGGTCGCGACCAGTCCAGTGGGCTCCGACTGGCTATGAACCCTGATTCGGCGGCCACCTAGAATCGCAGGAGACCACACAGTCTGCCCGTTAGGTGCACATGACCCAGGAGAATGCCGTGACTACGCCCGAGACCACATCAACCGTCGGCACCGCCCGCGTGAAGCGCGGCATGGCCGAGATGCTCAAGGGCGGTGTGATCATGGATGTGGTCACCCCGGAGCAGGCCAAGATCGCCGAGGACGCGGGCGCCGTCGCGGTCATGGCGCTCGAGCGGGTGCCCGCCGACATCCGCGCCCAGGGTGGCGTGTCGCGGATGAGCGACCCGGACATGATCGACGGCATCATCTCCGCGGTCTCCATCCCCGTGATGGCCAAGGCCCGCATCGGCCACTTCGTCGAGGCGCAGATCCTGCAGAGCCTCGGCGTGGACTACATCGACGAGTCCGAGGTCCTCACCCCCGCCGACTACGCCAACCACATCGACAAGTGGAACTTCACCGTCCCCTTCGTCTGTGGCGCCACCAACCTGGGCGAGGCCCTGCGCCGCATCACCGAGGGCGCGGCCATGATCCGCTCCAAGGGTGAGGCGGGCACCGGTGACGTCTCCAACGCCACCACCCACATGCGCACCATCCGCGCCGAGATCCGCCGCCTGACCTCCCTGTCCGAAGACGAGCTCTTCGTCGCCGCCAAGGAACTCCAGGCCCCCTACGAGCTGGTCCGCGAGGTCGCCCAGACCGGCAAGCTGCCCGTCGTCATGTTCACCGCGGGCGGCATCGCCACCCCCGCCGACGCCGCCATGATGATGCAGCTCGGCGCCGAAGGCGTCTTCGTCGGCTCCGGCATCTTCAAGTCCGGCAACCCCGAACAGCGCGCCGCCGCCATCGTCAAGGCCACCACCTTCTACGACGACCCCGACGTCCTGGCCAAGGTCTCCCGCGGCCTGGGCGAAGCCATGGTCGGCATCAACGTCGAAGAAATCCCCCAGCCCCACCGCCTCGCCGAGCGCGGCTGGTAATCCCTTCGGGCACAAGCAAACCCGGTGGGCGGCGCATCACGCGCCGCCCACCATTCGCGTAGAACGACGCCTACTTCGTTTCGTTCGGGTGGCTGGTGTGCACCTGTTCCAGGAAGACGGTGTGCTCATGGACGTAGAACCAGATGCGCGCGGTGCCTTTTGCTGTCGGCTTGTGCTGCCAGCGTTCGTGCCGCGCTCCACCGCGTGAGATCGTGCCCAGCTCGCCGCGGAGGGGGTAGTTGGTCGGTGTCGTGGACAGCGGCGTGCGCGAGTGGAAGGCCCATGCTTCCGCCATCGGGTTGCGGATGGTCGCGACCAGATCCCGCCAGCCCTTCTGAGCGTCTGCGGTGGCGAAGCGGATCTCGTACTCGGTCTTTCGTGCGGGGCGTGGGACCAACTCGCCCTTCTTGGCGGCCGCCACTATGGACGCTCGACCGTGTCGTCGCCGTCCAGCCACTCCAGGTCCGTACTGCCCAATCCGGCGGCGATCGCGGATGCCGTCTCCTTCCAGGAGGTCAGTTCGGCGATCGCGAGATGCGGCTGGTCGGTGGAGAACGATGCGCGGGCGGCGTCCACGAGGTCCTGTGCGCAGGTGTCTCGGTCGGTGGGTGACAGCGCGAGCATCCATGGGAATGCCTTGGACATGCGCTCGGCGAGCGAGCCGTTGTCATCGAGGGTGACGGTGATGAGTTGCGCGGCGAACTCGAGCAGGCGCGCGCGCCCCTCTGCCTCGCGCTGCGACATCAGCACCAGCGCCTCGCCGTCGCGGCGGGTCACCGTGACGGGATGGTTCTCGGCCTCGGCGAAGACCTCGGCGGAGTGTTTGCTCAGGTCCGAGGAGCGTCGGGTCCGGGCGGGTAGGCCTGACGTGCGCATGTATCCATCGTATTCGGAACGTATTCGGAAGTCCAGGGTGCACGCAAGGGCCCAGCGATCGCCCGTGAGGCACTGCCGATTGGGCGTACCGTACAGTCGGTACGTGACCGTGCTCGACTTCTTCTTGCTGGTCGTCGCGGGATTCTTCACCGGGTTGATCGGGTTCGTCACCGGGATGGCGTCGATCGTTTCTTATCCGGCGTTGCTGGCTGTGGGGTTGCCGCCGGTGACGGCGAATGTGACCAATACCGTGGCGATGGTGGCCGTGGGGGTGGGGGCTACCGCCAATTCGGGGCGCGAACTCACGGGGCGGGGGCGCACGCTCGTGTGGTGGGCGGGGTTGTCGGCGCTGGGCGGGTTGCTCGGTGCGCTGGCGTTGTTGGTGGCGCCCGAGGGGACCTTCGAGGTGGTGGTGCCGTTCCTGGTCGCGGCGGCGTCGATCGCGTTGCTGGTGCAGCCGGTTGTTCGCAAGCATGTGGGGGAGCTCAGCGCGCCGTGGATCGTGCCGCTGGGGATTCTGCTGATCTCGGTGTACGGCGGGTACTTCGGGGCCGGTGCGGGCGTGATCTACCTGTCGATGATGCTGCTGTGCACCTCCGAATCCGTGTGGAGCGCATCGGTTCTCAAGAGCTTCCTGCTCGGCATCGCCAATCTGGTCGCGGCTCTCGGCTTCGCGATGTTCGGACCGGTGCACTGGTTCGCGGCGCTCGGGCTGGCGATGGGGGCGCTCGTCGGTGGGTGGTGCGGTCCGCCGGTGGTGAAGGTGATCCCGCCGAACCTGTTGCGCGTGACCGTCGGCGTGCTCGGACTCGGGCTCGCGGTGTACCTGGCGCGCTGAACCCGCCCCGGGCGTCACCGCACTCCGTAACCTGAGAACGGTGCACCACTCCGATGTCGAAATCGCAATCCACGCAACAGAACTCGCGTCACAGGTGATCCGGTCGTCGTTCCACGCACCCGTCACCCGCTACGCCAAAGAGGGCGACGACTTCGCCACCCAGACCGACCTGGCCGCCGAACGCGCGATCCTCGAGATCCTCACCGCGGCCCGTCCGCACGACCGGTTCGTCGCCGAGGAGTCCGGCACCACGGGATCGCCGGGCAGCGACCGCACCTGGTTCGTCGACCCGCTCTGCGGCACAAGGAACTTCGCGGTCGGCACACAGCTCGTCGCGGTGAACGTCGCCTTGCGCATCGGGGCCACCGTTCGCGCCGCGGCCGTCGGCGCCCCGTTCACCGGCGAGGTGTTCTGGACCTCGGGCGAGACAGCGTACCGCCGCCACGACGGCTCCGACACCGTCCTGCGCCCCGACGCGGCCACCCGCCTGATCGACATCGACCTCGACAACCCGCTGCCGTGGTCCAGACCCACCCGCCTGCTCGACAGCGTCGCCGCCGACTTCCACCCGCGCGTGCTGTCCACCTCGCTCGCCCTGGTCTGGGTCGCCGCGGGCAGACGCGCCGCCTATGTCACCGGCGGCGACCTGCGCGACAACGTCCACTTCACCAGCGCGGTGGAAATCTGCCGCGCGGCGGGCTGCGTCGTCACCGGAATCGCAGGTCAACCACTACATTCCGCCCCGCACGGGCTCATCGCCGCCGTCGATGCCGACACCCACGCCCGCCTCGTCGACGCGATGCTCGCCCTCCGCTGAAAGGGGCCTTCACAGGCGCGGTACGGCACGTCTCAGACTTTCCTCAAAAACGCTGGGTAGCGTCCTGGCCGAGGCACCGTGGCCCGCGTCGTGTGGCGCCGGTACCGTGCCGTTGGCGCCCACAGGGCGAAAACCGTTGACCCGACGCAAAGGACGAGTGGATGAAGCTTCGTAGGACCGGACGTGTGGCGATCGCAGGCCTGGCCGTGGTCGCCGCATTGGGAATGAGTGCGTGCAGTGACGACAAGGGCGACAAGCCCGCCGCCAAGTCCACGACCAGTGCTCCGGCCACGACCACGGCCGCTGCCGCGGACCTGCCCCCCGTGCCGACGGTGGAAGAGCTCAACGCCCAGCTCAACACCGCGCTGGACCCCTCGGTGCCCAACGAGCAGAAGCTGGACTTCGTGCAGGGCGGCGAGGCCGACCCCGAGCTGCCGAACCGCCTGGCCGTCGCCGCCCGCGATGCCGGTGCCCAGGTGCAGGTCACCGAGGTGACCTCCTTCGGTGACAGCGTGAACGCCAAGGCGAACTTCACCGTCAACGGCCAGACCAATGTGGTCGACGTGCCGTTCGTCGCCGAGGACGGCAAGTGGAAGGTCCAGAAGTCGTGGGCCTGCACCATGCTCACCAACCTCGGCCAGCAGTCGGTCGCCTGCGCCTGATAGCGCCGCGTGCAGCCCCGGTCGCGTTGCGGCCGGGGCTTTCGCCTGTTTTCAGCCGGTGCGCAGGGCCGCGCGGTCCGGATGATCCCAGCGCACTGTCCAGGTGGCGGTCTCGGGATGTTCGGCGTCGTGGTCGCGCAACGCGGGCAGGGTCCACTGGTGCTCGGGTGGGGTGCGGCGCAGTGCCGCCCGCTCGCTGAGCTCGAGCCGTACGGACAGGTCGACGTCGAGTCCGCGGCCGAGCAGCATCGGGCCCGCCACGATCAGCACCAGATCGGCCGGAGCTGTCCGGATGCCCGCCCGCGCCGACCGGTCGCCCGCCTCGTCCCAGAGCGCGGGCAGCCAGCGCCCTACGGTCCGTAGCGGAACCAGAATCTCCCGGCGTATCGCGTCGTAGTCGAACCATGCTGTGCGATAAGACCATTCGTCGGTTCGGCCGTACTCCATCCGCAGCGATGCGGGCCGGACGAAGGCGTGCAGTGACACCAGCTCGGCCGACCGGCCCTGCCCGTTCAGTGTGTCGGCGACCAACTGGGCGAACGCGACCGGTTCGGCGGCATCGGCGGCGTCGACGGCAATCACCCGGCGACCGGGCAGCTCGGAGACCCGCTCGGCGACCAGGCGGGCCAGGGTGGTGGGGGAGACGGGGGTGAACGACGGCACCACCCCATTTCAGCAAATTCCCGCCGCGCGCCGCCGAGCCGGACAAACCGTGCGGTCCGCCTAGCGATAATCTCGTCCGCATGGCGACAATCGAAGAGGCGCTCGAGGTCGAGCGGCTGGAACGCGACATCTTCCGCGGGGCGGCCACGGAATCCCAGCTGACGCGGACCTTCGGCGGTCAGGTCGCGGGCCGGGCGCTGGTCTCGGCGGTGCGCACCGTCGACCCCGCCTACCAGGTGCATTCGCTACACGGGTACTTCCTGCGCCCGGGCAACCCGGAAGAGCCAACCATCTACCAGGTGGAACGCATCCGCGAGGGGCGCTCGTTCTGCACCCGCCGCGTCACCGGCATCCAGGACGGCGAGGCGATCTTCACCATGGCCGCCTCCTTCCACCGCGGCGATGTGGGCCCCGAGCACCAGGACGTGATGCCTGTGGTCGAGGGTCCCGAGAACCTGCCCGACGCCAAGACCACGCTGAGCCCGGAACGGTTGTGGGCCATGCGCGAATGGGAGCACTGGGACATCCGCACGGTCCCGCAGGACCAGGTCGCCCGCCGGGAAGGCACCGTCTCCCCGCAGCAGGTGTGGTTCCGCTACCGGCACGCGTTGCCCGACGACCCGATGTTCCACGTCTGCACCCTCGCCTACATGAGCGATATGACGCTGCTCGGCTCGTCGAAGGTGACCCACCCCGGCGTGCCGACCCAGGACGCGTCCCTCGACCACGCCATGTGGTTCCTTCGCCCGTTCCGCGCCGACGAATGGCTGCTCTACGACCAGTCTTCGCCCTCGGCGGGCTTCGGCCGCGCCCTCACCGGCGGCCGGATCTGGGATCGCGAGGGCAACCTGGTCGCCGCCGTCGTGCAGGAAGGCCTCATCCGCACGCCGCGCGAGGCGTGAGCGCGCCCACACCGGCCGGGCTCGTAAGCTCAGCGGCTGTGAACGCAACATCCACGCCGACGATCGGTGTCCTCGCACTCCAGGGTGACGTGCGCGAACACGTTGCCGCGCTGCGCCACTGCGGCGCCGCACCGGTGCTGGTGCGCCGCGAGTCCGAGCTGGCCGCCGTCGACGGGCTGGTGCTGCCCGGCGGCGAGTCGACCGCCATCTCCAAGCTGCTGCAGGCCTTCGACCTGCTCGAACCGTTGCGCGCGCGGCTGCGCGACGGGCTGCCCGCGTTCGGGTCGTGCGCGGGCATGATCCTGCTCGCCTCCGAGGTGCTCGACACCCGGCCCGACGCCCAGCACCTGTCCGGCATCGATATGACGGTGCGCCGCAACGCTTTCGGTCGCCAGGTCGACTCGTTCGAGACCGACCTCGACTTCAGCGGCCTCGACACGCCCGTGCGCGCGGTGTTCATCCGCGCGCCGTGGGTGGAGCGAGTCGGTGACGGCGTCGAGGTACTGGCGCGGGTGCCGCACGGCCCGGCACAGGGCCGGATCGTGGCCGCCAGGCAGGGCAATGTCGTGGCGACCTCGTTCCATCCCGAGGTCACGGGTGATCTTCGGGTGCACGAGCTGTTCGTCGACCTCGTGCGCAAGGCAGGGTGAACCTCCGCGTCCACCGGCGTGGCGGGCACGAGTAGGCTGGTTCGAGCTTGTCCGCCCGGGCAGACGCGCAACCGACCTGAAGGAAGTAGGGCATGAGCGGCCACTCCAAATGGGCCACCACCAAGCACAAGAAGGCGGGAATCGACGCCAAGCGCGGCAAACTCTTCGCCAAGCTGATCAAGAACATCGAGGTGGCGGCTCGCACGGGTGGCAGTGACCCGGCGGGCAACCCGACGCTGTACGACGCCATCCAGAAGGCCAAGAAGTCGTCGGTCCCCAACGACAACATCGAGCGCGCCCGCAAGCGTGGCGGCGGCGAGGAAGCCGGCGGCGCCGACTGGCAGACCATCATGTACGAGGGCTACGGGCCCAACGGTGTCGCCGTGCTGATCGAGTGCCTCACCGACAACCGCAACCGCGCCGCCGGTGAGGTGCGCGTCGCGATGACCCGCAACGGTGGCAACATGGCCGACCCGGGTTCGGTGTCCTACCTGTTCGCCCGCAAGGGTGTGGTGACCCTCGAGAAGAACGGCCTCACCGAGGACGACGTCCTCGACGCGGTCCTCGACGCCGGCGCCGAAGAGGTCAACGACCACGGCGACGCCTTCGAGATCATCAGCGAGCCCGGCGATCTGATCGCTGTGCGAACCGCGCTGCAGGACAAGGGCATCGACTACGACTCGGCCGAATCCGGTTTCCAGGCGTCGGTGTCGGTGGCGGTCGACGCCGAGGGTGCGCGCAAGGTGCTCAAGCTGATCGACGCCCTCGAAGACAGCGACGACGTGCAGAACGTGTACACCAACGTCGACATCTCCGACGAGGTCGCCGCCGAGCTCGACGACGAGTAGATCTTCCCCCGTGTACCGCCCCGGCCGTGAATTCGGCTGGGGCGGTTCGTGTCTCTACTCCCGGTAGTGGTCGGCCAGCGCCGGGTAGTAGTCGGCGAAGTCGGGTCGTTCGGTGTTGGTGCAGGCGGCGACGAACATGTCCGCGTAGTACTCCCAGCCCGGGCCGATCTGCGAGGTCTCGGCCAGCTGGTACTCCGAGGTGAGGTGGTGGACCAGCCGCACCTGGGTGGCGGTGCCGGTGTCGAGCAGGGTCACCTCCATGCGCCACAGCCCGATCTGGTCGGCCGAGGACACGGCCAGCCGCACCGGCGGGGTGCAGTCGTCGATGCGCATCTCGGTCCAGGGCTGCCCGTCCTCGAACCGCAACTGCACCTGGATCATGTTCCCGGCGCCCGGTTCCCCCTCCCAGGTGCCGTACCAGCCGGCGGTCAGGTCGGGATCGGTCAACCGTCCCCACACCTGTTCGATCGGTAAGGCCAGTGACCGGGTGATCACCAGGTCGCGGCCGTCTTCGGTCGGTACGATCTCGCCGGTCGGCATCGGCATGACGCGGTTCTCCCTCGCTCGAACGCCTCGGACAACAGGTCGACCTCGACGGTACGCCGCCCCCGATGAGGTAGCGGGGATATTCGCGTGACCAGCACAATGTCGGTATGACTCGGATCGAGGCGGTACGCGGCGACATCACCGAACAGCACGTGGACGCGGTCGTGAACGCCGCGAACTCCTCGCTGCTGGGCGGTGGGGGAGTCGACGGCGCGATCCACCGCAAAGGTGGGCCCGAAATCCTGTCGGCGTGCCGCGACCTGCGTGCCTCCCGGTACGGCAAGGGCCTGCCGACGGGGCAGGCGGTGGCCACGACAGCAGGACGGCTGCCCGCCCGCTGGGTGATCCACACTGTCGGCCCGGTCTGGTCGGCGACCGAGGACCGCTCGGCCCTGCTGGCTTCCTGTTACCGCGAATCCCTGCGGGTGGCAGACGAATTGGGTGCTCGCACGGTGGCGTTCCCGGCGATCTCCACCGGCATCTACGGCTGGCCGATGGACGACGGCGCCCGCATTGCCGTGGAAACGGTGCGCGCCGCCGACACGGCCGTCGACGAGGTGCGCTTCGTGCTGTTCGACGACCGCGCGCTCACCGAATTCGCCGCGGCTCTGTCGACCAGCTGAGTGCGGGCCTCCGTGGGTACCACCGGGGTGCACTGCGCTGTACGTGAATATCTCTGTGCCGCAGGCAAGCTGGGTCTACTGCGTGACTCGACGTGATTCGAGGCCGTCGAGGATCAGGTCGAGGCCGTAGTCGAATTCGGCGGTGTGGTCGTAACCGGGTCGCAGGGCGTGGTCGACGATCATCTCGGTGAGGTAGGGCAGTTCCGCGGTCGGCAACTGGTCGAGGATGCCGCCCGCCACGTCCTCCAGGTCGTCGGGGTTGGTGATCGGCAGGTTCGCCTCCTGCAGCACGTACCCGTCGACGTAGCTGTCGAGAAGCGAGATCGCGTGGGCCGCCATCGGGAGCGAGAAGCCCGCTCGCCGCAGGATGCCGAGGACGGCGTCGTGGTGCCGCAGGGTCGCCGGGCCCGGGTTGCGCCGCGAATCCATGAGTCCGAGTGCCCAGCTGTGCCGGGACAGCACCGCGCGGGCGGAATGCGCGCGCGAACGGATCGCCGCTCGCCAATCCTCGAAGTCCCCGCTCGGTAGGTCGATCGCGGCGAAGACGGCGTCGACCACCCCGTCGAGAACCGCGTCCTTGTTCGGTAGGTGGTGATACAGCGACATCGCCTCCACCCCGAGTTCCTGTGCGATCCGGCGCATGGTGATCGCCTCGACGCCGCCGCGGTCGGCCACCCGGATCGCGCCTTCCAGTATCCGTTCGCGGCTCAGCGGTCGGCGTGTGGAGGGAGTCGACATATTGACAATCTTACAGCCGTAAGTCAGCCTTACATGTGTAAGAACGAGTGAAGGAGGCCGCTGATGCCGATGCCGAGATGGTGGGGTCGGGTGAACAAGCGGGTGTTCAACCCGCGAGCACTCGCGAGCGGCAAATGGCCGGTGCTCATCCACACCGGCCGCGTATCCGGAGTCACCCACCGCACCCCGCTCGACGCCCATCCGATCGAAGGCGGATACCTGTTCGTCCTGGTCTACGGCTCCCGTTCGGACTGGGTCCGCAATGTCCTCGCCGCGGGCAGCGCCCGCCTGCGCGTCGACGGCACCGAAGTGGATCTCACCGCCCCGCGCGTGATCGACCGCGAGGAAGCCTCCCGGATCCTGCCGACGGATGTAACCCGACCGCCCGCCGTCCTGCGCATCACCGAGTTCCTGCGGATGGACCGCGCGGGCTGACGGCCGGAACGTGTCGGAACCCGCTGCCACACTGGCGCGCATGACGGAAAATGCTCTGCCGTTTCGGGTTCGGATCCCGGTGCGAGTCTCCGATCTGGATCTGCAACAACACGTGACGGGTGCGGCCTATCAGCAGTTCGCCGACCACGCACGGTTCGCGTGTGTAGGCGCGGCCGGTGTGTCGGTACCCGACATGCTGGCCGACGGCATCGGGCCGGTGAACCTCGAACTCACCGTGCGCTACCTGCGCGAGCTGCGCGCCGGCGACACCGTCGAGGTCGACTGCCGCTGGGAGTGGGGGACCGGCAAGACCTACCGGGTCGAACACGAACTGCGCCGCGACGACGGCGAACTCGCCGCCACCGTGTCGTACCTGAGCGGCATGCTCGACCTGACCGAGCGCAAACTCCTACACGAACCGAAGCGCATCTGGGCCGAACGGGCGAGCGAGCCCGCATTACTCGGCCTCCCCTGAAGGCGGCGACCGGCCCTCGTGTCGCTGGTCGGACGGTGTGCTGCAATGCTTTAGACTTTCGAACAACTGTTCGTGTCTTCGAAGGGGCTGCCGGTGCGGGTGATGGGCGTCGATCCCGGGCTCACCCGGTGCGGGCTCAGCATGGTGGACAGCGGTCCCGGCCGTAAGGTCGTGGCCCTCGACGTGGGCGTCGTACGGACACCGCCGGAGAGCGAGCTGGCTCTGCGGTTGATGGCGGTGGCCGATGCCGCCGAGGAGTGGATGGACACCCATCGACCCGAGGCGGTGGCGATCGAGCGGGTGTTCGCGCAGCACAACGTGCGCACCGCGATGGGAACCGCGCAGGCCGGTGGGGTGATCGCGCTGGCGGCGGCGCGGCGAGGCATCCGGGTGGCGTTCCATACCCCCAGCGAGGTGAAAGCGGCTGTCACGGGCAACGGTTCGGCCGACAAAGCGCAGGTCACCGCCATGGTGACCAGAATCCTCGGCCTGCAGGTCGCACCGAAACCGGCCGATGCCGCCGATGCGCTCGCCCTGGCGATCTGTCATTGTTGGCGGGCGCCGCTGCTCGACCGGATGGCGGCCGCACAGGCGAAGGCCGACGAGGTGCGTCGCCGCTACGAACAACGGCTCGCCGAACAACGGAAGGTGGTACGCGGGTGATCGCGTCGGTACGCGGTGAGGTCCTCGAGATCGCGCTCGACCATGTGGTGATCGAAGCCGCGGGCGTCGGGTACCGCCTCAACGCCACCCCCGCCACCCTCGCCAGCCTCACCCGAGGCGAGGAAACCCGCCTCTACACGGCCATGATCGTGCGCGAGGACTCGATGACGCTGTTCGGGTTCGCCGACACCGAAGCCCGCGACCTGTTCGGCCTCCTGCAGACCGTGTCCGGTGTCGGCCCACGCCTGGCCATGGCGGTCCTGGCCGTCCTCGAACCCGAGGCGCTGCGAAAAGCCTTGGCGGAGAGCAACGTCGCCGCCCTCACCCGGGTGCCCGGCATCGGTAAGCGCGGCGCCGAACGCATGGTCGTGGAACTGCGCGACAAGGTGAACCTGGTGCCTGTCCCGGCCGGACCGCCCGGCGCCGAAACCCCGGTCACCCCGGTCCGCGAGCAGGTCGTCGAAGCGCTCATCGGCCTCGGCTTCCCGGCCAAGCAGGCCGAACAGGCCGTCGACACCGTCCTGGCCGACCAGCCCGCCGCCACCACCTCCGTGGCCCTGCGTGCCGCCCTCGGTCTGCTCGGCAAGAACAGGTAACCCATGGACGACGAGTTCGACACCGACGAATCCGCCCTCGCCGCCCGGTATCTCAGCACCGACGGCGACACCGAGACCGGCCTGCGCCCCACCTCGCTCGACGACTTCATCGGCCAGCCACGCGTGCGCGAACAGCTCGCCCTCGTCCTGCGCGGCGCCCGGCAACGCGGCGCCACCCCGGACCATGTCCTGCTGTCCGGCCCGCCCGGACTCGGCAAGACCAGCATGGCGATGATCATCGCCGGCGAACTCGGCACCGCCCTGCGCATCACCTCCGGGCCCGCCCTGGAACGCGCGGGCGACCTGGCCGCCATGCTGTCGAACCTGGTCGAAGGCGATGTCCTGTTCATCGACGAGATCCACCGCATGGCGCGGCCCGCCGAGGAAATGCTGTACCTGGCCATGGAGGACTTCCGGGTCGACGTGGTGGTCGGCAAAGGTCCCGGCGCCACCTCCATCCCGCTCGACATCGCACCGTTCACCCTGGTCGGGGCGACCACCCGGTCGGGCGCGCTCACCGGCCCGCTGCGCGACCGGTTCGGCTTCACCGGCCACATGGACTTCTACGACACCGACGAACTGCTGCAGATCCTGCTGCGCTCGGCCCGCATCCTCGGTGTCCACATCGAACACGACGCCGCCGCCGAGGTCGCGGGCCGCTCCCGAGGCACGCCGCGCATCGCCAACCGGCTGCTGCGCCGGGTGCGCGACTTCGCCGAGGTCCGCGCCGACGGCCTCATCACCCGTGAGATCGCCCAGTCCGCGCTCGAGGTCTACGACGTCGACGTACTCGGCCTCGACCGGCTCGACCGGGCCGTGCTCGGCGCGCTGGTCCGCGGTTTCGGCGGCGGACCGGTCGGGGTGTCCACGCTGGCGGTCGCCGTCGGCGAGGAAGCCGCCACGGTGGAAGAGGTGTGCGAACCGTTCCTGGTGCGCGCCGGACTCGTCGCCCGCACCCCGCGCGGACGGGTCGCCACGGCCGCCGCCTGGGAGCATCTTGGTCTGGTGCCACCACCGGATCTGGTGTTCGGCGCCATCGAAGTGCGTGGGCGCGAACCACAACCGAGCCTCGACCTGTTCGACCGGTAACGGCGGCCACCGGACGGGCGCGTCGCCGATACGTCGTCTAATGTCGGCTGGGTGGCAGTCCATGCGGTGGTCCAACGCGTCCCCGAACCGTTACGCTCCCTGTTGCTCCAGCACCGGGAGCTGCTGAAGTTCGCCATGGTCGGCGCCGTCACCTGGTTCATCGACACCGGCGTGGTCTACGCGGTGAAACTCACCGTGCTCGGCGACAAGCCGCTCACCGCGCGTCTGCTCGGCGCGTTGATCGCGACCATCGCCTCCTACATCCTCAACCGCGAATGGTCCTTCCGCACCCGTGGCGGCAGGCAGCGCAGCCACGAGGCGGCCCTGTTCTTCACGGTCAGCGCGCTGGGCATCGTGGTCACCATGATCCCGCAGGCGCTGTCGCTGTACGTGCTGAATCTGCGTGTGCCGCACGTTGATCCGATGGTGCAGATGGTCGCGAACTTCATCTCCGGCCAGATCCTCGGCGTGCTGCTGGCCATGGCGTTCCGGTTCTGGGCCTTCCGCCGCTACGTCTTCCCGGACGATCTCAGAGAAGCGGAACTGCACAGTATCCAGGGTTAATGTGACCGTTCGAGGTTTTCCAGTGCGGCGATGACCAGGTCGACGAAGGCGTCGACCTCTTCGCGGGAGTAACCACGTGTGCCGAGACGGCTGTCGGTGAACCGGACACCGCGCACGTCTGCGGCGGTGAGGCTGCCGGGGCCGTTGTGAGCCAGGGTGGCCGCGACCAGGTCGAGGAAGGCGTCGACCTCCTCCTCGTGATAGCCGCGACGGCCGACCGCGGACTGGCTGAACCGCATGCGGTGCACGTCGTCGGGGGTGAGCATCGCGGCGATCTCCTCCCCGGGGCGGGGCGCGGGCACGGGGGAGGCGCCCTTCTGCCGGTGTTCGAGCTCGGTCCTGACCCGGTCGAGAAAATCATCGACCTGGTCGGCCTGGTAACCGCGACCACCGAAACGGGGCGCGCCGAAATGGACATGGCGGACGTCGTCGGCGGTGAGACCACCGTGTCCGTGCAGGGTCGCCGACACCTTCTCCAGGAAAGCGTCGACCTCGTCGGCATGGTAGCCACGATGGCCGAGGGTGGGCATGGCGAAGTGGGTGCGGCTCACATCGTCGGGCGTCACAGCGGTCATTGTGTCAGGAGTGCCCTTCTATCCCAGAGGTTTTCGACGGCAGCGCATCGCGACTGTACACCGGCGAAGCGGCCGGTCGCGGGCCACGGAATTATGTGTCATGCTGTAACACATACATCGGTGTGTGGAGGTTCGACGTGGCGCCTCAGCGGGATGCGGTCATCATCGGGGCGGGTTTCGGCGGCATGGGTGCCGCCATCGAACTCGACCGGCTCGGGCTGCGCGATTTCGTGGTTCTCGAACGCGAGGACGACCTCGGCGGTACCTGGCATGTGAACCGGTATCCGGGTCTCGCGGTGGACATCGCCTCGGTCACCTACTCCTATTCGTTCGAACCCAATCCGTACTGGAGCAGGTTGTTCGCGCCCGGTGCCGAGCTGAAGAAATACGCCGAGCACGTCGCCGACAAATACGGGCTGCGCGGGCGGATGCGGTTCGGCACCGAGGTGCAGAGCGCGCGCTGGGACGACGACAACGAGCAATGGGTGGTGAACATCGCGGGCGGCGAACCCCTCACCGCGCGCTATCTGATCACCGCCACCGGCTTCCTGTCCCAGCCCTACACGCCACCGTTCCCGGGCATCGAGTCCTTCGCGGGCAAGATCATCCACTCCACCGACTGGGACGACGGTTACGACCTCACCGACCGTCGCGCCGCCGTGATCGGCACCGGTGCCACGGCGGTGCAACTGGTCCCCGAGCTGGCCGCGAAGGTGGCGTCACTGACGGTTTTCCAGCGCACCCCCATCTGGGTGGTTCCCAAGATCGACGGCCCGATTCCCGCCGTGGTCCAGCGTGCGTTCGCGGCGGTCCCGCTCACCCAGAAGGCGGCGCGGCTGGCCAACACCGCACTGCTCGAGGCGATCATGCTGGTGGGGGTGCTGCACTACAAGCAGGCCAAACCGCTCAACACCGCCGCCGCCCTGCTGGCCAAGGCACACCTGTTCGCCCAGGTACGCGACGCGGACACCCGAGCCAAGCTCACCCCGCACTACGACTTCGGCTGCAAGCGGCCGACCTTCTCCAATGCCTATTTCATGACCTTCAACCAGCCGCACGTGCGCCTGGAAACCGAGTCGATCGACCACGTCGAACCCGACGGCATCGTCACCGCCGACGGGCACAAGACGGTTGTCGACACGTTGGTCCTGGCGACCGGCTTCAACCTGTGGGACGCGAACTTCCCCGCCATCGAGGTGATCGGGCGCGACGGGCGAAATCTCGGAAAGTTCTGGCGTGACAATCGCTTTCAGGCCTACGAGGGCATCACGGTGCCGAAGTTCCCGAACTTCCTTTCGCTGAACAGCCCCTATTCCTACAGCGGGCTGTCGTACTTCACCACCATCGAGACCCAGATGAAGCACATGGGCAGGCTGTTCACCGAGCTGTTCCGACGCGGGGCACACACCTTCGAGGTCACCGAGGAGGCCAACGCCCGCTTCCTCGACCGGGTGACCGCCGACCTCGATTCGTCGGTGTTCTACGGCGGCGACTGCTCCGGTGCGCGCAGCTACTACTTCAACCAGCACGGTGAGGCCGCGCTGCTGCGCCCCACCAGCACGCTGTCGGCGCACCGCGAGGCGGTCGGTTTCCCGCTCGACGACTACACCTACGGGCGCGGTGCGTGACCGGGGTTTCGCCGCGCGCGGCGGTGTCCGGTGTGTCGGCGCGGCGGGGAACTGGCAGACTGTCAGGCGTACCTGCACCGTCCACCACTGACTAGGGACTGACTTCGACGATGGACTTCCTGTTTCCGCTGCTGATCCTGGCCCTGCTCGTGCCGATGTTCTTCGGTATCCGTAAACAGAAGCGGGAGGCCGAGAAGGTCGCGAGCATGCAGGAGAGCCTGAAGGTCGGTGACCAGGTGGTCACCACGTCGGGCCTGTACGGCACCGTCGTCGATATCGACGATTCGACCGTCGACCTGGAGATCGCCGAGGACGTCGTCACCACCTGGCTGCGTCAGGCCATCCGCGAGGTGCGTATCGAGGAGCCGGTGGCCGCCGAGACCGCCGACGCGACCGACGCCCCCGTCGAAGAGGCCGTCGATCAGACCGAGACCCGGCTGACCAAGGACTCCTGAGCAGTTCCCTTCCCCCCGCCGGGCGACGTACGAGCGCGCCCGGCCGGGCACTGTTGTGCCCATCGATTCGGCCTCGACTTCCGCCTAGGAGATGACCTGCTGTGCCACCTTCCCAAGGATCGGCGCATCCGTTCCGGTTGCTCGGCGTCTACGCCGCGCTGCTGGCCGTGATCTACGCGCTGGTGTTCTTCACCGGTGACCATTCGCCCACGCCCAAGCTCGGTATCGACCTGCAGGGCGGCACCCGCGTCACGCTGACCGCGCGTACCCCCGACGGCAACGAGCCGAGCCGCGAAAGCCTGCAGAAGGCGCAGGAGATCATCGAGAACCGTGTGAACGGTCTCGGCGTCTCGGGCTCCGAGGTGGTCATCGACGGCACCAACCTCGTGATCACGGTGCCGGGTGAGGAAAGCCAGCAGGCGCGCGCCCTGGCCACCACCGCCAAGCTCTACATCCGTCCGGTGCTCGGCGCGACCCAGCCGCAGACCGGTGGCGCCGCACCGCAGCAGCCGGTGCCCGGTGCCCCGTCCGCCGACCCGAACGCGCCCGCACCGGGTCAGGCTCCCGCGACCGGCGATCCGAACGCGCCCGCGACCGGCGACCCGGCGACCCCCGCACCCGAGGCGACCACCCCGGCGCCGCAGTCGCGGGTGTTCCCGGCCCAGGCTCCGCCGACGCCGACCCCGCCACCCGCCGATCTCACGCCCGCCCAGCAGCAGGCCAAGGAGATCGCCGACGCCAAGGCGCTGCGGCAGAGCACCGACCAGAACATGCAGCAAGTCGCGATCATGAGCATGGACTGCACCAAGCCCGATCCGCTCGCCGGCAACGACGACCCGGCTCTGCCGCTGGTCACCTGCTCGCAGGACGGCACCGAGGTGTTCCTGCTCGGCCCGAGCCGCATCGACGGCCAGGAGATCGCCGACGCCACCTCCGGCTTCAACGCCCAGCAGGCTCGCCACGAGGTGAACCTCGAGTTCCGGTCCACCGGAACGGACGCCTGGGCCGCGCTCACCGGCGAGTACGTCAACAAGCGGGTCGCGTTCGTGCTCGACTCGAAGGTCGTGAGCGCCCCGCAGGTGCAGCAGGGCCCGCAACTCGGCGGCAGCACCTCCATCTCGGGCAGCTTCACCGCCGACAGCGCGAGCGAGCTGGCCAACACCCTCAAGTACGGATCGCTGCCACTGTCGTTCACTACCTCCGAGGCGGAAACGGTGTCGGCCACGCTCGGTCTGGCCGCGCTCAAGGCCGGTCTGCTCGCCGGTGCGGTCGGTCTGCTCGCGGTGCTGCTGTACTGCCTGTTCGTGTACCGGATGCTCGGCTTCCTCGCCGGGTTCTCGCTGATCGCCGCCGGTTTCGCCGTGTACGGCATCATCGTGCTGCTCGGGCGCTGGATCGGGTTCACCCTCGACCTGGCCGGTATCGCCGGTCTGATCATCGGTATCGGTCTGACCGCCGACTCGTTCGTCGTGTTCTTCGAACGCATCAAGGACGAGATGCGCGAGGGCCGCAGCTTCCGTTCGGCCGTGCCGCGCGGCTGGGCCCGCGCCCAGCGGACCAACCTCTCGGGTAAGACGGTCAGCCTGATCGCCTCGGTCGTGCTGTACCTGCTCGCCGCCGGCCAGGTGAAGGGCTTCGCGTTCACCCTCGGTGTCACCACCGTGCTCGACGTGATCGTGCTCTACCTGGTCACCGCCCCGCTGCTGATGCTCGCCGCGCGCTCGCCGTTCTGGGCGAAACCGTCGGTGAACGGCTTGGGTTCGGTGCAGCAGATCGCCAGGGAACGTGGCGCGGGCCAGGTCCGGCCGAAGGAGATGTCACGATGAGAAATGCCGATCCGACGACTGAATCGCTGAACCTGGACAAGGCAGAGCCGACCGCGTCGCCGCAGCACGGCTTCTTCGAGCGGCTCTACACCGGCACCGGTGGCTTCCCGATCGTCAGCAGGCGCAAGTTCTTCTACACGATGTCGGCGGTGCTGCTGCTGATCTCGATCCTGAGCATCGCGGTGCGCGGTTTCACCCTCGGTATCGACTTCGAGGGCGGCTCGCGCATCCAGGTGCCGGCGCTGGCGAACGTCAGCACCCAGGACGTGGAGGACACCTACGCACAGACCCTCGGCCACGGCCCGGTGACAGTGCAGGAGGTCGGTTCCGGTTCCGCCGCCACCATCCAGGTGCGCTCGGAGACCCTCGACGGGGACCAGACCGGCCAGCTGACGACCGCGCTGCGCGCGATGCTGGAGAAGGAGTCCAAGACCTCCGTCGGCCCCGAAGCCATCAGCATCGCCGAGATCAGCGAGACCTGGGGTGGCCAGATCACCCAGAAGGCGCTGATCGCGCTGCTGGTGTTCGTGGCGCTGACGATGGTCTACATCGCCATCCGCTTCGAACGCGACATGTCGATCGCGGCGATCGTGTCGCTGTTCTTCAACCTCATCGTGACGGCGGGCATCTATTCGCTGGTCGGGTTCGAGGTGACCCCGGCCGCGGTGATCGGTCTGCTCACGATCCTCGGTTACGTGCTCTACGACAACGTGGTCGTCTTCGACAAGGTCGAGGAGAACACCCGCGGCGTCCTGCACCTGCACAAGCGCACCTACGCCGAACAGGCCAACCTGGCCGCCAACCAGACCCTGATGCGCTCGATCAGCACCACCGTCATCGGCATCCTGCCGATCATCGGCATGTTGGTGATCGCGGTGTGGATGCTCGGTGTCGGCACGCTGAAGGACCTCGCGCTGGTGCAGCTGGTCGGCATGATCGTCGGCGCCTACTCCTCGATCTTCCTCGCCGTTCCCGTGCTGGTGTCGATCAAGGAACGCTGGGGCCCGGTCGCCGCGCACACCAAGAAGGTGCTCGACAAGCGCGCCGGTGGCGGCACCGCGCGTGTGCCGGTGACGGCGGGAGCCCGCGCGGCGCGCGGTCCCCGGCCCACCGACGCCGGTGCGCCCAGGCCCGGCGCGCGGCCGAGCGGAAAGCGGCACAAGGGCAGGCACTGACGGCACGAGCAGGGGTCTCATCATGCGACGTAGCACGATTCGGCTGATCACCGTCCTCGCCGCGGCAGGCGTCGGCGCCGGTCTGGTGACCGGGTGTTCGACCAAGAACCAGGTGCCCTCGATCGGTTACGCCGTCGACGCGGCGGTCGCCAGCTACAACGGTGGCAGCACCCTCGGCGCGAGCAGCGGCGCGGCGGCGGTGTTCGGGCGCGTGCTCACCGGGTTCTTCTACACCGGACCCGATGGTCAGCAGGTGGCCGATACCGATGCGGGCACCGCCAAGGAGGTGCCGGGCGAGACCCAGACCGTGCAGTACCGGCTCCATCCCGACGGGGTGTACTCCGACGGGGTCGCGACGTCCTGTGACGATCTGGTGCTCGCCTGGTCGGCCCGGTCGGGCCGGTTCACCCGGCCCGGTGACCGCGGCCAGGCACCGATGTTCGACGCCGCGAGCACCGACGGCTACGACGACATCGAGCGGGTGGACTGCCAGCCGGGGTCCAAGGACGCCACCGTGGTGTTCCGTCCCGGCAGGCACTATCTGCCGTGGCGCACACTGTTCACCGCCGCCGAGCTGATGCCGGCCCACGTGGTGGCCCAGGCGGTCGGTGTACCGAACGTGGTCGACGCGCTGCAGTCCGGTGACGGTGCGGTGATCGGCCGGATCGCCGACTTCTGGAACTCGGGCTGGACCATGGCACCGGGCGAACTGGATCTCACCAGGTTCCCGTCGTCGGGTCCGTACCGCATCGAATCCTTCACCGCGGCCGACGGTTTGGTGCTCGTCGCCAACGAGAAGTGGTGGGGATCGGCACCCGAGACCAGCCGCATCGTGGTGTGGCCCAAGGGCACCGACTACGCGGCCAAGGCCGAGGAGAACGCACTCGGCGTGGTCGACCTCGGCGCGGGCTCGGTGACCGACCTGGCCCTGGAGGGATTCGACGAGCAGACCGTCCCCGGCCGCGGCGCCGAACAGTTGGTGCTCGGCACGGGCGGGGTGTTCGCCCGGGTGGAGACGCGGCGTGCTTTCGCCCAGTGTGTCCCGCGCCAGGCCCTGTTCGACACCCTCGGCAAGGCCGGTGAGGTACCCCCACGTGGCCTCGGCTCGGGAACATTGAATTCGCGGGTGGTGCAACAGGATTCGCTGTACTACGACGCCGTGTCCGGGTCCGGCGACCGCTATCGTGGCACCGATATCCCCGGTGCCACAGCGACACTCGCCTCGGCGGGTACCGCCCAGCCGACCATCCGGATCGGCTACCTGACCCCCGATGCCCGCCGGGCGAAGACCGTGGCGATGATCGCGGAATCCTGCCGTGGGGCCGGCATCACCGTCGTCGACGCGGGCGCACCGGATTTCACGCCGGCCAAGCTCGGCGAGGGCGCGGTGGACGCGGTGCTCGGCAGCACGGCGGCGGTGCCGGGACCGGCCGGATCGGCGACCGGTGTCGCCGCGTTCGCCGCTTTGCGGGCGGGTAACGGGCTCGATGCGGGAGGTTTCGGGAACGCTCGCTACGATGCCATCACCGATCAGCTTGCGGGCGAGACCGATTCGACCGCGACGCTGAATCTGCTGACCGAGGCCGAGAACCTGCTGTGGGCGCAGCTGCCGAGCATCCCGTTGTTCGCCACTCCGCGCACCATCGCGTTCGGTAACGGCATGCAGAACGGGATCCCCGGGCCGACGCAGGCGGGCACCGGGTGGAATATGGATCGCTGGGTGTTGCAGCGGTGAGTCGTGGACGTGAGACAGAGGTGGCGATGAGTAAGCACGCGGTGGTCGAATCCGCCGATCAGGCCGGGATGCGGACCGGTAAGGCCGCCGACGCGGTCGCCCGGCTCACCCGCTGGCACGACGACTTCCCCACCCCCGGCGTGCGTTTCGCCGATCTCACCCCCGTCTTCGCCGATGCCGAGGGCTTCCGCGCGGTCATCGACTGCTTCGCCGCCGTCGCCACCGACGTGGACCTGGTCGCCGGGGTGGACGCGCGCGGCTTCCTGCTCGGCGCCGGAGTGGCCGCCACCCTCGGCACGGGTGTGCTGGCCATCCGCAAAGGCGGCAAGCTGCCCCCGCCGGTCGTCTCGCGCGAATACCAGCTCGAATACGGCAGCGCCGCACTGGAGATCCCCGCCGACGGGGTGGAGCTCGCGGGCAAGCGCATCCTGCTGCTCGACGACGTCCTCGCC
The DNA here is from genome assembly GCF_053605015.1 of Nocardia sp. NPDC003979. Classification (NCBI taxonomy): domain Bacteria; kingdom Bacillati; phylum Actinomycetota; class Actinomycetes; order Mycobacteriales; family Nocardiaceae; genus Nocardia; species Nocardia sp. NPDC003979. The sequence continues at coordinate 156,294 of NZ_JBSGIJ010000002.1, forward strand.
ACCGGCGGCACCCTCGCCGCGGCGGCGGGCCTGTTCACCGAGGTCGGTGCCGAGGTGGTCGCGGCGGCGGTCGTGCTGGAACTGGAGTTCCTGAAGGGCCGCGAGCATCAGGGTGACTACCCGCTGACCTCGATCGTCAAGCTCTAGGTTCGCGCCACATCGGCCACACCGACGGCCCGTCGGGCAGGTGCAGTTCGCCGGTGACGACGAAGCCGAAACGTTCGTAGTAGGCGATGTTGTCGGGGTTGCTCGATTCGAGGTAGGCGGCGGTGCCCTCGGCGTCGCAGCGGTCGAGGCGTGAGCGCAGCAGCGCCCCGCCGTAGCCGCCGCCCCGCACGTCGGGGGCGGTGCCGATCACCGACAGGTACCAGTGCGGTCGGCTCGGATGGTGCTTCTTCAGCAGGTCGCCGACCGTCTTGCCCGCCAGGATCCGGCGGCCGAACGCCCGCCACAGCCCGGGCATGGCCCGCAGGTCGGCGCCGAAGGAACCGTATGGTCCCGGCGGTGCCCACAGGGTCGCACCGCCGATGGTGCCGTCGGGTCGGGTCGCGAGTTCGCAGGCGCCGAGCGGAACGAAGTAGTGCCTGGCCATCGCACCGAAGAACCAGGGCAGACCGGTCGCCCGGCGCTGCGGGTCCGGCAGGATCCAGCTCATCACCGGGTCGTGCTGGAACGCCGAGGCCAAGGTTTCGGCCAGCGCCCCCACGTCGGCCTGTTTGGCCGCGCGCACTGTGGTCAACACATCTGTCACCTTCCACTGACGGTGGGCGCTGCTCGCCCGCCGGTTGTCGATCGCCCGTCCGGTGTCACCATGTCCAGCTCGTCCGCAGCGGCCCGAGCTGCCCACCGCGCAGCGTCGCACGGCAGACCTGTTCCTTCAGCAGAGCGGCCGTGCGGCCGGTGAGGACCGCGGGCAGCGGGCGGTCGGTGAGGTCGGAGAACTGGATGAGCGCGTCGCGGCGCCCCAGGCTCACGGACTGGCCGATGTACTTGCGGCGCAAGGGTTTCGGCTCACGTCCTGCGAGGACTCGCAGCACGGTCTCGGCGGCGTGCACGCCGCAGGGCACCGCGGCCTGACAGCTCATCCGCAACGGGTTCGTGCCGAGGGCGACCGCGTCACCGGCGCCGACGATGTTCGGACTCGTTGTGCTGACCAGGGTGTCGTCGACGAGCATGGCCCCGGCCGCGTCCACTTCCAGCCCGCTCGCCCGGGCCAGGTCCGAGGGCGCGAAGGCGGTGCTGGTGATCGCGAGGTCGGTGTCGAGGACCGTGCCGTCGGCGAGGGTGATCTTGTCCTGGGCGATCGCCGCGACGGCCACCTGGTCGACCACCGTCACCCCGAGTGCCGCCAAGACGGTACGCGCGCGGACCCGCCCTCGTGCGGACAGGCTGTGGCCCAGTTCGCCGGTCACCAATCGCACCCGCACAGCACCGCTTTCGGCGAGTTCGGCGGCGGTTTCGATGCCGGTGAGGCCGCCACCGATCACGGTCACCGTGGCGCCGGCGGGCAGGTCGGCCAGGCGCAGGCGGGCGTGGTCGGCTTCCGCGCGGGTGCCGAGCGAGACGGCGTGCTCGGCCGCACCCGCGATACAGGTGTCGTCGGTGTGGCTGCCCGGGGCGTAGACGAGGTGGTCGTAGCCGATCTCGTCGCCGGAATCGGTCCGCACGTAGTGGTGCCGGGCGTCGATGACCTGTGCGGTGGCGGTGACGATGCGTACGGAGTCGGGCAGGACGCTGCGCAGGGGCCGATGGGCTCGGTGTGTGCCCGCGATGTACTGGTGCAACCGGATGCGTTCCACGAAGTCGGTGCGCGGATTCAGCAGCGTCACCTGGACGCCCGGGTGACGGGCCAGGCGCTTGGCGGCGCTGATCCCGGCGTACCCGCCGCCGAGGACGACCACGTCGGCCTTCATTCACGACCCCCTCTGTCCGCGTTCGTCTTTCACGATAGTGACCTGTCGCGCAGCGAGGGTATGCAGGTGAGCGGGCTCACGCGCGGAAAAAATAGGGTGGCGTGGTCCGGGGGACCGGTGTTATCAATGAAGGGTCTTGTTCCCGACGATCGGAGTCATGCGTTGATTTCTTGAGGTAGCGCTTTCGGGCGGTCCGCACTGTGCGCACCGCGTATCCGTCGCACCTCGAGGTGGTCCGCATGTCTACGCTGTCTTTTTCCGATCTCACTTTCCACTGGCCCGACGGCACCGTCGTCTTCGACGGCCTCGATGCCACCATGGGACCCGGCCAGATCGGTCTGGTCGGTGCCAACGGCGCCGGGAAGTCCACGTTGCTGCGGCTGATCGCCGGTGAACTGCGCCCCATGCGCGGATCGATCACCGTGCCGGGTGATCTCGGGTATCTGCGTCAGGATCTCGGCATGCGCACCGGTCAGCGCGTCGATGCCGTGCTCGGGATCGACACGCTGCGGGCGGCACTGCACCGCATCGAGCACGGCACGGCCGATGCCGCCGACTTCGACACCGTCGGCAACCAGTGGCAGGTGGAGGACGAGGCCATCGCGCTGCTCGGCAAACTCGGCCTCGACTACGTGGCCGGATCCGTCGCCGACCTCGACCGCACCCTCGACACCCTCTCCGGCGGGGAGACGGTGCTGCTCGGACTGGTCGCCGAACTGCTGCGCGAACCGGATGTGCTGCTGCTCGACGAACCGACCAACAACCTCGACTCGGTCGCGCGGGCACGGCTCTACACGGTCATCCGCCAGTTCACCGGCACGGTGATCGTGGTCAGCCACGACCGCGAACTGCTCGACCGGATGGACGGTATCGCCGAACTGCGGGCGGGTGAAATCCGGTCGTTCGGCGGCAACTTCACCGACTACGAACGCGTCGTCGAGGCCGAACAGCAGGCCGCGCTCGCCGCCGTGCGCGACGCGCGCAGCGACGTCCGCAAACAGGCACGTGAACTGGAAGCGGCCAGGATCAAACTCGACCGCCGAAAGCGCTACGGGCAGAAGATGTTCGACACCAAGCGCGAGCCGAAGATCGTGATGGGCAACCGCAAACGCAGCGCCGAGGTGTCGGCGGGCAAGCTGCGCAACTCCCACATCGACAAACTCGACACCGCTCGCGAAACCCTCGACCAGGCCGAGGAGTCGGTGCGCGCCGACCGGGAGATCCGGATCGAACTGCCCGGCACCCGGCTGTACCCGGGGCAGGACGTGATCGCCCTCGACCAGGTGCGCCTGGCCAACGGTCCCGTCGTCGATCTGCGGGTGAGCGGACCGGAACGGATCGCGCTCACCGGACGCAACGGCGCGGGCAAGACCACCCTGCTGCGGCGGATCGTCGCGGAGGGCCCGAAGGTGGCGTGGCGATTGCTGCCCCAGCGGCTCGACGTGTTCGACGACGCGCGAACGGTGTTCGAGAACGTGGCCGATGCCGCACCGCACGCTTCGGCCGAGCAGATCCGGGGACAGCTGGCGCGCTTCCTGTTCCGCGGTGCCGACGCCGACATCCCGGCGTCGGCGCTGTCGGGCGGGGAACGACTGCGGGCCGCGCTGGCGACGCTGCTGCTCGCCGAACCCGCGCCCAAACTGCTGATGCTCGACGAACCGACCAACAATCTGGACCTGCCGAGCCTGGCGCATCTCACCCAGGCCCTGGCAAGCTTCGAAGGTGCGCTGCTCGTGGTGAGCCACGATCAGCGGTTCCTGGACGACATCGGCGTCACCCGGAGGCTCGAACTCACCCCCGACGGGCTGGTCGAGTAGGCCGAGGCATGATCGGGGACGACCGATACCCGCGGCGTTCGCCCGGGGACGACGAACAGATGGGGTGACGTGGAGCAGTCCGTTGTGTCGATCGACGTGGTGACGTTGCGATGCTGGGAGGGCGACACCGGCGTGCGCGTGGGCATCGCGGCCCGCGAATTCGAACCCTTCACCGGGCAGCTGGCCCTGCCGGGCGTCCTGCTGGGGCGGGGCGAGCGGCTGGTCGAGGCCGCCCGTCGCGCGGTCCTTGGCAAACTCGGCGTGCCCGACACCGCGATCGTCGCGGTCGGCCAGCTGCGCACCTTCGACGAACCACACCGCGACCCCCGTGGCCCCACCCTCGCGATCGCCATGTGGGCGGTCGTCGCCGAACACGAGGGCCCCGCCGAATGGGTCGGTTTCGACGAGGTGCCCCCGCTGGCCTTCGACCACAACCACATCATCGAGACCACCCGGCCGGCCCTGGCCGCCCTCCTCTGGAAAGACCCCACCTTCACCCGCGCTCTGGCAGGCGCCGAGTTCCCCGCCACCCGCGCGGTCGACCTCACCACCGCCCTGCACGGCACCCGCCCCGACCCCGCCAACCTCAACCGCACCCTCGCCACCATCCCCGGCCTGCGCCGCACCGGCGAACGCCGCCGAGTCCGGGCCACCGGTCGCCCCGCCGTCGTCTGGGCCTTCGACGACTGATCCGCGCCACGGCGCCGAGCACGCGTGCATTCAGCCGGAAGATCGATCTTCGCCGGGCGCATACGTGCGTTCAGTCCCGGAGGGCAGTGGCCGCCAGGTCGCAGAGCGCATACGTGCGTTCGGTGGGATTCGGCCGTCGCCGCCGACGCATGCGTGTGTTCAGCCGGAAGCGGCAGTGGTCGCCAAGTCGTAGAGCGCGTACGTGCGGCGCAGCACCGGATACGAAACGTTGTGCACCGCAATGTTTCCCGTGGTCCGGCCGTCTTCGGTGCCCGCGTGTGCGTGTCCGTGCAGCGCGAGCGTGGCGCCCGCGGCGTCGATCGCGTCGCCCAGCGCCTGACAGCCGAGGCCGGGATAGATCGAGATCGGTTCGCCTGCCAGGGTGTCGACGGTCGGGGAGAAGTGGGTGAGGGCGATCCGCGTCGGTGTGTCCAGCGCTTCGAGTGCCGCCCGGAGCCGGAGTGCGTCGGCGGCCCCACGACGCATCAGCATCCGGTGCTCCTCGCTTCCGGAGTCCGGGTCGCCGGGGTACGCCGGGAAGCCGCCGGAGCCGCCCATCACCCCGGCGATACCGATCCGGTGCCCGCGCACAGCGCAGATCGTCGCCCCGCCGTCGAGCACCCGCACTCCGATGCCCGTGAGCATGCTCGCGATCACGTCCCCCGCGCCTGCGTCGTGGTCATGATTGCCCAGCACCGCGACGACCGGCATCGCCAGTCCCTTGAGCTCGGCGCAGAGCAGCTCGGCCTCGGCCACGGTGCCGCCGTCGGTGAGGTCACCGGCCAGCAACAGCAGATCGGCCTCGTTCTCCAGCGCGAGGAGGTCGGATCGGAACTTTCCCGCGACGGCCGGACGCATGTGCAGGTCGGCGGTGGCGGCGATACGGACTGGTGTTGTGTTCCCCACCCACCGAGATGGCCACAGCGGATCGCCGGTGTCAACAGCTCGGTAGATCACCTGCGGGATGGCGCGTGGTGGGCGGTCGGATCGGTTCGTGTCGGAGCGTCGTACTACCGTCGCGTGTCTGTGACCCCGGGGAATCGAACACCAGGTCGGTGTGGGGACTAAAGTTGGTGGTCCGGGCGGTTGCAGCAGTCGGCTGACAAGGTCGAATGCGGCGTGAGAGGTGGTGGCATGACTCGACAACTCGGCGAGGCGAAGGTTGGGCAGGGGTCCACCGACGCCGCGCCAACCGCTGGTGCCCAGGGCAAGCCCGAACCCGCGAAGCAATCGCCCACCGCCTCGGTGCCCAGTTCGGCATCACGGCGCGTGCGTGCCCGGCTGGCCAGGCGGATGACCGGTCAGCGCGGGATCGCGGCGGTCAAGCCCGTGCTCGAACCCCTCGCGACGGTGCACCGGGAGCTGTACCCGAAGGCCAATCTCGCGCTGTTGCAGCGCGCCTTCGACGTGGCCGACGAACGCCACGCCAAGCAGTTCCGCAAGTCGGGTGACCCGTACATCACCCATCCGCTCGCGGTCGCCAACATCCTCGCCGAACTCGGCATGGACACCACGACCCTGGTCGCGGCCCTGCTGCACGACACCGTCGAGGACACCGGCTACTCGCTGGACCAGCTCAAAGAGGAATTCGGCCAGGAAGTCGCCCACCTCGTCGACGGCGTGACCAAGCTCGACAAGGTCAACCTCGGCGCGGCCGCCGAGGCCGAGACCATCCGCAAGATGATCATCGCGATGGCCCGCGATCCGCGCGTGCTGGTGATCAAGGTGGCCGACCGGCTGCACAACATGCGGACCATGCGTTTCCTGCCGCCGGAGAAGCAGGCCAAGAAGGCCAAGGAAACCCTCGAAGTCATCGCGCCGCTGGCGCATCGGCTCGGGATGGCCACGGTCAAGTGGGAGCTCGAGGACCTCGCGTTCGCGATCCTGCACCCCAAGAAGTACGACGAGATCGTGCGCTTGGTCGCCGACCGGGCCCCCTCGCGCGACACCTACCTGGCGAAGGTGCGCGCCGAGATCGTCAACACTCTCGCCGCGTCGCGGATCAACGCCGTCGTCGAGGGACGGCCCAAGCACTACTGGTCGATCTATCAGAAGATGATCGTCAAGGGCAAAGACTTCGACGACATCCACGACCTGGTCGGCATGCGCATCCTGTGCGAGGAGGTCCGCGACTGCTACGCCGCCGTCGGCGTGGTGCACTCGCTGTGGCAGCCGATGGCGGGCCGGTTCAAGGACTACATCGCCCAGCCGCGCTACGGCGTCTACCAGTCGCTGCACACCACCGTCGTCGGTCCCGACGGCAAGCCACTCGAGGTGCAGATCCGCACCCACGACATGCACCGGACCGCCGAGTTCGGCATCGCCGCGCACTGGCGCTACAAGGAGACCAAGGGCAAGCACTCCGGTGACGCCGCCGAGGTCGACGACATGGCGTGGATGCGTCAGCTGCTCGACTGGCAGCGTGAGGCCGCCGACCCGGCCGAGTTCCTCGAGTCGCTGCGCTTCGACCTGAAGTCGCCGGAGATCTTCGTGTTCACGCCCAAGGGCGACGTGATCACGCTCCCGCAGAAATCGACGCCGGTCGACTTCGCCTACGCGGTGCACACCGAGGTGGGCCACAAGTGCATCGGTGCCCGCGTCAACGGCAGGCTCGTCGCGCTGGAACGTCAGCTCGAGAACGGCGAGGTCGTCGAGGTCTTCACCTCCAAGGCGCAGAACGCCGGACCCAGCCGCGACTGGCAGAACTTCGTGGTCTCGCCCCGCGCGAAGGCCAAGATTCGCCAGTGGTTTGCCAAGGAACGGCGCGAGGAGGCACTCGAGAGCGGCAAGGAGCAGATCTCCAAGGAGGTCCGCCGCGTCGGGCTGCCGCTGCAACGGCTGATGAGCGTCGACGCGATGACCGCGGTGGCGCACGAACTGCACTACACCGACATCTCCACCCTCTACACCGCCGTCGGCGAACATCAGGTGTCGGCGCACCACGTGGTGCAGCGGCTCATGGCCCAGCTCGGTGGCATCGGCGATGTGGAGAACGAGCTGGCCGAACGGTCCACGCCGTCGACCACGCCGAGCAGACAGCGGGTCACCGGCGACGCGGGCGTGCTCATCCCCGGCGCCCCCGGCACCGTCGCCAAGCTCGCGAAATGCTGCACGCCCGTACCAGGTGACGAGATCATGGGCTTCGTGACCCGTGGTGGTGCGGTGAGCGTGCACCGCACCGACTGCACCAACGCGGGCTCGCTGCAGTCGCAGTCCGAACGGATCATCGACGTGGAGTGGGCGCCGTCGCCGTCGTCGGTGTTCCTCGTGGCGATCCAGATCGAGGCGCTGGATCGCACCCGGCTGCTCTCCGACGTCACCAAGGTGCTCGCCGACGAGAAGGTCAACATCCTGTCGGCGTCGGTGGCCACCCACGGCGACCGGGTGGCGATCAGCAAATTCACCTTCGAGATGGGCGACCCGAAACACCTGGGTCATCTGCTCAATGTGGTGCGCAATGTCGAAGGTGTGTATGACGTCTACCGCGTAACCTCAGCAGCCTGACGCTGTCCCGCCTCCCCGCGACTTCTGGCCGGACTCAGGTGCGCCTGGCGTCGCGTCGGCGGCCGGACTCGGGTGCGTGAGGAATTGGCCCGTACCCGGTGAGTTACCCATGTGCTCGCGAGGTCACGGGGTTACCGACATGGCCTGACCAGCTCATCGGCGGGGTCTCGCAGGCCGGATGGCTGAAGATTAGCTGGCGCGCGAGGGTTTGCTGGGGCAGCGGAAGGGCCTGTTTGGGCAGGGGTTCGGTAAGTCGGAATCTGTTACGGTTTACTGCGTTTCAACGTTCCACTGGTCAGCCGAAACGGACTGTGATGCGGATCGATATGGCTCGGTGCACGACACGACTCACGGTGACGATGATCGCGATCACCGTTGCCTCGGCGTCGGTGTCGGCGGGGGTGGCCGCCGCGGAAGAGGTCACCCCCGTCGCACCGTCGACACGCGTGGCCATCGATGCCTGTCCTGCGTTGTACGCCTTGGGAATTCAGGGCACGGGGGAGTCCTCGCCCGATGCCGCGCCGAGCACCGACACCGGCATGTTGAGCACCCTCTTCCGGCCGTTGTTCGCCGCGGCCGCCGAACCGGGACTCGTCGACCGCGCCTACGTCCCCTACGAGGCGGGCTTCGGCGGTGCCGTTCCCGGCGGAGCCGTGCCCTACACCGAATCGGTCGACGGGGGCCTCGAGCGGTTGCGGTCGATGGCCACGCAGGTAGCTCAGCGGTGCCCGGACTCGCGCATCGCCGTGGTGGGGTATTCGCAAGGCGCCCATGTGGCGTCGCTGTTCGCGCAGGAGGTCGGGTCCGGCACCGGTGTGCTCCCCGCCGACAAGGTCGCCGCGGTCGCGCTGTTCGCCGATCCGACCCGGGGCGAGAACGCGCCGCTGTTCCCGGGCGCACCCGACCGCGCCACCCCGCTCGCCGCTCCCGGCACCGAGGGCACCGCTGTCGCCGACCTCGGCGAGGTTCGTCAGGCCCCGGCCCCCGGCGGCGGGCTCGGTTCCCGCCACGACCGGGCGGGCGACTACGGCAAACTCACGGGTCGCGTCGCAAGCTTCTGTGCCACAGGCGATCTCGCGTGCGACGCACCGCAGAACGCGCCACTCATGCGGGCGGTCACCAGTCTGGTGAGTCAGGTGAAGCTGTCCGGCGGCGACCCCATCGGTTCGCTGGTCTCGATCGCGCAGGCGCTGGCCTTCACCTCGATCAAAACCGCCTCGACCGTGGTGAACGAGGACATCTCGGGCAGCACGCTGGCCGATGTCTCGCTCTCGCCGAAGAAGTCGATCTCCCAGCGTCTCGCCGACGCCGCCGACCCGCGCGCCACCCTCGACGTGAACGCCGCCTTCCAGGCGCTGCTGAAGGTGGGCATGATCGGCCTCAACTCCGTCGCGACCGTGGTGAAGACCGTGCTCACGCCGGCGAGCATCGCCGAACTTGCCACGGCGGCACTGTCTAACCCGCTGGCCGGGCTCACGCTGCTCGGGACGAAGCTCGTCGGCGCCGTCGCGCAACTGATCCCGCCGACCACCGGCGTACGCCTGGTGAACGAGGCCTTCACGGCGGTGGCGCAGAACATCACCGACAACCGGGAACTGCTGGACGTGACCACCTGGGTGCGCTACTGGGACTCCATGCAGCGTCACGTCGCCTACTCCCAGATCGGGGTCGGTGCCCAGGGCGCGACGCCCACCCAGTACGTGGCCGACTGGTTCGCCGCGATCGCCCGCGACGCCGCGGCAACCTCCGGGCGCGGCGCGACACCGCTCGGCGGGCCCGACACGCCCGACCCCGGCCTGTTCACCAGCCGAACCGGCGAGCCTACGCCATCGAAACCCGGTCATGGGGGACAATTTCCGTTCGGGACAGGAGCCGATGGCGCCTCATCCGGCGGCGCGACGACTCCGCCTGCCGCGACACCCGAACCATCACCTACCAGACTGTTCTCAGTGAACTGAGTACCGAGAGGTATCGATGCGAATCCATGTGCCCGGCGTAGCGGAAAGGGGGGAATGTTGAAGTCGTACAACGAACTGTCGCGCTGGTACTCGGCGCTGGAGCCGGAAACCGACACGGCCGACCCTGCGCGCCAGGACACCACCGAGCAGGTGGCGGGCGACGACGAGGCCCCCGCCCGATATTCGCAGCGCCCCGAGCGCATCCCGACGGCCGACCACCCGGCCACGCCCGTCGAGCGCTCCGGACAGCCTTGGACCAAGCCGGCGCCCGAAGTCGACGAAGCCTCCGCCGAGGACTTCACCGCCCGCGACTTCACCAAATCGGACCCGGGTGCCGACCCGGCACCGCGCTCGGCGGAGCAGGAAACGCCGGTGCGTGCCGAGGACCGCCGAGCCGGGTTCGACCCCACGCCACGTACCGAGGGCCCGCGGCAGGGGCAGGATCCTGCTCCGGATCGGCACGCTGAGCACCATCCCGCCCCGATCGCCGAATTCCGGACGCGCGAGCGCGACTCGTTCGTCGCCGCCGATCGGGACCAGGCGCGCTTCGCCGCGGACGATTCCGAATCGCTCGCGGACCACACGACTCCCCGCGAGGAACCGGCCGTCGACTACTACGCGCAAGAGCGCGAGCAGGCGCCGATCATGGAAACGCGGCCCTACGTGCCCGAACCGGTGCCCCTGGCTGAACACGCCGCGCGGCGCAGCGAATTCACCGGCGGCTGGTCGGACTGGGTGGAACACGCACCAGGTCCCGACGACGACTACGACGCCGAACTCGTCCAGTTCCCGTGGGCCGACACTGCCGACGACTACGACGAGGCGCATGTGCTCGAACCCTCCGGCGCCCTGCGCGCACGGCGGGCCCGGCAGCGTAACCGCTCGTGGGTCGTGCTCGCGATCGCCGTGCTGGTGCTGGTGGTGGCCGCGACCGGTGTGATGTTCCTGCTGTTCGGACGCGGCAGCACCCACGCCGCGCAGCCTGCCACCCCGCTGCACTTCACGGCGGGCAACCTCACCGCCGACGCCGGCGGCGCCTGCCCGACCGAACGCACCGAACTCGTGGTCCGCAGCGCCGAACCCGGCGGCACGGGCTCCGGTCCCGACGCGGTGCTCGCCTTCCAGTACGCCTACTACGTGACCCGATCGGGTGCCGAGGCGCGCGCGGTTGTCACCCCCGACGCCGAGGTGTCCTCGGCCGCGGTGATCCAGCGCGGCATCGATTCCATCCCGGTCGGCACGACGCACTGCGTGCGGATCACCACCGTCGCCCCCGAGCGGTACACCGTGGAGGTCACCGAATTCCGGCCCGCGGGGGCGCCGGCCACCTACACCAAGCAGTTGGTGCGAACGACGCGCGTCGGCGATCGCACGCTCATCGCGGGCATCGCGGCAGGGTAAGGAGCAAGGCGATGACAGACGACTGGAGCCGATGGCTCGACGAGGCCCCCGAGGGGGACCCGTCGGACGACCTCGCGCGTGATCCGGCTCCGGTGGTGCGATTGCGGCGCAGGGGCGGAGCCCGTTCCGGCGGGGCACGCAGGCCGATCCTCGTCGTCGGCGGCTGCGGCGGTGCGGGCACCACGACAACCACACTCGGCCTGGCCGCCGCCTCGGCGATCGACGGTGCGGTGACCGTCGCCGTCGACGCCACCGCCGCGGGCAGCGACCTCGCCCTGCGCGGCGCCGACAAACACCTGCACCCGGTGAACCTGCAGTCGTGGGTCTACGGGCGCGGCGACGACGAACCGGCGCCGATCGAGGACTGCCTGTCGCGGTCCACCTCCGGATTCGGGCTGCTCTGGCGCGACGCGACCCCGCTACGGCGGCGCGCGACATATCTCACTGTCGCCAGGGCATTGGACGCCGGTGGATACACCGCCGTCTACGACGGTGGCAATCCGATTGCCGGACGGCAACTGCGCCCCCTGCTCGACGACGCCGATATCGCGCTCGTCCTGACGATTCCGGCCCGGGTCGACGCCGCCAACCGCCTGCGGGTGACCCTGGAATGGCTCGACGACCACTACGGCGACGACGGCGCGGGCGTCGTGGCCGACACCACCATCGTTGTCTCCCACCAGTATTCGCAGGACGATTCGCGCGTTGCGGAGCATTTGCGCGAGCACCTGTCGGGGTGGGTGCGTGAGGTCGTCGAGATCCCCTACGACCCGCATCTGGCGCGCGGCGAACTGGTTCGCCACAGCGAGCTCGCCGAGGCGACGCGTGCGGCATATGGGAGCTTGCTCGCGGGAGTGGCATCATGACGGCAGCTATGAATCTACGTCGTCGTCGTGAACCGGACGCGCCCGCCGGTGTCGTCGCGCCGCCTGAATCGTTGCGCGCCAAGATCTGGGAGCGCCCGGTCCCGGGGGTGGGACGGGCGCCGCTGGTCTGGTTGCTCGGCGTGCACGGTGGGGCAGGCGCCACCACGCTCGCGCATGTCCTCGCGCCCGCCGCGGACGCCCGTGGCCGCTGGCCGGGTGTCTTCGACCGGGAATCGCCCTACGTGGTGCTCGTTGCGCGCGAGACCATCTCGGGACTCACCCGTGCCCACGATCTGCTGCGCCAGCATCACGCCGGGCTGGCCGGTCCGTCGCTGGTGCTCGGCCTGATCACCGTCGCCGCGCGGCCCGGGCGGATGCCCGCCGAGATCCGCCGCTACCGCGATGTGGTCGGTTCGCTGGCCGGGCACGTCTGGCAGGTGCCGTGGATCGAGGAATGGACTCTCGTCGAATCCGAGGCACTGCCGGTGTGGTCCCCGGGCGACGAGGTGGTGGCCCGCAAGCGCAGGCCGGACCCGCTCGAAGAGGTCCCGATCGAGATCGGTGAGCTGGGAACCGATCTGGTCGCCGCCATCAGGACGAGCCTCGGTTCGCCGATCTCCTCGGCGGCGCAGCGGGGTCGATCATGACGGCCGGGCGCGTCGGCCGTCTGTGGTGTACAAACGTGTGTCGGCGTCGAAGTGTTTGTGGCACAACACCTTTACAGTGGGAGAAAGGCACCCGATGAGCATGCTCCTCCTCGCCGTGCAGGACACGTACGGCACCGTGCTTGCCCAGGTCGGTAACCCGACCCCGGAAGCTCCTCCCGGCTCGGAGAAAATCCTGCAGCTGGTGCGATACCTCACCTGGTTCGTGCTGCTGTCGGGTATCTGCGGCATCACCTACGCGGGCGGCAAGTTCGCGTGGGAGCGCTGGACCGGCGGCGGCCTCGAGTCGCCGAAGATGGTCGCAGGCGCGATGATCGGCGGTGTCGTCGCCACCAGCGCGGGCACGATCATGAATGCGGTCATCGGTTAGTGATCGCCGTGCTCGCCTACAAACAGATCCCGGCCGACGTGCTCGCGCCGCTGATGCAGTTGCTCAACTGGCTGCTGTGGTTCGTGCTGCTGTCGTGCCTGGCCTGGATGATCCTGTCGGCGGGTCGGCTGTGGATCGCGTTCCGCAGCGACCTCGCCGTCAACGATGCCTCACACGGTGTGCTCATGAGCCTGATCGGCGCCGCGGTCGCCAGCACCGCGTCGGCGATCGCGCTGGCATTCCTGCCGGCGTGAGGCAGCGGACGACGAAGGCACGACCATGAATTCCACAGTGACACGACCGGTGCTGGTCGGTATCGCCCTGCTCACCGCCGCAGCGGGTTGCGGTGAGCAGGACGCGGGCCCCGACCTGTCCTCGGCACCGACCGGCGTGCGCTGGCAGCACTACCAGGGCATCGCCCTGCCCCACGCCGATCAGGGGCCCACCCAGGTACAGCAGGGCGCCGCGACCGGATTCGAGCACTCGCCGCGCGGGGCGGGGCTGGCCGCACTCACCCACACCATCCGGCTGTCGGTGGCACCCGACGACGACTGGGCCACCGTCGTCAACCGGGGCCTGGTCCCCGGACCGGCACGCGACGAGTGGGCGATCAACCGGGTGCAGCTGTCGATCACCGGGCCCGCCGCGCCCGAGTACGCGCCGAAATTGTTGGGTTACAAAATCACCGAATACCGTGACGAGCAGGCCCGTGTGGACGTTTACACCGAGTACTCGGACAGTTCCCGCGCGGTGAACCACACCGCGGTGAGCTGGTACGGACAAGACTGGCGACTGCGCTTACCCGACCCGGAGTCCACCACCCGACCCGTCGACGCGATCGACGAATTACCACCCGACATCGTGACATTGGAGGCACCGCAGTGAGCGAGAAGGAGGCGTCGACGCGCGACCGCGCGTCGTTCGGCATGATCGCCTCCGGTGCCCTGCTCGCCCTCATCCTGGTCGTCGGCGCGGTCGTGTACTTCACCAGTAGCGGTGAGGGGGAGATCGACGCCGGTCCGCCGCCACCGCAGGCGGCGGGCGGTACGGGCTTCGCCGAACCGGAGGTCGACCTGTTCGGCAGGCGCGTCGACGTCCCCAACAACCCGGCCGGGCAACCGCTGGCCCAGGACCCGAGCACGCGGCGCACACCCGACGACCCGGACTGGCTCACCGCCGCCCCGGCGGGCACCACGAAACCGCACGGATGGCAACGGGTCTACGGCGCGTCGGTGCCGTTCTCCACCTCCGACGGACCGTCGCGGATCGAGGCCGGGCTGGCCGTGGGCTACGCGCACACCCCGCAGGGTGCCGCGCTGGCCGCCGCGCAGATCACCTACCGGCTCAACGCCAGGCCCGCCGATCGCGACCTGTACGTGACGCAGCTGCGGGTGAGCTCCACCCAGCTGGCCGCCTACGACTCGGCGCTGGCCGCCGACAAACTGCCCGAGCAGCAGCCGGAGAAGGTGACGCGCTACTTCGTCGCCTCCGACGCCTTCCGCATCGATGACTACGCCGACGACATGGCGATCGTGCGACTGGCCTCGCGCGGTCCGGTGGTCGACGGTAAACAGCTGTACGCGGCCATGCGGCTGATCGTGGTGTGGGACGACGGTGATTGGCGGCTGAAACCGTCGACCACCACCAACAACCGGACCGAATACGTGGAATCGCTGGCGGGGTGGACGACATGGTGACCAACCATCGAGGGGTGCCGACAATGCTGAGGCGGATAGTCACAATATTCGCGGTGATCTTCACCGTGATGATCGCGACCCCGACCGTGGCCTACGGTCAGACCTACGGCTTCGACGAGGCGTGCAACGAACTGCACGACACGCTCGACAGCGTCGCCATTCCCGGTGTCTCGCTGGGTGATGCCGCGTCGGCGGTCTGCAAGGCGGGCAATGCCGCCACGCATCCGGGTGATGCCGCGACGGCGGTCAAGGACAAGGCGTGGGACTCCACCTTCGGCAAGGTGGTCGACTCGCTGATGAAGGGTCTCGGTGAGGCGCTGATCCTGGCCCTGACCTTCTGGATGAAGGTGCCCAACGAGGCGGTGAGCGACTCGGGCGCGTTGTTCACCAAGATCAACGACTACACGTATCAGATCCAGATATTGCTGTTGATCGCCTCGGTCATCATCACCGGTGGCAGATTGGCCGAGGCCAGACGTGGGGCGGCCGTGAGCGAGGCCGCCGAGTCGTTCCGGCTGTTCGCCCGCGTGGTGTTCAGTTCGTGGATGCTCGGCGCGGTGATCGTGGCGGGTACGCGCGCCTCGGACAAGTTCTCCGAGTGGATCATCGCCGACGCCACCGGCGGCAACGCCAAGAACATGGCCGAGCTGATGGTGAAAACCTCGAAGCTGCAAGCGTTTTCGCCGGGTCTCGTACTGATCATCGCGATCGTCGGCCTGCTCGGCGCGCTCGCCCAGATCGTGCTCGCCATCGTGCGCCAAGGTCTGCTCGTGGTCGCGGCGGGGGTGCTGCCGCTGGCCGCGGCGGCGTCGGCGACCAGTACGGGCAAGCAGTCGTATCAGAAACTTGTCGGCTGGATCATCGCGTTCATGCTGTTCAAACCGGTGGCGGCGATCGTGTACATGATCGCGTTCACCACGGCGGGGCATGCCGACGAGACCACCGCCTCGGGTGGGCTGCCCAGCGGTGAGGACGCCCAGCGGATGCTGGTCGCGCTGGTGCTGCTGTGCAGCGTGGCGTTCGTGCTGCCCGCGCTGATGCGTCTGGTCGCGCCCGCCGTGGCCACCGTCGGTACCGGCGGCTCGGGTCTGATCGCCACCGGCGGTGTGGCGCTCGGTGCGATGGCGCTCGGCGCGGTCGGCACCAAGGCCGTGGCCGCGCGACCCGTCGCGGCGCCGGGCACGGCAGGCTATTTCGGCAACCAGGCAGGCGGGGCCGGTGGCGCGGCCGCCCAGCGCGGCGGCGCTCCGCGACCCACGCCGCCGCCCCGTGGTGGCGGTTCCGCGCCGCCACCGGCCAGTTCGGGTTCGGTGCCCTCAGGCGCGGCCCGCAACATGGCCGCCGCCCGGGCCGCGGCGGCCTCCACCGCCCGCGCCGACGAACGGGCAGGCGACGTGGCCGGTGACCGCTGGGCCAACCGTTCACCCGACCTCGGCAGGAGCACGATTCCGCGATGAGCACCTCCGCGACCGACACCTACGAGCGCCGCTCCTACGGCCTGTGGCAGAAACCGCGCAGCGCAGGCCTTTTCGGCCTGCGCTGGGAAGAGACCGTCATCGGTTTCGTCGTGGTGATCACGGCACTGGTCTGTGCGATGGTCGGCGGATTCAAATGGGGTTTCATCGTCGGCGGCCTCGGCGCGCTGGTGATGGTGCCGCTGGTGTGGCGGACGGGGGGCCGTTCGGGCTATGAGACGGGACTGATGATGTTCAACTGGATGCGCTCGCGCCGCAACGGCGAGCACGTGTACCGCGGTGGCCGGTTCTCCCGGATCCCCGGCGGCGTCACGAAACTCCCCGGTCTGCTCGCCCCGTCGAAGCTCTACGAGGGCATCGACGCGGGCGGCTACCACTTCGGCATGATCCACCTGCCCGCGTTCGCGCAGTACACGGTGGTGCTGCGCGCCTGGCCGCAGGGACACGAGGCGGTCGACCAGCCGGTGATCGACCGCTGGGTCGCCGCCTGGGGCACGTTCCTGGCGTCGGTGGGCCAGACCAGCGACATCGTCGCGGTGGTGCCGGTGATCGACACGGTGCCCGAGACCGGTAACCGCCTGCTCAACGAGGTCTCCACTATCACCCGCCCGGAAGCCCCCGACCTGGCCCAGCAGGTGATGTACGAGCTGGCCACCGAATTGCCGCAGGAGCGTGTGCAACTGCTGCCGCGCGTGGCGATCACATTCAAGGCGACCACCGCCGAACGCCGCAAGAACCCGGCCGAGGAGGCCGTGGAGATCGGGCGACGGCTGCCCGGTATCTGCGCGGCGCTGGCCGAGGCGGGCGTGCGGGCGCAGCCGATGTCGGCCGAGGAGGTCATCTCCTTCATCCGGCGCAGCTACGACCCGGCTTCCCAGGCCGACCTCGAGGTGGCCGCCGCCGACCCCGGCGGGCACGGCCTCGGCTGGGACGACGCGGGCCCGGTGTCCTACGACGAGAAGTGGGACCACTTCATCCACGACGGCGGCCGCTCGGTGACCTGGGAGATGGACGCCGCACCGGAAGGCGCGGTCGACGAACGGGTGTTGCAGCGGTTGCTCGCGCCGAATCCCGAAGTGCCACGCAAACGCATCGCGATCGTCTACCGGCCGCATTCGGCCGCCGACGCCGCCGAGATCGTCGACGACGACTTCAAGAACGCGCTCGTCGCCCAGCAGAGCGAACGCGGTGTGGTGTCGGCGGCGGCCACGCTGCGCGTCGGCGCGACCCAGCAGGCGCGCGAGGAACAGGCGCGCGGCCACGGTGTCACCCGCTTCGGCGCCCTGGTGACCATCACCGAACCGCTGCGCGGTGACCTGCCGCGCATCGAGGCCATCACGCGCGACCTGTCGACGCAGGCTCGCCTCAAGATCCGCCGGTGCTACCGGTACCAGTCCGCGGCATTCGCGGCCTCTCTCGGTTGCGGTGTGATCCTGCCCGAACACGCGACCATTCCGAAGGCATTGGCGGGGTGAGGCGATCATGGGACGCGACTACGAACCCCCGGTGCGCGACCGCGACGACATCGCGTTGCGCCCGGTCCACCGGCCACCACGCATCCGCGGCGAACGCGAGCCACGCCCCGCGGGGAGCACGTCGCGCGTGAGCGACGACGTGCTCGGCCTCGACGAGCGCACCGACCGCGACGACCCGTCGCGGGGTTCCCGCACGGATGACGAGCGGTCGTCGGGGGAGCGCGGATCGCGCGAGGATCCGGCACGGTCCGACCGCGAGCGAGGTCGTGGCGCAGGTCAGCGGCGACCGTCGGGCGACGACGTGCGCGGACGCCGCGGCGACGACCCGCGTGGCCGTGGTGACGATCTGCGCGGGCGCGGTGACGACCCACGCGTTCACGGCGACGACCTGCGCGGCCGTAGTGGCGATTCGCGCGGGCGTGGTGACGACATGCGTGGGCGCGGTGAGGATTCGCGTGGCCGTCGCGAGGATGTCCGCGGCGGCGGTCGTGGTGACCGGCGCGGGGCGGGGGAGCGTGGTCCGCGGCGTGACGCCGAACGGCGCCCACTCGGCGGATTGCGCGACGAGGACCACGGACCACGGCTGGAACACGAACGCCCGCAGGGTGATTCGCCACGCCGCCCGAAGCGGTCAGCGCCGAAGCCGACGAAGAAGCAGCGTCCGACCAAGGCCGCGCGGCCCGCCAAGGCCCTGCGTCCCGACGACGCGGCCGATCGCGCGATGGGCGCGGGTCGTTCGGCACGGTCGAAGGCCAAACCCGAACGCCGCCAAGGTCCGGCACTCCTCGACGACGCCACCCGCGCCCGCTACGAGATGATCGCGCGCGAACAGTCGGGTCTGCGCGCGGCCTGGGCCACCTTCCGTATCCACACCGACGACCTGCGCCGAAACAACGCCCAGGCCCGCTCCGAAGCCGTCGTCAAGGACGGATTCGACCGTACGACCGCCGAATTGACCGACCGGGGCTACTCGGGCGCGGGCGGCGGCAAGATGAATGTCGTCGGCCGCCCCGTGGAGTACCGGGCGACCACCGCGCAGGTCGCGGGCCTGTGGCCGTGGTCCGTCGGCGCGGGCGCACCACTGATCGGCACCCCGCTCGGTTCGCACCTGCACACCGGCGCCCCGGTGTGCTTCGACCCGATGAACTGGTTCATGCGCGGCAGTTTCATCACCGCGCCGAGCCTTTTCGTGTTGGGCCTCAACGGTTTCGGTAAGTCCTCGCTGGTGCGCCGGATCGTGCTCGGCGGCATCGCCCAGGGCATCACCCCGCTGATCCTGGCCGACGTGAAACCCGACTACCGCAAGATGGTCGAACTCGTCGGCGGCCAGGTGATCGACCTCGGCTACGGGCACGGCAAACTCAACCCCCTGGCGGCCGGTGTACTCGGCTCGGTGGTGCCACGCCTCGAGGAATTCCCGGCGCTGCAACTGCAGGTACTCCAGGATCTGCGCGCCCGGCAGGTCACCCTGATCGCGGGTCTGGTGGAACTGGTCCGCGGCGCCCGGGTGGCGGACTTCGAAGAAACGCTCATCGCCACCGCCCTGCGCATCCTGTACCAGCCGGGTAGCGGCTACGCCCCGGACAAACCGCCGATCATGGAGAACCTCCTCGAGGTGATCGTCGCGGGTGGGCCGGAGCTCATGCTCGACGCGGGCGCCGACGACGAGGACGAATACGCCCACGCCATCAAACATCTGCGCCGCTCGCTGCGCGCGCTCACCCAGGGCCCGTTCGGCGCCATCTTCAACGGCCAGACCAGCGTGCCCATCGACACCGGCGCCGTCGCCGTGTGCATCGACGTGTCCCACATCCCCACCGGCGACAAGAAGCTCAAAGCCGCCGTGATGCTGGCCTGCTGGGCCGACGGATTCGCCTCCGTGGAGGCGGCGCACGTGCTCGCCGACGCGAAACTCGGCCCGCAGCGCTACTTCCAGGTGGTGATGGACGAGTTGTGGCAGGTGCTCGGGCTCGGCGACTTCATGGTCGACCGCGTCGACGAGCTGACGCGTCTGCAACGTGGTCTGGCGACCGCGCTGATCATGATCAGCCACACCATCAAGGACCTGCAGGCGCTGGGTTCGGATGCCGCCATCGCCAAGGCCATCGGCTTCCTGGAACGCGCCCGCGCCAAGATCTTCGGCGCCCTGCCCGCCGAGGAGATCTCGCGACTGGATTCGACGGTGCCGTTCACGGCCGCCGAACAGGAGATGGTCACCGGATGGTCGGCGCCGCAGGCGCTCACCGGTGAGGCGCTCAAACCGGGCCAGCAGCGGCCGTCGCCGCCGGGTACCGGCAAGTTTCTGCTGAAGATCGGTGAGGATCGCCGTCCCGGCATCCCCTTCCACATGGAGTTCACGGTGTCGGAGAAAGAAAGCGGAATCCACGACACGAACCAGCGGTTCAGCGAGTTCGGCGACCACCCGAGAGGTCAGGCACCGGAGGAGGACCAGCCATGATGCCGCACCGGTCCTACCGCCGCGTCTCGCCCGAGGTGCGCAACGCCGCCGTCGAACAGGTCATCGCGCTCACCGACAAGCTGCGCAGCGAGTCCGAGGCGTGCCGGGTGGTCGCCGAACAGATCGGCGTGCACGCGAACTCGGTGCGCAACTGGGTGCGCGCGGCCGAGGGGCCGAGCCTGGACCGGATGGACGCCACCGCGTTGCGCCGCAAAGTGGTGCTGCTGCAGCAACAGCTGGCCGCCGCCGCCGAGATGAACCGCACGCTCGCCGACACGCTCAACGAAACCCGGCGCCGCACGTGAACACCGCCGCGGCGGACGAGCCTGTCCTCGCCGCCCGGCGCGCAACCCGGGGCGGTGGCCGATGAACGCCCGCTCGATGATCATCGGCGTCTTCGGCGCGGTCATCGGGCTGGTGGCCATGGTGCTGGTGATCGTGTTGCCGTCCTCGGACGAGACCTGCGAGACCGGTGACGTGCTGGTCGGCTCCTCGGCGCCGACGCTGCCCGAACTCGGCGCCGACACCCGCGCGGGCGCCACCACCGCGGCGACGACCACGAACGCGACCGTCACCGGCACACCGTCGCTCGCGGCCGGGGTCGGCCCGCTGCGGCGCACGCTGCCGATGGAGGTCGGCACCTTCACCATCTCCGATGTGTTCGGTTCCCGCGGCGGCGGGCACAAGGGCATCGACATGGCCGCCGCCGACGGGACCACGATCTATTCGGTGTCCGACGGCCGGGTCGTCGCCGCCGGGCCCGCGTCGGGGTTCGGGAACTGGATCGTCGTCGACTCGGTCGACTACAACGGCCGCGCCTACTCCGCGGTCTACGGGCACATGTGGGATCACGGCGTGAAGGTGCGTACCGGTGACACCGTCACCGCCGGCCAGCCGATCGGCATGGTCGGTTCGGCGGGCGAATCGAGCGGTCCCCACCTGCATTTCGAGATCGTGCCGGGTGGTCGCTTCACCGGTGGTCGCCAGATCGACCCGATGCCGTGGCTCGACGGCGCGCCGACCCCCGATGTCGGTGGGGCACGCGCCTTTTCGAACGACCCGAGTTGTGTGCGCGGATTCGGCAGCGCGGGCGGCCTGCTCGCCGACGGGAAAGTGCCCGCCGAGCTGGAGATCTGGTACCGGCGCGCGGGCACCGTCTGCCCGGAGATCTCCTCCTCGCTGCTGGCCGCGCAGGCCAAGCAGGAGTCGGGTTTCCGGCGCGGGCTCACCTCACCGGCAGGCGCGCAGGGCCTGGCCCAGTTCCTGCCCGGCACAGCGGTGAGTATCAACCCCGACGACGGGCAGCCCTACATCATCGACGCCGACGGCAACGGCACCGCCAGCGTGTGGGACGACGGCGACGCCATCATCGGCCAGGCCCGCTACATGTGCGCCATCGCCCACAAGATCGCGGGCTGGATCGCGCAGGGCAAGGTCTCCGGCGACCTGGCCGCCCTCACCCTCGCCGGCTACAACGCCGGTGAGGGCGCGGTGCTGGCCTCGGGCGGGATGCCGAATCGGTATGCGGCGCACTACTCCGAGACCCGGCCGTACGTCACCAACATCCTGGCGATGGAACCGCAATACCGGGCACCGGGCGCGCAGGGCCGGTTCACCCGCGAACCCGGCGCCGAGGGACCACAGATCACCGAGGCCGCCCACGACTGGCTCGGAGTGCCGTACGTGTGGGGTGGCGGCGGTCCGCAGGGGCCGAGCGGCGGCGGATTCGACGCCCCTGGTCTGACGGCCGCGGCGGTGTTCGCGGCGACGGCGGGCGAGGTGGACCTGCCGCGCACCGCCGAACAACAGTGGGAGGCGGGCACGGAGGTGCCGCTCGGGCGAATCTCGGTGGGCGACCTGGTGTTCAGTGATTTCCGACCGCAGGGACCGGCGCAGGTGGGGATCTACGCCGGCAACGGCCAGGTGATCCAGGCCGTCGCGCCGAGCGGACGCAGTGGCGGCGGCGTCGTCGAGGTGGCGATGCCCGGTGACGCGCGGGCGAGGAGGGTTGTGTGACCACACGGGCGGCCCGACCAGGGATAACCTGGTGGAAGACAACACGAATCCGCACGACCCCGGCGGTGATGCTCGTGGCGTTTCTGAGTACGGTGCTCGTCGCCTGCGGTGGCGACGCCGATCCCGCGCGCCCACAGGCGAGTTCGACCACCCGGCTGCTCGAGGCCGCGGCCACCGTCGACCCGACCACTCCCGACGGGGTAGCGGTGGTGGCGTTGCGCGAGGTGTACACCTGGCACCCGGTCACCGAGGAACCCGGTGATTCGCTGGCACGTGCGCGAAAATGGCTGGGGCCGAGCATGTTACGTATGCTTGACGCACCGACCGGCACGGCGGCACCGAAACCGTCGCTGCAATGGGCCGATTGGGCGAAGGCGAAGGCGGAGGTGACGGCTTTCACCTTCGCCTCGGGGGAGAAGGCACCGCCGAGCGCCGACCCGGCCGTGACGCAGTTCAAGATCGGCATCGAGCAGACCGTCGTCTACCCGGACGGGCGCACCGAAGACCTACCGCCGAGCACGGTCATCGCGACCGTGGTGCAGACGCCGCAAGGCTGGCGCCTCGACGGATTCCGCTGAGATCCATATCCGACAAGGTCCTCGAGGAGGCACACGTGGCGAAGAAAAAGGTGAAGGACCCGGCCGCGGTCGGGCCCGACACGACGCTCATCCTGATCGTGGTCGGCTTCGCGACGCTCGGCGTCCTCGCCGCCGCCCTGCACCTGGGCAACGCCCTGTCGGTGCAGCCGCAGAACGTGCCGGTCAACCCGATCGCGGTGGTGGCCGACCTCGCCCGGGGCAAACTGCACTGGCCGCGCGCGTCGACGGTGATCGTGCTGCTGGTGATCGCGGCGATCTTCGCGTACTTCTACATCCGCAAGCAGATGAAGAAGCGGGCGGTCGCCGGGCGTCTGGCGATCGACGACAAGGCCGACTACATGGGTAGTGGGAGTGCGATCGCCTCGATCACCGAGGAAGGGGTGCGGCAGAAAGCCAAGGACCTCGGAGTGCGGCTCGGCACCAACGACGCGCCCGGTGTGCCGATCGGTGTCGCCGTAGCCGACGGGACGCCGCTCTACGGTTCCTACGAAGATCTGCACCTCGATATTTGGGGTCCCCGCCAGGGCAAGTCGACGTCGCGGGTGATCCCGGCGATCCTGTCCGCCATCGGCCCGGTACTCACCACGTCCAACAAACGTGACGTCGTGGACGCCACCCGCAATGTCCGCGAGGCCAAGGGCAGCGCGACGTTCGTGTTCGACCCGCAGGGTGTGGCAGGCGAACGCGCGACCTGGTTCTGGGACCCGCTGGCCTGGGTCGATTTCCGGCGCGAAGGCTGCGAAATGCGGGCCGCCCGGCTGGCCGGGCACTTCGCCGACGCCGAATCCGGTGGCGCCGACACCGGTGACAACTTCTTCGACCCCGAGGCCGAAGATCTGCTGGCCGGGCTGTTCCTCGCCGCCGCGATCGCGGGCAGGCCGATCACCCAGGTGTGGGAATGGGTCACCGACTCACAGAACAGCGAACCGATCCAACACTTGCGCGACGCGGGTCACGACTTCACCGCTGCCGGTCTCGCCATGCAGTACAACGCCGAACAGCGCACCAAGAGTGGCATTTTCGGCACGGCGAAGAAGATGATCCGCTGCCTGCAGCTGTCCAATGTGCACCCGTGGATCACCCGCGGCGGCAGCGACCGGATGCAGTTCGACGAGCTCGAGTTCATCGAACGCAACGGCACGCTGTACTGCCTCTCGCTCGAAGGTCGAGGATCGGCGGCGCCGCTGGTGAGCGCCCTCACCGAAGCCGTGATCGATGTGGCCATGCGCAAGGCGGCGATGTCGTCCGGCGGGCGGCTGCCGATCCCGCTGCTCGCCGTCCTCGACGAAGCCGCCAACGTGGTGCGTTGGAAAGACCTGCCCAAGCAGTACAGCCACTTCGGTTCGCGCGGCATCGTGGTGATGACGGTGCTGCAGTCCTGGGCGCAGGGTGCGCGCTGCTGGGGTGCGGACGGGATGAACGCGCTGTGGTCGGCCGCCAACATCAAGGTGCTCGGCAGCGGTGTCGACGACATGGCGTTCCTGCGTGATCGGTCCGAGGCGATCGGCGAGTACGACTCCATCTCGGCGTCGGTGTCGCAGTCGGGCAACAGCAAGAGCTACTCGCGCTCGCTGAGCTCGTCGGTCACCTTCACCGCCCAGGGGCTGGCCACCCTGCCGCGTGGCCGGGCAGTGGTGTTCACCTCCGGTCAGCCCGCGGTGCTCGTGCGCACCGTGCCGTGGTGGGAATCGGAATACGCCGACGCGGTCCGGCGCTCGATCGAGGACAACGACCCGACCCGCAAGACCCGCATCGACGATTTGGTGCTCAGCGCCCAGGCCCCCACAACACTGTCGAAGAACAATCCGCCACCGGATGAGATCGGTGAAATCGAGGAGGTCAAGCCGCTGTGAACGACCAGGAATCGAATCCGGAGACGCAGGACTACGCCTACGCCGATCTGGTGTCGTTCGTGAACGAGTATCTCAGTGAGATCTATCGGCGGCAGGTTACCGATATCAGCGATACGGTGTGGTGCCCGGAATGGTGGCGCCACCCGGAGGCCGCCGTGCGTCTGCTCGCGCTGTGGCAGGCATGGGAGTTCTACCGGCAGAAGGGCGGCACGGGTCTGAGCGTGTGGTTCCTCGACCACGCCGACCCGCACATGACGAAACTGTTCGATCCGCGTGGGCCGTTCAAGTACTGCAGTGTCCGCAACGGGCACAAGGAAATGCTGAAATCGCTGCCCGTGGAGAACCCGACGGACGATCAGCAATTCGCCCACGTTCCGCGCAGCGCGTGGGAGAAGGGCGACCCCTCCGCGTCGTGAACCGTGTCGACGGTCCGGGGCGGTGACCGCCCCGGGTCAGCGGCCGCGCTCGATCCCGCGCGACTCGATCCCGCGCTCACGGGTCCCCACGTGGCGGGTCGGCGCGTCGCGTATCCGCAGCGCTTCCTCGGGCGAAATGCCCTGGCTCATCTCCATGAGCATCCGTACCTGACTCAATTCCGGTGCCACACCGGCCCGCTGCAGATGCGCTGCGATGGCGGCACGACGTTCGGTCGAGTCGTACCCGAGCTGCGGCGCCTCCACCGTCTTGGTCGCTGTCGCGGCGGCCGAACTCGTGGCGAAGGGTGAGGACGGGTCCTTCTGCAACGACAGGCCCTTCTCCTGCGTTTTGGTCTGACCCATCGTCATCATCTGCTTGAGCTCGATATTGCGCGGGTCCTTGGCCTTGAGGTCGCGCGCCTCGCGAATCTGCAGTTCGCGCGCTTCCTTCATCTTCGCCTCGATCGCCTTGGCGCGGGACTCGGCCTCTTTCTGACCGTGTTCGCGCGACTTGAGGGCGACCAGGGTGGCCATCTGCAGCATGGTGCGCATCATCGCCGCCGTTTCGCTGCCGATGTCGTCGAGTTCCGCCATGACTGCTCCCCGATGCCGCTGTGGAAGTGGACATCTGAGCCTACCCTGAAAACGACGAACGGGCCGGACACCCGAGGCGTCCGGCCCGTGTCGTGGTAGCTGGGGTGTCAGCTCACCTTGACGGTGTTGAACGAGATCGGCATCGCCGGGCCGCCGTCCTGGGCGCCACCCTCGACGCCCGCGCCCGCGACCTTGTCCAAGGTGGCCAGGCCCTCGTCGATGGTGCCGAGAATGGTGTACTTCGGGGGCAGTTCGGTGTCGCCGAAGACCAGGAAGAACTGGCTGCCGTTGGTGCCCTTGCCCTCGGGGGAGATTCCCGCGTTGGCCATGGCGATCACGCCGCGCTTGTAGTTCACCGGCTGGCTCAGCGCAGGGTCACCGTTCGGGTACAGATCGGTGGGGTACTCGTTGTCGAAGCTGTAGCCGGGGCCGCCCGAGCCGGTGGCCGTCGGGTCACCGCACTGCAGGATGCCGAAACCGGGGCTGGCCACGATGCGATGGCAGCTGGTCTTGTCGAAGTAACCCTGCTGGGCCAGGCTCACGAGCGAGTTCACCGAGCACGGCGCCTGCGCGCTGTTCAGTGACAGGCCGATCGGGCCCTGGGTGGAGTCGATCGACAGTTTCACCTCGGGACCGCCGGTGGCCACCGAGGTCACCGCGGGCGCCGTCACCGGCTTGGCGGGCGGCTCGGCGTCGGCCGGGTACGAGCAGTCGACCGTCGCCGGCTTGGGGGCAGGCGGTGGCGGTGCGGGTAGGTCGAGCGGCGTGTTGACGAACGTGGTCGTCGGCACCGCCGACGACGACTCGGCGTTCGCCGAGGGCGAGTCGTCGCCCTTGGTGAGGAAGTACACCCCGACGCCCGCGGCCGCGACCACGATCACGCCGAGCACCGACCCGGCGATCGTCAGGCGCTTGCGCTTCTTCTCCTGCTCGGCCCGTCGTGCCAGCTGGCGCTCCAGCTTGCGCTTGGCCGCCGCCCGTCGCTGTTCGTTACTCGGCACTACCGCGTTCCTCCCGTGTCGTCAGGTTCGCCTAGAGGGTAACCGGTTGGACGCGGGGGGCGCCCGTGGGGAAAACTGGGTGATCGTGACCAAGACCAGCAGCTTCAGTGCCCCGAAGGGGGTTCCGGATTACGTGCCGCCCGGTTCGGCCGAGTTCGTCGCCGTGCGCGACGGGTTGGTTCATGCCGCCCGACTGGCCGGGTACGGGCACATCGAGCTGCCGATATTCGAGCTGACCGCCCTGTTCGCCAGGGGTGTCGGCGAGTCGACGGACGTGGTCAGCAAGGAGATGTGGACCTTCGCCGACCGCAAGGGCGAGAGCTTCACCCTGCGGCCCGAGGGCACCGCGGGCGTGATGCGGGCGGTGATCGAGCACGGGCTCGACAAGAGCGGTCAGCTGCCGATCAAGCTGTGCTACGCGGGACCGTTCTTCCGGTACGAGCGGCCGCAGGCCGGTCGGTACCGGCAGCTGCAGCAGGTGGGTATCGAGGCGATCGGGGTGGACGATCCGGCGCTCGACGCCGAGGTGATCGCCGTCGCCGACGCCGGTTTCCGGGCGCTCGGCCTGGACGGGTTCCGCCTGGAGATCACCTCCCTCGGCGACGAGACCTGCCGCCCGCAGTACCGAGAGTTGTTGCAGCAGTTCCTGTTCGACCTGCCGTTGGACGAGGAGACCCGCCGCCGCGCCGAGATCAACCCGCTGCGTGTGCTCGACGACAAGCGTCCGGAGGTCCGCGAACTCACCGCCGACGCGCCGCTGATGATCGACCACCTGTCGGAGTCGGCCAAGGCCCACTTCGAGCAGGTGCTCGCCCACCTCGACGCTCTGGGCGTGCCGTACGTGGTGAACCCGCGCATGGTTCGCGGCCTGGACTACTACACCAAGACCACCTTCGAGTTCGTGCACGACCAGCTCGGCGCCCAGTCGGGCATCGGTGGTGGCGGACGCTACGACGGGCTGATGGCCGAGCTCGGCGGGCAGCCGCTGTCGGGTATCGGCTTCGGTATCGGTGTCGACCGGACCGTGCTCGCGCTGGCGGCCGAGGGCAAGTCGGCCGCCGATCCGGCGCGCTGCCAGGTCTACGGCGTCGCCCTCGGTGACGCGGCCAAGGCGCGGATGGTCACGCTGGCCGGTGAGCTGCGTGGCGCGGGCATCAGCGTCGACCTGGCCTACGGTGGGCGCGGTATGAAGGGCGCCATGAAGGGTGCCGACCGGTCCGGCGCGAAGTTCACGCTGGTCCTGGGCGACCGCGATCTCGAGACCGACGAGATCGGCGTCAAGGAGATGGCCACCGGCGACCAACGCCAGGTGCCGCTCGGTGAGGTCGTCGGGGTTCTGCGAGCGGGTCTCGGCCGCTAGCAGACGGCGTGCACGGGGCGCGGTAATCTGACCGCGCCCCACGCCGGGCGGGCCGGCGGCGGTGAGAGGGACTGTGGTGAGCGGGGATTCCGGGCGACCGGCGACGGAACCGATCGGCATCGACCTGGTCGCACCCGAGGTTTTCGCCCCGATGCTGCGCAAACTCTCGCTCGGCGCGTTCGCCGTCGGCGTCGTCGTGATGCTGGTGACCTCGATCTGGTTGAGCTGGGCCTACGCCGTCCTGCTCGGCCTGATCGTCGCGGTCCCCACGCTCGCGTACGCGATGGCGTTCAAGCGCAGGCGGATGTGGTTGGACGGCACCGTGATCCACGCTCATCGTCTCGTCGGTGCGCGTCGGATCGACCTCGCCGAAGCCTCCGGCGCGCAACTGCTGGTGTTCCCCGGCCGGCTCAGCCGCATCGTCCTGCGCGTGACGGCGGGCGAGGATACCCAACTGGTGCCGCTGGCCATGTACACCGATTCGGGCAGCGGACGCGAACTGCACCTGCTGGGTCTGCGCAAACTGGCCGACGCCCTGGCCTCGGCGCCGTTGGCCGCCGCCGTCGCGATCTCCGAGGTCCTGGTCGCCCAGCTGCGGGCAGAAGCCCGCGACGCCGGCCTCGACGAACGACCGCTGTACCGCGGTGTCCGCCTGGTACGCGCACAGGATGCTGTGTCGCCGGTGGTCCTCACGGATTCGCAAGTAGCCGAACTGGTTTGAGTCGGCGGTGGCGCCCGCGGATTCGCAAGCAGCCGACCTGATCCGGGTCCGTGGTGGTGCTGACTGATTCGCAAGTGCCGAGCGGTTCTAGCCACCGAGGGTGCTGACGAATCAGCAAGTGGCCGAACCGATCCGAGGCATCAGGGCGCGAGGAGCGGGGCGACGCGCTCCCAGTAGGTGTGCATGTCCTGTTCCCAGTACCCCCAGGAGTGCGTGCCTGCCGGGCGGAAGTCGAAGTCGGCGGGGATGCCGAGTGCGGCGAGCCGGTCACGCAGCAGCTTGGTGCACACCACGGTGATCCCGTCGAGCACGCCGCCGATCACCAGCTGATCGATCAGTTTGAGCGGACTGTTCCCGATGCCCGGGCCGTCGAGGGTGTCCAGCGGGCCGGGCATGCCGTTGCCCGTGCTCACATACACCCCCACCCCACGCAGCCGTTCGGCATTGAGTGCCACGTCGTTGGCGCCCCAGGCCGGGTCGGTGGGCGGTCCCCACATGTTCAGCGGATTGCCGCGGCGCGCGGTGACGATCGAGGCGACCATCGCCTGACCTGCCGGATTGCTGGTCTGCACGCACCCGCTGAAGGAGCCGACCATCCGGAACCGCTGCGGCGCCTCCTGCGCCATGCGGAACACCGCCGAACTGGCCATCGACAGCCCCGCGACGGCGTCGCGGCCGGTGCCGTGGAAGGCGGAGTCGATGATCGGCGGCAGTTCGGTGGTGAGGAAGGTGAGCCACCGGTTGCGGCCGGTGCCGGGGTCGTCGGACTGCCAGTCGGTGTAGAAGGTGCCCGCGCCGCCGATCGGCATCACGACGGTGGCCTGCTTGCCCACGAAGAAGTCCAGGGCATCGGTTTTGGTGAACCAGTTGCTGCCCTCGCGCCAGTCCGGGGTGTCGGTGCCGCCGTCGACACCGTTGATCAGATACAGCGCACCGGCGGGCGCTTCGGGATCGGCCGCCGGAATCACCGCGACGGTGACCGGGCGGTTCATGGCCGCCGAGTGCACTGTCAGGTCGATCACCCGGCCCGGCCCGTTCGCCGCGGCGGCCACCGCGAACGACCCGTTCGGGGCGGGGCGGGCCGCGTCCATGGCCCGGGCGGCCACGAGGTCCGGGGCGGCCTGCGCGGCCACGGCGACGGGGAGGCCCGCGGCGGCCAGCACCACCGACAGGACGAGCCGTCGCAGCATCGAATGCAGCACTGTCATCGCTCCGTTCATCGCGCGTGTCTTGTCGTTCCGTCGACCAGGCGCAGTTCCCTGGCGTCGGGCCACAGCGCCGACCAGGCCCGGCTCGGTCCGGTGCACAGCCACACCGCCACGCCACGGTTCACACCGGGGAAGCCCAGCGGTTCGTCGAGTCGGGTGAGTGGGGCGGTGTGCGCGAAACCGGTGCGCAGACCCGTCTCCGGGCCGTCCACCCCGACGTACAGCACCGTGGTCACGCTGTCCGGTGGTGCGCCGAAGTAGCCGTAGCCCCGATTGGGGCTGTACACCTCGGGCAGACCGGCCGCGGGTCCGTAGTGCTCGAGTGCCGCTGCCTGCCAATAGTTCTGGGTCACGATCACCAGACCGGCGCGCTGCCGCGGCGGCAGTTGCTCGTAGGTTCGCCGCACCGAGCCGACCAGGTCGTCCCAGCCGCTCGACCCGAACAGCACACTGCGCGAATGGATCTGGGCGTAGTCCTCGGTGGCCGTCCGCAGCGCCGATTCCGGTCGGGGCAGGGCGAGCACGAGGGCTACACAGATCGTCGTGGACAGCCCGGCGATCGCCCCGCCGAACACCAGTTCGCGGCGAGACAGCCCCCGGTCCGCCAGATACACCGCGCCGGCGGCGAACAGGCCGGGAAAGGCCCCGGCCACGAAGTAGGGCCGAAGACCCGCGAGCACTACCCCGCTCAGCCCGATCGCGATCATCGGGATCAGAAACCGATACGGCCGGAATCGTGGCGAGCGCAGCCCCGCCCACATCCCCGCGAGCAGCAGCAACCCACCCGCCCCGGTCACCTGGATCATCGTCCAGGGCGCCGCGAGTACCCCGGCCGTGGCGAGCTGTTCGTCGCGCACGACCGCGCCCATGGACAACTGCGGCCAGCCGTTGCTGTGCTGCCACCACAGAATCGGCACCGCCGAGCCGACCAACAACGCGGAGCCGACCCAGTACGCGGGCCGCCGCAGCATCTCGCGCGGACCGAACACCGCGATACCGAAAGCGAGCACCGCCCAGATGATCGGAATCAGCCACTTCACCTGGAAGTCGAGCGCGGCCACGGCACCCGCGGCGATCAACAGCCCGTCCGCGCGCGTGCGCACCCACCGGATCAGCAGCCACGCGAGCATCGCCGTGAGCGTGATGTCGAGGGCGAAGGTGCTCAGCATCGCCGACTGCATCACCGCCATCGGGGTGGTCGCGTAGGCCAGCGCGGCGACGGTCTGGGGGAGTCGTCCGCCACCGAACTCCCGCACCATCACCGCGCTGAGCACGACAGCCGCCACCGTGAACAGCAACGCGGGCAAGCGCAATGCCACGACCGAACCCGGCGCCAGCTGATCCGACAGTGCGGCCAGCAACGGAACCAGCGGCCCCTGATCGGCATAACTCACCGACGGATGCCGCCCGGCCGCGAGGAAGTACAGCTCGTCACCGCCGATGCGGTAGCGGTCGAGACGGACCAGGAACAGCGTCCCCGCCGCAGCCGCGACCACCGACACCTCCCGCCAGGCGAAGGCAGGCAGTGCGCCGACGGGCGGCGCGGGTGTGTCGAGGCTGCGGAGGTTCATGTCAGTCCCGTTCGCGGACGACAACCGGTGCGGGAACGGATGTGGCGGAATCGGATGCGGGCTGGGGTCGGCGCCGGACCAGCCAGCCCGGCGCCCACCAGCAGGCGTCACCGAGCAACCGCATGGACGCGGGCACCAGCACCAACCGCAGCACGGTCGCGTCGATCAGCAGCGCGGTGACCATCCCGAAGGCGATGTACTGCATCATCAGCAGTTCCGACAGCGCGAACGCGCCGGTCACCACCAGCAGGATCAGCGCGGCGGCGGTGATGATCCGCCCGGTTCCGGCGACCCCGGCCCGCACCGCCTCGGTGGTGGACGCGCCCGCCGCCCTCGCCTCGACGATGCGCGAGAGCAGGAACACCTCGTAATCGGTGGACAGGCCGTAGATCACCGACACGATGATCACCAGAACCAGCGCCATGACGGGTTGTGGCGTGAAACCGAACACCCCCGCACCGTGGCCCTCGATGAACACCCAGGTGAGGACACCGAGGGTGGCACCGAGCCCGAGCAGGTTCAGCGCCGCGGCCTTCAACGGCAACACCACCGAGCCGAAAGTCAGCGCCAGCAGCAGCGTGCTGGCCAGGAAGACGAACGCGATCATCAGCGGCATCCGCGTCACCAGCGCGTCGATGCTGTCCTTCTCGACGGCGGGCTGACCACCCACCAGCAGTGTGGTGCCCGGCGGCAGCGGCATCGACCGCAGGTACTCGATCGTCGCCTCGGCGTCGGCGGCTTCGGCCAGCACGGTGCCGGTGGTGAGCACCTGGGGCTGGAACGGTGACTGCATCGGTTCGGCGAACGGCGCGGCCAGGCCGGGGGCCCGGTTCGCGTCGGCGCGCACGACATCGGCGGTTCCGGGATCGAAGGTGACGACGACCAGGTCGATCGGGTCGATCTGGCGCAGCGGGAACGATTCGTCGAAATGCTGCTGGGCCAGCCGGGTGGGGTGAGTCGGCGGCAGGAACTTCTCGTTGACGGATCCGAAGGCCAGATGCTGGATCGGGAAGATCAGCACCAGCAGGCCGAGACAGACCGGAACCGCCACCGCGAGCGGGCGTCTCATCACCGCGGCGGCCAGCCTGCCCCAGGCGTTGCCGGGGTCGCGGGCGACCGGCTTGCGGAACCAGTCGACAC
Source organism: Nocardia sp. NPDC003979 (assembly GCF_053605015.1). Classification (NCBI taxonomy): domain Bacteria; kingdom Bacillati; phylum Actinomycetota; class Actinomycetes; order Mycobacteriales; family Nocardiaceae; genus Nocardia; species Nocardia sp. NPDC003979. The sequence continues at coordinate 189,062 of NZ_JBSGIJ010000002.1, forward strand.
CGAACCGGTCGACCCGCCTGCCGAGCACGGCGAGCATCGCGGGCAGCAGCGAGATGGAGGTCAGCGCGGCCAGTGTGATGGTGATCATCGCGCCGTAGGCGAACGAGCGGAGCAGACCCTGGGGGAACACCAGAATGCCCGCCGCCGCGACCACCACGATCAGCGCCGAGAACAGCACGGTGCGTCCCGCGGTGGACACACTGTTGCGCACCGCGTCCTCCACCGACCGGCCTTCGGCCAGCTCTTCCCGGAACCGGCTGAGCACGAACAGCCCGTAGTCGATGGCCAGGCCGAGCCCGATCATCGAGACCACGGGCGACACAAAGGAATTCACCTCGGTCACGGTGGTGAGCAGGCGCAGCAGACCCCAGGCGCCGAGCATGGTCAGCCCGCCGACGATCAGCGGCAGCGCGGCGGCGACGACACCACCGAACACGAAGAACAGCAGCACCGCGACGACCGGGACGGCGAACAGTTCCACCCGCCGCTGGTCTTCGACCATCGTGTCGTTCAACGCGGCGGCGACCGGCTGCCCGCCCGCCACCTCCATCGCGACCCCGGGAATTGTGAGCTCATCGGCGATCGCCCGATAGTTGCGGCCCTGCTCGGTGGGGTTCAGGCCCTTGACGGCGATCGAGGCGAACGCCTTGTCGCGCGCCGGCGAGCCGAACACCTCGGGCAAGGCCATCCCGGTATCGGTCGGCCAGTAGGCGCCGTTGACCCGGTCGATCCGGTCGGGGAACCGCTGCGGCAGGGCATTGAGCCCCGCCACCACGGTGGCGGCGAAGGCGGGGTCGTCGATGGTCGTCCCGTCCGGTGCGCGGAACACCAGCAGCAGATCCGAGCTGTGATCGCGCCCGAAGGCGTTGTCGCGCACGTGCGCCGCGCGCACCGCCTCCGAGGAAGGATCGTCGAACCCGCTCGAGCTCAGATCGGCGCCGAGCCCGAGTCCGTAGGCTCCCAGCGCCAGCAATCCCGCGACCACCGTCACGATGACGGCGTACCTGCGCCGCACAACGGTATCGCCCCACTGCCTCAAATCGGCGTACACATCCGGCTCCCAACGACATTTCGCGATGGCGTCGAACTTGTCATTGTCGAGCGACTTTTCGGTCGTGAAACATCGATATTGCGTTCGGTCACAATCGATCCCGGAATTTCGCTGTGAGCCGTGACCTCGCCTCCTGGGGCAGATCACAGGAGTACGCGCCAGTGACAGTCAGAAATGGCAGACGTCGGTTATCGAACGATCGCCGCCGTGCCGGGCTCCTACGTTGACATCAAACGGTCAGTTGCCACAGACCGGTCGAAACCGGAGGAAATTGCGTGTCGGATATTGCCATTGTCGGAATCGGTTGCCGGTTCGCGGGCGGAATCGATTCGCCGGAATCGTTCTGGGACTTCGTCGTCGACAAGCGCGACGGTGTCGTCGAGGTGCCTGCCGATCGCTGGGACTGGCGCCGCTACTACGACCCCGAGCCGCGCACGCCGGGGCGCAGCTACACCAAGCACGGCGCCTTCATGACCATCGATCCCTGGCAGTTCGATCCCGACTTCTTCGGGATCTCCCCGCGCGAGGCCACCGTGCTCGACCCGCAGCAGCGGTTGATGCTGGAGGTGACCTGGGAGGCGCTCGACGACGCCGGCATCGCCGGGCAGGTCGCGGGCGAGCGGGTCGGCGTGTACGTCGGCGGCTTCGTGGTCGACCAGTCGGTGATCGGTGTGGTCGGACCGGCGCTGTTCCACACCGACATGCACACCCCGGCCAGCGCCTCCTACACGATGCTGTCCAACCGCATCGCCTACGCGCTGAACCTGGTCGGCCCGGCGATCACGGTGGACACCGCGTGCTCGTCGTCGCTGGTCGCGCTGCACCTGGCCTGCCAGGCGCTCGACAACGACGACTGCCGGGTCGCCGTGGCGGGCGGGGTCAACGTGATGTTGCAGCCCGAGACCTTCGTCCTGATGTGCAAGGGCGGCTTCCTGGCCGCCGACGGCCGGTGCAAGTCCTTCGACGCCACCGCCGACGGCTACGGCCGAGGTGAGGGCGCGGGCATGGTGGTACTCAAGAAACTCGACGACGCCGTGCGCGACGGTGACCGCGTGTACGCGGTCATCAAGGCGACGGGCTCGAATCAGGACGGGCGGACCACCGCGATCACCGTGCCCAATGTCGACTCCCAGGAGGCGCTGGCGCGCACCGTGTGCGAACGCTCGGGCATCGCCCCCGACAAGATCACCTATCTGGAGGCGCACGGCACCGGAACCCTCGTCGGCGACCCGGTCGAATTGCGCGCGCTCGGAAGGGTTTTCGGCGCACCGTCGGGCCGCTCGGGCACCATCGGGGTCGGTTCGGTGAAGGCGACGATCGGCCACACCGAGGCCGCCGCGGGCGTGGCGAGCGTGATCAAAGCGGCGCTGGCCCTTCGCCATCGCACGCTGCCGCCGCAGGGCTGGCTCGAGAACCCCAACCCCGACATCCCCTTCGACGAACTCGGCCTGCATGTGCAGACCGAGGCGCAACCCCTGCCCGCCGACGGGGAACCGATGTCCGTGGCGGTCAACGGTTTCGGTTACGGCGGCACCAACGCGCACGCCATCCTGCAGGAGTTCCGCACCCCGGCGCAGGCGCAGGCCGAACCACCACGACACCTCGGCATTCTGCCCATCTCGGCGCGCAGCACCGGCGCGGCGCGGGCCTTGGCCGGCCGGTTCGCCGACCTCATCACCTCGGGTGCCGACCCGCAGCGGCTGGCCGAAGCGGCCTGGACCCGGATGGCGCAGCACCCCTTCCGCACCGGAGTGCTGCTCGACGGCGACACCGACGATGTGGTTCGCGAACTGCACGAATACGCCGCGGGCGGCGGCCGCGACGCGTCCCGCACGGTGTCATCGGCCGCCGCCGAACCGGTGTTCGTGTTCTCCGGAATGGGACCGCAGCACTGGAAGATGGCCCGCGAACTACTGGCCGCCGGTGGCGTGTTCGCCGAAACCGCCCGCGAGATCGACGCCGAGTTCCGTGCGCTGGCGGGCTGGTCGATCATCGAGGAGCTGAACCGGCCCGAGGACGAGTCGCGCGTCACCCGTACGGAGGTCGCGCAGCCGGCCAACTTCCTCGTCCAGGTCGGTCTGGTGCGTGAGCTGGCCGAATACGGCATCGCCCCGGCGGCCATCGTCGGACACAGTGTGGGCGAGGTGTCGGCGGCCTACGTCAGCGGCATACTCTCGCTGAAAGACGCGGTGCGCGTGGCCTATCACCGCGCCCGCCTGCAGGCCACCACGGCGGGCACCGGCGGCATGCTGGCGGTCGGGATGAGCACCGACCAGGTGACCGCGCTGATCGGCGACGACCCGAGCGTCGACATCGCCGCGATCAACAGCCCCACCTCGCTCACCCTGTCCGGCGACGTCGACCGGCTCGACGAGATCGCCGAGAAGCTCACCGAGGACGGCATCTTCGCCCGCAGGCTGCGGGTGGAGGTGCCCTACCACAGCCGCCTGATGGAGCCGATCCACGACGAACTGTGCGAGGTGCTCGCCGAGGTGGCCCCGCAGGCGCCCACCGTGCCGCTGTACTCGTCGGTGACCGGCGAACTCGTCACCGAGGGCGCCTGGAACGCCGAGTACTGGTGGTCCAATGTCCGTGAGCCCGTGCGGTTCCACGCCGCGATCGGCACCCTGCTCGCCGCGGGCAACCGGGTATTCCTCGAGGTCGGCCCGCACCCGGTGCTGTCGGGCAATATCCGCGAGGCCATGGTCGACGCGGACGTCAACGGCACCACGGTGCCGACCCTCGACCGCGAACAATCCGACTCGCACAGCCTCCGGCGCACCCTCATCGGCCTGCACGCGGCCGGTGTCCTCGACCGCGAACGGCTGTTCCCGGCTGTTCCCACCGCGCATGTGCCGCTGCCGCGCTACCCCTGGCAGCGCACCCGCCTGCACTCGGCGCTGCCGCTGTTCGAACAGGCCCGCCTCGGCACGCCCGGCACGTACGCCATGCTCGGCGACCCCGACGTCGAGGGCCGCCCCGAATGGCTGCTCCAGGTCGGCACCCAGTTGCTGCCCTGGCTGGCCGACCATGTGGTCAACGGCGTCAAGATCATGCCGGGCGCGGCCTACCTCGATGCCGCGCTCAGTGCCACCGCGCAGCGGATCGGCAGCAAGCAGGTGGCGCTGGAAGGGGTCCGGTTCGTCGCGCCGCTCGTCATGGGCGCCCCCGATGTGCCGTTGGTCGCCATGAGTGTGGAGGAGGCCAGCGGCCGGTTCCTGATCCGCTCGCGCAGCGCCACCGGAACGGCGTGGACGGTGCACTCGACCGGGCGCACCCTGACCGGCGCGCACGAACAGACCGAGGTCGAACTGCCCGCGATCGATGTCGGCGTCGATGTGGACCCGGCCATGTTCTACGCGGGACTCGCCTCGGCGGGGCTGCAGTACGGTCCGTCCTTCCGGCGGGTGACCTCGGTGCGCGTCGGCCGCGATGTCGTGCTGGCCACCGTCGACGGCAGCATCGCCGCCGACTCCGGGCACCTGGCGCATCCGGCCGTGGTCGATGCCGCCATGCAGTGCGCGGCCATGCTGTTCACCGACGAACGGATCAACGAGGGCGTCATGGTGCCCGTCGGGGTGACGGCGGTACGCCTGCTCGCCGACCTGCCCGCGCGGATCACCGTCATCGCCCGCCGCGACCCGAAGGCCCGGCTGCGTGCCGATGTCGACCTGCTCGATCAGGACCGGAAGCTGGTGGCGCGCTTGACCGGACTGCAGATCGGCGCGCTCAAACCCGGCGACGACCCACTGCACCGGATGGCCGACTTCTACTACACCGAGACGCTCGAGGAACGCGAGCCGCTCGACCCGGCGGCGCTGGCCGAGGCGGGTTCGGTGTCCACGGTGATCGTCGGACTCGGCGAGAGCTCGCGCACCGCGCGACTCGCCGCTGCCGTCCGCGGTTCCCGGGTGTATGTCGTCGACCCGGCGAGCGAGCAACTCGAAGCGGACCTGGTCGCCATCCTCACCGCGGCCAAGGCCGAGGAAACCGACCGCGTGCACGTCTGCGTCGTGGCCGGGGCGGGCGCAGATGATGTCGCCGACCTGTGGACACTCAAGCGCATCGCGGTCGCGATCTCGGAGTACGTCACCCCCACCGTCGAAGGCGCGGCACCGCAGATCCACTTCGGTGACGGCACCGTGCACGCCACCCTGATCACCGAATCCGCATTCGCCACGCCGGACAGCGATGTCGCGCCCGACCCGCGCCACGCCGCGTTCGCCGGCGCGCGCCGGGTGCTGCTCAACGAGCAGACCCCACTGCGCTGGCGCCTGATCGATACCGAACCGGGCACCCCGACCGCCGACCTGCTCACCGAACTCGGTGTGCCGGGGGCATTCTCGCTCGACAACACCGACGAGGTGCTGCTGCGGAACGGAACACGCCTCGCGCCGGTGGTGACCAAGCCGCTGCCCCAGCGCATCGAGGAACTCGAGACAGCCCACCCGCTCACCGACCCGGAGACCAACTTCGAACTGGACATGCCGCGCACCCGCCTGCTCTCGCACGTGGCCTGGCGGGAGTGCCCCCGCGTGGCGCCGGGCGCAGGCGAGATCGAGGTCGCGATGGCGGTGATCGGGTTGAACTACAAGGACCCGCTCAAGATCATCGGCCTGCTCGGTGAGCGTGAGCTCGCCCCGACCTACTTCGGCACCGTGCCCGGTATGGAGGGCATGGGCACCGTCGTGCGCGTCGGTGCGGGCGTCACCGATGTGGCGGTGGGCGACAAGGTCGCGGTGGCCTCCAAGGGCATGATGCGCCGGTTCGCCACGGTCGACCGGGAACTGGCGGTGGTGGTTCCCCCCGACACCGATCCCGCCTACTGCACCAGCACCATCGCCTTCGGCACGGCCGAATACGCCCTGCACGACCTGGCCAGGCTGGAGCCGGGGGAAACGGTGCTCATCCACGGCGCGGCGGGCGGTGTCGGCACCGCGGCCATCCAGGTCGCCAAGGCGATCGGCGCCCGCATCATCGGCACGGCGAGCTCGCCCGAGCGCCGTGAGCACGTGCTGGCGATGGGTGCCGACTTCGCGGTGAACTCGCGCTCGCTCAACTTCGTCGACGACGTGCTCGCCTTGACCGGCGGCGCGGGCGCCGACGTGATCATCAGCAGTGCCCCCGGCGAGATCCTGCGCCAGAACTTCAATGCCGCCGCCGAATTCGGCCGCATCGTCGAGGTCGGCAAGGCCGACATCTACACCGGTGGGCTGCTGGAACTGGCCAATTTCGACAAGAACCTCGCCTACTACTCGATGGACCTGGACCGCCTGGTCGCGGTGCGCCCGCAGCGCCTGTCGCGGCTGCTGCAGCGGGTGTTCGAGAAGGTCACCGAGGGCGTGTACACCCCGCTGCCGTATCAGCTGTTCGAGACGCACGAAGTGAGCCAGGCCTTCGAGGAGACGCTGCGGTCCTCGCGGGTGGGTCGCGTCGCGCTGCGCATGGACGACCCGCAACCACCCGTGCGCCCCTACCTGCCGCCCCTCGAAATAGGCGGCGACGCGACCTATCTCATCACCGGCGGCTTCGGTGGCTTCGGGATGGCGATCGGCCGGTGGCTGGCCATGCGCGGTGCGCGCCGCCTCGTGCTGATCGGGCGCAGTGGTGCGAGCAGCGACACCGCCAAGCGTCAGCTCGAGGTGTGGCGCTCGATCGGCATCGAAGTGGTGGAGGAACTCGCCGACGTCACCGACGCGGCCGCTGTCGCGGCGATCATCGCCCGCACGCACAGCGACGAGCACCCGTTGCGCGGAGTGTTCCATGCGGCGGGTGCGGTGGCCGACAACCGGCTGGCCAAGATGGAACTGGCCGAACTCGACCGCGTCTACCGGCCCAAAGTCCAAGGCGCGCAGGTGATCCACCAGGCGATCGCCGACGCGGGCATCACCCTGGACATGTTCGTGCTGTGCTCTTCGGGCGGTTCCATGTACGGGATCTACGGCCAGTACAACTACTGCGCCGCCAATGTGGCGGTGGAAACCCTGGCCCGGCGCTGGGCGGCGGCGGGGGAGCGGGCCCTGTGCATCGGCTGGGGTCACCTGTCCGGTGCCTCGGGCGGCATGGCGTCGGACGAAACCGCCGAAAAGTACCTGGACCTGGTCGGTTTCGGCCCGATCGACATGGCCGACGCCACCGCCTACCTCGAACAGACCTTGCGTCTGGGCGCGACCAACGCCGCGATCATCCCCACCGACTGGGTGAAGCTCACCGGCACCTTCCCCCAGCTGATCCGCACCGGCCGCACCGCCGGACTCGCGAAGTCCTCTGCCAAGGACACCTCCGAATTGGCCAGGCTCCGAGCCGAATTGGCCGCGATGGAGGAGGCCAAGCGTGGGCCCGCGATCGCCAGGAAGATGGCCGAGGAACTCGCCGTCGTCATGGGCGTGCCCGTGGAGTCGATCGACATGACCGTGCCGGTGCCCGAACTCGGGCTGGATTCGCTGATGGCGGTCGAGCTGGGCGCACGCGTCACCAAGACGCTCGGCATCGACCTGATGTCGATGCAGATGGGCCGCTCGTTCAGCCTGGAACAGGCCGGACCGAAGGTCGCCGAGTTGATCCTGGCCTCGGAACCCGCTGCCACACCACCACTTCCGGAGGTCGTGCCGGTACCAGGGGAGGACGCCGCACCGGCCGAGGTGCCCGAGCAGTGGACCGTCGACCGCGCGTCCGAGGTCTCGATGGCGGGATCGCACTGATGGTCGAGTTCGGTCTGATCGACGAGTGGCGGCCCGCGCCGGGACGGCTCGTGACCTGGTTCGCCTCGGCGGATTCGGTCGCGCGCGCGGCGCGGGCCCCGGCCCATCCGGCGCCGCCGTCGCTGCAACAGGAACAGTATCTGCGCCTGGCCGCCCGGCACGCGGGCGCGGACTTCCGCTTCTCGGGTCTGTGCCTGGTGACCGCGCGCATTCCCACCACCGAACTGGATCGGGACGCCATCACCCGGGCGATCCACAAGTTCCTGCTGCGCCACGACACATTCCGCACCTGGTTCACCGTCGAACCGGGCGGCACGGTGCGCCGTCACCTCGTACCCGAGGCCGATGTGGAGTTCCTCCCGGTCGACTACGGCTACATCGACGACCCCGAGGCGATCTGCCGGCATGTCGAGAAGACCACACCCGGTCCGTTCCAATGGGATTGCTTCACCTTCGGCGCCATCGAGCACGAGGACTCGACCACCGTCTACCTGGCCGTGGACCACCTGCACACCGACGGCCTCGGCCAGTACCTCTCGGCCGCCGACTTCGCCCAGCTCTACGCCACCGAACTGTGGCCCGAGGCCGAACCGCTCGCCCCCGCGGCGAGCTACCTGGACTACTGCCGCAACGAACGGTTCCTCAGCGATCAGCAGACGCTGGCCTCGGCCGGGGTGAAGAAGTGGCTGGCATTGTTGCGTGGCAACGACAACCGGCTGCCGAGCTTCCCGCTCGACCTCGGCGAGAAGACCGACGGATACCACCGCAGCGCCCACCGCAGCATCGTGCTGCTCGACGAGGAACAGGGTGAGCGTTTCGAGGAGGTCTGCCGGGCCAACAGCGCCGATTTCGCCGGCGGGGTGTTCGCCGCGGCCGCGCTGGCCGAGCGCGAACTGGTCGGGTCGGACTACTACTTCGGCATGACCCCGGTGAGCACCAGAACCTCGGCGGCGGAGAACAATTCGGTCGGCTGGTATGTGACGCTGGTTCCGGTCGCGTTCCCGCTCCCACAACGGCTGACGATCGGGCGCGCGATCAGGACCGCCCAGCGCGCCTACGACAGCGGACTCCTGTTGGCGCCCACGTCGTTTCATCGCGTCCTCGAGCTGCTGCCCGCCGATTCGGAGATCAAGGCCGAACCCGGCTGGGTGACCCCGATGATCTCCTTCATCGACGCCAGGGACTTCCTCGGCAACGAGCTGTTCGACAGCCTGCACGCCGGTGTGTTCGCCAACCGCGCCGCGTCCGAGGAAGCGCTGATCTGGATCAACCGGTTGCCGGGACAGACCTCGCTGAGCGTCATCTTCCCCGACACCGCGATCGCCCAGGAGAACGTGGGCCGCTACCTCGACACCATGAAGTCCGTGTTCGGAGCCATCATCGACAGCGCCGCGGAGATCCCGTGATCCGAGAAGAATTCGTCCCCTCCATCTTCCGTGACCCGTTCATCCCCGACGGCGAGAAGTCGACCTACCACGTCGGCATCACCGGACAGCCCGGCGGGATGGAGGTGTCCCAGGTGGTCGTGCACAACCGGGGCGGCTACCACACGACGCTCGAGGTCGGCCCCGCTCAGCGGCATCGTGACGGGCGCGAGCCGGTCATGTCGATCGAACAGCGCATCGGCCGCATCGATGGGCGCCTGCACGCGGAAACCTATCGTGCGCAGACCTTCTCGGGCTCGACGCTGGTGTCGCGGGAGGAGGCGAACTTCGTCGACACCGTGCATCTGCAACCCGGTGGCCTGCCCGAGCCCTACCCGGCGAACGTGATGCCGATCGCCGCCGGGCTCACCCTGCTGCGCGGCCTGGAATTCGCCGAGGGGCTGATGGAGACCGTCGATGTGTGGCTGGCGTTCTCGGTGCACTGGCCGCTGCTCGTGCGGGTGGAGAAACAGGTCGTGCTCACCGGGCCCGCCGGGGTGTTCTCCTGCTGGCAGGTGCGGTTGCGGCCGGGCTTCGAGCACGTGAACGGGATGCTCGACAAGATGGTCGGGTCCGTGGTGCCGCCGTTCCTCGCCCACTTCGAGGTGGCGGCGCCGCACCGGCTGGTGCAGCTGAGTTTCCCGACGCAGATGTCGATGTCGGCTCCACGCGCGACGATGGAGTTGGTGTCGTGACCGTCACCGAACAATCGCGAACGCCCGAACTCGGTGCCTGGCTGGCGTTCGGCGCCTGCCTGATCGCGGTATTCATGCAGATGATCGACGTGACGATCGTGAACACCGCCCTGCCGAACCTGACCGCCGATCTCGGTGCGTCGCGTTCGGCGCAGCTGCTGGTGATCTCCGGGTACGCGCTGGCCTTCGCCTGCACCCTGCTCACCGCCGCCCGGATCGGGGCGATGGTCGGGCGGCGCACGATGTTCCTGGTGTCGGTCGCGGCCTTCACCGCGGCATCGGTCTGGTGCGGGTCGGCCGACGGTGCGATGGAATTGGTGATCGCACGAGTGGTGCAGGGCGCGGCCGGGGCGGGGATGGCCGCGCAGACCATCGCGATTCTCACCGCCGGATTCCCGCGCGAACGCCACCCGCTGGTCTTCGCGCTGTACGGGGGCGTCGCGGGATTCGCCGGGATGCTCGGACCGATCGTCGGCGGTGTCCTGCTCACCCTCGACATCGGTGGCTGGGGCTGGCGGTCGGTGTTCCTGATCAACCTGCCGATCGGGCTGTTCGCGTTCGCACTGGCCTGGAAGTTCCTGGACCGCAACAGACCCGAAGGGCGCCACCGCCTCGACCTGGTCGGCGCCGGATTGTCCGGGCTCGGGCTGTTCGCCCTGATCGCGGGCATGGCGCAGATCCAGCAGCACGGCTGGCGCCTCGACCTCGTGGCGGTCGTCGGTGCCGGCCTGGCCCTCACGGCCGTGTTCCTTGCCCAGCAACGTCGACGGACCGCACGCGGTGCGTCACCACTCGTGCACCTGGAACTGTTCGGCAACAACGGTTTCCGGGTCGGCTCGGTGCTGGTCGGTGCCTTCTTCGGGCTGTTCACGGCGTTCGTGTTCGCCGCATCGATCACGATGCAGGACGTGCTCGGTTACTCGCCGCTGCTCACCGGCATGGTGATGACCCTGTTCGCCCTCGGTGCCGGTGCGGGTGCCATCGGTTCGCTGATCCTGGTGCCGCGCTTCGACATCTGGGCGCTCGCTGGTGGGATAGCGCTGTTCGGTGGGTGCATCGGCGCGGGCGGGGTGTATCTGTACCTGGTCGACGGCGTGGCCAGTGCACTGCTGTGCGCGGGACCGGTGTTCGCGGCCGGGTTTGGTGTCGGGGTGTTCGGCGTGCAGCTGCAACCGATGATGCTGTCGGGGTTGGACGCCGACCGGATGGCCGAGGCGTCCGGGGTACTGCCGACTATCGAACAGGTCGGCAACGCGGTCGGACTGGCGGTGCTGACCACGGTGTTCTTCAGCTCGCACAGCCTCGGCGGCGCCGTCATGATGATGGGTGCCATCTGCGGTGTCGCCTTGCTTCTCGCCGCGCTGACCTCGGCGATGCCGGGGCGAGAGCAGCGCGAAGCAGCCGCTGCCAGTGTTTCTCGCGAGGAGGTGGTCGACGGCGCCTGAACTCACGCCGCACGCTCAGCCGAACAAGGCGAGTTGCGGGTTCGTCGGCGCGGGCGCGGCGGTCGGCGGAGTCGTAGGGCCCTGCTCGCGGCGGAGCCCGTGAGCGGTGAGCAGGGGATTCACTCGGTCGCGCAACCAGTCGCGGTAGGTGGGGGTGACATTGGCGCCCCGGTTGTAGAGCTGGCGGTAGCGCCGCATCAGGGCGGGGTGTTCGGTATCGAGCCAGGCCAGGAACCAGTCGCGGGTGGGCCCACGCAGGTGCATGGGGAAGGCCATGGCGCTGGTGGCGCCCGCGTCGGCGATCGCGGCGAACAGGGCGTCGAGATGGGCGCGGCTGTCGGTGAGGCACGGAATGATCGGGGCCGCCATCACATGCACGGAGAAGCCCGCGTCGGCCAGCGCACGCACCAGGTCCAGGCGGGCACGTGGCTCAGGGGTACCCGGTTCGAGACTGTGATGCAGGTCGGGATCGAGAATCGCGATCGACACCGCCACACTCACCTCCACCCGCCGCGCCGCCTCGGTGAGCAGCGGCAGATCCCGGCGCAGCAGCGGGCCCTTGGTGAGAATCGAAAACGGCGTCCCGGAATCGGTGAGCGCGCGAATGATTCCCGGCATCAACCGGTATCGTCCCTCGGCTCGCTGATACGGATCGGTATTGGTACCGAGCGCCACCGCCTCGCGCTGCCACGACCGGCGCCCCAATTCCCGCCGCAACACCGCCGCCACATTGGTTTTCACCACGATCTCGGAATCGAAATCACGCCCGGCGTCCAACCCGAGATATTCGTGACTGCCGCGCGCGAAACAGTACCGGCACGCATGCGAACACCCGCGCATCGGATTGATGGTCCACCGGAACGGCAACGCGCTGCTCTCGGGCATCTTGTTCAACGCGCTCTTGCACAACACCTCGTGAAAGGTGATGCCGTCGAACTCGGGCGTGCGGACGGTGCGAACGAGCCCCGCCCGGCTCAAACCGGGCAGGGCACCGTCATCGGCATCGAGGGTTTGAGACTGCCACCGCACCCCTTGAGTCGAACATGCGTTCGATCAGGTGTCAAGCGTGCTGCGGCGCGAGCGCGAAGTCGACGAGGTCGTGGATGCTCTGCTGGATCGGGCGCGGGTGGTAGCCGAGTTCGCGTTCGGCTTTGCCGTGGTCGACGACGGGGGCCGAGATGATCGCGCCGAGAGCGGCTTTGGAGAGCACGTCCGAACCGAGGCGCTTGCCGATCGGTTCGAGTACCGGCATGAGGGCGCCGATGAGACCCGCCGGGATGGCGAAACGCGGTCCGGTGGCACCCGCGTGCCGGGCGGCGATCCGGCACAACTCGAGCAGGGTGATCATGTGCCCGCCCAGCAGGTAGTTCTCGCCGGTGCGTCCCTTCTCGCCTGCCAGGATCAGGCCGTGCGCCACATCGCGGACATCGACCATGTCGAAGCCGCCACCGATCATCACCGGGACGCGACCGCGCGCGCAGTCCACCGTGGTGCGGTTGACGCGGGAGAGCTGGCGCAGGTTGTCGATCGGGCCGAAGACGCCGGTCGGGTTGACGATCACCGCGTCGAGGCCCCGTTCGATGGCGGGCCGCAGCGAGAGCTCTCCGGTCCACTTGGAACGGTCGTACACGGGCAGTTCGGGATTGTCGGAGCGTTGGGAGTTCTCGTCGATGTGCCCACCCGCGCGGTACTGGTCGAAGGCGTGGATGGAACTGGTGTGCACGAACCGGCGCGCGCCCACCTCCAGCGCGGCCTCGGCCGTGACCCGCACGCCCTCGGTGTTCACCCGCCAGGCCAGATCGTTGTTCTTGGCCAGCGTGATGAGGGCGACCAGGTGGTACACCACCTCGGCGCCGTCCAGCGCCGTGCGCATCGACGCCGCGTCGAGCACGTCACCCTCGACCCAGGTGACGGCCGGGTCGGTGGTGGCGGGGGCGACGCGGTCGATGGCAACCACCTCGTGTCCGCGCTCCACGAGCTGAGGGATCAGGTTGGAACCGAGGTAGCCGGCTGCGCCGGTCACTGCGACCTTCATGGGGCCGAGGATATAGAACATGTTCTAGTTTTGCCATCGAATGCCGCAGATCGGGTCCGTCGCGAGTCGAAACCGCACGGGGTATTCGGCTATATTTGGCGCACTGCGCAATCGGGCGGTCGCGTCGGGAGTTGCGCGGCTACCCGATCGTGGTCTCCAGACCGACTTTTCACGACGAGTGGGGGATTCGCATGACCGATCTCTCGGTGCAAACCGAAGGTGTCAACGCGTTCGCGACGACCAATGCCGGGGTGGCGGGGCAGATCGCGGCGGCGGGCAATTTCGACCTGGTCGCCAATGTCTCCGCGATGACACCCGTGTTCGGGCTCATCGGCGCCGACTACCTGGCGATGTTCGCTGCCGCGCAGGTGCTGCAGGCCAAGGACATCAACGAGCTGTCCGCCAAGTTCGGGTCGCTGTCGGACGCGGCGTTCCGCTCGTCGGTGACCTTCGACGCCACCGACATCGACAACGCGGCGCAGATCGCGCGCCAGGCCGCCGGGATCGGGGGCGCGGCATGAAGCCGCTGAGCGCGGACACCGGCGTGATCAGCCCGGAAGCGTCGCTGGCCACCGCCGAGACCGAGACACAGTCCGCGCTCGGCGCCGTGCCGCAGGAGCTGGCCGGTCAGGCCATTCTCGACGTGCCGCTGGTGCAGCTGCCCGAGGACGTCGAGGAACCGGTCTTCACCCTCGCCCAGAAGATCACCGAGGAAACCCAGCAGGTCGGCATGCCCACCGGCCTGCCCGGCCTCTCCGGGCTCGGCGCGGGCACAGACGCCCAGGACATCCTGACCGGTATCTCGGACGACGCGTCCTCGGCGCTCACCGACGTGCAGGGCGCGCTGAGCCAGGCCACGATCGACCCGTTCGGCACCGCCGAGACCCTGATGAACCAGGCCAAGGGCGCCGTCACCGGTGCGACGGGCGGCGCGGGTGGTGCGGGCGGTGCCTCGAACACCGGGGCCGGCGGCAACTCGGCCGCCGCGACCAGCCTCACCGAAGACCCGGTCGCGGCCCTCATGAACGGCCTGTCGCTGCCCGCGCTGCCCGGCATCGAGACGCTGTTCCAGCCGTTCCTCGACCTACTCAGCAGCTTCGGCACCGGCGTGTTCGGCTCGCTCGACCCCACCTCCATCCTGAGCAACTCCTCGGCCGTCATCGAACAGGCCATGACCCTGGCCCAGGGCGGCGTGAAAACCGTGCAGCAACTGTGGGAGGGCCAGGCCGCCGACGCCGCGACCACCGCCAGCCAGCAGGCGCAGGCCCAGGGGCAGGAGACCAGTCAGCGCGGCATCGACATCTCCGCACTCACCCAGCAGGCGGCCGCGGTCGTGCAGACGGGCAACGCCCAGCTCACCTCCATCGCCACCACCTTCGCCGCGCAGGCGACGGCGCTCGCCCCGACCATCATGCTGCCGCCCACCCAGGCCACGCTGATCGGCCTGGCGACGACCCACCTGGGCGAGGCGGTCACGGTCGTCAACGCCACCCGCGGCCAATTGGCCGGGTACACCGGCGAACTCAGCGGTGTGGTCGGTCAACTCGCGAGTCAGAGCGGGCTGCCCTCGCCGGAAGAGGTGCTCTCGGCCGCGTCGGAGAACATCGGCGAACCACTGCTCACCCAGGCCGAGGACGCGCTGAGCAGCGCCACCGAGACCAGTGCGGCCAGCACCGGCGGCACCGGTGGAACCACCACCTCCCCGGCGGGCACCAGCCCGGCGGGCACCGGTGGCACGGGCGGCGGTGGCTCGAGTGCCGCGCTCGGCGCCCTCGGTACCGCGCGCGGTGGCGGCGGTGGCGGAGGCGGGGGCGGCAGCTCGAGCGGCACTCCGAGCACCGGCTCGCCGAAGTCGACGGCACTGCCCGGCTCCGCGATGCCCGCCGCCGGTCGCGTGATGGCGACGGGACTCGGCACCGGCATGGGTGGTGCCAGCACCACGCCCGCGAGCGCGGGTTCCGGATTCATGGGCGGCAGCCCGGGTGCGGCAGGCGCGGGCCAGCGCGCCAACGACGAGGAACACGGCCGCACGGTGCAGCCCTACCAGAGCCGCACCGGCAACGAAGACCTCACCGGTCTCCTCGGCGAAGCCACGCCCGAGGTCATCGGCGCCGTCCACGAGGACGAACGCACCGCCGACGAAGACCGGTTCTGATCGAGGTTCGCCCGCGGCCCGGTGCCGCGGGCGAACCTCGACTCACTTCTCGAAGGCGTCGACCAGCTTCTTTGTGAGGTCGGTGAAACGTTTGCGCGCGGCCTGCTGCTCAGGGTTGAGGCCGTCGGCCGCGTCGGGGGAGTAGACCACCAGGTGGGCGTCCTCGGCCGGATCCTCGGTGAGCAGGTCGACGATCTGGGCGCCCTTGCCCTCACCGGCGGGGATGCCGAAGTCGACCTCCTGCAGCGCCTCGATCTCCTCGCGCGCGGCCGAGATCACGTCGGCGGCTACCTTTCCCCGCTCCTCCTTCGGCGCGGTCTCGGCCTTGCGGTCCTTGCTCACCGCGTCGGGCCGGTACACGGCCGTGCCGTCGTCGAACACCTGCAGCACCGGCCGCAGGTCCGTGCGTGTCGACCACCCGGCGGGGATGGTGGTGACGCTGATCAGGGGTAGCGGCGCCGGTTCGGCATGGGCGAGCGCGCCCGCACCGGGCAGTGCGAGCGCGCAGACGAGCAGACCGATGATGGGCAGGCGCATGGTTTCCCCTCGATGAAAAACGCTGTGTCGGATCGGGTTCGAGGGTCAGCGTAACCCGGGGGGATTGTTCAGGTCGGTGGCGGAATAGGTATCGCAGGACTGCACCGAACCGCTGCGGTAGCCGGCGAGGAACCACTTCTGGCGCTGATCCGATGACCCGTGCGTCCACGATTCCGGATTCACGCCACGGCCCGCCGCACGCTGGATACGGTCGTCGCCCACGGCGTTGGCGGCCGACAGTGCGTCGCGGATGTCATTGTCCGACAACGGCTTCAGGAACGGCTGCGTGCTGCCCGGCGCGTTCTGCTTGTCGGCGAAATGCGCCCACATGCCCGCATAGCAGTCGGCCTGCAGTTCGGTACGCACCGCACCGGATTCGGGTCCGCGCGGATCCTGCTGCGCGCGGCCGATATCGCCGAGCTGGTTCTGGATGTGATGGCCGACCTCGTGGGCGACCACGTACTCCTGGGCCAGCGGCCCGGCACTCGCGCCGAACCGGTCGACGAGTTCCTGGAAGAAGCTGGTGTCGAAGTAGGCGGTGCGATCGGCGGGGCAGTAGAACGGGCCGACATCGCTGGTCGCGTTACCGCACCCGGTGTTCACCGCTCCCGTGAACAGGACGAGTTCGGGCCGCACGTATCGCTGACCGGTCTGCTTGGGCAGTTCCGCACCCCACACCGCGTCCAGGCTCTGCGCGGTGAGCACCACCCGGCAGTCGACGTACTTGTTCGCATCGGCACCGGTCTTGCAGTGTTCAGGCGTCCCGGCGGTGACATCGCCACCCTGGTACTGACCGCCGGACAGGCCGGTTCCGTTGCCGGACCCGGTCAGGTCGACGCCGAACAGTAGGCCGACCACCAGCAGGATCAGCCCACCCGCGCCACCACCGACGGCCAGCTTGCCGCCCATCCCCGGTCCACCGCCCGAGGATGCCCGGCCCGGATCGATCTGCATACCCTCGTTGAAGGTCATCGCGGTACTCGCCTTCGCTCGGTTGTCCACTGCCCTGCAGCACCATTGGCCACCGCGCGCGCAGCCGTCGCGCAGGGCGCGCGACAAGCTTGACACGGCGCGCAAGATATCGGTTTTCCCTCGCCCATCGTGTCTCACTACGATGGTCGTGCACCGGGTGTTCTCCACGGTGCGAAAAATCGTCGAAAGGAATACCGTGCTGCGCACCCACTTGGCTGGTTCGCTGCGAAGCGAGCACGCCGGTCAGACCGTCACCCTCACCGGCTGGGTGGCCCGGCGGCGTGACCACGGTGGCGTGATCTTCATCGATCTGCGTGACGCCTCGGGAGTCGCGCAGGCGGTGTTCCGCGAAGGCGAGGCGGCCGAGCAGGCCCACAAGCTGCGCGCGGAGTACTGCGTGCAGATCACCGGTGTGGTGGAGCAGCGTCCCGACGGCAACGAGAACCCCGAACTGCCGACCGGCCAGATCGAGGTCGACGTCCGCGAACTGGTCGTACTCAACGAGAGCGCGCCGCTGCCGTTCCAGCTCGACGAGACCCCCGGCGACGAGGCCCGCCTCAAGTACCGCTACCTCGACCTGCGTCGCGAGGGTCCCGGCCACGCCATCCGCCTGCGGTCCAAGGTCAACGCCGCCGCCCGCGAGGTGCTCGGCGCCCACGAGTTCATCGAGGTCGAGACCCCGACGCTCACCCGCTCCACCCCCGAGGGCGCCCGCGACTTCCTGGTTCCCGCCCGCCTGCAGCCGGGCAGCTTCTACGCGCTGCCGCAGAGCCCGCAGCTGTTCAAGCAGCTGCTGATGGTCGGCGGTATCGAGCGCTACTACCAGATCGCGCGCTGCTACCGCGACGAGGACTTCCGCGCCGACCGTCAGCCGGAGTTCACCCAGCTCGACATCGAGATGAGCTTCGTGCGCCAGGAGGACGTGATCCTGCTGGCCGAGGACATCCTCACCGCGCTGTGGAAGCTGGTCGGCCACGACATCGTCACCCCGATCCCGCACATGACCTACGCGGAGGCGATGCGCCGCTTCGGTTCCGACAAGCCCGACCTGCGCTTCGGTATCGAGATCACCGAGTGCACCGACTACTTCAAGGAGACCCCGTTCCGGGTGTTCCAAGCCGAGTACGTGGGCGCGGTGGTGATGCCCGGTGGTGCGAGCCAGCCGCGCCGTCAGCTCGACGCCTGGCAGGAGTGGGCCAAGCAGCGCGGCGCCAAGGGTCTGGCCTACATTCTGATCAACGAGGACGGCACTCTCGGCGGCCCGGTCGCCAAGAACCTGTCCGACGCCGAGCGCGAGGGCCTGGCCAAGCACGTGGGCGCTGAGCCCGGTGACTGCGTGTTCTTCGCCGCCGGACCGACTAAGGCACAGCGTGCCCTGCTCGGTGCCGCGCGTGGCGAGATCGCCCGCAAGTGCGACCTCATCGACCCGAACGCCTGGGCCTTCGTCTGGATCGTCGACGCACCGATGTTCGAACCGGCCGCCGAGGCCACCGCGAGCGGCGACGTGGCCCTGGGCCATTCGTCCTGGACCGCGGTGCACCACGCCTTCACCTCGCCCAAGCCGGAGTCGATGGACACCTTCGACACCGACCCGGGTTCGGCGCTGGCCTACGCCTACGACATCGTCTGCAACGGCAACGAGATCGGTGGCGGTTCCATCCGTATCCACCGCCGTGACGTGCAGGAACGGGTGTTCGCGGTGATGGGCATCGACAACGACGAAGCCCAGGAGAAGTTCGGCTTCCTGCTCGACGCCTTCTCCTACGGCGCCCCGCCCATGGGTGGTATCGCCTTCGGCTGGGACCGCATCACCGCCCTGCTGGCCGGGGAGGACTCGATCCGCGAGGTGATCGCGTTCCCGAAGACCGGTGGCGGCGTCGACCCGCTCACCGACGCGCCCGCGCCGATCACCGCCCAGCAGCGCAAGGAAGCGGGCATCGACGCCAAGCCCGAGGTCAAGGGCGGCGACGCGCCGAAAGCTGTTGCCGCGCAGAAGTAGCGACCGGAAAGCAGCACCGGTAGCTTCTGGTGTGGTCCCGTGGGGGACCGGTGACCAGGAGGCTATCGGTGCTGCATCTGCGCATAATCAGTCCACCCGAGCAGACCGCTGAGCTGGTCCGCATTCTCGAAGCCGATGCGGGCGTCACCCATCTGACGGTGGCGCCCGGCATCGCGGTCGACCCCGGCGGTGACCTCGTCCAGGCCGACATCGCCCGCGAGGCGGCCAACAAGATCCTCGACGACGTGAAGTCGCTCGGACTGGTCCACACCGGTGGCATCACGCTGGGCCCGGTGGAAGCGGTGCTGTCCGACGCCGCCGATCGTGCGGTGCGGGCGGCGCCCGGCGACCCTAGCGACGCCGTGGTCTGGGAGCAGTTGCTCGTGGAGACCCACGAGGAGTCCTCGCTCAACTCCACCTTCCTCGCGTTCTTGACCATCGCGTGCCTGCTCGCCTCGATCGGGGTGGCGACGAATTCGCCCGTCACCATCGTCGGCGCGATGGTGGTCGGGCCGGAGTTCGGGCCGCTGGCCGCGCTGTCGGTCGCGCTCGTCCGCCGCAATTGGCGGCTGGCCCGGCGGTCGATGATCGCGCTGGCCGTGGCGTTCCCCGTCGCGATGACGATCACGTTGTTCGCCACCATGCTGTGGGAGCGGATGGGCTGGATCACCGTCGAGGGTGTGATGGACGCGCACAACGTCGACTTCATCTACCAGGTCGGGCCGTTCTCCCTGGTCGTGGCCCTGCTGGCCGGGGCGGCAGGCATGCTGTCGCTGGTCACCGCGAAATCGGCGGCCCTGATCGGGGTGTTCATCTCGGTGACCACCGTGCCCGCGGCAGGCTATGCGGTGGTGGCCGCGACGCTCGGTCAGTGGCACCGGGCGTTCGAGTCGGCGGGTCAGCTCGCGGTGAACCTGATCGGCATCGTGGTTGCCGGTGTGCTCGTGCTGGAACTGCGACCGCGCGCGGGCGACGAATCAGGCCCGATCGGCCGCTTCAAACGGGCGATCGGCATGCGCACCCCGCTCGAACACTAGACGCGGGCGACCGGCCCGGCGGTGAGCATCCGGTAGGCGTAGGTGACCGCGATGGCACACACCGGCCCCGCGACGAACAGGCCGATCCCGCAGGCGAGTACACCGACGAAGGTGACGAGCATGATGGTGAGGAACAGCAGCACCGAGGCCCACAGGTTGGCCAGCACCAGCATGCCGCTCGCCTTGATCGCCTCGACCGGTCCGTAGTCCTGGTCGATCACGAAGTGCAGCGAGAACATGCACAGGAACCCGACGATCACCCCCGGCGCCAGGCACAGCGCGGACGCGAGCAGGGTCGCGCTGAACGCCAGCAGTGCGGTGAGCAACACGTTGCCCGCGTTCACGAAACGGAAGAACGACCCGAAAGCCGGTGGGTATCCGTCTGTTTCGTACAGCGCGCCACGCACCATCGCCGCCTGCAGCAACCACAGCGCAACCAGCACGATCAGGAACAAGAACAGCACGCTCAACGGCGAGGTGGGGTTCACGATCTGGACGATCGCGAGCGCGCCGAGGTAGATGAGCACACCCACGCCGATGATGCCGAGCCACGGTCCAGGGTTGGTGCGGAAGCGTTCCACGCCGTAGCTCAGGGACTGCCCGATATCGAGCGCCTGTGCTCCCGAATGGAGGTAACCCGACGGCTGCCCGGGCTGCCCCGGCGACACGCCACCGGCGGGGGTCGTGGCGAAACCCGAGGTTTCCGGTTTCTCCTGTGGCACCGCATAACCCGGGCCGGTGCCCGGCTGACCGTAGTGCGGCGCACCCGTTCCCGATCCGGCAACCGACGGCGGGGGTTCGACCGGTTCGCTGCCGTACTGGGCGGCACCCGGTCCTTCGAACTGCGGATAGCCTGCGCCACCGGCCATTCCGTGCCTGCCCGTTCCGGAGCTCGGGGCGGCCGGGTGGCCGGGTCCTTCGTGGCGTCCGGTGCCGTGGGCGAATTGCCCGCTACCGCCGGGCGCAGGCGACCCACCCGGTGAATCGCTCGATGCGGCGGACGGTGTGTCGGTCACTGTGGTAGACCTTTCGACTCAACCGGTTTGCGGTGTGGCGCACTGCAGTTGACGTCGAGAAAACCCGACGAGCGACAGATGTGTCAAGCGAACAGGCACACTCGCGCAACCGCGGTGCCAACACGCCGGGCGACGCGGAAAGGTTGCGTAACCGCTCGCTAGAAGTGACCAGGTACGAGTAGCTTGAGAGGCGATGACCGCACTATTGGCCGAACGCGCCGCCGACGTCGTGTCCGCAGCACAACAGTTGCTCACAAAGCGAATGGGTGCTGCGGTGAAGCTGAGTGATCCAGTGGAGCTCAGTGGTAGTGGCAGGACCACTGTCCTGCGGGTGCGTGTCGCGGAGAACGCTTTCTCGCTCCCGCGCACGCTGATCGTGAAGCAGGTGCGTGGCTCCGCGCAGGACCGCGTCACCGGTGGCATGGCACCGGGTGTCGCCAGCATCGACGCGGCATTCCTGCGCGAGGCGGTGTCCTACCAGTTCACCACCGCCCTGAGCCGCGAACAGCGCCCCGGCGCCTATCTCATCGCGCACAGCGTGCCCGACCGCATCCTCGTGCTCTCGGACCTCGGCGACAACGCGCTGCTCACCTCGGTGCTCGCCGCGCGCGCCGAACCGGGCACCCGCAACGCGCTGATGGCGTTCGCGCAGGCCCTCGGCCGCATGCACGCCGCGACCGTCGGCCGCGAACCGGACTTCATCGCGCTGATGCGCCGGGTCGACTCGGCACACCGCGTCGACGGCATCGCCCAGCAGGCGCAGGCCGCGATCGCCGAGGTGCCGGGTCTGCTCGAGGCGGAACTCGGCATCGAGGTGCCCGGTGAGATCGCCGAACGCATCGTGCACGGCAACCGGTTGTTCACCGCGGGCCGCTACCGCGCGTTCAGCCCCTCGGACCTGTGCCCGGACAACGTCATCATGAACGACGAGGGCGCCCGCTTCCTCGACTACGAGTGGGGCGGTTTCCGCGACGCGACCCTCGACATCGCGTACGCGCTGGTCTCGTTCCCCGGGTGCCTGTGTGACTTCGAACTGTCGCGCGGCCGGGCCAGGGAGATGGTCGAGGCGTGGCGTTCGGCCGTGGTCGGCGTGTGGCCCTCGCTGGCCGACGACAGGGTGCTCGCCGAACGGATCCTCGAGGCCCGCCTGATCTGGGTGTGGCTGTCGACCTACTGGTTCCTGCCCGCCGACCACACCCGCATCGCCACGGCCCGCGAGCACGGTCTGTCCGTGCCGCGATCGGAAGCGCTGATCAACCGCTGGTCGGCGCTGGCCGAGGACGCGCGGGTCACCGGCGACGACGCGGTCGGCGATTTCGCCGAGCAGGTGTCGGCGATGCTCGAGGAACGCTGGTCGGAGTGAGAACGTAGCTCCCCACATGGTCCCCGGCGCGGAGTAGCGTCGGCTGGATCCGAGAGTTGGGAGCAGACGTGCCGCAGTCGATCACCGTCACCGTCGTCGGCAAGCAGTGGCTGACACCGCACCTGGTGCGCGTCGTCGGCACTGTCGCCGACGGTGCGTTCACCCCGAACGCCTTCACCGACGCCTACGTGAAATTGATCTTCCCCGTGCCCGGCGTCGACTACCCGGAGCCGTTCGATCTGGACACGGTGCGCGAGACGATGGATGCCGCCAGTCAGCCGGTACTGCGCACCTACACCGTGCGCGCCTACGACGCGTCACGCCGCGAGATCAGCATCGACTTCGTCGTCCACGGCGACGAGGGCATCGCGGGCCCGTGGGCGGCCGCGGTCGAACCGGGCGAAGAATTCCGCCTGTTCGGCCCCGGCGGTGCCTTCGCTCCCGACCCCGCCGCCGACTGGTATCTCCTGGCCGGCGACGAATCGGCGCTA
Organism: Nocardia sp. NPDC003979; assembly: GCF_053605015.1. NCBI lineage: Bacteria > Bacillati > Actinomycetota > Actinomycetes > Mycobacteriales > Nocardiaceae > Nocardia > Nocardia sp. NPDC003979. The sequence continues at coordinate 211,983 of NZ_JBSGIJ010000002.1, forward strand.
CCCGCCATCGCCGCTGCCGTCGAGGCCTTGCCCGCGGGCGCACCGGCCCAGGTTTTCGTCGAGGTCGGCGGCGCCGAGGACGAGATCTCGCTGGCCTCGGCCGCCGACGTCCAGGTGCACTGGGTACGTCGCGGCGTGTCCTCGGACGCGGTGCCCGACGACCTCGCCGGCGCGAACGCGCCGCTGGTCGCCGCGGTGCGCGCGGCCGACTGGCTACCCGGCCAGGTTCAGGCATTCGTGCACGGAGAGGCAGAGGCCGTCATGCGCAACCTTCGCCCCTACCTGCGCAAGGAACGCGACGTCGCACCGAAATGGCTGTCCGTCTCGGGCTACTGGCGCCGCGGCCGCACCGAGGAGGGCTTCCGCGAATGGAAGCGCGAGCTCGCCGCCGAGAACGCCTGAGCGCGACCGAATCCGCCGCGATCCAGCGGCCGTCGTCGCCTGACCGGCCGGTCCGTCATCCGGACAGGGCGGTCAGCTTGCCTCGAAGATGCGCACGTTCCACCGCGTTGTCGGTGAGCAGCAGCGCGTCCTCGTAGGCGGCGACCGCCTCCTCGACCCGACCGAGCTCGGCGAGAAAGGCCGCCCGGGCGGCGTGCAGATAGCCGTAGGTGGCCAGAGCCGGTTCCGCGCCGAGCGGACGCAGCAATTCCAGCGCCCGTGCCGGATCACCCGCCAAACCGACCGCCACGGCGTGATTGAGCTGGGCGACCGGGGACGGCCAGACCCGCAGCAACAACCGGTACAGGCCGATGATCTCGGGCCAATCGGTGTCGGCCCAGCTGGGCGCCTCGTCGTGGACGGCGGCGATCGCCGCCTGCAGGGTGTACCGATCGGTGTGTGGCAGAGCCTGTTTCACCAGGCTGATGCCCTCGGTGATCGCCGCGTGATCCCAGCGGGTGCGGTCCTGGTGTTCGAGCGTGCACAGCTCGCCCGCCGCGTCCACGCGGGCGGCTCGCCGTGCGTCGGTGAGCACGATCAGTGCCAGCAGGCCGGTCACCGACGGATCACCGGGTACCAGCGCGTGCATCATCCTGGCGAGCTGGAGAGCGCGATCGACCAGATCCGCGCGGACGAGGTCGTCACCGGCGGGCGCGGTGTGACCGGTGGTGAACAGCAGATGGATCACCGCGCAGATCGCGTCGAGCCGCTGCGGCAGCTCACGGATCGACGGGACCCGATACGGGATGCCCGCCACGGCGATCTTCTTCTTCGCCCGGGTGATGCGCGCCGCCATGGTCGACTCGCTCACCAGGAACGCCCGCGCCACCTCGGCGGTGGTGACTCCGCAGACCAACCGCAGGGTCAGGGCGACCTGTGCCTGCGGGGACAGCGCCGGATGGCAGCAGGTGCTGATCAGCCGGAGCCGGTCGTCCGGGATCACCGGATCGTCGCACTCGGCCAGGGCCAGGTCGGCGGTGTCGGGCACAGGTTCGTCGACGACCAACTCGGGCAGCGACCGGCGGAAGATGGTGTCGCGGCGCATCAGGTCGAGGCCGCGCCGCCTGGCGACCGTCGTCAGCCAGGCACCCGGGCGGGCTGGGACGCCATCGGCCGCCCACACGGTCAGCGCGGTCGCGTAGGCGTCCTGCACGCATTCCTCGGCCAGATCGAAATCCCGGACGAGCCGCACCGTCGCGGCGAGCACGAAGGCCCATTCGCGACGGTGCGCCTGCTCGACGGCCGCGGCCGCCGTCGTCACGGCTGCGGGAAGACCTTGATCGGGCGCACTTCCACCCCACCCGTCGGGGCCGGGACTTGCGCGGCGATCGCGATCGCGGCGTCGAGATCGGGCGCCTCGATCAGGTAGTAGCCGCCGAGCGCCTCCTTCGCCTCGGCGAACGGCCCGTCCGTCACCACCACCTCACCCGACGCGTCGTGGCGGATCGAGGTGGCGGTCGCGGTGGGCTGCAACGCGTGGCCGCCGAGGTTGGCCGCGCCGGTGAGCTGCTGGAAGGTGCGATGCGCGGTGAGCATGTCGTCGAGTTCGGCGGGTGACATGGCGGCGTAGGTTGCCTCGTCGCCGTAGATCAGGACCAGGTATTGGCTCATGGGGGGCTCCTTCGGATCGTGGTCGCCCGTTCGTCGGGTGGCCGTACTCATCCGACGAACGACCGCGGTGGTGATCGACAGCCGCTGGTGAGAATTCTGCGCCGATTCCCGAGAAGCCGCGCCCGATCAGTGCACGGGTGTGGTTCGTGGTTCGAGGCGGCCGCCGGAGCGCACGGCGAACGAGGTGCCGTGGCGGATTCCGGTGGCCGGGTCGGTGACGTCGAAGGCGTAGAACCAGTCCATCTGGGTTGCCTCGGGGGTCACGTCGAGGACGCCGAAACCGTGGGAGTCCAGTTCCACGTATCGCAGGTGGTGGTTGGCGGCCTTGATGGCCTCCTCGGCCGCGATCGAGGTGGTGCGCGGCGGAGTTTTCGTCATGTCGGTGACGCTGGCCGAGGTGACCGAGGGGATGACGAACTCCGCGCCGACCGTCGGTCCGCCCGGGTAGTTCGCGGCCTTCAGTGGCAGGTCGGCGGCCCAGGAGGTGTGGATGTCGCCGGTCAGGAACACGACATCGCCGACCTGATCGTCCGCGATGGTCTCGAACAGGGTGCGGCGGTCGGCGGTGTAGCCGTCCCACTGGTCGCCGTTGACGGTGATGCCGCCCTGCGGGATGCCGAGGGCGGCGGTGATGGCCTCGGTGGTCGCCGGTTCCAGCGGCGGGAACACCACCGGTGCGATCATCACCGAATTGCCGACGAGCTTCCACTGGGTCGGCGACGAGACCAATCCCGCTGTGAGCCAATCCATCTGGGCCCGGCCGGTGATGGTGCGCGCCGGGTCGTCGGCGTGCCGCCAGCCCGCGACCGGTCCCGCCTCCTCGTCGCGGTAGCTGCGCAGGTCGAGCATCGACAGCTCGGCCAGGGTGCCGAACCGCAGCCGCCGGTAGATCTGCACCGCCCCGTCGGACCGGGTGGCACGCACCGGCATCCACTCGAGGTAGGCCTTGGCCGAGGCCGCGCGACGGTCGGCCCAGGCGCCCTGGGTGGCGGGGTCGTGGTCCTCGGAGCCCTCGCGCCAGGAATTGTCGGCCGACTCGTGGTCGTCCCAGGTGCAGATGAACGGCAGCACGGCGTGCAACGCCATCAGGTCCGGATCGGTCTTGTACTGGCCGTGGCGGATCCGGTAGTCGGCGAGGGTGACGATCTCGTGCGCCGGATCGTGCGCACGTACCGCTCCGGCGCGGCCGACGTACTCCCCGCGACCGTATTCGTAGATGTAGTCGCCGAGGTGGACGATGGCGTCGAGGTCGCCGCGCGCGGCCAGGTGCCGGTAGGCGCCGAACCAGCCCGCTTCCCAGTTCGAGCACGACACCAGGCCCAGGCGCAGCCGGTCGAGGGAGCTGTCGGCGGCGGGTGCGGTGCTGGTGCGCCCGATCGGGGAGGTCTGGCCGAGCGCGTGGAAGCGGTAGCAGTAGCCGGTGCCCGCCGACAGGCCTTTCGCGTCGATCTTGACGGTGTGGTCGGTGTCGGCGGTCGCTGTCACGGTGCCGGAGGCGGCCACCTGGGTGAAGGTCTCGTCGGCGGCGATCTCCCAGCGCACCGAGGTCGCGTCGCCGAGGCCGGAGCCGGGGGTCGCGTCGTCGTCGACGCTCACGCGCGTCCACAGAATCACCGCGTCGGGCAGCGGATCGCCCGAGGCCACGCCGTGCCGGAACACCGCCCCGGTCGCGTGGGCCTGCGCCGAACCGATCAGCACCGCCGCCGCGGCCGCTGTGCTGCCTTTGAACAGGGTGCGGCGGGCGAACTGCCCCGCGGACACGACCTCGGTGTTTTCGACCACGATCAGCGATCTCATCCCAGCGCGGCCCGGCGCGCAAGTCGGACACGCAGAATTTGGTCATCTGTTCAGATTCGCGGCCTGTGTCGGGCGATCGACCGGATGTGTCCGAGGGTCTCGGTACCCTGCACGACGTGAGTGATCAGCTGTTCGACGTGCCGGGCGACCCCGCCGAGCCCGAGCGTGGACTCGACGCGGTGGTGCGGCGCGATCCCGGGGCGCCGCTGGCGGTCCGGATGCGGCCGCGCTCGCTGGACGAAGTGATCGGTCAGCAGCATCTGCTCGGTCCCGGTTCGCCGCTGCGCAGGCTGGTCGAGGGGTCCGGCGCCGCATCGGTGCTGCTCTACGGCCCGCCCGGCACCGGCAAGACCACCCTCGCCTCGTTGTTGTCGCAGGCCACGGGGCGCCGGTTCGAGGCGTTGTCGGCCTTGTCGGCGGGTGTCAAAGAGGTGCGCGCGGTCATCGACCTCGCGCGCAAACGGCTGGCCGTGGGCGAACAGACCGTGCTGTTCATCGACGAGGTGCACCGGTTCTCCAAGACCCAGCAGGACGCGCTGCTCGCGGCGGTGGAGAACCGGATCGTGCTGCTCGTCGGTGCGACCACCGAGAACCCGTCGTTCTCCGTGGTGTCGCCCTTGCTGTCGCGCTCGCTGGTGCTGCAGTTGCAGTCGCTCACCACCGACGACATCCGGGCGGTGCTGGAACGCGCGATCGCCGACGAGCGAGGGCTGGCGGGGGAGTACACCGTTACCGAAGAGGCGCTCGACCACATCGTGCGGGTCGCAGGCGGGGATGCGCGCCGGGCGCTCACCGCGCTCGAGGCCTCGGCCGAATCCTCGCTCGACGGCACTGTCGACCTCGAATTGGTCGAGGCGAGCGTCGACAAGGCCGCCGTGCGCTACGACCGCGCGGGCGACCAGCACTACGACGTCATCAGCGCCTTCATCAAATCCATCCGCGGCTCCGATGTGGACGCGGCCCTGCACTATCTGGCCCGCATGCTCACCGCGGGCGAGGACCCGCGCTTCATCGCCCGGCGCCTGATGATCCACGCCAGCGAGGATGTCGGTATGGCCGACCCGATGGCGCTGCAGACCGCGACCGCCGCCGCCCAGGTCGTGCAGCTCGTCGGTCTGCCCGAAGCGAAACTGGCGCTGGCGCAGGCGACCATCCACCTGGCCACCGCGCCGAAATCCGGTGCGGTCACCTCGGCGCTGGCCGCGGCCATGTCCGACATCACCGCGGGCAAGGCCGGCGCGGTGCCACCGCACCTACGCGACGGGCACTACGCGGGCGCCAAGGCTCTGGGTCATGCCAAGGGCTACAAATTCCCGCACAACCACCGCGGCGGTGTGGTCGCCCAGCAATATCCGCCCGACGAGATCGTCGGCACCGACTACTACGAACCCACCGACCACGGCTTCGAACGCGAGGTCGGTTCGCGGGTGAGCAAGTTGCGCCGCATCATCCGGGGCAACTGAGCAAGCCACGTCCGGATTGTCGCCGAGACCACCGACTCCGGCGGAAAACCGGTGGATCGCAGACGGTAGGCTGGTCAGCTGTGCAGACCCACGAGATTAGACGGCGTTTCCTGGACCATTTCGTCCGTGCCGGACACACCGAGGTACCCAGTGCCTCGCTGATCCTGGCCGACCCCAACCTGCTGTTCGTCAATGCGGGCATGGTCCAGTTCAAGCCGTATTTCCTGGGTCAGGAAGCGGCGCCGTACGCGCGAGCTACCAGTGTGCAGAAGTGCGTGCGCACCGGTGACATCGACGAGGTCGGCGTCACCACCCGGCACAACACCTTCTTCCAGATGGCCGGCAACTTCTCCTTCGGCGACTACTTCAAGGAAGGCGCCATCACCCTCGCCTGGGAGCTGATCTCCAAGTCCCAGGAGGACGGCGGATTCGGTTTCGACCCCGAACGCATCTGGGTCACCGCCTACGAGTCCGACCCGGAAGCGGCCGAGATCTGGGAGCGCGTCGCCGGAATCCCGAAGGAGCGCATCCAGTTCCGCGACGGCAAGGACAACTACTGGGACATGGGCGTGCCCGGTCCCGGCGGTCCCTGCTCGGAGATCTACTACGACCGCGGTCCCGCCTACGGCAAGGAAGGCGGTCCGGTCGCCGACGAGGACCGCTACCTCGAGATCTGGAACCTGGTGTTCATGCAGGACATCCGCGGTGAGGACAGCCCGAAGCTCGGCTTCCCGCCGGTCGGGTCGCTGCCGCGCAAGAACATCGACACCGGCATGGGCGTCGAGCGCGTCGCCATGCTGCTCCAAGGCGTGGAGAACGTCTACGAGACCGACCTGCTGCGCCCCATCATCGACAAGGCCGAGCAGCTCACCGGCCGCTCCTACGGTGTCGAGCACGCCGACGACGTGCGCTTCCGCGTGATCGCCGATCATGTGCGCAGCTCGGCCATGCTCATCGCCGACGGCGTGAACCCCGGCAACGACGGCCGCGGCTACGTGCTGCGCCGCCTGCTGCGCCGCATCGTGCGCTCGGCCCGCCTGCTCGGCGCCGAGAAGCCGGTGATGGCCGAGCTGATGAAGGTCGTCTCCGACCTGATGTCGCCGTCCTACCCGGAACTGGCCACCGACTTCCCCCGCATCGAAACCGTCGCGGTGGGTGAGGAGACGGCCTTCCTCAAGACCCTGAACACCGGCGAGACCCTCTTCGAGAACGCCGCATCGGCGGTGAAGTCCTCCGGCGGCAAGCAGATCGCCGGTTCGGACGCCTTCGCCCTGCACGACACCTACGGTTTCCCGATCGACCTCACCCTCGAAATGGCCGCCGAGGCGGGCCTTTCCGTGGACGAGGCCGGTTTCCGTTCGCTGATGGCCGAGCAGCGTCAGCGCGCAAAGGACGACGCCCAGGCCCGCAAGCACGCCCACGCCGACCTGACCGTCTACAAGGAACTGGTCGACCGCGGCGCCACCGAGTTCACCGGTTTCGACGAACTCACCTCCGAGGCCAACGTGCTCGCCCTGATCTCCGGTGGTGTGCGGGTGCCCGCCGCCCAGGCCGGTGCGGACGTCGAGGTGATCCTCGACCGCAGCCCGATGTACGCCGAGTCGGGTGGTCAGATCGCCGACCGCGGCGCGATCACCGCCTCGGGGCTGAAGCTGCGCGTCAACGACGTGCAGAAGATCGCCAAGAAACTGTGGGTGCACAAGGCCACCGTGGAGCAGGGCCAGATCACCGAGGGCGATGTGGTTCTCGCCCAGGCGGACCCGTCCTGGCGTCGTGGCGCCACCCAGGGCCACTCCGGCACGCACATGGTGCACGCCGCGCTGCGCCAGGTGCTCGGCCCCAACGCCGTGCAGGCCGGTTCGCTGAACAAGCCCGGCTACCTGCGCTTCGACTTCAACTGGCAGGGCGCGCTGTCCGAGCAGCAGAAGGCCGACATCGAGGCCGTGTCCAACGACGCGGTGGGCGCCGACTTCCCGGTGAACACCTTCGTCACCGATCTGCCCAAGGCCAAGGCCATGGGCGCGATGGCGCTGTTCGGCGAGAACTACGGCGACGAGGTGCGTGTCGTCGAGATCGGCGGCCCGTTCTCGATGGAGCTGTGCGGTGGCACCCACGTGGACCACTCCTCGCAGATCGGCCCGATCACCGTCCTCGGTGAGTCGTCGGTCGGTTCGGGTGTGCGGCGCGTGGAGGCGTTCGTGGGTCTGGACTCCTACAAGTACCTGGCCAAGGAACGTGCCCTGCTCGCCGGTGTCGCGTCGTCGCTGAAGGTGCCCTCGGAGGAGGTACCCGGCCGCGTCGAGCAGCTCGTGGAGCGGCTCAAGGTGGCCGAGAAGGAACTCGAGCGCACCAAGATCGCCGCCGTGCTCGCCTCGGCCGGCACGTTCGCCGAGCAGGCCGAGCGCGTCGGTTCCGTGCGCCTGGTCGCCGCCGCCGCGCCCGAGGGGGCCTCGGCCGGTGATCTGCGCACCCTGGCCACCGATATCCGTGGCCGCCTCGGCAGCGATCCGGCGATCGTCGTGCTGCTCGGCAACGTCGACGGCAAGGCGCCGTTCGTGGTGACCGTCAACAAGGCCGCCCAGGACCTCGGCTTCAAGGCGGGCGATCTCGTCGCCAGCTTCGGTCCGAGCATCGCCGGCCGCGGCGGCGGCAAGCCGGAGATGGCGCAGGGCTCCGGCTCGGACCCGTCGGGTATCCCGAACGGTTTGACCTCGGTCCGCGCCCGGGTGGCCGAACTCGCCGGCTGATGAGCACCCCCGCCTCGGACGAGGCCCCGGCCGATCGACCCGATCCGGCGACCGACCCCGGTCGCGGCCGCCGGATCGCGGTCGATGTCGGCAGTGTCCGCATCGGCGTGGCGTCCTGTGACCCCGACGGGGTGCTCGCCACGCCGGTGGAGACCGTCCCACGCGCCAAATCCAGCCGTCAGGGCGGCCCACCCGCCGACATCGCGAGAATTGCCGAGATTGTGCGGGAGTACGAAGCCGTCGAGGTGATCGTCGGCCTGCCCCGGACGTTGCGCGGCGAAAACGGCACCGCCGCGGGCATCGCCCGCAAGTTTGCCAAGCAGTTGCGCCGGGTGATCGACCCGATTCCGGTGCGCCTTTCCGACGAACGTTTGACTACGGTGTCTGCTGCACGTGCGTTGCGCGAGAGTGGAGTTCGCGCACGTGGCCAGCGGCAGATGATCGACCAGGCGGCAGCGGTGTCGATTCTGCAAGGATGGTTGGACGAGCGGAGTTCGATGGTGAAGGACGCAGCAGACACAGCGGTCGGAGATGATGCATGACCGACCGATGGGCCAGGGCAGAGGAGCGGTACCGGGCGCGTGAGGCGGACCGGCGTTACCCGCGCCGCGACGACTGGGGTCTCGACCCCCGTGCGTCGCGCGAGGAGCCCGAGGTCCCCGAATGGGACGACTTCGACGACGACACGAACGTCATCCCGCGCTACGAGGACGAATTCCCCGAGCCGGAGCCCGAACCGGAGCCCGAACCGCCACGCCGGGTGGGTCAGCGCCCACCGCGCGCCACACCGGCCGGACGCGGCCGCGCCAGATCCGGTGCGGGACGCGGCAAACGGTCGCGGATCGCCTCCCGCAAGGCGGCCGAACGCAAGCGCCGCCGCCGCAACATGTGGGTGGTGGCCGCCGTCTTCGCGCTGCTGTTCGTCTCGGCGGCGGGCTTCGCGGGCTACAAACTGATGGGAAGCCTCGCTCCCGCCGAGGATTTCGCGGGCCCGGCAGGCAAACCCGTTGTCGTCCAGGTGCATCCGGGCGACACCGCCACCCAGATCGCCGAAGCGATGCACGAACGCGGCATCGTCGCCAGTTCCGAGGCCTTCTACGAGGCGGCCGTGCAGAACACCGGGATGAACAGCGTGCAGCCCGGCTTCTACGCGATCGGTGAGCGCAGCCCCGCCGCCGACGCCGTCGCCGCGCTGGTCGGTGGTAAGTCCCGCGTGGGCAATGTGGTCGTGTCCGAGGGCAGGCTGCTGCACGACAAGCACGACGTGAGCACCGGTGGCCGCTACGACGGCATCTACCGCAAGATCGCCGACGCCAGCTGCGTTGGCCCCGAACGCAAGTGCGTGACCTACGAGCAGCTCGACGCGGCGGGTGCGAGCCTCGACCTGGCCGCCCTCGGTGTCCCACAGTGGGCGATGCAGGCGGTCAAGGACTGCCCCGACCGGGCCAGGCAGCTCGAAGGACTCATCGCGGCGGGAACCTGGGACTTCGATCCCAGCGGCACACCGCAGCAGATCCTGAAGCAACTGATCACCGCGAGCGTGCAGGCCTACGAGGCCACCGGACTGCTGCAGTCGGGAGCTGACACGAAACTGTCGCCCTACGAGATGTTGATCGCCGCGTCGCTGGTGGAACGCGAGGCCAAGCCGGAGGACATGGGCAAGGTGGCCCGGGTGATCGTGAACCGGCTCGAGGTCGGCCAGATGCTGCAGTTCGACTCCACGGTGAACTACACCCTCGACACCACCGAGGTCGCCACGACCGACGCCGACCGCGCCGCGGTGACCGCCTGGAACACCTACGCGATGGAGGGCCTGCCCAAGACGCCGATCGCCGCACCCTCGGTGGCCGCGTTGCGGGCCGTCGAGAAGCCCGAGCCGGGACCGTGGCTGTACTTCGTCACCGTCGACAAGCAGGGCACGACGAAGTTCACCGACTCCTACCAGGAGCATCTGCGGCTGGTCACCCAGGCGCAGCGCAGCGGCATTCTCGACAGCTCGCGGACCGGTGGCTGAGCCGCGCAAGGCGGCGGTGCTCGGGCAGCCGATCGGGCACTCACGATCGCCGCAACTGCACACGGCCGCCTACCGTGCGCTCGGTCTGCCCTGGACCTACGAACGCATCGAATGCTCCGCCGAGCAACTGCCCGGTCTGGTCGACGGACTCGGCCCCGAGTGGGTGGGACTGTCGGTGACGATGCCGGGCAAGGAAGCGGCGCTCGCGTACGCGGACCGGCGCACCGACCGGGCGGAACTGGTCGGCTCGGCCAACACCCTGCTCCGCACCGACGACGGCTGGTCGGCCGACTGCACCGATGTCGACGGTGTGTTCGGCGCGCTGCGCGACGGCGGTGTCGAACGAGTCGAGGAGGCGGTGGTGCTCGGCGCGGGCGGTACCGCGCGGCCCGCTCTGCTCGCGCTGTCGCAGCTCGGCGCTCGATCGGTGACGATCGTCGTCCGCGACGCGGGCCGGGCGCGTGGTGCGCTCGACCTGGCCGAGCGGCTCGGGATGTCGGCTGCCACCGCGTCGTTCGATGCCGGATCCCTGGCCACGATCTGTGCGCGTGCCGCCGCGGTGGTGAGCACGGTGCCCGCGGAGGCGGCGGCCGCGGTCGCGGGATCGGTGGCGACGGCGCCGGTGGTGCTCGACGCGATCTACAACCCGTGGCCGACCCCGCTGGCGACGGCCGTCGGCGAGGCCGGGCACACGGTGGTCAGCGGGCTGCGGATGCTGCTGAACCAGGCCTACGGTCAGGTCGAGCTGTTCACCGGACAGCCCGCGCCCCGCGCGGCGATGGCGGCGGCGCTCGACCTCTGATCGGTCCGTTGCCGCGCTGATCCGCGAATTGGTACCGGTTCTAGTTTTGTCCGATTAGGGTGATGCCCATGACCACTTGGCTGTTGCGTGCCATCGCACTCGGGGCGACAGTGGTCGCCCTGCGGGTTCTGCTCGGATTCGCCATGGCGGCCCTGCCGACCTACGGCATCCTCTGGCGGGCTGCCTGCCTGATCGTGATCGTCGGCGCCGCCATCGCCTGGGGCGCGCGCGACGCCCGCTCCGCCGACGGCACCGACCTCACCGTCCGCTGGCTGCTGGCAGGCATGGTCGCCGGGCTCGGCAGCGGCGCGGTGTGCTGGATCCTCGACCAGGTGCCCGGTATCGAACTCGGCGACGCGGGCGCGCTGTTCGAACTCACCTCCGCGGCGTCGTTCATCATGCTGCTGGTGTTCCTGCCCGCGATGATCGGCGTGGGCTACGGCCGTGCCCGGGCGCGCAGATCGGCCGCGAAGCCCCAAGCCGCCCCGGAGCCGGTCCCCGCTTACGCGGGATAGGCGGACGAAGAGCTGGAGGTGTGGTCCAGCGGTCGACGCCGCCTGTGCGCTGTGGGCGGCGGCGACTCGCCGCAGGGCGTGCCGCCTGCCTACGCGGGGTAGGCAGGCGGCGTCTTCTAGCGCGTCGCTCGTCCACGCGTGGTGGCGGTGCGGCCCGTGCTCAGAGCAGGATCGCGCCGCTCGTCGGGGTCTCGCGGGCGATGGCCGAGTAGGCCGCCGCGAGCAGGCTGGGGTCCGGGCCCTCGAGGCGGCCGGGCTTGGCCAGGCCGTCGAGCACCACGAAGCGGAGCACGCCGGAGCGGGTCTTCTTGTCGGTCTGCATCGCGTCCATCAGCTGCGGCAGCGCGTCGGCGTCGTAGCTCACCGGCAGGCCGACGCTTTCCAGGATGGTGCGGTGACGGTCGGCGGTCGCGTCGTCCAGGCGGCCGGCGAGGCGGCCCAGTTCGGCGGCGAACACCAGGCCGACCGACACCGCCGCACCGTGACGCCAGCGGTAGCGCTCGCGCCGCTCCACCGCGTGGCCGAGGGTGTGGCCGTAGTTGAGGATCTCGCGCAGGCTCGATTCCTTGAGGTCGGCGGCGACCACGTCGGCCTTCACCTGGATGGCGCGGCGGACCAGTTCCGGCAGCACCTCGCCGGTGGGGTCGAGTGCGGCCTCCGGATCGGCCTCGATGAGGTCGAGGATCACCGGGTCGGCGATGAAACCGGCCTTGATGATCTCGGCCATGCCCGCGACGATCTCGTTGCGCGGCACCGTTTCCAGGGTCACCAGGTCGACGAGGACGGCGCTCGGCTCGTGGAAGCTGCCGACCAGGTTCTTGCCCGCCTCGGTGTTGATGCCGGTCTTGCCGCCGACCGCGGCGTCGACCATGGCCAGCAGCGTGGTCGGCACGTGCACGATGCGCACTCCGCGCATCCAGGTGGCCGCCACGAAGCCCGCGAGGTCGGTGGCCGCGCCGCCGCCGAGGCTCACCACGGCGTCGTTGCGGGTGAGCCCGATGCGGCCGAGCACCTCCCAGCAGAACCCGGCCACGGCCAGGTCCTTGCCGTCCTCGGCGTCGGGGATCTCGATGCGGTGCGCGTCGATCCCGGTGTCGGCCAGTGCCTTTCGCACGGCCTCGGCGGTCTCGGCCAGCGGCGGCTGGTGGAAGATCGCCACGGTCCGCACCGCATTGCCCGCGGTCACCGCCTCGACGAGGTCGCCGAGCAACCCGCGACCGATGATCACCGGGTAGGGATCGGCGGTACGGACCTGGATGGTGGTCGGCTCTGTCACGTGCGCTGCTCCGATTCTCTCGGGTCGTTGGTCATACGTCTTGTCGCGCGCCGTCGCGGCCGCGCCCGCCAGGAACCCGGCGCCGGTTCCCCCGGCCCCCGATCGGCGGGTTGCTGAGTCCCACGCTGGTCGGTCGGGCCTGCGGGTGTTTGGGCACCGGGATCGGTCGCCGAATTCCGGCCTCCCGCTGCTTGTTTCGCGCCACCACGCCTACCGCGGCTGCCACGTCTGCTGCGGTTGCCGGACGATTCCGTGCCGCCGGATCTGCGACCGCCGGCGGTCGGGGAGTCGTCGGCGCTGTCGGCAGGGGAGCCTTGGGCGGTGCCGGAACGGGTGCTCGGCTGGGACTTGCGGCCGCGTCGGTTCGGGCGGGTGGTCTTGGCGTTTTCGCCGGGTCCGGCCGGAGTGTCGGCGCGTGCTTCGTCGGCAGGTGGGGCCGCGGCGGCGGTGGGCTCGCCGGTCCGGGTGGAGTCGGTCGCGCCGCCGGCACGGGACCGGCTGCCGCGGCGGCGCAAGCGGTTGCGGCGCGAGCGCCTGCCCTCACCGGGCGGTGTTTCAGCGGAGGCGGATCGTCCCGGCGCGGGTCGTGCTGCGGCGGAAGTGTTTCCGTCGTTGTCGGCCTGGGCCGTGGGTGCGGGAAGGGTCTCGCCGCGCCGTGCGGCTGCTGCCCTCGCACGGGACCGTCTGCGTGCTTTGGAACGATTGCTGCCGGAGCCCGGTGTGGAAGGTGAAGGGGGAGTGGGCTTCGTGGTGTCGGCGGTACGCACGATGTCGGTGCGCACCGATTCGAGTCCCAACCGTGCCAGGATCATCCGCACCACCCGGCCCGGACTGCGCCCGTCGGTGCGCACGCGCACCATGGCCACCTCTCGGTAGAGCGGGCGGCGCTGCTTCATCAGCTCGCGGTACTTCGCGGCGGGGTCGGCACCGTTCAGCAGTGGACGGGCATTGCTCGACCCGGTGCGCCGAAGTCCTTCGCCCACACTGATTTCCAGGTACACCACGGTGGCGCCGCGCAGCACCTCGCGCGTGCGCGCCGACAGCACCGACCCGCCGCCGAGCGACACCACGCCCTCGTGCTCGAGCACGGCGCGCCGCACCACCTGCTCCTCGATACGGCGAAACTCCGGCTCACCGTCTTCGGCGAAGATCTCGGGAATGCTCCGCCCGGTTTCCGCCTCGATCCCCGCATCGGTGTCGAACAGTTCGACACCCAGTTCCCTGGCCAGCTTGCGACCTATCGTCGACTTCCCGGAACCGGGCGGACCGACGAGCACCACCCGAGCGCGCGCGACGATCACGGCCTCGCCACCGGAATCGGCGCCCGGTGACGTGGTCGCGTTGCCGCCGACCGTGTCCGCACCCGGTTGCGTGAGCACGTTGTCGCCGACCGTGTCCGCACCCGGTTGCGTGAGCACGTTGTCGCCAACCACGTCCGCACCTGCTGCGGGAGCGTTCTCGCCATCGGAGTCGGCACTCGGAGCAGTGTGCGCGATGTTTCCCCCGACCTCCGCGCTGGGAACCGTGGCCGAGGCGTCGTCCCCGGCCTCCGGATCGGCTGCCGTGGTCGAGTCGGCGTCCCCCGTCCCTGCACCGTGGCCGGGTGCCGTGGCCGGATTGTCGTCCTCTGCCGCCGCGGCGAAAGCCGTGGCGTGGTCGGCCTCGGTGTCCGCAGTGGGAGGCGTGGTGAGGGTCGCGTCTCCGCCTGCTGCGGTGGGGGTCGTGATCGGGTTGTCGCCGCTGGTCTCTGTGCCGGGTGCGGTCGTCGATGAGGGGCCCGCGTCGGTGTGGCGCGCGGTCCCCTGCTGGCCCGGCGTGGTCACGACGTGCGGCTGTCCGCGGGCACGTGGGGACGGCTGCTGATCCGCTTGATGTAGCTGGTGATGTTGTCGACGGTCTCGGCCAGCGAATCGCCACCGAACTTCTCCAGCGCGGCCTGCGCCACGACCAGCGCCACCATCGATTCGGCGACGACGGCGGCGGCGGGCACCGCGCACACATCGGAGCGCTGGTGGATGGCGACAGCTTCCTCGCCGGTGGACATGTCGACGGTCGACAGCGCCCGCGGCACCGTCGAGATCGGCTTCATCGCCGCACGCACGCGCAGCGCCTCACCGTTGGTCATGCCGCCTTCCAGACCGCCCGCGCGGTTGGTCGAGCGCAGCACACCGTCGGGACCGGGACGCATCTCGTCGTGGGCCTGGCTGCCGCGCCGGCGCGCGGTCTCGAAACCGTCGCCGACCTCGACACCCTTGATTGCCTGAATACCCATGAGCGCTGCGGCGAGTCGCGAGTCGAGCCGCTGCTCGCCACTGGTGAACGAGCCGAGTCCGATGGGCAGCCCGTCGATGATCACCTCGACGACCCCACCGAGGGTGTCGCCGTCCTTCTTGGCCGCCTCGATCTCGGCGATCATCGCCGCCTCGGCCTCGGCATCGAACGCGCGCACCGGGCTGGCGTCGACGGCTTCGAGATCCTGGGGGCCGGGCACGACGCCGGTGGTGTTCGCGGCGGCGCCGATCGACACGACGTGCGAGATCACCTCGACGCCGAAGGCCTGGCGCAGGAAGTTGCGGGCAACGGTGCCCGCCGCCACACGAGCGGCGGTCTCCCGGGCGCTGGCTCGCTCCAGCACCGGGCGTGCGTCGTCGAAACCGTACTTGAGCATGCCGGAGTAGTCGGCGTGTCCGGGGCGCGGACGGGTGAGGGGGGCATTGCGCGCCATGCCTTCCAGCGCCGCCGCGTCGACGGGATCGGCCGACATCACCTCGGTCCACTTGGGCCACTCGGAATTGGCGACCTCGATCGCGACCGGACCACCCATGGTCCGCCCGTGGCGCACGCCACCGACCAGGGTGACCTTGTCGGCCTCGAACTTCATCCGGGCGCCGCGCCCGTAGCCGAGCCGACGGCGCGCGAGCTGTGCGGAGACATCGTCCGATGTCACCTCGACTCCGGCGACCATCCCTTCCAGGAGGGCGACGAGAGCGGGACCATGGGATTCTCCGGCAGTTATCCAGCGCAACACGCCGACCATCTTCCCATGTCGGCGCCCGTGGTCGGGCACGTGGTCCGCAGTGACGAGCGGCACGCCGGTGGTGTGCCTGCTCGCACGGCCACCGGACCGTCGTGCCGGTGCCGTGCGGACGGCCTCGCGATTCGGCGCGTCGGCGTCGCCGTCATGCCAGTGCCATCGCCGTCACCGTGGCCAGGCACATCGCCGGACCGTGAGGTACCACCCTGCGTGCAGTCACCTGGCGCGCGCTCTCGACGGCGCGTCCCGATACCGACCGCAACCAGTGCCTACCCAGCACAACAGCCGCCGCCACTGCGGTGAGCAGTGGCGCCGCGACAGCCGCCCACGTCCACGCGGGTGGGCCTGCCAGCGCGGCCGCGGCGCCCAGCGCGATCGCCAGCTTCACATCACCGGCGCCGAGCGCGGCGGGCGCGATCAGATGGGTCACCAGGTAGGGCATGGTCAGCAGGGCGGCACCGATCAGTGCCGTGGTCAATTGCCCGGTGTACCAGGCGAACCCGAAGACGGCGACCGCACCCGCGCCGGTGAGCGCGTTGGGCAGGCGGCGGGCATGGACATCGATCACGCCGAGGAGCAGACACCAGGCGATGAGCAGGCAGAACGCGGCAGTAGTCATGTGTCGATCGTGCTGGCCCGAGCGGCGGCGATCGAGACCTCTCCGCCGAATGTGGACAACTTTCGCGCATGTGGACAGCCCTATCTCCAGAACTGCTGTCGCACACGGACTCCGCCGAGGTCGGCGCGGGAAAAGCCGGTGCCACGCCCGGAACCGAAGATGGCGCACTCGATGCCCACGTGTCCGTGGTTCGGCGGTAGCGTTGACTCATGTGTGCTGACTACACGGGTCCCGACCACGCGGCACGGCGCGGCGCCCTGCGGAGCTTGCTGGTGGAGAACGGCGTCGACGCGCTGCTCGTGACCGATCTGGTCAATATCCGCTATCTCACCGGCTTCACCGGCTCCAACGCCGTCCTGCTCGTGCACTCGTGGGATATGCGTGGCGCCGAGGACCGCACCGTCATCGGCACCGACGGCCGCTACGCCACCCAGGTTGCCGAGCAGACCCCCGATCTCCGTGCCGAGATCTCGCGCGCCACCGCCCGGCGCATCCTCGACCTGGCAGGCGAGTGGCAACTCGGCCGCGTCGGCTTCGAGAGCCACGTGGTGACCGTCGCCGAGCACGAGTCCTACGGCGAGCTGCGCACCGGGCTGCAGCTCGTGCCGACCTCCGGCCTGGTCGAGCAGCTGCGCATGGTCAAGGACGACTACGAGGTCGAGCAGTTGCGGGCCGCGTGCGCCGCCGCCGACGCCGGGCTGGCGTCCCTGCTGGAGCGTGGCCTGCTGCGGCCAGGCCGCACCGAACGTCAGGTGGCGCGCGACCTCGAATGGGCCATGTTCGAGCACGGCGCCGAGGCCGTCTCGTTCGAGACCATCGTGGCCGCGGGCGTCAATTCGGCCGTGCCGCACCACCGGCCCACGGGCGCGGTCCTGGCCACGGGCGACTTCGTGAAACTCGACTTCGGCGCGGTCGTCGACGGCTACCACTCCGACATGACGCGCACGCTCGTCCTCGGTGAACCGGCCGGCTGGCAGCGCGAGATCTACGAGCTGGTCGCCCGCTCCCAGCAAGCGGGACGGGAAGCACTGAAACCCGGTGCCAAGACCGCGGAGGTCGATGCCGCCGCCCGCGTGGTCATCGAGGACGCGGGCTACGGCGCGCAGTTCGTGCACGGCCTCGGACACGGCGTCGGGCTGCAGATCCACGAAGCGCCCGGAGTGGCCAAAACGAGTACCGGTACACTTCTGGCAGGCGTGGCGGTGACCGTCGAACCAGGTGTGTACCTTCCCGGCCGCGGCGGGGTCCGGATCGAGGACACGCTCGTGGTGCGCGAAGGGGGCCCGGAACTGCTCACCCTCACCAGCAAGAACCTGACCGTCGTCGAGTGACGACGGCGTCCCCAGAGACACGCAGTAACGAACGAGGAGATCCGAAGACAGTGGCGGACACCAGCGACTTCAAGAACGGCCTTGTGCTGAAGATCGACGGTCAGCTTCAGCAGATCGTCGAATTCCAGCACGTGAAGCCGGGTAAGGGCCCCGCCTTCGTGCGGACCAAGCTGAAGAACGTCGTGTCCGGCAAGGTCGTCGACAAGACCTTCAACGCGGGTGTCAAGGTCGAGACCGCCACGGTCGACCGTCGTGACATGACCTACCTGTACCACGACGGCTCCGACTACATCTTCATGGACGGCGAGACCTACGACCAGATCTCCATCCCGGAGGCCACCATCGGTCAGGGTGCGCGCTTCCTGCTGGAGAACATGGGCGTGCAGGTCGCCGTGCACGAGGACGCGCCGCTGTTCGTGGAGCTCCCGGTGACCATCGAGCTGCTCGTGCAGCACACCGACATCGGTCTGCAGGGCGACCGCTCCACCGGCGGCACCAAGCCCGCCACCCTGGAAACCGGCGCCGAGGTGCAGGTCCCGCTGTTCATCAACACCGGTGACAAGCTGAAGATCGACTCGCGCGACGGCAGCTACCTCGGCCGCGTCAACGCCTGATCGTGGCGGACTCCCCGGCAGACAAGAAGGGCTCGTACAAGAAGCTCGGTGCGCGCCACAAGGCGCGTCGCCGTGCCGTGGACATGCTGTTCGAGGCGGAGGCGCGTGACGTCGACGTCTCCGATCTGCTGGCCGAGCGGGCCGAGCTCGCGACCCGCGATCAGAGCGTGGCCCCTGTGCACCCGTACACCAACACCCTCGTCGAGGGCGTCGCCGACGACCTCGACCGGGTGGACGGCACCATCGAGTCCTACCTGCAGGACTGGACCCTGACGCGGCTGCCCGCCGTGGACCGGGCCATCCTGCGGATCGCGGTGTGGGAGCTGTTCCACGCCACCGACGTGCCCCCGGTCGTCGCGGTCGACGAGGCCGTGGAGCTGGCCAAGGAGCTGTCCACCGACGATTCCCCGTCGTTCGTGAACGGTGTGCTCGGCCAGGTCGTGCAGGTGGCGCCGCAGGTGCGGGCCGCCGCGGCCGCGACACGGGCACCTCGGCAGGAACCGGAGGCCTGAGCGTGGTCAAGTACCTGGTGATGGCCCGGCGCACGCCCGGGTTCGACGCCTCGGTCATCGAGCCGCACCGCGAATTCCTGCGTGACCTGCTCGCGAAAGGCCGGCTGCAGGAGAGCGGTGGATTCAGCGACGGCACCGGCGGCGCCTATGTGGTGCTGGCCGAAAACCTCGACGCCGCAACCACCATCGTGCACTCCGATCCACTACACACCATGGGTGCTTCGGAACTGACCATTCACGAATGGACGATCACCGTCTCCGCGTGATCCCGTTCCGCCCACAGCCGCGCGCTCGAACGAGCGTGCGGCTGTTCGTCGTTCGGGCCGTGGTCCGACGGCCTCCGCCGGTGGGTGTACGAGGAAACCGGCGGAGGCGCGGCCGCGCGGGGTAGCGCGGTGTCGGGTGTGCGTGGGCACCCGATGATCCTGCAACCTCGAGTGCGCTCGAGGTCAAGAGGTCAGCGGCGGGCGTGGACGAGGGGTGCCAGGAAGCTTTCGATCTGTGCCCCCGACGGCTGGCCGAGACGCCTGCCCAGATAGTCGGGTGCATCGCCCGCCGCGCGGCAGCGGTCGGGGTCGGTGTTGGCCGGGTCGTTGGAGTAACGCTCGCCGAGCATCGTCGCCTTGGCGACTTCGCGTCCGGTGCGCAGCTCGTAGACGGTCACCTCGTAGGTGGCGCGGAACAGGTTGACCGTGCGGCCCACCGGTGCGCCGGGCGAGGGCGCGTACTGGCAGGTCTGGACGAGGTCGCGCAGCTCCAGCTGCTTCATGCAGGCGATGAGCTGCACCGATGACGGGTCGGTCGGGCGCCACGCGCTCGAATCCTCCGGTCGGACCATGCTCGTGAGATGGCCGGAGAGATAGATCGGCGCCACATCGCCGCGCTGGTAGGGGGCGGCGTTCGGGAACGGTTTCTTGTCCGGCCCACACATGCGGTCGTAGTCCGACATCTCGAACCGGCTCGCCTGCACCGCTGTGATGGCGAAGAACCCGGCCCCGAACAAGAAGATGAACAGGATCAAGCCGAGCCCCGCACCGATCTTCGGCAGACTCCTGCCGCGCTCCGCACGCTCGCGGACAGGGCGGTTCTGCCAGCGCTCACGCAGTGACGGTCCGCTCGGCCCGGTGCGCTGGAGCGATCCGGTGCGCCGGAAGTCGCGCCGGCGACGGCGCAGCGACGGACGCCGCGCGGGTTGCTCGTGGCCGACCCAATCGGTCCAGTTACCCGGATTCGACGAGTGCGTGTCGGTGCTCGACGGGGTGCTCCAGGAAGCGGCGGCCGCACCGGACGACCAGCTTTCGCCGCGTGGCGTCCGGGAATCGGCCGTGCGGGAATCATCGTGTCGCTCATCAGGTTCCACGGTCGTACTCGAATCGTGCATCGGCTCGGGCGCGGGTGGAAGGCGCTCCGGTGCACCGCTGTCGCTCTTGCTCAGCGAGATGACGTGGCCGGAATCGTGGTCGTCGTCATCCCTTCGCCCGTCAGCCGGTTCTACGGTTTCGCCGCGGAGGGGCGGTGCACTGGAGCGTGCCGTGGTGCGCTCAGGGGACGCCGGATCAGCTGATACCTCAGGCGAATTCGGCACCTGAGCGCTCGTCACCACGTCATCGGGTGGCCCCGCACCAACCGGTGCCGATTCCTGTTCGGCAGGGGTGGTCCTGGTCGCGGTGGAGGTCGATGCGGGCGCCGACCGATGCGGCCGGTTCGCCAGCCGGTCGATCGCCGCCAAGAACGCGGGCGTAGGCGACTGACCCGCCACCACCGGATCATGACGAGTCGCCTCGACCTTCTCGTCCTCGGAATGCGTTGCCGCCGAGCCGGACAGTGAACCTAGCTCCGCCGGAGACGCGGGCGCCGCGGGCCTGCTGGTGGCTGCCGCTTCGAGTTCGTCCGGGAACCCCTGCGCCGTCAGGCCGTCGGTCGAGGGCAGCAGGTGGCCGAGATTGAGGGCCGTGAACACCCGCGCGACGTCCTCGACGCTGAGCCGAACGGTTCGCCCGATCTCGGCTTCGAAATAGTCGTGCAACGCGGTGAAGTCGTCGCGGTCGACGATCACCGCGCGGTACCCGTCGGCGATGCGTGTCTCTTCGATGGTGATCTGGGCGCCCGGCTGGGGGACCAGTGCGATGACCGCGTTCACCCAGCCGAAGATCCCGGACTGCTGCAGCAGGCTTTTCGCCGCGAACACCTGCCTGCGCACCTGCACGAACGGGTTCGGCACGCGCGCGGCGTGATACAGCGCCGCCGGGGCGCCGTCGATGGTCCACGGTCCGTTCGGTGGGGTGGCGAGGGTGCCTTCCTGGCGGGTGGTGAAACCCTTGACTTCCAGGATGGTCACGGTCTGCGGGGTGCATACCAGCGCGTCGACCTCGACCGACCCGCCCCGGTTCTCCGGCACATGGCAACGGAAGACCGCGACGCCACCGGCCCGGAATGCCTCGTCGCGGATCGCCGCACCGACGATCTGTTCCGCGCCTTCGAGTTCGGTCTCGTCCGCGACAACGACGATCACCACGACCCCCTGAGCACCCGACTGCGGACCCCTACCAGAATACGGCCTCCCCGTGCCGTTCCGAATCCCGTTGCCGAGCAACGTGTTCGGTAAGAATGATTACCCATCTCACCACGGCGCGCTTCCGGGTGGCCGTGGGTCGTCGCCCGCCGGACGTGCCCAGGTGAGTGGGGGTGTGGTGACCTGGCCCGCGACGAGCACCAACCCGGTCGGCCGGTCGACGGCGAGGAATCCGAAGGGCCGATCGATGTTCACCGAGGTGATCGTCGCCCAGTTCCGTTGTGGAAGGCCGCCGAGGCTCACCGCGACCGCGGTCACCGCGGCCGCCTCGAAACCCGCGGCGTCGAACCGTGCGATCACATTCTGCGCCGCGGCTTCGACGGCGAGCGGGAACGAGCTGATGCCCGGGAAATGCCCTCGCGAAGAGTCACGCGCGGCGCAGAGGCCGAACAGCGCGGCGTGGTCGAGAAGATCGTGGTGTGCGGCGATGTCGAAGGGAGGGAGCGTCAGGACAACAGAGTCGCCGTCGACGGTCTCACGCCGTTCGACGGTCAGACAGGGCGCAGTCGTTCCCAGCGAAAGGTCCGACGTCGCGGGCAGGGATCCGTCGAGTGCCGCTATACCCGCCTCCACGGCATGGCGAGGGTCGGCACCGATCAGGAGATGAACGTCCAGCTCCCCACGACCGGCGACGATCACCCTGGTGACGTCCGAACCGAGAACGGAGACACTGCCGTCGGGGTAGCTGCTCCGGTACAGCCCGGTGCCGCGATGCCCCTGCCAGGGACCGGTTTCGGGCATCCACAGAATCTCGTCGAACGGCATGACCCACTTGGTCCGTGCCAGCAGGGCTGTGGCCAGTGCGAATACGGTCGAAGGCGAGATCGGCACCGGGAATTTCCCGATCAACCCGCCGGTCTGCTCCCGCGCCCAAGCATCCAGTGCCGCAGGATCACCCAGCTCGCCCACGGTTCCGGCCGGCATACTCGCGATCCACTCCGGGCGCACAGGCAGACCCGCCTTCGCCCATGCGCCGATCGCCGTCGACACCTCCCGGGAATCGCCGAGGGATTTCAGCATCGCCAGCCCGGCCGCATGCGCCTCGTCGGCCGGAATGCCCAGGGCAGCGGCCAATTCGGTCCTGGCCGGTCCCTGCGCCGCACCCGCGAGTACGGCGAGCAACGGCCACAGCCCGGCCGCCGACACCGCCGTGTTCGTGCCCCCGAAGGTGGTGCACCACCGCGCCGTGAGCTCGTTGGCCGAGCGGACGTGTGGCATCAGCAAACTCCCCATGGGCGCCGATCTTACGACCAACCACCGACATCTCGCCGTCTTCCCACGGCGGCACAGCCGATCAGTCGCGCACGATCCCCAGCCAGACATAGTCCCTGGCCCGGGTCACCGCGACGAACTGCTGACGCATCAGCAGGTCGTAGCGTTCCTGCTCCGCATCGGTGCGCGGTGGTGGCGTGGGCTGGGTGAACGGGTGGATCACCGCCTGGAAGTCCAGGCCCTTCGCCCGGTACACGGTGCCGACCTTGACGCCGCTGTCGGTATCGGCGCAGCGGTAGTCGAGAAGCTCCTGTGCCGCGATGCCCCATTCGCGCAGCGTGCGCAGGACGGCGTCGGCCTCGGCGTTGGTGATCGTGATGACGGCGGTGTCCGACAGCGAGATCCCCTCGGCGACAATGCGATCGAGCTGGCGCCGAAGGTGGCCGGGCAGTTCGGCGCTGGTGCAGGTGATCTGTTCGGCGTATCCGTCGGGCAGGGCGGCATCGGTGAGGTCGAGGCTGTGCCGGTCCGGGGTGTCGATATCGTCGACCGGGCAGGCACCGTCCAGGCTCGCGGCCAGTTTCAGAATCGCGTGCCGGTTGCGGTAGTTCTTGGTGAGCTTCTCGCTGCGACCGACGATATTGATGTCGGCGTCGATGAAACGCCAACCGCCCGCGTAGATCTGCTGCTGGCGGTCGCCGACGAACAACAGCGAATTCGGTTCGTCGCCGGTGAGCGCGTGCACCAGGCGCACTCCCTGCAGGGTCATGTCCTGCATTTCGTCGACAACGACCATCGCGTACGGCCGCGGCAACGGATTGGTGCGCAGTTCGTCGAGCGCGGCGGTGATGACGTCGTTGCCGTCGTAGCACTGCCGTTCGGAGCGGATCCGCTCGTACTCCACGTACAGATTCCACACGTGTACGCGCTGGCTGGTGCGCAACGCGACGCGCCTGCCCCGGCGGTCCAGCCCGTCGTAGGCGTCGAAACCCGCCTCGGTGGGCGGTAGGCCCCGGCCTTTGATCACCCGATCGATCTCCTCGCGCCAGTAACGGGGATCGGGAGCGGCGTTGGTGAGCGGGCTCGAGCGGCCGACCTTGGCCCACGCGCGATTGAACGCGGTCTCGGTGCGGCGCAGTTCCATCTTGCGGTGGATACCGCGTTCGGCGAGGAAGTCCTGCGCCCAGGAGTGCAGGTTGACGAATTCCGCGCGACCCACCGTCGGCAGCAGGCGGGCGAACGCGGATTCCTGGCACGGCGGCAGGTTCTTCACCAGTGTGGTGAACAGCAGCGGTCCCGTGCTGCGGCGCGCCCGGTGCGCCATCCGGTGCAGCGCAAGCACTGTCTTGCCGGATCCGGCCGGGCCGACGATGCGGGCAGGCCCGTTGTGGTTGCGGGTCACCAGGGCGAGCTGATCGGGATCGAGGAACGACAGCCAGGTCGGGAACGGTTTGCGCAGCGCACCGGTCAGATGGTCGGTGCGCAGCGACTCCACGTCGAGCAGGCCGTCGGACTCGGTGGGCGCCTGCTCCGGTTCCACGCGGGGCACCGCCCGGTAGTCGGAGTTGCGTCGCGCGGTGTGTTCGGCGAGCGCACCGGCCAGCCGGGCGGGCATCACGGGCTTGCGACTCAGCAACGACCGAACCGTGGCATCGGTGCACACCACGAACCGTCCGTCCGCGCCCGTGTGCCTGCCCGGTGGCAGTACGAACACCAATTCGACGGTCTCGCGCACGAATTCGTTGCCGTTCGGCCCGATCTTCACACCGGTGAACATCTGCTCGGCTTGTGCGCGCAACCGCCGGATCTGCGCCTCACCGGGCAGCTCGTCCACCACGTTGACCGCGAAAACCCCACCGGGCCCGATGATCACCGCATCACAGCGCCCCGCGGGTGCGGGCTGCCGACGATGCAGCAGCAGCCGCCACCGCTGCCGTCCCGCCAGCAGCACCGACGTGTAGACGCCACGCGACCGCCCCGGCATTTCGTCGACGGTCTCGGCGAGCGCCTCCTCGGCCCGCACCCGCAGAACCTCATGATCATTGCTGGAAACCATCACGCCACCCCACTGTTCCGCGCACTCCAACGCCCCTCCAGTATCGTCCGATACCCAAGTAACAGAACGCATTTCGGAGCAAGAGGTGACCATGGACCCACACCCGACCGGTCGGATCGGCGACCGCTGATTCACGGCCGCAACAACACACTGCCCATCGCGACACGATCCTCGAGCATCCGATGCGCCTTCGCGGCGTCGGCCACCGGGAGTACCGCGTCCACCACCGGAACCAGCCGCCCCTGCGCCGCGGCGTCCAGCGCCGCCGCGCCGTGTGCGGCCACCGTGCCCAACCATGCCGGGCCCGCGCACCCGGTGAGCGTGAGCCCACGCAGGATCAGCTCCGCGGCCGTGACCTGCGCCGGGGCTCCGGCGAGCCACCCGTAGCTGAGGATTCGGCCGCGCAGCGGGGTGACGAGGTCGAGCACGGGTGTCAGCGAGTCGCCGCCGATCGAGTCGAAGACGACGCCGAGGGTGTCGTCGCCGAGCAGTGCCGGTAGTTGCCGCGCCCAGTCCGGTGCGTTGTGGTCGACGACCTCGTGCGCACCGTTGGCGCGGGCCAGTTCGGCCTTCGCGGGGCCGCCCGCGGTGGCGATCACCCGCAGTCCCGCCGCGGCGCACAATCGGGTGAGGCTCGCACCCACTCCGGTCGCCGCTGCCTCGACGAGCACGGTCTCACCTGTGCTCGGCGCCGCGGTGTCGAACAGCGCGGTCGCCACCGACCCAGCCATCAGGATCGCCGCGGCGGCGTCCAGTTCGAGACCGGCCGGGACGGCGGTGACCGAATCTGCCGACACCGCGACATATTCGGCATACGACCCGTATCCGGGTGTGGAGACGACCACCCGTGAGCCGACGATCCCTTGATCTACGTCGGCACCGACCTCGACCACGGTGCCCGCTGCCTGGAACCCGAACACCGCGGGAAGTCGCGCGGGAAACGGGAAGGCTCCCGACCGCATCAGGGTCTCCGGGTAGAGCACCGGGATGGCCTCGATTCGGACGAGCACCTCACCCGTCGCTGGTCGTGGGGTGTCGACTTCCTCGGCGACCAGGACTTCGGGCGCGCCGACGGTGGTCATTACGATTGCTTGCAACGGAAACTCCATAAGTTGACTGACGGTCCAGTTCTCTTGGTGAGAGACGATATGGACCGTCGGTCAACTTTGTCAACGGATCGGCATGTGCCGAGGAAATGAGTGCGATGGGCGAGGGCCGTCGGGTCGAACGAGCCGATGCCGCGCGCAACCGGCGGGCAATTCTCGAGGCGACCATGGCGCTGCTCGACGAACACGGCGCCGCCGGGGTGACCATGGACCGGGTCGCGGCGGCGGCAGGGGTCGGGAAGGGCACCATCTTCCATCGCTTCGGTAGCCGCTCCGGCCTGCTCTACGAACTCATCGCGGAGGGGGCGACCGAGCTCATGACGCGGGTTCTCGACGGCCCGCCGCCGCTGGGACCCGGCGCGCCCGCCGGCGACCGGTTGCTCGCGTTCTTCGATGCGATGACCTGCCTGGTGACCGATCATGTAGAGCTGATCGCCGCGTACCGCGCGATGCCGCCGCATCCGCGCACCGAGGAGTTCCACGCGTTCTGGGCCGAGCACATCAGCACGCTCCTCCGGGAGGTCAGGCCTGATCTCGACGCCGAAACCGTTGGTGCGCTGCTGCTTTCGTCGATCGGTGGCGACCTCGCCCAGCAGATGGCCAGGGCAGGGGAGGTCGCGCGGCTACGGGCGGCCGTTCAGGACATGGTCCGCTCGGTGCTGAACACGCCCCGGTGACGAGCCGTCGGCGGCGGTTCAGCGGACGCCGCGGGGGCGGAACTGGATGCTGATGCGTGGACCGACCGGACGTGCGGTCTTGGGAACGGCGTGTTCCCAGGTGCGCTGACACGCGCCGCCCATGACGAGCAGATCGCCGTGACCTGCGGTGAAGCGGACGCTGGCGCCGCCGCCTCGGGGCCGTAGGAGCAGGGCGCGCGGGGCGCCGACGGAGACGATCGCCACCATGGTGTCGTGGGTGGCGCCACGGCCGATGGTGTCGCCGTGCCAGGCGACGCTGTCGCGACCGTCGCGGTAGAAGCACAGCCCCGCGGTCCGGAAGGGTTCGCCCAGTTCGGGCAGGTAGTGCTCGGTGAGGGCGTCGCGGGCCTCGACCAGCACCCGATCCGGCAGGGGATCGTGTTCGCCGAAGAAGGAGATCAGGCGCGGCACGTCGACCACCCGGTCGTACATCGGCCTGCGTTCGGCGTGCCAGGGCACCCGCTCGGCGAGTCGATCGAACACCTCGCTCGCCCCGCTCAGCCATCCGGGCGCGACATCGACCCAGGCGGTGGCGTCGAGCTGGGTCCGCCGGAGAGCGTCCAGCGAACCCAGCGCAATCGCCTCACCGTCGAACAGTGAACCTTGCAGGGGCATCGACATGACCGCCATTCTAGCGTGCATTCGAACGTATGTTCGCATTCCGGCCGGCCGGGATTCCGTACGCCAGTGCGGGTGATCGGTGCTCCCGCGAGGTCCTATGTCCCGGCGAGTGCGGCGACCACCGGGGCGAACCGTTCGGCGAAATCGGCGCCGACGACGATGTAGGAGAAGCCTGCTTCCTCGCGGCGGCGCTGGATTTCGTCGATGGCGGCGGCGGGGTCTTCGGGGAGGACGGTCAGGGCGTCGGCGGCGCGGAGTGCGGCGGGATCGGTCGCGGGGTGGGCCATGTGCGGGGCGACGGTGTCGCCGATCACCGGGACGGCCAGGGCCAGCTCGGGGCCGTTGGCGGTGCGGAATTCGCGCGTCAGCCGTTCGACCTGGTTTCGGGGTCGATCGTCGAGCGGGAAGGTGACCGTGTCGGCGATCTCGGCCGCCAGGGCCCGCGCCTTCGGGCCGGACACCGCCATCGCCACCGGGGTGCGCCGGTCCGGGCCGTCGAGTTCGCGCAGCCGGTCGACGGCTTCCCGGATGTGGGCCAGGCGTTCACCCGGCGGAACGATCGGCAAGCCTTTGTCCCGCAACTCGTCCTCGATGCCACCGCGGCCGGTGCCGATTCCCATCTCGAACCGGCCGTCCGTCAGGAGCGACAGCGAATGCGCTTCCCAGGCCGTCAGCCACGGCGGGCGCAGGGGAGAGGCATACACCCAGGTCCCGACGCGCAGGTCTGTCAGTGCGGCAGCGGTGGCGAGCATGGGCGCCGGCGCCGGTTGCGTGAGCGGGAAATCGGCCACCAACAGGGTCGAATATCCGAGTCCGGCGATCCGCCGAACTCGCTCCCGCCACACCTGCGCCTCACTCCTGAGCGGAGCGACGACCCCGAACCGAAACTTCCTGACCATCGGCGAACACCTCTCTGTCGACATCTGACGCATGTTCCGACGACGACCCCGCCCGAAATTCATCGCCGACTCGCTCGTGCGACTGCCCGACCGGGGACTTCGGTGCGCTCGAGGCCCCAGACTTGACCCTCACGTAACGTCAGGGTCGACGATCGCTCGTATGAACTTTCCAGCTTTCGAGATGAGCCCGGTCCCCGTTCCCGGTCCCGATGCCGTTGCGCCGCAACCGTTCCGGGGTATCTACGGGATGCCGATGTTCGTGATCGTGCCGTGTGCCGATATCGCGAAGTCGGTGGAATTCTGGGTGGAGGGGCTCGGGTTCTTCGACTTCTTCACCGCGCCGGGGCAGGTGACCCATCTGCGACGGTGGGCGTTTCAGGATGTGCTTCTCGTACCGGGGGCGCAGGCGGAAGGACCGGGTGGGCTCACGGTGAGTTTCTCCTGCGTGCTCGATGAGATCGACGGCATCGCCGAAGCGTGCGAGCGGGCGGTGCCGGGGTGCACGGTCGGCCCACGGGTGATGCCGTGGAATTCGATGGAACTCGAGGTGGTGACTCCGGAGCACACGCGTGTGGTGATGACCGCCGCCCGCCCGTACGACCCGGACAGCCCGGCGGCCGAGCACCTGCGGTCGATGGGGATCGAGGGGCCATGACGGCACAATGGTGGTCGTGACCACCTCGCCACGCACCGTCGGCGCCACGGCGCGGCTGCTCGGTGTCACCACCCGCACCCTGCATCACTGGGATGCGATCGGGCTGGTCTGCCCGTCGGAGCGCAGCCCCGGCGGGTACCGGCTCTACAGCGCGGCCGAGGTGGCGCGCGCCCACCGTGTGCTGGTCTACCGCGAACTCGGCGTACCCCTCGACGACATCGCGAGCCTGTTGGACGCACCGCACGCCGACGCTCTCACCACCCTGCGCGAGCAGCGCGCCGAACTCGAGGCCCGCATCCATCGGCTACGCGGGATGGCCGATGCGGTGGATCGGCTGATCGAGGCACGCGAGTCGGGCATCCTGCTCCCCGCCGAGGACCAGGTCGCGATCTTCGGCGACGGATGGGAACCGGCGTGGGTCGAGCAGGCCCGCGTGCGCTGGGGCGAGACCCCGCAGTGGGCGCAGTACGCCGAACGCGTCGCCGACCGTACGCCGGAGGACTGGCGAGAGATCTCCGACGACCTGTCCGCCCTGCACACCGACCTCGCCGCGGCGCTGCGCCGCGGTGTCACACCGGGCAGCCCGGAAGCCGACACCCTCGCCGAACGCCACCGCGCCTCCCTCGCGGTCTATTTCGACTGCACCCACGCCATGCACGTCTGCCTGGCCCGCACCTACCGCACCGATCCCGGCTACACCGACTTCTACGATTCCCTCGCACCCGGCCTGACCCACTGGCTGTGCGCCGTCATCGACGACAATGCCCGAGCCAACGGCATCGACCCAGCCACCGCGACCTGGAGTTGACTGCCGTCTTCACAGGGTGGTGCGTTCAATTCGCGAGGACGACCAGACCGGCGCCTATCAGCGCCACGAGTGCGATCACGTCGGCACGGGCCACCCGAAGGGTTCGCGCGTTGAGGTTGCCCGGCCCGATCACCGCGGTCAGTACGAGAAACGTTGCGGTGCTGACGATTCCGGCCGTGAGCGTGACAGTCCTGGCGGCAGGAACTGCAGCGCCGACGACCAATCCGAACCCCACCGTCGCGAGCAACACCGCGCGATGACGCAGGAGAAGCTCCAGATCCTTATCTGCGACCTCGGTGCCATAGGCGGTGCTCGCCCGTCGCGGCGACAACGCGACCACCCCCGGCACGATGTGCAGAATTCCGACGCCGACCAGCAACGTCGCGACGATGCCTGTTCCCACCTTGCGCTCCTCCGTTTGCCTACCTGAAGTCGTGCAAGCATGTCCGGTACTGGCGGACGACCACTTCCGTAAACGTGTCGTATTCCGGCGGACGGCTTCGGCCGAGGCGCGCAGTTTCGTCGAGAACGCGCGTCACGAGCCCTATGCGGTGGTCGCCCAGACCTGATAGCGACCGGAATCCCCCGGCGCCTCGGCCGCGCGCAGACCGGTCTCGACCAGGCGATAACCGAGCCTGCGAGGCACTGCCGCGCTGCGGACATTGGCCGCGTCGCAACGGATTTCGACGCGCTCGATGTGGGGGAGCGCGAGCGCGGCGGCGGTGAGCGCGTGCGCCGCCCGCGTGATCACGCCGCGACCGGTATGGGCGACGTGACACCAATACCCGATTTCCAGTGCTCCGGCCGCCACACGGTCGTGCAGCCCGATCCCACCGGCGACTTCGCCTGCCGCAGTGAAGATTCCGTACAGATACCCGCCGCCCGGAGTCGGCCACCGCGTACTCGAGATCTCGATGGAAAGCCGCTGATCCTCGCGCGTGGGTGTTTCCGCCGCCCACGCCATCCACCGGTGCAGGTGCGCGTGCGAATCGATGAGCGCGGCCAACCGGCTGTCCACGTCCTCCAGCCGCCACCGGCGCACGACCAGGTCACCCAGGTCGATACGCGCCGGCGGCGTCGCCGCGATGTCGATTCCCATAGTCGATGGTCGCCGGACCCGCAGCGCCACGTCAAAGCGTTTTCGCCGAGCGGTCAGGAGAGGCGGTGGAGGATTCCGAGGGCGATATCGGTGGCGGCAGCGGCCATCTGGTCGTCGGGCAGATCCAGATCACCCATCATCGACACACTCCAGCTGATCGCCAGGAGCGCCTGCCGGGCGTAGTAGACATCCAGCGGTGCCCGATCGGGGTCGGTCATGAGGTCGGCGAGCACACGGAATTGGTAGCGCAGGCCCGCGCCGAATCCGAGATCGCGGAACGCGGGCTGGTTCTCGTGCCAGAACCGCACCATATCGCGCCCGAGACTGTGCAGCAGGGCGCTGTAACGGCGCAGGATCTGCTCGGCCCGTTCCTGGCCGGCCGGGGCTTGTTCGGCCCAGGTCACGATGTCGTCGATACCGCGCCGCAGGTCGTCGGAGAGGCTGACGACGATGTCTTCCTTGGTCCGGAAGTGGTAGTACAGCGCGGCTTTCGTGACACCGAGCCGCTCGGCGATCTCCCGCAGCGAGGTCTTCTCGTAGCCGCGCTCGGCGAACAACTCCATCGCCACAGCGCGGATGCGGTCCTTGGTGTCGCTACGACGTCCGTCCACGGAATTCCTTTGCTTGACGACCGGCTAGGAGAAGCCTACCGTCGCCACGTATCGGCAATTGCTAGCCGGGCGGCAAGTTAGTTCGAGGAGTAACGCGATGAGTGAAGTGGACGCACCTGTTGTGGGGGTGGCCTTGAGTGCCCTCGGCGTAGCGCTGATCCGGGAAATGGAGTCGCGCCGACCGGACCGGCTCTACGACGACCCGCTGGCCTCGGCTTTCGTGGCGTCCGCACGTGGCGACTTCACCGGCACCGATGGGGGTGCCGCGCGCTGGTCGCGGGTCGAGGCGCTGGCGGAGCAGTTCTTCCCGGGCCGCTCGGTAGGCGTGCGTCTCGTCGACGATCAGGTCGCCGACGCGGTCGCCGCCGGATGTCGCCAGCTCGTCCTGCTCGGCGCCGGTCTGGACACCCGGGCCTATCGCCTGGGGCTGCCCGCCGATGTCACCGTGTACGAACTCGACCTTCCCGCGCTGTTCTCCTTCAAGGAAGCCGTACTGCGCGCGACGGACGCCATACCGACCGCCCGCCGTCGGATCCTCCCGATCGATCTACGCGAAGAGTGGGCATCACGGTTGCGGGACACCGGCTTTCGGCCCGACCAGCCGACAGTGTGGATCGATGAGGGCGCGCTTCCCTATCTTCCCGCGGCCGATCATCGGCGAGCCGTCGCAACGCTCACGGACCTCTCGGCACCGGGCAGCAGATTCGGTCTCAGCCGATTCACCGTCGACGACAACGCACCGCACTACGTCGAACTGCGCAGACTCGTTTCCGGTGACGAGGACGCCGCGGCTCCACTGTCCGACGGCGAGCGGCCCGGCAGGCAATGGCTCGTCGACCACGGATGGCGAACCGAGTTCCGTGCCTGGGACGACATGATCGCTCCGCTCGGACGAGAGGTCGCGGTGCACGACCCACACGTCGGCGTCGTCCACGCCGTGCGGGAGTAGCGCTCCCGCGTGACACGGATAACGGACCGACGTGCGCCCCGGTCACGCACCGCGAAAACACGCTCGCTCGCAGGGCTTTCGGCGCCGCTGTGATCGTCGGCGCAGCAGTGCGGCGCGGTGGCCGGTCGTGGCCGTGCTCACAGGCGGCCCTACCTGGTCAAAGGGTGCGGCGGGCGCTGATAAGCTGACGGGCGAGTGAGACATCCTTTAACGGACCGTCCGGTGAGGCGGGGAAGGAGGTCGGCATGGCTGTGCCCGAACGGGCGGCCAAAACCGGCGCGGGCGAAATATCGCAGCGGCACACCCCGGAATGGGTGGCGGCTGGGCGGGAGCTGTTGTCGCCGTCGGATGTGCAACGCACCGTAGCGCGCATCGCGCACCAGATCATCGAGAAGACCGCCCTGGATTCCGGCGACGCCGACGCACCGCGGGTGGTTCTCATGGGAATCCCCACGCGCGGCACCACCCTGGCCAACCGGCTGGCGGACAAGATCGAGGAGTTCTCCGGCGTCCGGCCCGCGCTCGGCTCGCTCGACATCACCCTCTACCGCGACGACCTGCGCAGCCGTCCGCACCGTCCGCTGGAACGCACCTCGGTGCCCGACGGCGGCATCGAGAACGCCCTCGTCGTCCTCGTCGACGACGTGCTGTTCTCCGGGCGCACCGTCCGCAGCGCCCTCGACGGACTGCGCGACCTCGGCCGCCCCCGCGCCGTGCAGCTGGCGGTCCTCATCGACCGAGGCCACCGCGAACTGCCGATCCGCGCCGACTACGTGGGCAAGAACGTGCCGACCTCGCGTGCCGAGGACATCTCGGTCCTGCTCACCGAACACGACGGCCACGACGGCGTCTACCTGCATCAGGAGGCGAAATGAAGCACCTGCTGACCGTCGCCGACCTGGATCGCGCCGCCGCCACCGAACTGCTCGACGAAGCCGAACGATTCGAACAGGCCCTGCTCGGCCGCGAAGTGAAGAAGCTGCCGACCCTGCGCGGACGCACCGTGATGACGGTGTTCTACGAGAACTCCACCCGCACCCGCGTCTCCTTCGAGGTCGCCGGTAAGTGGATGAGCGCCGACGTGATCAATGTGAGCGCGTCGAGCTCGTCGGTCTCCAAGGGCGAATCGCTGCGCGACACCGCGCTCACCCTGCACGCGGCGGGCGCCGACGCGCTGATCGTGCGCCACCCCGCCTCGGGCGCGGCGCACCAGATCGCGCGCTGGATGGAACAGTGGGCCCGCGAGGAGAACCGGCAGGCCCCGTCGATCATCAACGCGGGCGACGGCACCCACCAGCACCCCACCCAGGCGCTGCTCGACGCGCTGACCCTGCGTCAGCGCCTCGGCGACATCGAGGGCAAGCGGGTGGTGCTGGTCGGCGACATCCTGCACAGCCGGGTCGCCCGGTCCAACGTCGTGCTGCTCGACACTCTCGGCGCCGAAGTGGTGCTGGTCGCGCCGCGCACGCTGCTGCCGGTCGGGGTCGACGCCTGGCCCTGCCGGGTCGCGACCTCCCTCGACGCCGAACTGCCCGGCGCCGACGCGGTGATGATGCTGCGCGTGCAGGCGGAGCGGATGAACGGCGGGTTCTTCCCGTCGGCCCGCGAATACTCGATCAACTACGGATTGTCCGAGCGCAGGCTCGCGCTGCTCGACGACGACGCGGTGGTGCTGCACCCCGGTCCGATGCTGCGCGGCATGGAAATCGCCTCGGCCGTCGCGGACTCACCGAAAGCCGCTGTGCTGCAGCAGGTCTCCAACGGTGTGCACATGCGGATGGCCGTGCTGTTCCGGCTGCTCGTCGGCCAGGAGGAAGCGGCGTGAGCGGTCAGCGCCCGGAGGAGGCAGCCCGCGTAACCACGGAGGGCGCCCGAGCACGCCAAGGAGGAGGCCGCATGACAGAGCTGCTCATCAAGAACGTCAAGCCCTACGGTGAGGGCGAGCCGGTCGACGTGCTCGTGCGCGGCACCGTCATCGCCGAGATCGGTTCCGGTCTCACGGCCGCCGACGACGCCGAGATCATCGAGGGCAACGGCCAGATCCTGCTGCCCGGCTTCGTCGACCTGCACACCCACCTGCGCGAACCCGGCCGCGAAGACACCGAGACCATCGAAACCGGTTCCGCCGCGGCCGCTCTCGGCGGGTACACCGCCGTGTTCGCCATGGCCAACACCAGCCCGGTCGCCGACTCGCACGTCATCACCGATCATGTGTGGCGGCGCGGCCAGGAGGTCGGCCTGGTCGACGTCTTCCCCGTCGGCGCGGTGACGGTCGGCCTGGAAGGCAAGCAGCTCGCGGAGATGGGCACCATGGCCGCCGGTGTCGGCCAGGTCCGGATGTTCTCCGACGACGGGCACTGCGTCTACGACCCGCTCATCATGCGGCGCGCGCTCGAGTACGCGAATTCGCTCGGAGTCCTGATCGCCCAGCACGCCGAGGAGCCGCGCCTGACCAAGGGCGCCGTCGCGCACGAGGGCCCGAACGCCGCCCGGCTCGGTCTGGCCGGCTGGCCGCGGGCCGCCGAGGAGTCGATCGTCGCGCGTGACGCCCTGCTCGCCCGCGACGCCGGTGCCCGCGTGCACATCTGCCACGCCTCCACCGCGGGCACCGTCGAGCTGGTGAAATGGGCCAAGTCCCAGGGGATTTCGATCACCGCCGAGGTCACCCCGCACCACCTGCTGCTCGACGACTCGCGCCTCGAGACATACGACGCGGTCAACAAGGTGAACCCGCCGCTGCGCGAGGCCTCCGACGCCGCCGCGCTGCGTCAGGCCCTGGCCGACGGGATCATCGACTGCGTCGCCACCGACCACGCCCCGCACGCCGAACAGGACAAGTGCTGCGAGTTCGCGGTGGCACGCCCCGGCATGCTCGGCCTCGAGACGGCCCTGTCGATCATCGTGCAGACGATGGTGCGGCCGGGTCTGCTCGACTGGCGCGGTGTCGCGAAGGTGATGAGCGAGAAGCCCGCCGCGATCGTCGGACTCGACGACCACGGCCGCCCGATCGCCGTCGGCGAACCCGCCAACCTCACACTCGTCGACCCCGACGCCGAGTGGACGGTGCGCGGCGCCGAACTGGCGAGCATCTCGAACAACACGCCGTTCGAGGACATGACGTTCCCGGCCGAGGTCACAGCCACCGTGCTGCGCGGCCGGGTAACTGCCCGCGAGGGCAAGGCGGTCGGGATCTAGGGAGGCCAGGACGTGGAGAGAACGCTGTGGGTAGTCGGGCTGCTGGCGGTATTCGTACTGTGCCTGTGGCTGATGTACCGGGCCTGGCAGAAGAAAGCCGCGAGCCAGCAGTCGCGGATCGGTGACCTGCCGACCGTGCCCGCCGAACTGGGTGCGCAACTGCTGGAGCCGACCACCGGTCTGTACCTGGGCAGCACCTTCGCACCCAGCTGGCAGAACCGGATCGCGGTCGGTGACCTGGGGTTCCGCGCGACCGCCGAACTGACGCGGTTCGAACGCGGGATCCTGCTCGAACGCGACGGGGCGACGCCGATCTGGATTCCCCAGGAATCCGTGACGGCCGTGCGCACCGAGCGCGGACACGCGGGCAAAGTGATGACGGACAATGGTGTGCTGGTAATTCGCTGGACACTGCCGACCGGAACCGAGATCGATACCGGATTCCGGGGCGACGACAAGACGGTGTACCCGGCATGGACCGCGGATGCGACCAGGGTGACGACGGGAGACGAGACGAATGACGAAAGTTAAAGCAGCCCTTGTGCTGGAGGACGGCCGCGTGTTCCGCGGTACGGCCTTCGGCGCCGAGGGGCAGACCCTGGGTGAAGCGGTGTTCTGCACCGCGATGACCGGGTACCAGGAGACCCTCACCGATCCCAGCTACGACCGCCAGATCGTGGTGGCCACCGCCCCGCAGATCGGCAACACCGGCTGGAATGACGAGGACGACGAGTCCGGCAAGATCTGGGTCGCCGGCTACGCCGTGCGCGACCCCTCGACGATCTCGTCGAACTGGCGCGCCACCGGCACACTGCAGGATCAGCTCGACAAGCAGAACGTGGTCGGCATCGCAGGCATCGACACCCGCGCGGTCGTGCGCCACCTGCGCACCCGCGGGTCGATGAAGGCGGGCATCTTCTCCGGTGCCGCCCTCGCCGGTGACGAGGAACTGCTCGCCCGCGTGAACGGTCAGCCGTCCATGCTCGGCGCGGACCTGGCCGAAGAGGTCAGCACCGACGGCATGTACACCATCGAGCCGGTGGGCGACCACCGCTTCACCGTCGTCGCGGTCGACCTCGGCATCAAGACCAATACCCCGCGCATGTTCGCCGAACGCGGTGTGCGCACCCACGTGGTGCCGTCGAACACCTCCCTCGACGACATCCTGGCGCTGAACCCCAACGGTGTGTTCCTCTCCAACGGCCCCGGCGACCCGGCCACCCAGACCGGCGCGATCGCGCTCACCCAGGGTGTGCTCGAGCGCGGGATCCCGCTGTTCGGCATCTGCTTCGGCAACCAGATCCTGGGCCGGGCACTGGGCCGCGAGACCTACAAGATGAAGTTCGGCCACCGGGGCATCAACATCCCGGTCGTCGAAGCGGGCACCGGCCGCATCTCCATCACCGCGCAGAACCACGGCTTCGCCCTGGAGGGCGAGAAGGGCGAGCAGTTCGACACGCCCTTCGGTAAGGCCGAGGTCTCCCACGTCTGCGCCAACGACGGCACCGTCGAGGGTGTGCGACTGATCGACGGTCGCGCCTTCTCGGTGCAGTACCACCCCGAGGCCGCCGCAGGCCCGCACGACGCCGCATATCTGTTCGACCGTTTCGCCGGTCTCATGGAAGGAGCCTGATGCCTCGCCGCGAGGATCTGAAGCACATCCTGGTGATCGGCTCTGGCCCGATCGTGATCGGCCAGGCGTGCGAATTCGACTACTCCGGTACGCAGGCGTGCCGGGTGCTGCGGTCCGAGGGACTGCGCGTGTCGCTGGTGAACTCCAACCCGGCGACCATCATGACCGACCCCGAGTTCGCCGACTCCACCTACGTGGAGCCGATCACCCCGGAGTTCGTCGAGAAGGTCATCGAGAAGGAACGCCCCGACGCGATCCTGGCCACCCTCGGCGGGCAGACCGCGCTCAACACCGCGGTCGCGCTGCACGAGAACGGGGTGCTTGCCAAGTACAACGTCGAGCTGATCGGTGCGGACTTCGACGCCATCCAGCGTGGCGAGGACCGGCAGAAGTTCAAGGACATCGTCGCCAAAGTCGGCGGTGAGAGTGCCCGCAGCGCCGTCTGTTACACGATGGACGAGGTGCGCGCCACCGTCGCCGAACTCGGCTACCCGGTGGTCGTTCGCCCCTCCTTCACCATGGGTGGCCTCGGCTCGGGCATGGCCTACAACGAGGAAGACCTCGACCGCATCGCCGGCGGCGGCCTGTCGGCCTCGCCCACCGCGAACGTCCTGATCGAGGAGTCCATCCTCGGCTGGAAGGAATTCGAGCTCGAGCTCATGCGCGACGGCCGCGACAACGTGGTCATCGTCTGCTCGATCGAGAACGTCGACCCGATGGGCGTGCACACGGGCGACTCGATGACCGTCGCCCCCGCGATGACGCTGACCGACCGCGAGTACCAGAAGATGCGCGATCTGGGCATCGCCATCCTGCGTGAGGTCGGCGTCGACACCGGCGGCTGCAACATCCAGTTCGCGGTGGACCCGAAGGACGGTCGCCTGATCGTCATCGAGATGAACCCGCGCGTCTCGCGCTCCTCGGCGCTGGCGTCGAAGGCCACCGGCTTCCCGATCGCCAAGATCGCCGCCAAGCTGGCCATCGGTTACACCCTCGACGAGATCGTCAACGACATCACCGGCGAGACACCGGCCTGCTTCGAGCCGACCCTGGACTACGTCGTCGTGAAGGCGCCGCGGTTCGCGTTCGAGAAGTTCCCCGGCGCCGACGCCACGCTCACCACCACCATGAAGTCGGTGGGCGAGGCGATGTCGATGGGCCGCAACTTCTCCGAGGCGCTGGGCAAGGTGCTGCGCTCGCTCGAGACCAAGGCGGCCAGCTTCTGGACCGCCGAGGACGGGCAGTGGGCGCCCAAGGATCCCAGCGATCCGGCCTCGGTGCGCGAGGCCATCGACGCCATCCTCGCCGACCTGCGCGTGCCTACCGAAGGCCGCATCTACCAGGTGGAACGGGCCTTGCGCTACGGCGCCTCGATCGAGGAAGTCGCCGCCGCCTCCGGTGTGGACCCGTGGTTCGTCGCCGAGGTCGCCGGGCTGGTCGCGCTGCGCCAGGAGGTGCTCGACGCGCCCGTTCTCGACGAAGACCTGCTGCGTCAGGCCAAGCACTACGGTCTGTCGGACCGCCAGCTCGCCGCCCTGCGGCCCGAGCTCGCCGGGGAAGCGGGCGTGCGCTCGCTGCGTCACCGCCTGGGTGTGCGTCCGGTGTACAAGACCGTCGACACCTGCGCCGCCGAATTCGAGGCCAAGACCCCGTACCACTACAGCTCCTACGAGCTGGATCCCGGCGCGGAGTCCGAGGTCGCGCCGCAGCGTGAGCGCGAGAAGGTCATCATCCTCGGCTCCGGCCCGAACCGCATCGGTCAGGGCATCGAGTTCGACTACTCGTGTGTCCATGCGGCGCAGACACTCTCGGCCGCCGGGTACGAGACCGTGATGGTCAACTGCAACCCCGAGACCGTCTCCACCGACTACGACACCGCCGACCGCCTCTACTTCGAGCCGCTGACCTTCGAAGACGTGCTCGAGGTGTACCACGCGGAGTCGGAATCGGGCACCGTCGCCGGTGTCATCGTCCAGCTCGGCGGCCAGACCCCCCTCGGTCTGGCGCAGCGGCTCACCGACGCCGGTGTGCCGGTGGTCGGCACCTCCGCGGCCGCCATCGACCTGGCCGAGGACCGCGGCGAGTTCGGTGACGTGCTCGTCGCCGCCGGCCTGCCCGCCCCCAAGTACGGCACCGCCACCACGGTCGAGCAGGCCAAGAAGATCGCCGCCGAGATCGGCTACCCGGTGCTGGTGCGCCCGTCCTACGTGCTCGGCGGGCGCGGCATGGAGATCGTCTACGACGAGAAGTCGCTCGAGGGCTACATCTCCCGCGCCACCGAACTCAACCCGGACCACCCGGTGCTCGTCGACCGGTTCCTGGAAGACGCCATCGAGATCGACGTCGACGCCCTGTGCGACGGCGAGGAGGTCTACCTCGGCGGCGTGATGGAACACATCGAGGAAGCGGGCATCCACTCCGGTGACTCCGCCTGCGCGCTGCCCCCGATCACTTTGGGCCGCAGCGACATCGAGGCCGTGCGCCGCTCCACCGTCGCACTGGCCAAGGGCATCGGCGTGAAGGGCCTGCTCAACGTGCAGTACGCCCTCAAGGACGACGTGCTCTACGTCCTCGAGGCCAACCCGCGCGCCAGCCGGACGGTCCCGTTCGTCTCCAAGGCCACCGCGGTGCCGCTGGCCAAGGCGTGCGCCCGGGTGATGCTCGGCGCCACCATCGCCGAGCTGCGCAAGGAAGGCATGCTGCCGCCCGAGGGCGACGGCGGCCACGTGCCGCTCGACGCGCCGGTCGCGGTGAAGGAAGCCGTGCTGCCCTTCCACCGGTTCCGTCGCGCCGACGGCTCCGGCGTGGACTCGCTGCTCTCCCCGGAGATGAAGTCCACCGGCGAGGTGATGGGCATCGACGCCGACTTCGGCACCGCCTTCGCCAAGAGCCAGGCCGCCGCCTACGGCTCGCTGCCCACCGAGGGCACGGTGTTCGTGTCGGTCGCCAACCGCGACAAGCGCGCCATGGTGTTCCCGATCAAGCGCCTGCACGACTTCGGCTTCCGTATCCTCGCCACGGCGGGCACCGCGGAAACCCTGCGCCGCAACGGCATTCCGTGCGAACAGGTGCGCAAGCACTCCGACCCGGCGACCACCGATCCGGCCACCGGCATGCCGGAGGCCTCCATCGTGGAGCAGATCCGCGACGGCGAGATCGACATCGTGTTCAACACCCCCTACGGCAACTCGGGCCCCCGCGTGGACGGCTACGAGATCCGCACCGCCGCGGTGGGCGCGAACATCCCGTGCATCACCACCGTGCAGGGCGCGGCGGCCGCGGTGCAGGGCATCGAGGCGGGCATCAACGGTGGTCTCGGGGTGCGTTCGCTGCAGGAACTGCACTCGAAACTGCGTGGCTGACATGACATTCGGTCACCGGTTGCAGCACGCCATGCGGCAGTTCGGTCCGGTGTGCGTCGGCATCGACCCCCACCCCGCCCTGCTGCGGGCGTGGGGGCTCACCGAAGACGTCGACGGGCTGGAGGCGTTCGCCGAGATCTGTGTCGAGGCCTTCGACGGTCGCGTCGCCCTGGTGAAGCCGCAGGTCGCGTTCTTCGAGACCTACGGCTCCGGCGGCATCGCGGTCCTGGAACGCACCATCTCGGTGCTGCGCGCCTCGGGCACCCTGGTGCTCGCCGACGCCAAGCGCGGCGACATCGGCTCCACCATGGACGCCTACGCACACGCCTGGCTCGGTGACGGGCCGCTCGGTTCCGACGCCGTGACGGTTTCGCCGTACCTCGGTTTCGGGTCACTCGACCCGGCACTGAGCCTGGCCGAGGCCAACAGTCGTGGCGTGTTCGTCCTGGCGGCGACCTCCAATCCCGAAGGGGCGCAGCTGCAGCGGATCACCGCGGCCGACGGGCGGACGATCGCGCAGACGATGGTCGACGAGGCCGCCGCCCGCAACACGGGCGACGGATTCGGCTCCGTCGGGGTGGTCGTCGGCGCCACGCTCACCGAGGCGCCCGACCTGTCGAAGCTCAACGGGCCCATCCTCATGCCGGGAGTGGGCGCCCAGGGTGGGGGAGCGGACTCGATCCGCGCGCTCGTCCCCGAGGCGAACCTGTCGGCGGTGGTCCCGAATGTGTCGCGCGAGGTGCTCAACGCGGGCCCGTCGGTGACGGCGCTGTGCGACAAGACCGCTCAGCTGCAGGAGGAGTTCGCCTTCCTGCAGGCCTGATATCTGCTGTGACGGAGCCGGAGTGGCGTGCGAGCCGCTCCGGCTCCGTTGTCGTACCCCCGTAAGGGGGCCGAAATGGCCTCTGGCGCAATTGCTTTCGAGTTCCGGATGGTCCGGGTGGATCGACGCGTTCAGGCGGCGACGAGGGCGTTCCTGGCCCGCCACCAACCGAACGCGCCGACCCCGACCGGGACGAGCAAGGTGACGAACCCCGACAGCGGTTGGTAGATCAGCCCGCACGCCGTCACCAGCGCCAGCGTGCCGAGCACCGGCGCGGGCACGAACCCACGCGCCCGTTCCAGGTCGATCATGGCCAAGCCGAGGCCGACGCCGACCACGCCGAACAGGGTGAACCAGAACGACAGCTCCGTGTCCTGATCGCCCGCCGCCAGCAGTGCGATGCCCATGACCGTGTGCACGCTCGCGATGAAGATCAACGACGCTCCGGCGAGCGGAAAACGAGTTTTTGAATTCATATTCATAAACTGTGCCACTAGGCTGACGCGGTGGCAAGACCCCGTCTCTTCACCGACGATCAGGTGCTCGACGCCGCCCGTGACCTGCTCGCCGACCCGGCGGTCGCCCGGCCGTCGATCGCCGCCATCGGCAAGGCCGCGAGCGTGCACTCCGGCTCCATCTACGTGCGTTTCGCCTCACGTGACGAACTCCTCGCCCGGTTGTGGCTGCGTTCGATCCGGCGCTTCCACGAGGGTTTCGTCGCCGCGCTGCGCGGGCCCCAGCCGCTGCTGTCGGCGGCCGTCTTCCTGCCTCGCTACTGCCGTGAGCACCCCACCGAGGCCAGGGCGATGAAGATGTTCCATCGGGAAGAATTGCTCGATGTGGGGCCCGAGGAGCTGCGGACCGCGATCGCGGGCGTCAACGACGAGATGCAGGCCGCGCTGCTGGCCGCCGTATCGGCCGAATTCGGGGTGGTCGACGACGAGTCCCGGGCGATCGCCGAGGCGGCGGTGAAGGCGATTCCGTACGGATTGGTTCGCGATTACATCGCCCGAGCCGCCCCGATTCCGGGCTGGATCGACGATGTGACCGCGACCGCCGCGGGAGCCGTGCTCGACCGGTTTCGCGCCCGCAAGTGACGACACGCGGTACGAAAACGTGCGACACGCGCACAAATTCGGGAAAGTCGCTGGTCGCGCCGCGCCGGGTTTGCCGGACCGGCCGACCGTGCTCACGCTACCCAGTGGCTAACATCGCCCAAAACGGTATAACCGCAGGTCCAGACGTGTTTCCGAAATTCGGCGGTACGATCGGATGGCGGGAATCCGACCTCGCCGCATCATGCCCGCGCGCGCCATACGGCATCCGTAATCCGCCCCTGACCTGGGGGTCGGGTTCGCAATCGGCGGGCACCGTGGGTACGGTCGCACAGACCGTCCGGGTAACCGGCGGTAGATCTAGCAATGAACGATGAGACGGAGGAACCCGTGGCCCTTCCCCAGCTGACTGACGAGCAGCGCGCCGCTGCTCTGGAGAAGGCGGCTGCCGCTCGCCGCGCTCGGGCAGAGCTCAAGGAGCGCCTGAAGCGAGGCGGCACCAACCTGAAGCAGGTCCTCACCGACGCCGAATCCGACGAGATCCTCGGCAAGATGAAGGTGTCGGCGCTGCTCGAGGCTCTGCCGAAGGTGGGCAAGGTCAAGGCCGCCGAGATCATGACCGAGCTGGAGATCGCCCCCACCCGGCGTCTCCGTGGCCTGGGCGACCGTCAGCGCAAGGCGCTGCTGGCTCGCTTCGACTTCGACTCCTGATCCAGGTGGTCGAACAACACACGCGGAAGGGCCGACTGGTTGTACTGGTCGGCCCCTCGGCCGTCGGCAAGTCGACGGTCGTGCGGTGCGTGCGGGAACGTCTGCCCGAGCTGGTTTTCAGCGTCTCGGCCACCACCAGGGCCCCGCGCCCCGGCGAGGTCGACGGACGCGACTACCGCTTCGTTTCCCGAGCCGATTTCGACGCCATGATCGAGGCGGACGAATTGCTCGAATGGGCGGACATCCATGGGGGGTTGCAGCGATCGGGCACCCCCGCGGCGCCGGTGCGTGAGGCACTGGACGCCGGACGATCGGTACTGCTCGAAGTCGACCTGGCCGGTGCGCGGTCGGTCCGGCAGGCGATGCCGGAAGCGCTGCTGGTGTTTCTCGCCCCGCCGAGCTGGGAAGAACTGGTCTCGCGGCTGCGTTCGCGCGGCACCGAGACCCCCGAGGTGATCGAGCGCCGACTCGAGACCGCCCGGGTCGAATTGGCCGCACGTGACGAGTTCGACACGGTCATTGTGAACGCCGAGGTGACGGCCGCCTGCGAGCAGTTGGTATCCTTGTTCGTTAGCACAAATTCGAGTTCTTGACCCACTAAACCGCAGGAGCCTCCCCTAGTGAGCACGGACATCACCGCTGCACCCGCGTACGACACTCCCATCGGCCTGACCAACCCGCCGATCGATGAGCTGCTCGAGCGCACCTCGTCCAAGTACGCCCTCGTGATCTACGCGGCCAAGCGCGCCCGCCAGATCAACGACTACTACAACCAGCTCGGTGACGGCATCCTCGAGTACGTCGGCCCGCTCGTCGAGCCGGGTCTGCAGGAGAAGCCGCTGTCGGTCGCCATGCGCGAAATCCACTCCGACCTGCTCGAACACACCGAGGGCGAGTGACAATCCCCAGCCGGGAGGCGTAAAGACCATGCGGATCGTCGTCGGGGTCGGCGGGGGCATCGCCGCTTACAAGGCGTGTGCCCTCGTTCGCCGTTTCACCGAGACCGGGCACCAGGTGCGGGTCATCCCCACCGAGGCCGCGCTGCAGTTCGTCGGCAAGGCCACCTTCGAGGCGCTGTCCGGTCAGCCGGTGCACACGGACGTGTTCACCGACGTGCCCGAGGTGCCGCATGTGCGGATCGGCCAGGAGGCCGATCTCGTCGTCATCGCCCCCGCCACCGCGGATCTGATGGCCCGCGCCGCCCAGGGGCGCGCCGACGATCTGCTCACCGCCACCTTGCTGACGGCCCGATGTCCGGTGTTGTTCGCGCCCGCGATGCACACCGAGATGTGGGAGCATCCGGCGACGGTGGCCAATGTCGCGACGCTGCGCGCGCACGGCGCCACCGTCATGGAACCCGCGTCGGGCCGGCTCACCGGTGCCGACACGGGGCCGGGACGGCTGCCGGAACCGGAGGAGATCTTCGGTCTGGCCTCGCTGCTGCTCGAGCGCGCCGACGCACTGCCCCGCGACCTGACCGGCCGCCGCGTGGTGATCACCGCAGGTGGGACGAGGGAACCTCTCGACCCGGTGCGCTTCCTCGGCAACCGCAGCTCCGGTAAGCAGGGCTACGCCCTGGCCAGGGTCGCCGCCCAGCGTGGTGCCCAGGTGAC
The DNA here is from genome assembly GCF_053605015.1 of Nocardia sp. NPDC003979. Taxonomy (NCBI): domain Bacteria; kingdom Bacillati; phylum Actinomycetota; class Actinomycetes; order Mycobacteriales; family Nocardiaceae; genus Nocardia; species Nocardia sp. NPDC003979. The sequence goes on from NZ_JBSGIJ010000002.1 coordinate 256,437, forward strand.
GCTGATCGCGGGCAACACCATCGAGCTCGCCCCGCCCGCCGCGGTCGAGTTGGTCCACATCACCACCGCCGAACAGCTCAAGACGGCCGTCGACAAGCACGCCGTCGGCGCCGACGCGGTCGTCATGGCCGCCGCGGTCGCCGATTTCCGTCCGACCCACGTGGCGGCAGCGAAGATCAAGAAGGGCGCCGACGAACCCGACGTGATCCCGTTGACCAAGAACGCCGACATCCTCGCCGGTCTGGTCGACGCCCGCACCGAGGGCAGGCTCGACGGCACCGCGATCGTCGGTTTCGCCGCCGAGACCGGGGACGACAACGGTGACGTGCTCACCCACGCCCGCGCGAAACTGGCCCGCAAGGGCTGCGACCTGCTCGTGGTCAACGCGGTGGGCGAGGGCAAGGCGTTCGAGGTCGACACCAACGACGGATGGCTGCTCGGCGCCGACGGCACCGAGGTGGCACTCGATCACGGTTCCAAGGCGCTGCTGGCGAGCAGGGTGCTCGACGCGCTCGTCCCGCTGCTGCGCTGACCGGGTAAAACCGCCGTTTCGTGCGCGAAAACCGTTGCGCCGCAACGATCTCGCGCAGTGTACCGCGCACGGGTGGGTTCGTGGTGTGGCTTGTCCTAACCCGCCACCTTGTCGGTGGTTTGGAATAGTCTGAAGAGAAGTAACCCGTTGAGGGAGAGGGAATAACTGTGCGTACGACAGGTAGTCGGCTATTCACCAGTGAGTCTGTGACCGAGGGCCATCCGGACAAGATCTGTGACGCGATCAGCGATTCCATCCTCGACGCATTGCTCGCCGAGGATCCGGGCAGCCGCGTCGCGGTGGAAACCCTGGTCACCACCGGCCAGGTCCATGTCGCGGGCGAGGTGACCACGTCGGCCTACGCCGATATCCCGCGAATCGTGCGCGAGAAGGTCCTCGAGATCGGATACGACTCCTCGGCAAAGGGTTTCGACGGCAACTCCTGCGGTGTCAACATCGCGATCGGCGCCCAGTCGCCCGATATCGCCCAGGGTGTCGACACCTCGCACGAGGCGCGCGTCGGCGGGTCCGACGACGAGATCGAACGCCAGGGCGCGGGTGACCAGGGCCTGATGTTCGGCTACGCCACCATCGACACCCCCGAGCTGATGCCGCTGCCGATCGCGCTCGCGCACCGGCTCTCGCGCAAACTCACCGAGGTCCGCAAGTCCGGCGTGCTGCCCTACCTGCGTCCCGACGGCAAGACCCAGGTCACCATCGAATACGACGGTGACCGCCCGGTCCGCCTCGACACGGTCGTCATCTCCACCCAGCACGCCGCCGATATCGACCTGGACAACCTGCTGGCCCCCGATATCCGCGAGAAGGTCGTCGAGTCGGTCATCGCCGATCTGGAGATCCCGTCGCTCGACACCTCCGACATCCGCCTGCTGGTCAACCCGACCGGCAAGTTCGTGCTCGGTGGCCCGATGGGTGACGCCGGTCTGACCGGTCGCAAGATCATCGTCGACACCTATGGCGGCATGGCCCGCCACGGTGGTGGCGCGTTCTCCGGCAAGGACCCGTCGAAGGTCGACCGTTCGGCCGCCTACGCCATGCGCTGGGTCGCCAAGAACGTGGTGGCCGCCGGTCTGGCCGACCGCGTCGAGGTGCAGGTCGCCTACGCCATCGGCAAGGCGGCGCCGGTCGGTCTGTTCGTCGAGACCTTCGGCACCGAGAAGGTCGACCCGACCCGCATCTCCACCGCCATCTCCGAGGTGTTCGACCTGCGTCCGGGCGCGATCATCCGCGATCTCGACCTGCTGCGCCCGATCTACGCGCCGACCGCGGCCTACGGTCACTTCGGCCGCACCGATGTCGACCTGCCCTGGGAGCACACGGACCGCGCCGACAAGCTGCGCGCGGCCGTCGGCCTGTAGTACCCCACGGCCCGCGTGACCGCGGACGAACCATCGACAGCAGCGGGACACCCGATCGCCCGGGTGCTCCCGCTGCTGTCGCCCGCGCACCTGGACCGCGACTTCGACTACCTCGTCCCGCCCGAATTGGACGAGATCGCCCAGCCCGGCGTCCGCGTGCGCGTCCGCTTCGCCGGCCGCCTCGTCGACGGCTATCTCCTGCAACGCCTTTCGTCCACCGAGCACACCGGCAAAATGGTGAAGCTCGAGCGCGTTGTCTCCCCGGAACGCGTCCTCACCCCCGAAATCCTGCGCCTGGCCACCACCGTGGCCGCCCGCTACGCAGGCACCCGCGCCGACGTCCTGCGCCTGGCCATCCCACCCCGCCACGCCCGCACCGAAGCGAGCGGGTCATCGGCCTCGAAAAGGTCTTCCGGCACCTCCGGTGACTCACCCGGCCCCGGCGAGGGTTCATCACCACCTGCCGCCGCGCCCCCGAGCACCGAAACCGGTTCCGCTGTTGCTGCCTCCGGGACCGGCACCGGCGACGTCACGACCGGGACCTCGGCCACCGGCGCTTCACACAACGTGGTCGGCTCTCGCGCAGGCGTGACTGAATCCGCCTCTGCCGCAATGGAATTTCCCGCCGATGCCGACGGCACACATGATCCGGCCGGTGCTGCCGACGGCACGTCCACAGCCGCCGCCGGACACACCGGTGACGCGGTTGGAGCAGTCGGCGGCGCGCCCGATTCCGCTGCTGTGGCCGACCGCGCCGTCTGCGTGGCTGATTCCGCTGGCGGCAAGACTGACGCTGCTGCGGCTTCCCGTACCGGCGATGCGGTTGGTGCGATGGGCAGTGCGACCGATTCTGGTGCTGCATCCGACGATGCCGCCCATACAGATGGTGCCGCTGCGGCGGGTCGCACCGTCGGCGCGGCTGGTTCTCCCGGTGGTGGGACTGGTTCTTCCGCGTCTGGTCGCGCCGCCGGTGAGGAAGGTTTCGGGGGCGGTGTGTCTGGGCCTGCCGCAGTTGTGACCGAGACCGATTCAGCCACAACGGAATCGGCAGTGGATGTCGATGTGTCGGCCTGGGAGCGGTATCTGCACGGTGGGGCGTTCGTGCGGGCGTTGCGGCAGGGGAGGGGACCGCGGGCGGCGTGGCAGGCGATGCCGGGGGAGGACTGGGCGGCTCGGTTGGCCGAGTTGGCCGCGACTGTCGTCGCGGCGGGGCGCGGGGTGGTGTTGATGGTGCCGGATCAGCGTGATCTGGATCGGCTGCTCGCGGAATGTGTTCGGCTGGTAGGTGATTCGGCGGTCGGGTTGTCGGCGGGATTGGGGCCCGCCGCGCGGTACCGGCGGTGGTTGTCGGTGTTGCGGGGGCAGGCGCGGATCGTGGTCGGCACGCGAGCCGCGGTGTTCGCGCCGGTGCGTGACCTCGGGTTGATCGCCATCTGGGACGACGGGGACGACACCTACGCCGAACCACGCGCACCGTATCCGCACGCGCGGGAGGTCGCGATGCTGCGCGCCCACGAGACCGGCGCCGCCTTCGTGGCCGCCGGTTTCGCGCGCACCGCCGAAATTCAGGCGGTTGTCGAAACCGGTTGGGCCCACGACCTTCTCGCCGAGCGTGCGACCCTACGCGGGGTGATGCCACGCATCAGCGCCCCCGGCGACAGCGACTTCGCCCTGGAACGTGACGCGCTGGCCAGAGCCGTGCGTATCCCCGGCGTGGCCTTCACCGCCGCCCGTGCCGCGATCAAGGAGAACGCGGCGGTACTGGTTCAGGTACCCCGACGCGGATATGTGCCGTCGTTGGCGTGTGCCAAATGCCGAACCCCCGCCCGGTGCCGACATTGCAACGGCCCCTTGGCATTACCGCATTCGAGCAATGGTGAAGCCGCCAGCCCGCATTGCAAATGGTGCGGCATCACGGAGGCCGCGTTCCGCTGCCAGGCGTGCGGGGCGCGCGCGCTGCGGGCGATGGTGATCGGCGCGGCCCGCACCGCGGAGGAGCTGGGCCGGGCCTTCCCCGGTGTGCCGATCCGGACATCCGGGGGCGGCGACATGCTAGACACCGTGGAGCCGGGCGCCCAGGTGGTGGTCGCGACCGTCGGCGCCGAGCCCGTGGTGCGCGGCGGCTACGGCGTCGCGCTGCTCCTCGACGGCTGGGCCCTGCTGGGTCGCGCCGACCTGCGTGCCGCCGAGGACACCCTGCGCCGCTGGATGGGTGCGGCCGCCATGGTCCGCCCCCGTGGCCAGGTGATCGTGATGGCCGAACCGTCCCTGCCCACCGTGCAGGCCCTGGTCCGCTGGGACCCGGTCAACCACGCCGCCGCCGAACTCGAGGCCCGCGCCGAGGTGGGCTTCCCCCCGGCCGTCCGCATGGCCGCCGTCGACGGAACCACCGAGTCGATCGCCGAACTGCTCGAGGCCGCCCAACTACCGGACCAGGTGGAGATCCTCGGCCCCGTCCCCCTCCCACCCACGGCCCGCAAACCGTTCTCCGGCGCCGACGAACCCGCCGAAGTGGAACGCATGCTCCTGCGCGCCCCTCGCTCCGCCGGAACCCCCCTGTCGCGCGCGCTCACCGCCGCCCAGGGCGTCCGCAGCTCCCACCGCTCCGATGCCCCACTCCGTGTCCAGATCGATCCGGTCGACATCGGCTGATCCGCCAGGCCCTCTCCCCGTCGGCCGAGTCGATGTGGTCCGCGGCTGCCGCATCGAAATCGACACTGCCCTCGGCGGCCCCGACAGGATGTCAACTGGTTTCGCCCCGGCCGATTTCGGCGTCGATCGCGTCGGCCGGGTCGACGTCCACTGCGGCCAGGGCCGATCCCAGGCGCCTTTCCATCTCGACGCGGAGGGGATCAGCTGATCAGGTCCTTCTCCGCGCGCGGGGTTCAGCGGAACATCGCGGCGTGCCGCTGCGCCCACTGGGCGTAAGACGTGGCCGGGCGGCCGAGGACTCGTTCGATATCGGTGCTGACCTGCTGCTCCTCGGAGGTGGGTGTGCCGAGGATGGTTAGGGTGTGGTCGGCGACCGGTTCGGGCATGAAGTGCAGCATGTTCTGTTTCGCCTGTTCGGGTGTCAGTGCGACGAAGGTGATCGGCTCCTCGATCGCCGCGGCGAGGGCGGCCGCCTGTTCCCGTGGACTCACCACGGCGGGGCCGGTGAGGGTGTAGGCGTGTCCGGCGTGGCCGTCCTCGCGCAGAGCCGCTGCCGCGACGGCGGCGATATCGGCGGGGTCGACCGAGGGCAGACCGACGTCGCCGAAGGGAGCCGCGACCGTGCGGGCGGTGCGGACGGATTCGAGCCAGGCGAAGGTGTTGGAGTTGAACGCGCCCGGTCGCAGCGCGGTCCATTCGAGGTCGGAGGCCGCGAGAGCCCGCTCGAAGGCGATCGTTCGCGCGTACCCGGCGGACTCCGGCCGGGTGACCGCGCCCTGGGAGGACACGAAAACCACCCGGCGCACACCGGCCGCCGACGCCGTTTTCAGTACCTGTTCCGGCTCGGGTCCGCTCATCAGCTGTGCACCCGTGATGAGCAGGAACAGCGCGTCCGCGCCGGTGAGGGCAGGGGAGAGGCTGTCGAGGTCGCCCAGATCGGCGACGACGTGCTCGACGCCCGCGGGCAGGTCGACGGGCGTGGTTCCGCGCGAGACCGCACGAACCGACTCTCCCGACTGGTGCAGTACCTCGACCAGCTGACGTCCGATATTGCCGGTCGCACCGGTGACAACGATCATGCTTATTCCTTAGTTAGTTGACTGACTTAAAAGAACGTAGCAGCTGGATCGCCGCCCTGTCTATAGTTAGTTGCATGACTGACTCACAAACGCGGGTGGCGCCGAGAGCGGGGAAGCGGGAACGTCTCGTCGAGGCGGCCGCGCGGGTGTTCTACGAGCAGGGCATCGAGAAGACGACGATCGCCGATATCGCCACCGCGGCCGACGTCCCGGTCGGCAACGTCTACTACTACTTCAAGACCAAGGATCAGTTCGTCCACGCCGTCATCGAGACCCATGCGAGCACGCTGGCCGAGGTGGTCGCGAGGCTCGCGCCGTTGCCCGGACCGGCCGAGCGGTTGAAGGCGATGGTCGACTCGTGGGTGGACCAACGTGACCTCGCCGCCCGTTTCGGTTGCCCGACCGGCTCGCTCGCCGCCGAACTCGACAAGCGGCCCGACGGTTTCGGGGGTGAACCGGCGCGGCTGATGAGCCTCCTGATCGATTGGGCGCGCGATCAATTCACCGAATTCGGCAGGCCCGACGCGGCGGAACTCGCGGTAGCCTTCGTTGCGGCCTATCAAGGAATTTCGCTGATCACCAACACATTTCGTGATCCTGACCTGATGGCTACCGAGGGTGACCGGCTCAAGCGGTGGATCGATGAGGTCGCCGGTCGGGACTGATCAGAACCGGTCGTTTCTGTCCGGTTCGTGGCCACCGAGGTCGGGGGCGCCGACGGCGCTGTGGTATGACCGGATGACCCTGCCCGATGACGTGCGGCGGGCTTGCGGAGAGGACCGTGGTGGAGTTCTTCAGGATGTCCGACGGTGAGTTCGTGCCGACGGAAGTGGCGATCAGCCGCTGGTCGCCCAATCAGCTGCACGGTGTCGCGGTGTGCGGCCTGCTCGCGGTGGAGGCCGAGAAGCACAGTCCTGGCGAAGGTTTCGTGCCTGCCAGGTTCACCGTCGACCTGTTCCAGCAGGTGACGACCGACCCGATCTCGCTGCACAGCGAAGTGGTGCGCGACGGCAACCGCATCAAGGTCGCCGATGTCCGGCTCGTGCAGCAGGGGCAGACGCGCTCCCGCGCTACCGTCACCTTCCTCGCGGCCACCGACGACCCGCCCGGGACCGTCTGGCAGCCCGATCTGGAACTACCCGTCCCCGAGCAGCGCATCGACGAGCCGGGCGGCGCCGCACCGCTGTTCAAATCCGGTGCGGGCGACTGGCTCACCGATTTCCGCACCACCCGCGACGCGGAACGCAAGGTCACCTGGAACAACCTGCCGACCCTCGTCGCGGGCCAGCCCTTCTCGCCCTTCCAGCGTGCCGCCGCCAGCGGTGACCTCACCAATCTCGTCTGCCACTGGGGTTCGCACGGTGTCGGCTACATCAACGCCGATATGACCCTCAGTCTCTCGCGCCTCCCCGAGGGGGTGGAGCTCGGTCTGCAAGCCCTCGATCACACCTCTCGGGCAGGCGTCGCGGTGAGCAGTGCCGTCCTCTACGACCGCCGGGGCAAACTCGGTACCGCCACGATCACCGCCATCAGCAACGACCGCCGGCGCTCGCCCTCGACCACGGAGAGTAAGCCGGTCGCGGTGGCCGCCGAGTAGTTCGCTCGCCTCTTCCGCAACCCCACCGCACTCGCGGGGAGGGGTGATCCGGTGCTGCCGTGAGGCGGCGCACAGCAAGAACACCCTTGCGCTAGATGCATTGCCGATATATCGTCGATAACGTCAACTCGAAAAGAACACGCCTTAGGAGGCTGTTATGCACGACGATCGACAAAGAGAATTCGGACACTTCGAACGAGGACGCGGGCAGGGGCACCCGGAATTCGGGCCCGACCGCAGGCACTTCCGGCGCGGTGGCCGCCACGGTCACGGCCCGGAATTCGGACCCGGCTTCGGCCCGGGATTCGGTCCCGGTTTCGGCCCGGGTTTCGGCCGGGGACGCGGTCGCGGCGGCCGGGGCAGGCGCGGTGACGTCCGCGCCGCGGTCCTGTTGCTGCTCGCCGAACGACCCATGCACGGCTACGAACTGATCCAGCAGATCCGCGAGCGCAGCGACGACATCTGGCGTCCGAGCCCGGGTTCCATCTACCCGGCATTGGCCCAGCTCGAGGACGAGGGACTGGTCCTCATCGAGAAGGTGGCCGGGCGCAAAACCGCGCAACTCACCGAGGCGGGCAAGGCCTATGTCGAGACCGAACGCGACGAGCTCGGCGACCCCTGGGCCGAGGTCCGGCAGGACGTCGGTGCCCAGGCGCTCGATCTGCGTGGCCTCGTCGGCCAGGTGATGGGTGCGGTCGGTCAGGTCGCCCAGGTCGGTACCCCGGAACAAGCCGCGCGAGCGGCCGAGGTGCTCACCGAGACCCGCCGGGCGCTGTACCGGATCCTCGCCGAGGACGACATCGCCGCGACCGGTGACGCAACCCCCGATAAATGAGGGCGGCGTGAACCCCCCTTTCGAGGTGCGTTTGCCCAGGCAATGGAGTAAATCATTGGGGTATGGAACAACCGCGAGGTCTGTGGGGTTGGGGATCGTCACAATGGGGAAGGGCGGCGTCGCGGACGGCGCTCGCCTGCGCGGCGGTGATCGGGGTGGCACTCGCCCCGATCGCCACCGCGGAACCGCCGGGTTACCGCCCGGCAATCGTTCCGAGCCAGCCGGGTCCGGCACAGTCCGACCACCTGGCCGCCGCCCGCTACATCAGCGACCATCCCGACGCGGTTCCCCTGGGCGTCAACAACTTCGGCTGTAAGCCGAGTGCCGAGCACCCGCGCCCGGTCGTGCTGGTCCACGGTACCGATTCGAGTGCCTACTCCGACTGGTCGGGTATCGGCCCGCAACTCGTGGCGGCAGGCTTCTGCGTGTTCGCGCTGAACTACGGTGGTGCGCCCGGCGCCGACACCTACGGCACCGAGGACATGCGCGTGAGCTTCGCCCAGCTCGCCGCCTTCGTCGAGCAGGTGCGCGCCGCGACCGCGGCGGCCGAGGTCGACCTCGTCGGTTTCTCGCAGGGGGCCAATGTCAGCCGGTACTACGTCAACAAGCTCGGCGGCGCCGAGGTGGTGAACACCTGGGTGGGGCTCGCCTCCCCGAGCTACGGCGGCGTCATGTACGGCCTCGTTCCGGTCGGTCAGGCGGTGCCGGGCATGATGGACGTGTACGCGAAGGTGACCTCCACCGCCGCCGTCCAGCAGGCGCAGGGCGAGCCGATCATGGTCGAACTGAACGCAGGCGGCGACACCGTGCCCGGTGTCCGTTACGTCACTGTCGGCAGCCGAGTCGACGAGATGATCCAGCCGTTCGAGAACATCGCCCTGCGCGGGCCGGGCGCGGAGAACCTCGTCCTCCAGGACCTGTGCCCCGACGACCTGACCGGGCATTTCAACCTCGTCTACGACCCGTTCGTGCAGCAACTGCTGCTGCGGGTGCTCGACTCGAACCGGCCCGCGCCGGTCTGCACGCCGGTGCCACTGGGGACGGGCATTCCGCAGGTCATCATCGCAGGCAACTCCTGACGGCCGCGCCGGTCGGAACCACCCCGGCGGGTCTCTAGAATGGGACGACCGCACATCGTCCAGCCGGGAGCCGCCGTGACCATTCAGCCCGTTCGCCTGTTCGGCGATCCCATCCTGCGCTCGCGTGCCGACGAGGTCACCGAGTTCGGCGCCGAGCTCGCGCAGCTCGTCACCGATCTCACCGAGACCATGCACGACGACGGCGGCGTCGGGATGGCGGCGCCGCAGATCGGCGTGGGGCTGCGGGTGTTCGTCTACGACACCGGCGACGCCGCCGGGCACGTGGTGAACCCGGAGTGGACCCCGATCGGCGAGGACGAGCAGGTCGGGCCGGAGGGCTGCCTGTCGATTCCCGGCGTGCGCTACGACGTGCGCCGGGCACTGCGGGTGCGCGTCACCGGCGTCGACAAGACCGGTGCGCCGGTCGAATTCGACGCCGACGGGCTGCTCGCGCGGTGCGTGCAGCACGAGCACGACCACCTCGACGGTGTGCTGTTCGTGAACCGGCTCGAGCCGGCCGACCGCAAGGAAGCGATGCGGTCCATCCGCGAATCCGACTGGTTCCGTGCCGGTGTCACCGTGCGCGAGTCCAGCGGTGTCGGCGGTGGCCGCTGATGCGTCTCGTCTTCGCGGGCACCCCTGAACCGGCTGTTCCCTCGCTGCGGCGGCTGCTCGACAGCGAGCGCCACGAGGTGGTCGCGGTGGTCACCCGGCCCGACGCGGTCGCCGGTCGCGGGCGCAAGATCATGCGCTCGCCGGTCGGTCGGCTGGCCGACGAACACGGCATCCCGGTGTTCACCCCGGGCAAGCCGTCGGAACCGGAGTTCGTCGAGGCGCTCACCGCGCTCGCCCCGGACTGCTGTCCGGTGGTGGCCTACGGTGCCCTGCTGCCCCAGCAGATCCTCGACATTCCCGCGCACGGCTGGATCAATCTGCACTTCTCGCTGCTGCCCGCGTGGCGCGGCGCGGCGCCCGTGCAGGCCGCTATCCTCGCCGGGGACGAGATCACCGGAGCCAGCACCTTCCAGATCGAGGCAGGCCTCGACACCGGGCCCGTCTACGGCGTGATGACCGAGAAGATCGGCCACACCGACACCTCGGGTGAACTGCTCGCGCGCCTCGCCGAGGCAGGCGCGGTGCTGCTAGAGAAGACCATGGACGGTGTCGAAGACGGGACGCTGCAAGCGATTCCGCAATCCAACGACGGCGTGTCCTACGCCCCGAAGGTGACCGTCGAAGCGAGCCGCATCCGGTTCGACGAGCCCGCCCTGGCGATCCACCGCCACATCCGCGCCGTCACCCCGGCGCCCGGCGCGTGGACCGAGGTGAACGGGCTGCGCCTCAAACTCGGCCCGGTGGAGCTGGTGGAGGAAACCTTGCCCGAAAGCGAGATCGAGGTGCGCAAATCCGGCGTCTTCGTCGGCACGTCGACCACCGCGGTCCGCCTCGGCCAGGTCCAACCACCCGGCAAGAAGATGATGAACGCCCTCGACTGGGCGCGCGGCGCCCGTCTCGCACCGGGCACGGTGATCGGATGAGCGAGCGCAGCGAGCGAACGATGAGCACAGCTGCCCAGGCAATCATGCCGGAGCCGAGCGTCAGCGAGGTGCAGGCATGAGTGCCTCCGACCGCAGGCGTCGGCGCGAAGCCGACCAGCGCAGCGCTGCCGCACCCCGCGACGATCGCAAGATCACCGGCAAGAACGTCGACGGCGGCTGGGCCGCCCGCGCCGCCAAGGGCCGTGACAACAAGGCCCCCCGTGCCGAGGACGACCGTCGTCCGCGTCGTGGCGACAGCGACGCCCGAGGGTGGGACTACAACCGCCGCGGCCCCGAGCGCGGCGACGACACCCGCCGCCCGGCTACCGGGCGCGGCCGGGACTCCGGCGCTGCCCGCGACGACCGTGGCTATGACGCGTCCCGCGCCCCGCGGGGCGACCGTGGGCCGCATGATGCGGGTTCACATGCTGCAGATCATCGCCCGCATGGCCGCGACAAGGACTTCGGTCGCTCCGACGCCGCCGACCGATCCGGGCGGCGGGGAGACGGCGGTGCGGAACGGCGTGGTTCGGTCGCCGGAGCCGAGCGTTTCGGCGATGCGAGCCGTTCCGGTAGTGGGCGCGAAGGGGGTTCGCGTGGAGCTCGGGGTGGGCAGGCAGCCGAGCGGGGCGGCGACAGCGGCCGTTTCAGCGATTCGCGCGCACCACAGGGTGGGAAGCGAAGCGACCGGACCGGTGGCGCACGGCAGGCTCAGGGTGGGGGCAAGCCGGCCGGGCAGCGGAGTGAACGGCAGCGGGCCGATCGGCCGGATCCGAGTGTGCCGAGTCCGCGCAAGCGGCGCGGTGAGCCGGTGGACGTGGCGCGGGAGGTGGCCCTCGACGTGTTGCGGGCGGTGCGCGAACGCGACGCCTACGCCAACCTCGTACTGCCGAAGTTGTTGCGGGAGCGCAAGATCAGCGGACGTGATGCCGCGTTCGCGACCGAACTCACCTATGGTGCGTGCCGGTCGCAGGGGCAGCTCGATGCCGTGATCGCGGCGTGCGCGGGTCGTCCGGTCGGTGAGATCGACGGGCCGATCCTCGACATCCTCCGCCTCGGCGTCTACCAGCTGCTGCGCACGCGGACCAGCGCGCATGCCGCCGTCGACACCTCCGTCGACCTGGCCCGTGCCGAATTCGGCCAGGGCCGTGCCGGTTTCGTGAACGCGGTACTGCGCCGGACGGGGGAGAAGACCGCCGAGCAGTGGGTCGCGGAGCTGGCTCCGGTCGATCCGGTCGGCAAGCTCGCCTTCGAATACGCGCACCCCACCTGGATCGCCCAGTCCTTCGCCGACGCGCTCGGTGCGCAGGCGGGTGAACTGTCCGACCTGCTGGCCGCCGACGACGAACGTCCGGTGGTACACCTGGTCGCGCGTCCCGGTGAGATCACGTCCGAGGAATTGGCGCTGGTCACCGGCGGCGAGGAAGGTCGCTGGTCGCCGTACGCGGTGTACCTCGACGGCGGTGATCCCGGTCAGCTCGAACCGGTGCGCGAGGGAATCGCCGCGGTGCAGGACGAAGGTTCTCAGCTCGTCGCGCTGGCCCTGAGCCGGGCACCGCTCGCGGGCCCCGACCAGGGTCGCTGGCTCGACCTGTGCGCTGGTCCCGGCGGTAAGGCGGCGCTGCTCGGCGCGCTCGCCGCGATCGACCTGTTCACCGTCGATGCGGTGGAGCCGTCGGAGCACCGCGCCGAACTGGTCCGCAAGTCCACCCGCGACCTGCCCGTCACAGTGCACGTGAAGGACGGCCGCGACACCGGTCTGGAACCCGGCTACGACCGCATCCTGGTCGACGCGCCCTGCACGGGCCTCGGCGCACTGCGTCGCCGCCCCGAGGCACGCTGGCGCCGCACCCCCGCCGACGTACCGGAACTGGTGACCCTGCAGCGCGAACTCCTCACCGCCGCATGGGATCTCCTGCGCCCCGGCGGTGTGGTCGTGTACTCCACCTGCTCCCCGCATCTGTCCGAAACCGTCGCGGTGGTCGCCGATTTCGTCCGTCGCACCGGTGCCGAACAACTCGACACCCGCGAACTCCTTCCCGGCGTCACCGACCTCGGCGAAGGCCCCTCGGCCCAACTCTGGCCCCACCGCCACGGCACCGACGCGATGTTCCTGTCGGCCTTGCGCAAGAAGTAGACACCCGAACCCCACCGCATGCTGTGTCGGTGCGATCCGTCCTTGCTCGCACCTCCACAGCATCGGGCAGGTCTGCGCACGAAGTAGCAGCGGGCACCGGCCACGTGATGCGGCGGTGCGATCCGGCTCGCACGGCCACAGCGTCGATCGGATGCCTCGGTGGTTCCACAAATCGGCCGCGGCGGTGACATTCGTCCAAGGCGTGGTGTGTCTCGCCGAGGGAGAATTCGCGTATGGCGATGACGTGGGAACAGGTGGTGGAGATCGCGACCGCGCTGCCGGGCGTGGCGGAGGGGACGTGGTGGCGCAGTCCGGGGCTGTCGGTCGGCGGGAAGAGTTTCGCGCGGCTGCGGTCGGAGGCCGAGGGCGGGCTGGTGCTCTTGTGTGAGCCGTCGGAGAAGGAGGCGCTACTCGCCTCGGGAGACCCGGCGTTCTATACGACGCCGCACTACGACGGGCACCCGTATGTGCTCATCGATCTGGAAGTGGTCGACCGGCAACAGCTCGCCGAGCTGATCGACAGCGCGTGGTGGTTGCGCGCACCTGCGAAACTGCGGCGCGAACGCGCGTAGGGGGACACCGTTGTCCCCGTGGCGGATTCAGTCCCGTTCGGACAGGTCACGCAGGCGCGCAAGGGTTTTCGCGAGGATGCGCGAGACGTGCATCTGCGAGATGCCGAGCTGATTCGCGATCTGGGTCTGGGTCATCGACTCGAAGAAGCGCATCGTGAGGATCCGCCGCTCCCGCTCGGGCAGACCCGCCAGCAGCGGGCGAACCGCGATGTATTCCTCGACCCGGTCGAACTGCGACTCCTCTTCGCCGAGGGTGTCGAGCAGCGAGGCGTCGCTGTCGCGACCGACCGAGGCGGCATCGATCGAGGTGGGCTGGTAGGCGTTGCCCGCGATGACCGCCTGGGTCACCTCGTCGGGGTCGACATCGAGTTCGGCCGCGATCTCCTTGGCCGTCGGCGAGCGACCCAACCGCTGGGAGAGCTGGTCCACGGCCGCACCGATACGCAGGTGGGTTTCCTTCACCCGCCGCGGCACCCGCATGGCCCAGGTGTTGTCGCGGAAGTACCGCCGCACCTCACCCATGATCGTCGGCACCGCGAACGACAGGAAGTTCGAGCCACGGCTCAGATCGAACCGGTCCACCGCGTGCACCAGGCCGACCCGCGCCACCTGCGACAGATCGTCGAACGGCTCACCGCGACCGCTGAACTTGCGGGCGATGTGGTCGGCCAGCGGGATGCAGCGGTTGATCAGCGCGTCCCGGGCCACGGCGTGCGCGGCACTGCCGGGTTCGGTCGCCGCGAGCCGTTCGAACAGCGCGCTCACATCGTCGTACCCGGAGGGCGCGGCGGGCGCGGGCTCGGTCAACTGCTCCTCGACGACCTGCTCCTCGATGACCGGCTCGTCGAGCACGGCTTCGGCGGGCTGTTCGAGAATTTCCGGATCGGGCTTGTGCTCTTCGTTGGTGTCGCCGTGCACTACGCCTTCCCCCGGACCCGACGGATACGGACACTCGTCGGATACCCGGACAGGGCGGCGTCGAATCCTTGCTGGTCGGCGTTCACCTCGTCGCTCAGCGTGCGCAGGACATGCCAGCCGAAGCTGCGCTGGTCGGGCAGGCCCTCCGTGGCCGCGACACCCTCCACCCGCACGACGAGTTCGGTGTCACCGACGACGAACTCGCAGGTGAGCTGCGAGCCGGGCGCGGCGATCGCGATGAGCGTGGAGCACACCTCGTCGACCGCGAGGCGCACGTCGGCCACCTCGTCGAGGGTGAAATCGCTGAGCAGGACCAGTGTTTCGGCCAATCCACGCAGGATCGGCAGCTGGGTCACCGACGCTGCCACGCGAATCTGCACCGGATCGCTGAACAGCTCTTGTTCCGCCGAAATGTTGGTCACGCTCTGTAGGCTACCCACAACCGGGCGCCGATCACCACGCGGTCGCTACACTTGCGCGCTGTGTCCACACCGACGTTCCACCGCCCGGCCGAGCCGATGATCGCCCCGTCCATCCTGTCCGCGGACTTCGCGAACCTGGCCGCCGAGGCCGCCGCTGTCGAAGGTTCCGACTGGCTGCATGTGGACGTGATGGACGCTCACTTCGTGCCGAACCTCACACTCGGCCTGCCGGTGGTGCAGAGCCTGCTCAAAGCCACCGACATCCCGTTCGACTGTCACCTGATGATCGAGGATCCGGGCCGCTGGGCGCCGGGCTACGCCGAGGCGGGCGCCTACAACGTCACCTTCCACGCCGAAGCCACCGACGATCCGATCGCCGTCGCGCGCGATATCCGCGCGGCGGGTGCCAAGGCCGGGCTGTCGGTGAAGCCGAACACGCCGATCGAGCCGTACCTGGAAATTCTGCGCGAATTCGACACCCTGCTCGTGATGAGCGTGGAACCCGGTTTCGGCGGTCAGTCGTTCATTCCGGAGGTCCTGGAGAAGGCGCGCATCGTGCGCAATCTCGTGGACGCCGGGGAATTGCAGCTGATCGTGGAAATCGACGGTGGCATCAATACCGACACCATCGAGCAGGCCGCCGCGGCGGGCATCGATTGTTTCGTGGCCGGGTCGGCGGTCTACAACACCGCCGACCCGGGTGCGGCCGTCCAGAATCTGCGCAGTCTGGCAACCGCCGCCTGGTTGCCGTGACCCGGTTCGGTCAGTGCGGGTGCAGGGCGTGGCTGCCCAGCGCCCGCGCTGTCTCGATCACGGCCTCGAGCGGTGGCCGGTTGTCGGCCGCCTCCGGCGCCCGCACCCAGGTGCGGTAGCCGGTGCGTTCGTCGTCGGGGGAGGGCAGCACGATGTGGCTGCCCGCGCACGCGACGCTCGCGTAGAGGCGGAACAGTTCGGCTTCGGCTGTCGGCGTGAGGGTGTCGAGGTGGCAGGGGCCGGTGAGGAAGGTCCAGCAATGGGCGCGCGGATGGTCGACGACCGGTCCGGCGATACCGTCGGCACGCAACTGCGCCTGTACCCGCTCGCCCAGGTCACCCGGCATGGTCACCGCACCGTAGTGGGTGCCGATCTGCAGGAGGATGCGCCGGGAGTCGGGGTCGACCGTCGCGGGCAGGTGTAGCTCCCGCCGGTAATGGACGCAGCGACTTTCCAGCGTGGAATCGAGCAGTGGGTAGCTCACAGTGTTGTCTCCCGGTATCGCATCGTTGAACGTCGGGAATCGTTGACGTAACAATATTGCGTCAGTGGCGAGGGCGTGGCAAGTCCGTGGATCTCCGTGTTTCTTCTTTCGGGGATCGGGGTACAAAGCGGCGTGGTCGTGGCCGGAAAATTTATTGCACCGGCACACGGAGAAATCGAACGAAGGATTGCCGCCGCATTTTACTTCGGCGGGAATTCTTTATGTCCGGATTCTTTTCCCACGATTTTCCGGCGCCGTGCGGGTTTTGCGGCCTCCCGCTCAGCGCGCGGTCGGATTCCGCCCTCACCTGTGCCGCCACTAGGCTGTGCGTCGAGCGGGAATAGCGGTCGTCTACCCGCTGTTGGGCCCAACGGGTACGGATGACGCGACAAGGGAGTCAGACATGTTCACAGGGATCGTCGAGGAACTCGGCGAGGTCGTGGCCACCGAGCAGCTGGCCGACGCCGCCCGGTTGACGATCCGCGGCAAGCTGGTGACTTCCGATGCCGGACACGGCGATTCGATCGCGGTGAACGGCGTGTGTCTCACCGTCGTCGACGTGATCGACGGCGACAGCTTCACCGTCGACGTGATGGCCGAGACCCTCGACCGGTCGAGCATCGGTGCCCTCGTGCCCGGCTCCCGGGTGAACCTCGAACGCGCCGCCGCGATCAACAGCCGCCTCGGTGGACATCTCGTCCAGGGCCACGTCGACGGAACCGGCACCGTGCTGGCCCGCACCCCGTCCGAGAACTGGGAGGTGGTCCGGATCTCCCTGCCCGACGCCATCGCCCGCTATGTCGTCCAGAAGGGCTCGATCACCGTCGACGGCGTCTCGCTCACCGTGTCGAAACTCGGCATCGACGACGAACCCGCCGCCGACGGCAACCGCGACTGGTTCGAGGTCTCGCTGATCCCCACCACCCTCGCACTGACCGTGCTCGGCACCGCACCGGTCGGCACCACCGTGAACCTCGAGGTCGACGTCGTCGCGAAGTACGTGGAGCGCCTGGCACAGCGAGGCTGACACACCCGCGTCGGGCGCCTCGGAGAGACCCCCACGCACGCCGTACTGTAGTAGTGACCCTGCGGCGCCAGCCGCCAATATTACGGAGCAAGCAGACGTGACCAGGTTGGACAGCATCGAGCGCGCGATCGCCGATATCGCGGCCGGCAAGGCTGTTGTCGTCATCGACGACGAGGACCGTGAGAACGAGGGCGATCTCATCTTCGCGGCCGAGAAGGCCACCCCGGAGCTGGTCGCGTTCATGATCCGCTACACCTCCGGCTACATCTGTGTGCCGTTGACCGCCGACGACTGCGACCGCCTCGGTCTGCCGCCCGCGTACGCGATGAATCAGGACAAGCACGGCACCGCCTACACCGTGTCGGTCGACGCGCGCGAGGGCATCACCACCGGTATCTCCGGCGCCGACCGGGCCGTCACCATGCGGCTGCTGGCCAGCGCCGAGGCCAAGGCCGACGACTTCACCCGTCCGGGTCATGTGGTGCCGTTGCGCGCCAAGGACGGCGGTGTGCTGCGCAGGCCCGGCCACACCGAGGCCGCGGTGGATCTGGCTCGGATGGCCGGGTTGCGGCCGGCGGGCGTGATCTGCGAGATCGTCAGCCAGAAGGACGACGGGCACATGGCCCGCACCGACGAGCTGCGGGTGTTCGCCGACGAGCACGACCTGGCGATGATCTCGATCGCCGACATGATCGCCTGGCGGCGCAAGCACGAGAAGCACGTCGTTCGGGTCGCCGAGGCGCGCATCCCGACCGCGCACGGCAATTTCAAGGCAGTCGGCTACCAGAGCATCTTCGACGAGGCCGAGCACGTGGCGCTGGTGCGCGGCGACATCGGTGACGGCGAGGATGTGCTGGTCCGGGTGCACTCGGAGTGCCTGACCGGTGACGTGTTCGGTTCGCTGCGCTGCGATTGCGGCCCGCAGCTCGACGCGGCACTGGAAATGGTCGACACAGAGGGTCGCGGCGTGGTGCTGTACATGCGTGGGCACGAGGGCCGTGGCATCGGCCTGATGCACAAGCTGCAGGCCTACCAGTTGCAGGACACCGGGCGCGACACCGTCGACGCCAACCTCGATCTCGGCCTGCCCGCCGACGCCCGCGACTACGGCACGGGCGCACAGATCCTGGTGGATCTGGGCATCCGGTCGATGCGGCTGCTGACGAACAACCCGGCCAAGCGGGTGGGTCTCGACGGGTACGGGCTGCGGATCACCGAGCGGGTGCCGATGCCGTTGCGCGCCAACGCCGAGAACCTGCACTATCTGCGGACCAAGCGCGATCGCATGGGCCACGATTTGGTCGGTCTCGACGACCTGGATCTCGGCGAAACCGCGCAGTAACTCTCCCGAAAGGCAGCATCAGACGATGAGCGGCACCGGCGTACCGGAATTCGCGCTGGCCAAGGCCACCGACCTCAAGCTCGCCATTGTGGCGTCGCGCTGGCACACCGAGATCTGCGACACCCTGGTCGCGAACGCGCAGCGCGTCGCGAAGGAGGCCGGGGTCGAGCACGTCACCGTCGTGCGCTGCGCCGGGGCGATGGAATTGCCCGTCGTCGCACAGGAATTGGCGCGCAGTCACGACGCTGTCGTCGCGCTCGGTGTCGTGATCCGTGGTGGCACACCGCATTTCGAGTACGTGTGCGATGCGGTGACCGCCGGGCTCACCCGGGTGTCGCTGGACGAGTCGACCCCGGTCACCAACGGCGTACTCACCACCAACACCGAGGAGCAGGCGCGCGACCGTGCCGGCCTGCCCGGTTCGGCCGAGGACAAGGGTGAGCAGGCCTGCGCCGCCGCGCTGGACGCCGCGCTCACCCTGCGCGCGCTGCGATCGGCGTGACCGTGCCGGTGGAACAGCACGCGGAGTGGGAGCTCGAGGTGCGCCCTCGGCGCGCGACCCGGACCGCCGTCGTGGCCGCGGTACTCGTGCTCGCGTTCTTCACCGCGGGCGGGGTGCTGCTGCGCACCGGGTCGACCGGGGTGAACTTCCGGGTCGCCGACCAGGTCGCGATGATCCTGATCGGCGTCCTCGGCGCGGGAGCGGTACTGCTGCTCACCCGGCCACGGGTGCGTGCCGGTGCGCGCGGGGTGGCCGTGCGCAATATCCTCGGCTACCGCGAATACCCGTGGGACGTCATCCGCGGCGCCGCCTTTCCCGACCGCAAGGCGTGGGCGCGGCTCGAACTCGTCGACGACGACTACGTGCCGATGCTGGCCATCCGGTCCAACGACAAGACCTACGCCGCCGACGCCATCGAGCGCCTGCGCGAACTCGGCGCCCGCTACACCGCCTGAGTTCGCACCACCGGAGCTCGCGGGGGCTGAGCTGGACACCTGATCGCCACGCTGTGGCGGCGTTCGGCTCTCGCCCGATGCCGCCACCACAGCGGGGTCGCGGCGGTCAGCGGGTGTCGCCGAGTACCGCACCTTCGCGGCGGGGGTCGGCCCCACCGATCCAGCCGTCCTTGCCGTCGCGCTGCAACGCGCTGAGGCCGCTGGACTGCGGAGCCACCGTCACCTGGTGACCCATCTCGCGCAGCTTGCGCACGAGGGGGTCGTTGTCACCGTTGGCGGTGGCGTCGATCGCCGGATGCTCGCCGCCGATACCCGTGCTCGGCGAATTGCCCGCCCCGAAGGACACCCCGGACACCGCCTGCTGCGGATCCAGGCCCCAATCGAGCGCTCCGACAAGGGTTTTCACCACGAACTGGATGATGACCGAGCCGCCGGGGGAGCCGGTGACCAGGGCGAGCTCGCCACGGTCGCCCTGGTCGTCGCGATCGAACACCAGGGTCGGGCTCATCGAGCTGCGCGGCCGCTTACCCGGCTGCAGGCGGTTGGCGACGGGGATGCCGTCGGGGTCGAGCGGGTCGGCGGCGAAGTCGGTGAGCTGGTTGTTCAGCAGGAACCCGTCGACGAAATGGAACGAACCGAAGGCCGATTCGACCGTGGTCGTCATCGCGGCCGCGTTGCCGTACTTGTCGACCACCGAGATGTGGCTGGTGCCGTGCTCGGGCGGCTGCGGGCCGTTGCCCAGCGGCACCGGGCCGAGATTGCCCGGCTGGGCCGTACCCATGCTGCGGTCCGGATTGATGAGCGTGGAGCGTTCCTTCAGGTACTGCGGGTGGACCAGCGACAGCGCCGAATTACCCGGCAGCGGAATGAAATCCGGGTCGGCGACGTACTTGTTGCGGTCGGCGTAGGCGAGGCGTTCGGCCTCCGAGATCAGGTGCACGGCGCGGGCATCGGGCTTGCCGCCGTTGCGGTTCACGTCCTGCGGGCCGAGCGCGGCCAGATCGAAATTGGCGAGGATGCCCATCGTTGCCGCCACGGTGCTGCCGCCCGAGGACGGCGCGGGCATGCCGCACAGTTCGTACTTGCGGTACCCGGTGCACAGCGCGGTGCGCTTCTTCGGTTCGTAGTTCGCCAGGTCGGTGGTGGTGAGCAGACTCGGTGTGCGCCCACCCGCCGTGCTGCCCGCCGCCTCGACGATGTCCTGGGCGATGGGGCCGCTGTAGAGTGCCTCGGCGCCGTCGGTGGCCAGGGCCGACAGGGTTTTCGAATAGGCGGGGTTGGTGAGCACGGTGCCGGTGCGTTTCGGCGAGCCGTCCGGTTCCAGGAAGTAGGCGCGCGCGCCCTCGTCGGTCGCTAGATCCTTGGCCGATTCGGCGATCTGGCCCGCCAGCCGCGGGCTGATCTCGAAACCGCTGTCGGCCAGGTCGATCGCGGGATCGAACAGTTCCTTCCAGGCGGTCATGCCGTGCTCGCGGTGCGCGAGCTCCAGCATCCGCACCACACCGGGAACCCCGATCGAACGGCCACTGGCGCGGGTGTTCGGCGCCGGTTCGGTGCGGTCGGTGTCGCTCACCCAGCGCAGGTAGTTCTCGGTGGCGGCGGCGGGTGCGGTCTCGCGGCCGTCGTAGGCCTCGACCGTGCGGGATTTCGCGTCGTAGTGCACGAGGAACGCACCGCCGCCGATGCCGGAGGCCTGCGGTTCCACCAGACCGAGCACCGCCTGGGCGGTGACCAGGGCATCGGTGGCGGTGCCGCCCGCACGCAGCACCCGGCAGGCGGCCTCGGTGGCGATGGGGTTCGCCGTCGACACCGCGTAGGTGCTGGTGCGGACCGGTGACATGTCGCTGCGGTAACCCGAGGCGATCTCGGGGTTGGTGCTCAGATTCTGGGTGGTCGGGCCGGTGGGGGTCGCGGGCGCCGCCGTGATCGGGGTGCCGTTGGGCGGGCTCGTGCACTCCGCCGCCTCGGTGTCGTCTGTCGAACAACCGGCCAGCAGCCCCACCGTGAGCACTGCGGCCGTCGTGGCCCCGATCCACGTCCGTCGCCTTGGCGTCATCGTGGCAGCGTAACCCCGAACCGTCGTCGCGCACAGGGATTTCCGGCCGGGCGCGGCAGCGTTACCCTGACTGACATGGTGATCGATGCGGTGCTGTTCGATTTCTCCGGCACGGTGTTCCGGTTGGAGGACGACCCGAGCTGGGCCGACGTCCTCGTCGGCGACGACGGCACCCCGTTCGACGTGGCGGCCAAGGCCGAGGTCCTGCGGCGCATGACGGCACCGGTCGAACAGTTCATGACCTTCGACCCGCCCGGCCAGCACGCCTGGGACAACCGCGACCTCGATCCCGCCCTGCACCGCCAGGCCTATCTCGAGGTGCTGCGCGGTTCGGGCGTTCCCGAAGCGCAGGCCGCCGACCTGTACGGGCGGCTCATCGACCCGCTGGCCTGGACGCCGTACCCCGACACCGGAACCGTGCTGAAAGCCCTTGCCGCCCAAGCCATCCCCGTGGGTGTGGTGAGCAATATCGCCTTCGACATCCGGCCCGCGTTCGCCACCCGGGGGTGGGACACACTGGTCGGCGCGATGACCCTGTCCTACGAGGTCGGCGCCATCAAACCCGATGCACGGATCTTCCAGGACGCGATCGACCGCCTCGGTGTCGACCCGAACCGTGTCCTGATGGTCGGCGACAGCGCCGAGGCCGACGGCGGGGCCACCGCCCTCGGCGCCCGGTTCGCCCTCGTCGACCCGCTCCCGATCGCAGATCGTCCACGCGCGCTCATCGACGCCCTGGCACTCCACGGGATCGCCACCCAGTAGAGGGTCGGTACGGTCGGGCTGCCGATCAGCGGCCTGCCCTCAGCGTTGGCGGGTGAACCAGGCCTTGGCCGACGGGCGCATCAGCAGGGCGGCGACGGCGCCCGAGGCGACGATGCCCACCGCGCCCGGCGGAAGGCCGGTGAGGATGCCGGTGCAGGAGGTGAGTGCGCCGACGGCCGCCAGGGTCACCGCGGCGACGCGCACCCGGTCACCCGCCCGGCCGAAGAGCACGACCAACGGAACCAGGGCGAAGGTCGGGAGGTAGCCGACCACCACGCCGAGTGGGCTCTGCTTGCCCAGTGCGGCGCCGATCACGATCAGCACCACGCCGACCGCCGCGGAGACCAGGGCGATCAAGCGCGCGCCGCGCACCGTGGCGGGCATCAGCCACGACGGGGTCGCCTCGTCGTCCAGGTCGTCGTAGGGGTGCAGGGCGGGGGCGTCGGTCATCGGGGTCCTTTCCGGCGGCAAGCCGAACATCAACGCTACACACCGACCTCCGGCGCCGGACCCGACGGTTGGCCCGTGCCGTCCCACCCAGCACGGGCGGCGGGATTGTCGGTACGCCTCGCTACCCTGGATACGTGGCAGATCCCGCGACATACCGGCCGGCGCCGGGCACGATTCCCGTCGAACCCGGTGTGTACAAATTCCGGGACGCCTACGGGCGGGTGATCTATGTCGGTAAGGCCAAGAGCCTGCGCAGCCGGTTGAACTCCTACTTCGCCGATGTGGCGTCACTGCATCCGCGCACCAGGCAGATGGTGACAACGGCCGCGAGCGTGGAGTGGACCGTGGTGTCCACCGAGGTCGAGGCGCTACAGCTCGAATACAACTGGATCAAGGAATTCGATCCGCGCTTCAATGTGCGCTACCGCGACGACAAGTCCTACCCGGTGCTCGCGGTGACCCTCAACGAGGAATATCCGCGGCTTTTCGTCTACCGGGGTGCCCGCAAGAAGGGCGTGCGCTACTTCGGCCCCTACGCCCACGCCTGGGCCATCCGCGAAACCCTCGACCTGCTGCTGCGGGTGTTCCCCGCGCGCACCTGTTCCAACGGAGTCTTCAAGCGGCACAACCAGATCGGGCGCCCCTGCCTGCTCGGCTACATCGACAAGTGCTCGGCGCCGTGCGTCGGCCGGGTCAGCGCCGACGAGCACCGCCACATCGTCGACGACTTCTGCGACTTCCTGTCCGGCAAGACCGACAAGATGGTCCGCGCCATCGAACGCCGCATGCACGAGGCCGCCGACGACCTCGACTTCGAGACCGCCGCCCGCCTGCGCGACGACGTGCAGGCCCTGCGCCGGGCACTCGAGAAGCAGGCGGTGGTACTCGGCACCGGCACCGACGCCGATGTGATCGCCTTCGCCACCGACGAACTCGAGGCCGCCGTGCAGATCTTCCACGTGCGCGACGGGCGCGTGCGCGGCCAGCGCGGCTGGGTGGTCGACAAATCCGGCGACGCGCTCGACATCGCCGAATCCGGCACCGAACTGGCCGCCCTCGTCGAACAGTTCCTCACCCAGTTCTACGGCGAGCAGGCCGCCATGGCCGACCAGAGTGTGGAACCCGAGGCGGCGAACGTGGTCCCGCGCGAGGTGCTCGTGCCCGTACTGCCCGCCGACGCCCCCGAGATCCAGGCGTGGTTGAGCAAACTGCGTGGTTCGGCGGTGTCGCTGCGCATCCCGCAGCGCGGTGACAAGAAGGCCCTCGCCGAAACCGTGCAGCGCAACGCGGGTGAGGCGCTGGCCCAGCACAAGCTCAAGCGAGCGGGCGACCTCACGTCGAGATCGCAAGCGCTGCAAGATATTCAGGACGCACTCGAACTCGACAGTGCCCCGCTGCGCATCGAATGCGTCGATATCAGCCATGTGCAGGGCACCGACGTGGTCGCCTCGCTTGTGGTGTTCGAAGACGGCCTGGCCCGTAAATCCGAGTACCGCCACTTCGCGATCAAGGAGGCCGCGGGCGGCGGCCGCTCCGACGACGTCGCCAGCATCGCCGAGGTCACCCGTCGCCGCTTCGCCCGGCTGGCGCGCGAACGCCAGCAGCCCGTCGACCTGCCTGCGGAACTCGCCGCCGACGACACCGACGAGCCCGGCTCACGCCCCGGCATCGACCCGACGACCGGCAAACCGCGCCGCTTCGCCTACCCACCCAACCTCTACGTGGTCGACGGCGGCGCACCACAGGTCGCCGCCGCCGCGGAGGTGCTCGACGAACTCGGCATCACCGATGTGGCGGTGATCGGCCTGGCCAAACGCCTGGAAGAGGTGTGGGTTCCCGGCGAACCGGATCCGGTCATCATGCCGAGGACGAGCGAGGCGCTCTTCCTGCTGCAGCGTGTGCGCGACGAGGCGCACCGCTTCGCCATCAACTTCCACCGCAGCAAGCGCTCCCGCCGGATGACGGCATCGGCGCTCGACTCGGTGCGCGGGCTCGGCGAGACGCGACGCGCCGCGTTGGTCACCCATTTCGGTTCGGTCGCGCGGATCAAGGACGCGACGGTCGACGAGATCACCGCGGTGCCCGGTATCGGCGTTTCCACGGCCAAAGCGGTACTCGAGGCACTCAACAGCACGTAGCGATCAGCGAGACGCAACATTGCGAGTGCCGTACGTTGTGTCTGCGCCCGATACCCGAACCGGTGCGGGATGATCGAAAGGCACCCAGAAACGGATCCGGTAGGACATGACAAGCGTCGAATCGAACAACAAGGCGGGGGCGGCACCGGACAACGCCGGGACAGTCACCGACACACAGCAGCCAGTAGAAGTGGTCATCGTTACCGGCCTGTCCGGCGCGGGCCGCGGCACTGCCGCGCGCGTTCTAGAGGATCTGGGCTGGTACGTTACCGACAATCTGCCTCCGGAACTGATCGGCCGCATGGTCGAACTCGGTGCCGCCGCCGATCCGCCGATCCGGCGGCTCGCGCTGGTCATGGACGTGCGGAGCCGGTTCTTCACCGGTGACCTCTCCGGCGTGACCGAGCAGTTGCGCGCGGCGGGCATCCGTACGCGGGTGCTGTTCCTCGAGGCCTCCGACGACGTGCTGATCCGGCGTTTCGGCTTCGCCAGGCGCAGGCATCCGCTGCAGAGCGACAGTCCCGACGGCACCCTGTCGGCGGGCATCACCGCCGAACGGGTGCGGCTGTCGGCGGTGAAGGCCGCCGCCGATGTCGTCATCGACACCACCGAGCTGTCGATCCACCAGCTGCACCGCAAGCTGGAAGAGGTGTACGGCGCGGGCGTGCCCGCCGCGCTGCAGCTCACCGTGCAGTCCTTCGGTTTCAAGTACGGTGTTCCACTCGACGCCGACACGGTGTTGGATGTGCGTTTCCTGCCGAATCCGCATTGGATTCCCGAATTGCGGGAACACACGGGCCAGGAGTCGGTGGTCAGCGACTATGTGTTGTCGCAGCCGGGCGCGCAGGACTACCTGCGCACCTGCCACCACCTGGTCGACCTGACCACGACCGGATACCGGCAAGAGGGGAAGCGATACATGACGGTGGCAGTGGGGTGCACCGGCGGGAAACACCGCAGCGTCGCGATCGCCGAGGCGCTCGGGGAACGCATCGGTGCCGACACCGGCCCCGCGGCGGTCGACGTCGTGCGCGTGGTGCATCGGGACCTGGGGCGCGAATGAGTGGATGGGAAGCCGACCCAGCCGTCGTCGCGCTGGGCGGTGGTCACGGCCTGTACGCGACACTCACCGCGGTGCGCAGGCTGACCAGACGGATCACCGCCGTGGTCACGGTCGCCGACGACGGCGGGTCGTCCGGACGCCTGCGTGCCGAACTCGGCATGCTCCCGCCCGGTGACCTGCGGATGGCGCTCGCCGCGCTGGCCGAGGACGCCGACGGCATCTGGACGACCACCGTGCAGCACCGCTTCGGCGGATCCGGCGCGCTCGCCGGGCACTCGCTCGGCAACCTGCTGCTCGCCGGGCTCACCGACATCCTCGGCGACCCGGTCGCGGCGCTCGACGAGGTGGGCAGGCTGCTGCGCATCACGGGCCGGGTGCTGCCGATGTCGCCGATCCCGCTCGACATCGAGGCGGAAGTATCGGGGCTGGAAGCGGATCCGCGAGTCGGCCGATGTGTACGCGGTCAGGTCGCGGTGGCGACCACACCGGGTAAGGTCCGCCGGGTGCGGCTGATTCCCTCGGATCCACCCGCCGGCCCGGCGGCCGTCTCCGCGATCGAACACGCGGATGTCGTTGTGCTCGGGCCGGGTTCGTGGTTCACCAGTGTGATCCCGCACGTGCTCGTCCCCGGTCTGCGCGACGCGCTGGTCCGCACCAGGGCGCGTAAGGTACTCGTGCTGAATCTGGCCGCGGAGCCGGGGGAGACGGCCGGCTTTTCCGCCGAGCGTCATCTCCATGTATTGTCCCAGCACGCACCGGGTTTCGCGGTCGACGATGTGCTCGTCGACTCGGCGTCGGTGCCCGAGGGGCGGCAGCGGGAACATGTGTCAAGAGCCGCCGAACAGTTGCGCGCACGGGTAACGTTCTGCGATGTGGCCGAGCCGGGAACGGATCGGCATCATCCCGGAAAACTAGCCGCCGCACTGGATCAGCTGATTCGGTCGCCGCGGTCGCAACTGGCTGGGCTTCGAGTCGAGAGACAGCACAGTGCCACGGATGTGCACAGTGTTGCAGATGAGCGTTCGGGGTCGGTGGGAAAGGAGCGCGTCTCGTGGCGATGACAGCCGAGGTGAAGGACGAGCTGAGCAGGCTCGTGGTGTCGCAGGTCAGCTCACGCAAGGCGGAATTGTCGGCATTGCTGCGGTTCGCGGGCGGTCTGCACATCGTCGGGGGCCGGGTGATCGTGGAAGCCGAGGTGGACATGGGGTCCATCGCCCGCAGGCTGCGCCGGGAGATCTTCGAGTTGTACGGCTACGGCTCCGATGTGCACGTGCTCGGCGCGGGTGGCTTACGCAAGACCTCCCGCTACGTGGTCCGGGTGTCCAAGGAGGGCGAGGCGCTGGCCCGCCAGACCGGGCTGCTCGACGTGCGCGGCAGGCCGGTGCGCGGATTGCCCGCCCAGGTGGTCGGCGGCAGCATCGGTGACGCCGAAGCCGCGTGGCGCGGTGCTTTTCTCGCCCACGGCTCGCTCACCGAGCCGGGGCGCTCCTCCGCGCTCGAGGTGAGCTGCCCCGGCCCGGAGGCGGCGCTGGCGCTGGTCGGCGCGGCCCGTCGGCTCGGGATCACCGCCAAGGCCCGTGAGGTGCGCGGCACCGACCGGGTGGTGGTGCGTGACGGCGAGGCGATCGGCGCGCTGCTCACCCGCATGGGCGCCCAGGACACCAGGCTCACCTGGGAGGAGCGCCGCATGCGCCGCGAGGTGCGCGCGACGGCCAACCGGCTGGCCAACTTCGACGACGCCAATCTGCGCCGTTCGGCCCGCGCGGCCGTCGCGGCGGCGGCCCGGGTGGAGCGCGCGCTCGAGATCCTCGCCGACGACGTGCCCGACCACTTGGCCGCCGCGGGCAAGCTGCGCGTGCAGCACCGGCAGGCCTCGCTCGAGGAACTGGGTCAGCTCGCCGAGCCGCCGATGACGAAAGACGCTGTCGCGGGCCGCATCCGACGCCTGCTGTCGATGGCCGACCGGCGTGCCAAGGACCTCGGCATCCCCGACACAGAGTCGGCGGTGACGGCCGAACTTCTCGACGACGCCTGAGGATTCGCGCTACCGGCTGTGACGTATCCGACGTTCAGGGCATAGCGGTCATGTGCGATCGCTATGCCCTTTACTCTGTGCATTCCAGGTGCTCAGGGGCGCGCGACTCACAAACCGCAGGTGGCTGTCGGTGGGGTTGGGTCGGCTACTACTGTGGTCATCGTCGGAATGAATCCGCTTGAAAGCTGAGGAGCGATAACGTGACTGTCCGGGTAGGTATCAACGGCTTCGGTCGTATCGGACGTAACTTCTTCCGTGCGGTGGAGGCGCTGAAGGCTGTCGGCAAGACCGATATCGAGATCGTCGCGGTCAACGACCTCACCGACATCAACACTCTTGCGACGCTCCTGAAGTACGACTCGATCCTGGGTCGCCTGCCGCAGGACGTGTCCGTCGACGGTGACACCATCGTCGTCGGCGAGCAGCGCATCAAGGCGCTGGCCATCAAGGAGGGCCCCTCGGCCCTGCCGTGGGCCGACCTGGGCGTCGATGTGGTCGTCGAGTCGACCGGCATCTTCACCGCCGCCGAGAAGGCCAAGGGCCACCTGTCCGCGGGCGCCAAGAAGGTCATCATCTCCGCGCCTGCCACCGGCGACGACATCACCATCGTGATGGGCGTCAACGACGACAAGTACGACGGCAGCCAGAACATCATCTCCAACGCCTCGTGCACCACGAACTGCCTCGGCCCCATCGCGAAGGTGCTGCAGGACTCGTTCGGTATCGAGCAGGGCCTGATGACCACCATCCACGCGTACACCCAGGACCAGAACCTGCAGGACGCGCCGCACAAGGACCTGCGTCGCGCCCGCGCGGCGGCCCTGAACATCGTGCCGACCGGCACCGGTGCGGCCAAGGCCATCGGCCTGGTGCTGCCCGAGCTGCAGGGCAAGCTCGACGGTTACGCGCTGCGCGTGCCGGTCCCGACGGGCTCGGTCACCGACCTGACCGCGACCCTTACCAAGGCCGCCACCATCGACGAGATCAACGCCGCGATGAAGGCCGCCGCCGAGGGCCCGATGAAGGGCATCCTCAAGTACAACGAGGACCCGATCGTGTCGAGCGACATCGTCACCGACCCGCACTCCTCGATCTACGACGCCCCGCTGACCAAGGTCATCGGCAACGAGGTCAAGGTCGTGTCCTGGTACGACAACGAGTGGGGCTACTCCAACCGCCTCGCGAACCTGGTCGATCTCGTCGGCAAGTCGCTCTGAACGCGATGACGGTCAAGACACTCCAGGATCTCCTGGCCGAGGGTGTCGAGGGTCGGGGCGTGCTCGTGCGCTCCGACCTGAACGTCCCCCTCGACGACAACGGCCGGATCACCGACCCGGGCCGCATCATCGCCTCGGTGCCGACGATCCAGGCGCTGGTCGAAGCGGGCGCCAAGGTCGTCGTGATGGCGCACCTGGGCCGCCCGAAGGGTGAGCCGGACCCGAAGTTCTCGCTGGCCCCGGTGGCCGCGAAGCTGGCCGAGCTGCTGGGCCGCAATGTCCAGCTGGCCGGTGACGTGGTCGGCTACGACGCGCTCTCGCGCTCGGAGGGCCTCACCGACGGTGACGTGCTGCTGCTCGAGAACGTGCGTTTCGACGCGCGCGAGACCAGCAAGGACGACGCCGAGCGGGCGAAGCTGGCCGCCGCCTATGTGGAACTGGTCGGTGACGACGGCGCGTTCGTTTCCGACGGTTTCGGTGTGGTGCACCGCAAGCAGGCCTCGGTCTACGACGTGGCCCAGGTGCTGCCGCACTACGCGGGCACGCTGGTCGCGGCCGAGGTCGAGGTGCTGCAGAAGCTCACCCAGGACCCGGCCCGCCCGTACGCGGTGGTGCTCGGCGGTTCCAAGGTCTCCGACAAGCTCGCGGTGATCGAGGCGCTGGCCCCCAAGGTCGACACCCTGGTGATCGGCGGCGGCATGTGCTTCACCTTCCTTGCCGCACAGGGCATTTCGGTGGGCAGCTCGCTGCTGCAGGAAGAGATGATCGACACCTGCAAGAGCCTGCTCGAGCGCTTCGGCGACGTGCTGCACCTGCCGGTCGACATCGTCGCGGCCGACAAGTTCGCCGCCGACGCCGACAGCAAGACCGTCGCGTCCACCGAGATCCCCGACGGCTGGATGGGCCTGGACATCGGCCCGGAGTCGGTGTCGCGGTTCGCCGCGCTGCTCACCGAGGCCGAGACCGTGTTCTGGAACGGCCCGATGGGCGTGTTCGAGTTCGAGAAGTTCGCGGCGGGCACCCGTGGTGTCGCCGAGGCCATCGTGACCGCCACCGGCAAGGGTGCGTTCACGGTCGTCGGCGGCGGTGACTCGGCCGCGGCCGTGCGCACCCTCGGCCTGCCCGACGACGGCTTCTCGCACATCTCCACCGGTGGTGGCGCGTCCCTGGAATACCTGGAAGGCAAAGAGCTGCCCGGTATTTCGGTGCTGGAGGGCTGAGCGATGGCAGCACGTAAGCCGCTCATCGCGGGCAACTGGAAGATGAACCTCAACCACCTCGAGGCCATCGCGCTGGTGCAGAAGGTGGCGTTCGCGCTGCCGGAGAAGTACTTCGCGAAGGTCGACGTGGCGGTCATCCCGCCGTTCACCGACATCCGCAGCGTGCAGTCGATCGTCGACGGCGACAAGCTGCTGCTCACCTATGGTGCGCAGGACGTGTCGGTGCACGATTCGGGTGCCTACACCGGTGAGATCAGCGGGTCCATGCTGGCCAAGCTGGGCTGCACCTTCGTGGTGGTCGGGCATTCGGAGCGGCGCCAGTACCACACCGAGGACGACGCCACGGTGCTGGCCAAGGCCAAGCAGGCGCTGAAGAACGACCTCACCCCGATCGTTTGCATCGGCGAGGGGCTCGGTGTTCGTGAGGCGGGCACGCACGTCGAGTTCAACCTCGAGCAGCTGCGTGGTTCGCTGAAAGGCCTGACGGCCGAGGAGATCTCGAAGGTCGTCATCGCCTACGAACCGGTGTGGGCCATCGGCACCGGCAAGGTGGCCTCGGCGGCCGACGCGCAGGAAGTGTGCGGTGCGATCCGCGGCGAGCTGGAGAAGCTGGCCTCCCCGGAGGTCGCCGCAGGTGTCCGTGTGCTCTACGGCGGGTCGGTGAACGCCAAGAACATCGGCGAACTGATCGGTCAGCCGGATATCGACGGCGCGCTCGTCGGCGGTGCCTCGCTCAAGGGTGACGAGTTCGCCACCCTGTCGGCGATCGCCGCCGGTGGTCCGCTGCCCTGACCTGTTCTGCTGTGCCGAAGGGCCGGAATCCGTGCAAACGGGTTCCGGCCCTTTCGTCTACTGCTGGGCGCGCAGTTCCAGGCCCGTGCCGTTGGCGTTGCGCAGGGTGAGAGTGTCGGCGTCGATGGTGGCCTCGGTGTGACCGTCGAGGACGCCGAGGACGTGCTGTTCGACCTCCATCACCTCCGGCGGGCACATCATCTTCGTAGTGGCCACCTCGAAGCTCACCTCGTCACCGGGGCTGAGCTGCGCGGTGCCGGTCAGCCGATTGCATCCGGCGGTGCCGCTGACCTGGCCGTCGGCGGTGATCATGAGGGTGGGTCGGGCCTCGTCGAGCGCGGCCGAGCGGATCTTGGCGTCCGGGGTGAGCAAGGTGGTCGCGATCCAGGTGGTGCCGGTCAGCGGTTTGTCCGGGGTGACGATCTTCTTGTCGGTGAGGTGGACGGTGACGTCGGTGCCGGTGAGGGTCAGGTTGTCGCCGTCGAGCCGCCAGGTGGGGCTCGCCTCGAGGAACGAGTTCTGCCAGGCGTCGGCCTGGCCGCGATCGCCGGGACAACCCATCAGGGTGCCGGCGAGCCGGGAGGTGCGCAGCACGTTGTCGCTCAAATCGACGGTGCCGCTGCTGGTATTGCACCCGGAGTTCGCGGTGATCCGCCCGTTGTCGAAGGTGAGCGTCATCGGACCGCCGCCGGGGATCGCCCCGCCCTCCACCCGCGTCGACAGATAGGTGTGCCCCATCGGCGTCGGCTTCGGTGGCGCGTCACCCGAGTCGCCGGACGAACAGGCGCCTGCCGCGACGGCGAGCACACACAGAGCGGCGAGGCGGAGCGGGAATCCCGGCATCGGCCCATCGTACGTCCGCCCGGCGACTGCAGATCAAGATCACCACGCGCTGGTGGCGGTGGGCTCTCGGCCGATGCCGCCACCACAGCGTGGTGAGCGTGCGTCCGGCTGGGGGACCGGGGATATGCTCGGGAATGTGACGGGTGTGGCGGGTGAGCGGGTGTCGACCTGGGCTCCGCTGCGGTCGCCGGTGTTCCGGGCGTTGTGGATCGCGCAGCTCGTGTCGAATCTGGGCACCTGGATGCAGACCGTCGGCGCACAGTGGATTCTCGTCGATCAACCCAATGCCGCGGTGCTCGTGTCGTTCGTCCAGACCGCGATCACGCTGCCGGTGATGTTGCTGTCCATTCCGTCCGGGGTGCTGGCCGATCTGCTCGATCGGCGCCGGTTGCTGATCGGTGCGCAGGCAGGCATGGCCGTGGCCTCGCTGACACTGACCGTCTTCACCGCGACCGGCCACACCACGCCCGCGGTGCTGCTCACCCTGTTGTTCCTGCTCGGCTGCGGTCAGGCGCTCACCGCGCCCGCGTGGCAGGCGATCCAGCCCGAACTCGTGCCGCGCGACCAGATCACCTCGGTGGCGGCGCTGGGCAGTATGAGCGTGAACATCGGTCGCGCGGTCGGGCCGGCCGTGGCGGGTGTGCTGGTTTCGGTGGCCGGGCCGACGGTGGTGTTCGGATTCAACACGCTCTCGTTCGTCGGCATCGTTGCGGTGTTGCTGGTGTCGAAATGGCCGGTCCGGGTTCGTTCGCTGCCGAGCGAACGCCCGCTGGCCGCTTTGCAGGCGGGCACCCGGTTCATCCGGGCCGCGCCCGCCATCCGGCGGGTGTTGTTCCGCTCCATTCTGTTCATCGCGCCCGCCAGCGCGGTGTGGTCGTTGCTTCCGGTGATCGCGCACGACCGGCTCGGGCTGGCCTCCGACGGGTACGGCTTGCTGCTCGGTGCCCTCGGGCTCGGTGCGGTGTGCGGTGCGCTCGGGTTGTCGCGGTTGCGGGTGCTGTTCACGCCGACCCAGCGATTGGCGCTGGCCGCGGTGCTGTTCGGGATCGGCGCGGTGGCGACCGCGCTGGTGCACAGTGTCGTGCTGGTGCTCGTGTTGCTCGTCGGCGCCGGGCTGGCCTGGTTGCTCGCCATGTCGACCCTGAACTCGACCATGCAGCTGCTGCTGCCCGCCTGGGTGCGGGCGCGCGGGTTGTCGGTGTACATGCTGGTGTTCATGGGCGGGCAGGCCATCGGCTCGCTGCTGTGGGGTCTGGTCGCCGGGGCCTACGGCGCCGTCACCGCGTTGCTCATCGCGGCGGCGCTGCTCGGGGCGTGCGCGGTGAGCACGGTGTGGTGGCCGATCCGGCACAACGTCGAGGAGATCGACCTCTCACCGGCCGCGTACTGGCCCGAACCGCAGCTCGTCGTCGAGCCCGACCCGGCCGACGGGCCCGTACTCGTGCTGCGCGGTTACGACGTGCCGCCGGAGGACGTGGCGGCCTTCACCGACGCGATGGCGCTGGTCGGACGGTCACGGCAGCGCACGGGGGCGATGGAGTGGCGGCTGTATCGCGATGTCGGGACCGTCGACCGGTTCGTCGAGGCGTTCGTCGTCCGCTCGTGGGCCGAGCACATGCATCAGCATCAGGTGCGGCTCACCGCGCGTGATCGGGAGATCGAACAGACCGTGGCGCACTACGCGGCGGGGCCCGAGACCGTCTCGCATCTGGTCGCGGTCGAGCCTGGTTAGACCGGGCGCCCGCCCAGCACCTAGGATGGTCGCCATGTCGCTGTTCCTCGATATCCTCCTTGTGATCACCAGCGTGCTGTTGGTGCTGCTGGTGCTGCTGCACCGCGCCAAGGGCGGCGGCCTGTCCAGCCTCTTCGGTGGCGGCGTGCAGTCGAGCCTGTCGGGTTCCACCGTCGTCGAGAAGAACCTCGACCGCGTCACCATCTTCGTCGGCATCGTCTGGCTGATCGCCATCCTCGGCATCGGCCTGGAGATCAAGTTCTCCTGATTCTCCCCGCGGTGACCCGTCACGTACGGTGACGGACATGAACTCTGGGGGAGTCGTGCGGTCACGTCGGCCGGTGCCGACCTGGTGGACCGTTGTCATGTGCTGCATCGCGGTCGCGACCGCACTGAGCTGTGGTGCCCTGCTCTGGCAGAACACGGTCGATGGGCCGATCGAACGCCTGCTGATCGCCTTCGTGATACTCGGTGCGGTCGGTGTGCTGTGGTTCGCCTTCGGGATCGTCGGGCTGGTGGCGTTCCGTGGGGCCTGGCTCACCGTGGTCGCCCCGTTGATCGTGGTGCTCACCGCTGTGCTGGGCGGGACAGGCACCGCGCAGCGATTCGGTTGGTCGCTGTCCAAACCCGATTTCGAACGAGCCGCGCAGACATGTGAGCCGTCCACCGCCGACCAGCGCATCGGATTGTTCACCGTCACCGAGGTTCACCAGGAAGACGGCGGATGCCTGTTCCGGACACCCGGCGGCTTCATCGGCAGTGTCGGCTACGCCTACCTGCCCGGCGGTGCACCCGAGCCGACGGGGGAGTACGACGAGACCTACCGGCCGTATGACGGTGTGTGGTACCGGTTTTCGGGGTGGTGATCACCACGGTTCCTCGGCGGCGGTAGTCGCGAGCGCCGGCTCGGAAGGTTCTTCCACCCGGTCGAGGTGGTGGGCGAGCAATGGACCGATGTGGGCGAAGACCGAGGTGTTGGTGAGCTGGGCGTGGGTGGCCTCGACCGGATGCTCGATCACCTCGCCGGTGACGAACGGTTGCCACATGTCGCCGTCGAACATCGCTGTGATGCCGCGTGTCGCCGAGAAATACAGCAGATCACCGTCGAAGCGGGCGGGGCGGTAGGTGTGCGACAACCGCACGCCCGCGATGTAACCCCGGTGCAGACGTTCGAGCTGGCTGGCCGAAAGTCCGGTACCGAACGAGGTTTTCGTGCTCGCCAGGGTCGCGGCCGCCTCGGCGGCGGTGACATCCGGGGCGGCGTCGGCGTCTTCGGGTTCGTCACCGAGCAGGTGGGTCAGCAGGTCGCGCATGCGCGGTGTCGGTGGTTCCTCCGGGGTGTAGACGACGCTGTCGAGCATGGTCAGCACGCCGACCCGGGCGCCGGTGTCGCGCAGGCGGACGGCGAGGGCGTGGGCGATCTGGCCGCCGAGCGACCAGCCGAGCAGGTGGTACGGGCCACGGGGTTGTAGTTCGAGGACGGCCGCGAGGTAGTGCTCGACCAGGTCGTCGATTGTCGGTGTGCCCGTGAGTTCGGTGGCTTGCAGGCCGTAGACGGGACGGTCGGGGAGGTAACCGGTCAGGCCCGCGTAGCACCAGGCCAGCGGTACCGCCGAGTGCACGCAGAACAGGGGTGGGCGTGAACCCTTGCGGCGCAGGACGAGAACTGTGCCGAGTGCGTCGTCGTCGCCGCTGTGGCCGTCGAAGCCGGCGATGCGTTCGGCCAGCGCCGCCACCGTCGGTGTGGTGTAGAGCCAGCGCACGGTGACGGGGACGCCGGTCGTGGCGGCGATGTCGGATGAAACCAGTACGCCGAGAAGGGAATTGCCGCCGAGTTCGAAGAAGTCGTCGTCGAGGCCGACGGGGGTGCCGAGCGTTGCGGTGATGCGGTCGGCGATGAGGCGTTGGAGCTCGGTGGCCGGTGGGCGGATGGGGTTCGCGGTGATCGTCGGTGCGGGGAGCGCGGAGCGGACGACTTTCCCGTTGCCGCCCAAGGGAAGTCGGTCGAGTTCGATCAGGGTGGCCGGCACTAGGGCTTGTGGTAGCGCGGCACGCAACCGGGCCAGGACGGCGGCGGTGTCGACGCGGTTTCCCGATACGGGAACCACGTAGCCGATCAGACGCGCGCCCGGTGTGCCCGTATCGGCGGCGGTGACCACGGCGTAGGCGATCTCGGGTTCGATGAGCAGCGCCGCCTCGATCTCCGCGGGTTCGATACGCCTGCCGTGGACCTCGAGCTGGGCGTCGAGCCTGCCGAAGAATTCGAACTCCCCGTCGGGGCGGGCGCCGACCAGATCGCCGGTGCGGTACAGGCGGGAACCGTCACCGAACGGGTCGGCGACGAAACGTGCGGCGGTGGCGGCCGGGTCGTTCAGATAGCCGTCGGCTACGCACGCGCCGCCCACGTAGAGCTCACCCCGCGCGGTGACCGGCGCCTGCCGCAGGCGCGTATCCAGGACCCACGCGGACACTCCCGGCAGGGGATGGCCGACCGTCACCGCCCCGTCGGGGCGCATGGCATCCGTCTCGGTCACCATGATCGTGGTCTCGGTCGGCCCGTACCCGTTGAACAACCGCACCTGGGGTGCCCACTCGGCCATCAGTGCGGCCGGGCACGCCTCGCCGCCGATCGCGACGACCTCGACGGTGGGAAGCTGCTGGGGTGACAGCGTGGCGAGCACGGCGGGCGCGGTCTGGAAAACGGTGCAGCCGGTACTGCGGATCAGCTCGGCCATCTCCGGACCGGCCACGACCGTCGGCGGGGCGACCACCACCCGGGCGCCCGCCGCGAAACCGGCGAGCAGTTCGAGAAGGTGTGCGTCGTAGGTCGCGCTGTGGGAATGCAGAAGAACCGAATCGCGGTGCAGTCCATATTGTTTCAATAGGTAGTCGGTAAGGTCACCCAGTGCGTGGTGGGCGACGACGACACCTTTGGGCGTGCCGGTGGTGCCCGAGGTGTGGATCACGTACGCCGGATCACCCGGCAGCAGCGGGCGCGGGCGATCGTGGTCGTCGACCGGGGTACCCGGGTAGCGGTTCGCCTCGGCCGGATCGTCGATGGCGAGCCAGGTGATCGCATCGCAGCCGACGCTCACCCAGGAAACCGTCACTCCGAGCGGCGCCCCACAGCGCGCGATGATGGTGGACAACCGGTTCGGGGGTTCGTCCGGGTCGACGGGGACGAAGCAGGCCCCCGTCTTCGCCACCGCCCACAACGCCACCACCGATTCCAGCGAACGCGGAATCGCGACGACGACGAATGTCCCGGGCCCGGCGCCGCGCGCGAGGAGTGCCCGAGCCCACCGCGACGAGATCTCGTCCAGCTCCGCGTAGGTGAGGGTACGGTCCCGGTCTTGCAGTGCCACTGAGGAATACGTCGCCTCGCAGGTTGCGTTGTCGCCCGCCGTGTCCCGCGCCTGCCGGGTCGGCCGAGTCGGTGGCGAAGCGACGGCCTGCGGTGGCGGGGTGACCTGTGGTGGCAGGCAGCCGGGTGTCGGGAGGGCTGAGCACAGGAGCTCGGACAGAGTTCGCGTAGGTGCGTTCGAGCGTATCGAGCTGGGGGACAACTGGTTCGGTGACCGCATGGAACCGGCGGCCGCGGCGTGCATGGTGATGGGGTCGTGGGGGTGGGCGGTGAGGAAGTGGGTGAAGTAGGTGAGGAACGTGCCGTGGTGGGTGAGGACGGCGTCGTGGGAGTAGCGGGCGGGGTTGGCCTGGAAGTCGATGGAGACCTCGTCCGGGCCGATCTGGTAACCGTTGACATGCAGATCCGTGACCGGACCCAGGGCGAGCAAACGCACCTGACCCGACAGCGGACCCAGGTGTAAGGGCTCGGTGAAGGCGAGGGTGTTGACCACCGGACCGAATCCCTCCCGCAGGGTCGGGTGGTCGCCGCGGATGTCCTCGTGCCGGTGCCGTTGATGACGCAACGCACCGATCACCGCCGCCCGCACCTGTGCGATCACAGCGCCGACGGTGATGTCGTCCAATCCGGACAGCCGCAGCGGAACCACATTCGACATCGACCCCGCCGAACGACGCAGCACGGCGGTCGGTCGCGCGGTGACCGGAATGGTCAGGGTCACCTCCGTGCTCCCGGTCATCCGCGCCAGATAACACCCGAAAGCGGCGATGACCAGCTCCGGAAAGGTGGCGCCGTGCCGGGCTTTGGCGTCCGCGAGCTGCCGCACGGTTCCGGCATCGAGGGTGGTGCTCACCTGATGCGGGCGGGGGGCGGGGGCCGCCGCCCGCCGGGCCAAACTCACCGGCTCACCGACCCGCGCCAACTGCTGCCGCCAGTAGGCGCGGTCTGCTTCGGCGCGGGCGGATGCCCGGTAGGCGCGGTCCTCGTCCAGCAGTTGCGCGACTGACAACGGTTTCCGGTCGGACCTGGCCGCTCTGCTCGGCGATTCGACGACCGCGCTCGTCTCACGGAGGGCGGTGCGGTAGAGGTCGCCCGTTCGCGTGAGGAGGGCGGCGGCACCCATACCGTCGAGGACGATGTGGTGGCTGCGCAGGTACAGCAGGTGGCGGGTGGGCGTGATGGTGAAGATCGAGGCGACGGTCAGGTCGGGGGCGAGCGGGTCGAGAGGGGCGCTGTGGTCGCGTTCCATGTGGTCGAGGGCCACCGCGACGGCGTCGGGGGTGGTGGTCAGATCGACGATGTCGAAGGCCAGGGGGGTCGCGGAGTCGACGAATTGGTGCGGGATGCCGTCCACGAGAGTGAGCCGCACCCGGGGGGATTCGAATTCGGCGGCGGCCTGCCGGGTGCAGCGGGCGAGCAGGTCGAGGTCGGCATCGCCCGCCAGATCCAGGTACATCGCCACGGTGGCGGGGACGTCGGGGTGCAATTGCTGAGCGAGCCACCAGCTCCATTGCGCTTGGGACAGTGGGCAGGTGACCCCGACATCCGACCGCACCGTGAACACGCCTCCATGGGTTGACACCGCACCGCTGAAATGTTCCCGGCAAACCTACGGCACATCGCGTGCCCGCGGCCCGTTTTCGGCGGCGGGTGTGTCCCCGGCGGAGAGCCGAGGCGGCGGAAGCACGTCCCGGCGAGAGGGGGCGGGTCAGCTGATGTCGATCGTTCCGTCGAACATCAGCGGCGTCGGCCCGGGCAGACAGTCGGTGAAGGAACTGGTCGGCATCGGCACGCCGTAGCCGATCATGTTGGACGCACCGTTCTCGCCCTTGGCCACCGTGATCTGGATGGCCATCGAATCCGGGGCGAACACCATCACCGGTTCGGCGGTGGTGATCGGATACACCAGCGACACCTTGTTGCCCTGAACCCGCAGGCAGGTGACCGGCCCGGTGACCTTCACCGGCAACGGCATGTTCCCGAACTGCCCGGTGGCGACGTAGGTACCCGTGGCGGGCCCGTCACCCTGCCCTTGCGCGTCGACGTGCAGGATGTTCAACCCGAGTACCTGCATACTGCCGTCGATCGACACCGTCGCCGGTGCCGCCGCGGCCTGCCCCGCACCCGCGGCGACCGCCGCTGCCGCCACCGTCACGATGCCGAAACGTGTAAGCCCTGTCCTCATGACGAAATCCTCCGAGTAGACGAGTGTGTGCGGCGTGTACCCGGCGCGCAGTCACCAAACCGCGCCGATCGCGTACTTCTCGACCGGATTCGGCGAATTCCTCGCAAAGCGGACCGAATTCAGGGCAGAAGGGCCAGTGCCGCCTTCTCGATGTCCGTTTCGCTCAGCAGCACGGTGTCCGCGGCGGGGCCGAGCGGAACGAAACTGTCGATGCTGGTGACGCGGGCGAGGGCGCCACGATATCCGGCGTCGAGGAGCGCGGCGAAGACCGATTCGGACACACCGCCGCTGTGGCGGGTCTCGTCGGCCACCAGCACCCGGCCCGTCGCGACAGCCTGCTCGAGCAGGTCCGCGATCGGCAAGGGGCTCAGCCACCGTAGATCGAGGACGCGGGCATGCACGCCTCTGTCCGCGAGGCGATCGGCGACGCGCAGACTCATCGGAACACCGTTGCCGAACGTGACGATGGTGAGATCGGTGCCGTCGCCGTAGACGCGGGCGCTGCCGATCGGGACGTGTTCGGTGGTGGGCGACGCGAGCCATCCGTCGTCGCCGGGATGCAGGTCGCGGGTGTGATACAGGGCGATCGGTTCGACGAACACGCAGACCCGGCCGTCCACCCGCGCCGCCGAAACACACGTGCGCAACAGGGCGGCGGCATCGTCGGCGCGGGCCGGGACGGCCACCACCACACCGGGGATGTCGCGCAGTGCCGCAAGGGAATTGTCGTTGTGGAAGTGCCCGCCGAAACCCTTCTGGTAGGCGAGGCCCGCGATGCGGACCACCATCGGATTGCGGTACTGCCCGGCGGAGAAGAACTGCAGCGTCGCCGCTTCGCCCCGGATCTGGTCGGCCGCATTGTGCACGTAGGCCAGGTACTGGATCTCCGGAATCGGCACGAACCCGGCCGATGCGGTGCCGAGCGCGGTGCCGAGCACGGCCTGCTCGTCGAGCAAGGTGTCGAACACCCGCCGCGCCCCGAATCGCTTCCGCAGACCCTTCGTCACCCCGTACACCCCGCCCTTGCGGCCCACGTCCTCACCGAAGACCAGCACGTCGGGGTCGCGGGCGAGGAGTTCGCCGAGGGTGTGGTTGATCGCTTGGGCGAGGGTCGTCCTGGGGCTGACAGACAGGTCCTTGCTCGGGGAGTCGGTGGTGGGCGCGGAGCGGAGAACGTCTGCGCGGACGGCCGACGGGTGGGAGGGGGCGAGGGGAGCGATGACGGCCGACGCGGAATCCAGCCGCGCCTCGCGCACCACCCCGTCGCTGACCTCGCGCACCCGGTCGGCGATGCGGTCGTAGCGGGCGAGCAGGTCGGACGTGTCGGTGACGCCGGTGGCGAGCAGGTGGCGGGCGGTGCCGAGGAGGGGATCGCGGGCCAGGTCGGCGGCGATGTCGGCCGGGCCACGGTAGCCCGCTTCCACATCCGAACCCGCGTGGCCGCCGAGGCGGACCGTGCGCATGTGCAGGAAGATCGGGACCCGCCACGTGCGGGCCAGATACACCGCGTCCTCGGCGGCACCGAGGACATCGGGCAGGTCGCATCCGTCGGCGGCGAGATAGGTCAGGCCGGGGCGTGGACCGTAGGCGCGCTCGATCCAGTCGGCCGGTGTCGGGACGCTGATCCCGATCCCGTTGTCCTCGCAGACGAACACGATGGGCATCGGCACGCCCTGGTGGGAGGCGTGGACGGCGGCATTGATCGCACCGGTCGCGGTGGAGTGATTGGCCGAGGCGTCACCGAAACTGCACACCACCACCGCGTCTCGTGGCCACGGGCACGAAATACCTTGGCGGGCAGCCCTTTCGATCGCGAACGCGAGGCCGACGGCGCGGGGTAGATGCGAGGCGATGGTCGAGGTCTGGGGAATGATCGACGCGGCGGCACTACCGAACACCTTGTGCCGCCCACCGGAGATCGGGTCGCTCGCCGCCGCGACCACCCCGAGCAGCACATCCCGGATCGGATCCAGGCCGGGCACCCGCTTGCACCGCTGTACGAAGAACGCCCCGGACCGATAGTGCAGCAGGGCCGGATCATCCACCCGTAGGGCCGCGGCCACCGCCGCATTCCCCTCGTGCCCCGACGATCCGATGCTGTAGAACCCCTGCCGTGCGGTCCCCAGCCGCCGGGCCGCCAGGTCGAGATGCCTACTCGCCACCTGCGATTCGAACAACTCCAACCCGAACGCCGCATCGATCCCCGCCCTGGCATCGGCCCCTCCCGTCGCGAGCCCCACCACGGCTGTCCGGAACGCCGCATCCAGATCTACCGACCCTCTGCCCACCTCGCCCATTGCCCACTCCTCGCCCGCAGCCGAGCCGACGCCGATCGCCATGCCGAGAGCCCCGATGCTAACGCCGTGAACACCGGCCCACGGTCGACTCGGCTACCGCTGAATCGCGACCGGGACGAATGAAGTGCCTACGGCGCGCTAATGTATGCGATTCGCATATAATTCTGGATATGGATTCGAGCCAGCGAGCAGCGATAGAGGAGTGGCACGCGAGCGTCGACTCCGGCGACCTCGAGCGGTCCGCGAGGGCCGTCGGAGATCCGATCGTGGTCCTGGGTCCGAAGGGCGCGGGCTCGATCACGCCCGCGCAGTTCGCGGAGTGGGTCAAGCGTTCGGGAATCACCCTGGTCCCTCGGTCCTGGCACGCGGTCGGCAAGCATCTGGCGGTGGTCGAGCAGGACGCGACGTGGCCGGAGAGCACGGAGCCCATGCGAGTGGCCACGGTCTTCCGCACCGCAGGCGGGAAGGTCACCGCCGCGTTGCGGATGCCGGACCTCCACGCCGCCCTCGAACTGGCGCACATCTGCCGTGAGATGGCGGCATCCGAATGAGCGAACAGGGACCGGGGCAGGTTCTGTTCCACTTCGTCCGGCACTGGGCACGTCGGCCGGTTTCGGCGGACATCGAGGGTGATCAGGGGCGCATCGTGGTGGTGTGCGAGGCGGTCCATGCGCTCGGGCACCGGGGAACCCGGGCGACGGTCACGGCGATCGGGGACGAGATCGGGATCGATCAGAGCGGCGCTTCCCGGTTGATCAAGAGCGCCGCATCAGCCGGCTATCTGGACATGACTACGTCCGCCGGCGATGGTCGACGACGCGAAGCATCGCTCACCCCTGCGGGCCGGTCCCTGCTGGATCAGGCACATCGCTGGCAGGAGGCCGTCTTCGCTCAGCTGACGACAGGCTGGAGTGAGCAGA
This sequence comes from Nocardia sp. NPDC003979, assembly GCF_053605015.1. Taxonomy (NCBI): domain Bacteria; kingdom Bacillati; phylum Actinomycetota; class Actinomycetes; order Mycobacteriales; family Nocardiaceae; genus Nocardia; species Nocardia sp. NPDC003979. The sequence continues at coordinate 298,817 of NZ_JBSGIJ010000002.1, forward strand.
AGCGCCGCGACTTCCAGCACGCGATGACCGACCTGATGGACAGCTCGTACGCGGTGGAGGTCCGAGCCGTCGAACAAGGCTGACGGCGCCGATCATGTCGAACCGGTGGCACCGTCAGCCGCACGTCACTCTTCTTCGTCGTCGATATCGACCAGCAGGTCCGTCGCGGCGGCTTCGTCGATGACCCAGGTGGTGGATTCGATGCCGACCGCGCCCGCCGAGGGGACGTCGTCGGGGGAGGCGCCGTTGACCGCGGCGGCTACCGCGGCAGCCTTGCCTTCACCGCTGACCACCAGCATCACGTGGCGGGAGCGGTGCACGGCGGGCAGTGTGAGGGAGACGCGGGTGGGTGGGGGCTTGGGGCAATCATGGACCGCCACAACGTAATCCGTCTGCTCGCGGACGGCGGGGGAGTGCGGGAAGATCGAGTCGATGTGTCCTTCGGGGCCCATGCCGAGCACCGTCAGGTCGATGTCGCCGCGCTCGTCGAGTTCGGTGTGCAGCAGCTGGGCGTAGGCGGCCGCGGCTTCCTCGGGCGAAACGTACGGGCCGTCGGAGGCGGCGATCGGGAACACCTTCGCCGGATCGAGCGGGACGAAGTCGAGCAGCGCCTCGCGCGCCTGCAGTTCGTTGCGATCCGGGTCGCCCGACGGGACGAAACGCTCGTCGCCCCAGTAGACGTACAGGTTCGACCAGTCGATGTCGCCGGGCGCCTGGCGCACCTTCTCGAGCAGGCGGATGCCGTCGCTGCCACCGGTGAGCGACACCGAGGCGTTGCCGCGTTCGGCCTGTGCGGCGACGATCACGGCGACGAAACGTTCGGCGGCGGCGTCGGCGAGCAGTTCCTTGTCGTCGTGCACCTCGACGGTGTTGGCGGGGAATTCCTCGCCGAGCTCGTCGTGCAGTTCGATACGGTCACTCATAGGTCACCTTTTCGATTCCGGCGAGCGCCTCGGCGTAGATCTCGTCGGCGTCGAGCCGGCGCAGTTCCTCGGCGAGACAATCGCGAGTTTCCCGGCGCGCCAGCGCGATTCGCTGGTCGGGGGCACCGGTGCGGGTCAGCGTTGCCGTCCTGCCCAATTGCGGTCGAGCGATGGCGATCGAATCGGTGGCCCGGCGGATCTCCACCCGCAGCTCACCGGTCCTGCGGACGACCGGGCAGTCCAGCCGCGCGGCCAACCACCCCGCCAGCGTATCCAGCGCGGGCTCACTGGCCAGCCCGGACACGCTCACCGACAGCACCGGTTCGAACGGCGGTTCGTCCAGTGCGGCGGCGAGCAGCGCCCGCCAGTAGGTGATGCGGCTCCACGACAGGTCGGTGTCGCCGGGGGCGTAGGAGGCGCAACGTTTGCCCAGCGCGGCCTGTGGGTCGGGCGCGAACGTGGCGTCGGTGATGCGCCGCTTGGCCAGCTTGCCCACCGAATCCTGGGACGGAAAGTCCGGTGCCCCACGCGGCCACCACGCCACCACCGGGGTGTCGGGCAGCAGGAACGGCGTCACCACACTGCTCTCGTGGTTCACCAGCGGACCCTGCAACCGCAGCACGATCACCTCGGCCGCCCCGGCGTCACCGCCCACGCGGATCTGGGCGTCGAGCCGGGTCTCGGCGTCGCGGTCGCCACGGGCGAGCACGATCACGCGACAGGGGTGTTCGCGGCTGGCGTCGTTGGCGGCGTCGATGGCGTCCTCGGCCTCGGACGAATCCAGGGTGCACACGACGAGGGTGAGCACCCGGCCCTGGGTGATGACACCGTTGGACTCGCGCAGCTGCACCATCCGCTTGGCGACCTCGACGGTGTTGGTGTCGGGCATGTCGACGATCACGGGCGCCGCCATTCGCGCCCGCTGCGCGCGAGCATCTCGTCGGCCGAGGCGGGACCCCAGGTGCCTGCCTCGTAGGGTTCGGGTTTGCCCTCGGCGGCCCAGTGCGCGATCACCGGATCGAGGATGCGCCATGACAATTCGACCTCCGCGTTGACGGGGAACAGGGACGGCACGCCGAGCAGCACGTCCAGGATCAGGCGTTCGTAGGCCTCGGGGGAGGACTCGGTGAACGCCTCGCCGTAGCTGAAGTCCATGTTCACATCGCGCACCTCCATTCCCGAGCCGGGCACCTTGGAACCGAAACGCAGGGTGATGCCCTCGTCCGGCTGCACCCGGATGACCAGGGCGTTCTGGCCGAGCTCCTCGGTCATGGTCTGGTCGAAGGGCAGGTGCGGCGCGCGTTTGAACACCACCGCGATCTCGGTCACCCTGCGGCCAAGGCGTTTTCCGGTGCGCAGGTAGAACGGCACCCCGGCCCAGCGCCGGTTCTCCACGTGCAGGGTGATCGCGGCGTAGGTCTCGGTGCGCGACTGCGGGTCGAACCCCTCCTCCTGGTGCAGGCCGACCACGTGTTCGCTGCCCTGCCAGCCCTCGGTGTACTGGCCGCGGGCGGTGGTCTCGTCGAGTGGTTCGACGAGTTTGGTCGCCGAGAGCGCCTTGATCTTCTCGGTGGTGAGCTGCATCGGTTCGAAGGAGGTCGGTTCCTCCATGGCGGTCAGCGCCAGCAGTTGCAGCAGGTGGTTCTGGATGACGTCACGCGCGGCGCCGATGCCGTCGTAATAGCCCGCGCGCCCACCCAATCCGATGTCCTCGGCCATGGTGATCTGCACGCTGTCGACGAAATTGGCGTTCCAGATCGGCTCGTAGAGCTCGTTGGCGAAGCGCAACGCCAGGATGTTCTGCACCGTCTCCTTACCGAGATAGTGGTCGATGCGGAACACATGCTCCTCCGGGAACACCCGGTTGACCAGGGCGTTCAGCTCCTGGGCGCTGGCCAGGTCGTGCCCGAAGGGCTTCTCGATCACCACCCGCCGCCACGGGGTGTAGCCCTCGGGGCGCGGGGCGGCCTCGGCCAGTTCGTGTTCGGAGAGCTGGTCGAGGACCACCGGGAACATATTCGGTGGAATCGACAGGTAGAAGGCGTAATTGCCGCCGGTGCCACGGGTGGCGTCGAGGTCTTTCAGGGTGGTGGCGAGGGTGGCGAAGGCGGTGTCGTCGTCGAAACTGCCCTGCACGAAACGCAACCCTTCGGCCAGGTGGTCCCAGACCTCCTGGCGGAACGGGGTGCGCGCGTGCTGCTTCACCGCGCTCAGCACCACCGCGGCGAAATCCTCGTCGGCGTAATTGCGCCGGGCGAAACCGACCAGGGCGAAACCAGGGGGCAACAGCCCCTGGTTCGCCAGGTCGTAGATGGCCGGCATCAGCTTCTTACGGGACAGATCTCCGGTGACACCGAAGATCACCATGCAGCAGGGCCCCGCGATGAAAGGCACCCGTTTGTCGCGTTCGTCGCGCAGCGGGTTGTGCCACAGCCCCGCCTTGTCCGTCGTTGCTGTGCCGGCCATCAGATCAGTTGCCCCCTGCCGCCGCGGTGCGCAGTTCCTCGGTGGTGGCGTCGATCAGCTCACCCCAGGAGGCCTCGAACTTGTCGACACCCTCGCGCTCGAGCACCTCGAACACGTCGGCCAGGTCGATGCCGGCGGCCTCGAGATCGCCGAACACCTGCGCGGCTTCGACGGCCTTGCCGCTGAGCGTGTCGCCGCGCACCTCGCCGTGGTCGGCGAAAGCCTGCAGCGTCTTCTCCGGCAGCGTGTTGACCGTGTTCGGGCCGACCAGCTCGGTGACGTACAGGGTGTCGGGGTAGTCCGGGTTCTTCACACCGGTGGAGGCCCACAGCGGCCGCTGCCGGTTGGCGCCCTGGGAGGCCAGGTGGTTGTAGGTGGAGGTGTGCGCCCCACCGTCGAACACGTCCTGGTACTCGGCGTAGGCCAGCCGGGCGTTGGCCACGCCCGCCTTGCCGCGCAGCGCGAGCGCTTCGGGGGTGCCGATCGCCTCGAGCCGCTTGTCGATCTCGGTGTCCACGCGGGAGACGAAGAACGACGCGACCGAGTGGATCTTGGCCAGATCGTGGCCCGCGACCTTGGCCTGCCGCAGCCCGTCGAGGTAGGCGCCCATCACCGCGCGGTAGCGCGGCACGGAGAAGATCAGCGTCACGTTCACGCTGATGCCCTCGGCGATCACCGAGGTGATGGCGGGCAGGCCCGCCTCGGTGGCCGGGATCTTGATGAACAGATTCTTGCGGTCGACGATCTTCCACAGCTCGATCGCCTGGGCGACCGTCTTGTCGGCGTCGAAGGCGAAGCGCGGGTCGACCTCGATCGAGACCCGGCCGTCGACACCGCCCGTCGACTCGAACACCGGGGCGAGCACGTCGCAGGCGGCGCGCACGTCGTCGGTGGTGATGGTGCGGATCGCCGCATCGGCGTCGGCGCCTTGGGCCGCAAGGTCTTTCACCTGCGCGTCGTAGGCGTGACCGACACTGAGCGCGGCCTGGAAGATGGACGGGTTCGTGGTGACACCGACGACGCCCCTTGTCGCGATCAGGTCGGCGAGGTTGCCGGACTTGATGCGGTCACGGGACAGATCGTCGAGCCACACCGAGACCCCCGCTGCCGCGAGTGCGGCGAGATTCTCGTTCTGTGCCATGGTTTTACCCCTTCACCTTGTCGAGCGTGCGCTGCGCGGCGGCGACGACGGCATCGGCGGTGATACCGAATTCGCTGTAGAGCTTCTTGAAGTTCGCGGACGCGCCGAAGTGCTCGATCGACACGATCTCGCCCGCGTCACCGACGAGCCGGTACCACGGCATCGCGATGCCGGCTTCGACGACGACCCTGGCGCGGACCGCGGGCGGGAACACCTCGTCGCGGTAGGCCTGGTCCTGTGCGTCGAACCATTCCACACACGGCATCGAGACCACGCGGGTCGGAATGCCCTGTGCCTCCAGGGTAGTGCGTGCCTCGACGGCCAGTTGCAGCTCCGAACCGGTGCCGACGAGGATCAGCTCCGGGGTGCCCGTGGACGCCTCGGCCAGCACGTAGCCGCCCTTGCGCACGCCCTCGTAGCTGGTGCCCTCGAGGGTCGGCACGTCCTGGCGGGTGAGCGCCAGCGCGGACGGGCCGTCCTGGTGGGGAGCGTCGTAGGTGTGGAAGTGCGAGGCGTGCTCGTCGGAGTCGCGCTCGAGGATGGTTCGCCAGGCGTAGGCGGTCTCGTTGGCGTCGCCGGGGCGGACCACGTTGAGGCCGGGGATGGCGCGCAGCGCGGCCAGGTGCTCGATCGGCTGGTGCGTCGGGCCGTCCTCGCCGAGGCCGATGGAGTCGTGGGTCCACACGTAGATCGCGGGCACCCGCATCAGCGCGGCCAGGCGGACCGCCGGGCGCATGTAGTCGGAGAACACCAGGAAGGTGCCGCCGTAAGGACGGGTCGGGCCGTGCAGGGCGATGCCGTTGAGGATCGAGCCCATGGCGTGCTCACGGATACCGAAGTGCAGGGTGCGGCCGTAGGGCTGCGCCTTCCACATGCCGGTGGAGATGGCTTCGGGACCGAAGCTGGGCTGACCGGGCATGGTGGTGTTGTTGGACTCGGCCAGGTCGGCCGAACCGCCCCACAGCTCGGGCAGCACGTCGGCGAGCGAGGCCAGCACCTTGCCGGAGGCCTTGCGGGTGGCCATACCCTTCGGGTCGGGCTCGAAGGTGGGCAGGTGCTCGGTCCAGCCCTTGGGCAGCGAGCGGGTGAGCAGGCGGTCGAACAGTTCCTTGTTCGACGGGTTCGCCGCGGCCCAGGCGTCGTAGTCGGCCTGCCAGGCCTGCTGGGCCGCCGCGCCGCGCTCGAGCGCCTTGCGGGTGTGCTCGATGACGGCCGGGTCGACGTCGAAAGACTTGTCCGGGTCGAAGCCGAGCGCCTTCTTCACCGCGGCGACCTCGTCGGGGCCGAGCGCCGCGCCGTGCACGCCACCGGTGTTCATCTTGGAGGGGGCCGGGAAGCCGATGATGGTGCGCAGGATGATGATCGACGGCTTGTCGGTCACCGCCTTGGCCGCCTCGATGGCCGCCTCGATCGCCACCACGTCCTCGCCGCCCATGACGGTCTGCACGTGCCAGCCGTAGGCCTCGTAGCGCGCGGCCACGTCCTCGGTGAAGGCGATGTCGGTGTTGTCCTCGATGGAGATCTCGTTGTCGTCGTAGATCAGCACGAGGTTGCCCAGCTGCTGGGTACCCGCGATCGAGGACGCCTCGGCCGTGACACCTTCCTGCATGTCACCGTCGGAGGCGATGACGAAGATGTGGTGATCGAACGGGCTGGCGCCTTCCGGGGCGTCGGGGTCGAACAGGCCGCGCTCACGCCGGGCCGCCATCGCCATGCCGACCGCCGAGGCCAGACCCTGGCCGAGCGGGCCGGTGGTGATCTCGACACCGTCGGTGTGGCGGAACTCGGGGTGACCCGGGGTCAGCGAATCCCACTGGCGCAGCTGCTCGAGGTCGGACAGCTCGAGGCCGAAACCGGCCAGGTACAGCTGGATGTAGAGGGTGAGGCTGGAATGCCCACACGAGAGCACGAAGCGGTCGCGACCGGACCAGCTCGGATCGGCGGGGTTGTGGCGCATGACGCGCTGGAAGAGGCTGTAGGCGACGGGGGCGAGGCTCATCGCGGTGCCCGGGTGACCGTTGCCCGCCTTCTGCACCGCATCGGCGGCGAGAACACGGGCGGTATCGACGGCCTTGGTGTCCAGGTCCGTCCAGTCGCTGGGATAGTTCCGCTGAGTGAGGGCGCGAATGTCGTCTGTGACTGACACGACCGTGGTTCTCCTGACCTAGGTTTCGTCGACGGCGAGTAGATGGCAGCGGCGATGGTGTCGTACTGGACCGCACGCGGCCGGGGGTGCGTACCGATGTACAGGAATACCCTAGAGGTGCTGTTCCACCTGAACGGCGCGAACCCTGAGTGTGAGTCTAGTGGCCCGTCCCACGATCACGCCGGGGGTCGTCCCCGGGAATCGGCGCGGCGCGCGGCACGTCGTTCACCTGCGTGTCGGGCTCGGTTCACCCGCAGACACCCTGCGCAACCCCCGACCCAACCGGTCCCGGTCGCGGCGCGCCTCCGCCTCTGGACTGACCGGAGGGTGCGACGAAGGAGTGCCCGCAGGGAGGGAAGAGGCGGAGTTAAGCGCCGCGACCCGCGGCGCCAGCCGCCAATGACACCGTCTACCATCGTCTGTAGTAGTGGCCGCGCCGCAGCCGCGCGCTGCTCGTTCCAATGCCGGATGCGAAGCACAGCGTGCGAGGAGAAACAGTGCGGATCGGTAACCAGCCGGGTAGTAGCGGTGCGCACGATTCCTCGACGGCTCTCGCCGATCGTCTGGCGGGCGACAGCGTGTTCGCCCGGGTCGTGCGTAAGCCGCTGGCCTACATCGCGCTCACCAAACCGCGAGTCATCGAGCTCCTGCTCGTCGCGACCATCCCGACCATGCTCTTGGCCGACCGTGGCAATGTCGACATCCGGCTGATCCTGGTCACCCTGTTCGGCGGTTGGATGGGCGCGGCCAGCGCCAACACCCTCAACTGTGTCGCCGACGCCGACATCGACAAGGTGATGAAGCGGACCGCGCGCCGCCCGCTGGCCCGCGACGCGGTGCCAACCTCGCACGCGCTGGTCTTCGGCCTGGCGCTCGGCGCGATCTCCTTCGCCTGGCTGTGGTGGCAGGCCAACCTGCTCAGCGGCGTGCTCGTGGTCGCGACCATCCTGTTCTACGTCTTCGTCTACACCAAGGGCCTCAAGCGCCGGACCTCGCAGAACGTGGTGTGGGGCGGCGCGGCCGGCTGTATGCCCGCCCTGGTCGGCTGGTCGGCGGTCACCGGGAACATCGGCTGGCCGGCGATCGTGCTGTTCGCGGTCATCTTCTTCTGGACGCCGCCGCACACCTGGGCGCTGGCCATGCGTTACAAGGAGGACTACCGGGCGGCGGGCGTGCCGATGCTGCCGGTGGTCGCCACCGAGCAGGTCGTCACCAAGCAGATCGTCATCTACACCTGGCTGACCGTGCTGGCCACGCTCGCCCTCGTCCCGGCGACCGGTGTCATCTACGCGGCCGTCGCGCTGGTCGCGGGTGCCTGGTTCCTGCTCATGGCGCACCAGCTGTACGCGGGTGTGCGCCGGGGTGAATCGGTGAAGCCGCTGCGACTGTTCCTGCAGTCCAACAACTATCTGGCCGTGGTGTTCTGCGGTCTGGCCGTTGACTCGGTGCTCGGCTGGACCACGCTGGGCAGCGTCGTCGGTCTGTAGCTCTCGCGCGAACTCGAACCGGCGGCCGGGCAGTGATTGCCCGGCCGCCGGTTTCGCGTCTACGGCAGCAGGACGATCGAACCGGTGGTCTTGCGGGCCGCGAGGTCGCGGTGGGCGTCGGCGGCGTCGGCGAGCGGGTAGGTGGCGCCGATGCGCAGTTTCAGTGTGCCCGCCGCGATGGCGTCGAAGATATCAGTTGCGCGCCAGAGGAATTCGGCACGATCGCGGGTGTAGGCACCCAGCGACGGGCGCGTGAGCCACAGTGAACCGGCCGGATTGAGGCGCTGCGGATCGAACGGCGGTACCGGACCGCTGGCCGCGCCGAACAGGGCGAGGGTGCCGCGCACTCGCAATGAGGCGAGGCTCGCTTCGAAGGTGCTCGCGCCGACGCCGTCGTAGACGGCCGCCACGCCCTGGCCGTCGGTGAGTTCGCGGACCCGGGCGGCGAGATCGTCGTCGTAGCGCAGGACCTCGGCGGCACCCGCTTCGCGGGAGAGCTTCTCCTTGGCATCGGTCGAGACCGTGGTGATGACGCGCGCGCCCTTGGCGGCGGCCAGCTGAGTGAGCAGCAGACCGACCCCGCCCGCGCCCGCGTGGACGAGGACCGGGTCACCGGGTTCGGGGGTGAAGACCGATTCGACCAGGTAGTGCGCGGTCATGCCCTGCAGCAGCGCCGCCGCCGCGACGGCCGGTTCCACGCCCTCGGGCACCTTCACGGCCACCGCCTCGTCGACGGCCACCTTCTCGGCGTAACTGCCCGGCGCGGCCGCCCACGCCACCCGGTCGCCGACGGCGAACTCGGTGACCTCGGCGCCGACCTCGGCGACCACACCGGTGCCCTCCGAGCCCGGGATATAGGGGGTGGCCTGCGGATACAGCCCGGTGCGGAAGTAGATGTCGATGTAGTTGACACCCACACCCTCGATGTCGACCAGCAGTTGTTTCGGGCCGATTCGCGGGTCGTCCACCTCCACCGACCGCAGAACCTCGGGACCACCGTGCTCGGAAACCTGAATCGCGCGCATGAGTCCCCTTTGTACACCCCGTGTTCGGTGTCACTCGGGGGTGGACGCGAAACTACCGACCGGTAAACTCTCGCCCATGAGTACAACCGCCGCGCCCGAGGCCGTGAAGGTGCCCGCCGAGGTCGAGAAGTCCATCGCGAAGTTCGTCGCCGAGCACGGCGGTTCGGGCACGGCCGTGCTGCAGTACCTGGGCGAGCAGGGGGTGCGCATCACCCTCGTCGGCGAGGACGGCGTCCTCGGTGACCGTGTGGTGGCCGATCTGGCGACCGCCAAGGCCGTCGTCGAGCGCGTCAAGGGGCTCACCGAGACCGAGGAATGGGACCGCGAGCTGGTTTCCAAGGTCACCCCGGCCAAGGGTCACTGGGCCAAGATGGCGGGCTGGGTCGCTCGCTCCACCAAGTTCCCCAAGGCCCGCAACGCGAACGTCTTTCCGGGAGCCTGATCCCGGACGGTCGCGATCGAGCACGTCACGCGGTCGCCGCAGCACTCACGATGTGAGATTGCGGCGACCGCGTGCTTTTCGGGACCCTCGGCTGAGATGGTCTAGTTCGTCGATGTGGAGCGCGGTGGTCGCCGTGCCGATCAGGGGCTGCTGCCGCGCAGGCCGGTTCGGTCGTGCCGCGCGATCGTGGGCGGCGTCAGTGTGTGGTCGTCGCGGATACGGCGGCGGGGGCATCGACGGTTTCGCGGGTGCGCAGCGAAGCCCACAAGGCGGCCGTGGCGGCGGTGCAGGCCGCAGCGCCACCGACGTGGATCGCGACAAGAGCGGCGGGCACGTCGGTGAAGTACTGGACCACACCCACCAGCGCCTGGGACAGGACGATCCCGAGCAGGACGAACAGTCGCTTGCGGATCGCCGGGGTGATGCCGACGGCGTAGAGGCCGAAGGCCAGACCGATGAGCAAAGCCAGGTACCCGATGAGCAGCTGCGAGTGCAGGTGTACCAGGGTGACGATCTCGACCTCGAGGCGTGCCACCGGGCGGTCGATGCTCTTGTCACCGGCGTGCGGTCCGGCGGCGGTGACCAGCGTGCCCGCGATCAGCACGCCCGCCAATGCCACGCCGCTCAGCGCGGTGAGCCGGCGCAGGGGAGCGGGCACCTGCACGGTGTCGATACCGTCGTCGGGCTGACCGATCTTCGCGTACAGCACCACCGCCAGCCACACCATCACCATCGAGGCGAGCAGGTGCACGGCCACCGTCCACCACAGCAGGCCGGTGCGCACGGTGATGCCGCCGATGATCGCCTGCACGACGGTGCCGCCGGGCATCAGCCAGGCATAGACGAGGACTTCCTTGCGACGGCGGGCCCGCACGACGGCCAGCACGATCAGCGCCGCGCACAGTGTCACCACGAAGGTGAGCAGCCGGTTGCCGAATTCGACGGTCTGGTGCAGCACCGGCACCTCCGACACCCCGACGGGGGTGAAGCTGCCGGGGAAGCACTGCGGCCAGGTGGGGCAGCCGAGACCGGACGCGGTGACGCGCACGATCGCGCCGGTCACCGAGATCCCGGCCTGGCTCAGAATCACCGCGAGGGCGATGAGCCGCTGGGTCCGCAGCGAGGGGAGTGGCAGCCGGTCGACGAGGCCGAGGAAGGCGCGATACAGCACGTCACGATGGTACTGGCAGGCGATTCCCGCTCGATACCCGGGCTACTACAGTGCGTCGTTGGTCACGTCAGTTGAAGCGGAACAGCCGGGTGGCCAGTGACCCGCACACCACGCCCCACACCGCGAGTACCGCGACGCCGAACCAGTCGATCGACCCGGCCAGGGCCGCTTCCAGGGCGTAGGCCAGCGCGCCGGAGGGAACCAGGCGCGCGATCACCGTCAGCGCGGCGGGCACGGTGTCGACCAGGACGAGACTGGCGATGCCGAGCATGACGAACCACAGGATATTGGCCAGTGCCAGCACGATCTCGGCCTTGAGCGTGCCCCCGAGCAGCAGACCCATCGCCGCGAAGGTCGCCGTGCCGAGCGCGATCACCAGCGCGCCGAGGGCCAGCCCGCCGGCGCCGGGACGCCACCCGAGGGCCATCCCGATCGCCCCGAGCAGCACCGCCTGCAGCACCACCACGATCAGGACGGCGGCACACTTGCCCGCGATCACACCCCAGCGCGGGAGCGGGGTGGCGCCGAGCCGTTTGAGGGCGCCGTAGCGGCGGTCGAAGCCCACCGCGATGGCCTGACCGGTGAACGCGGTCGACATCACCGCCGTCATCATCACCATCGGCACGACCCGATTCACCCGGTCGGTACCAAGATCCCCGAACGGCAGCAGGGTGAGTCCGATCAGCAGGGTGATCGGGATGAACATGGTGAGCAGCAGTTGTTCGCCGTTGCGCAGCAACAGTTTCAGCTCGAGCGTGGTCTGCGCGACGAGCATCGCGGCGCGCGAGGCGGGGCGCGGGTCGGGGGTGAAGGTGCCGGGCTGGAACCGGCTCACGGTCTCGGTCATCCGCGCAGGTCCCGTCCGGTGAGTTCGAGGAAGACGTCTTCGAGGCGTCGCTGATCGATGCGGATATCGGTGGCGAGCACGTCCATCCGTGCGCACCAGGCGGTCACCGTCGCCAGTACCTGCGGGGTGATCTCGCCTTCGACCAGATAGGTGCCCGGCGTGGTCTCGTGCGGCGAGAACCCTTCGGGCAGCGCCGATTTCAGCAGTTCGATATCGAGTTTCGGTGGCGCGCAGAACCGCAGCTGACCGGCGGCGCCGTGCGCGGTGACCTCGGCGGGGGTGCCCTGGGCGACGATCTCACCGTGGTCGATGATGACGAGCTGGTCGGCGAGCTGTTCGGCCTCGTCCATCATGTGCGTGGTGAGCACGACGCTCACCCCGTCGCGGCGCAGGGCATCGATCAGTTCCCACACGATCAGCCGGGCCTGGGCGTCCAGCCCGGCCGTCGGTTCGTCGAGGAACACGATCTCCGGCCTGCCCACCAGGGCGCAGGCGAGGGCGAGGCGCTGCTGCTGACCGCCCGAGAGGCGTCGGTAGGGGGTGCGCCGGTTGTCCTGCAGGCCGAGGGTGCGCAGCAGCCAGTCGGGGTCGATGGGGTCGGCGGAATAGGCGGCGACCAGGTCGAGCATCTCGCCCGCGCGGGCGCCGGGGTAGGCGCCGCCACCTTGCAACATCACCCCGATACGCGGCCGCAGCTGTTCGGAGTCTCCGATCGGGTCGAGACCGAGCACGCGGACCGTTCCCGCGTCGGGGCGCACGAAGCCCTCGCACATCTCGACGGTAGTGGTCTTACCGGCGCCGTTGGGGCCGAGCAGCGCGAAAACCTGGGCCTGCTCCACGTCGAAACGCAGGCCGTCGACCGCGGTGGTGTCGCCGTAGCGCTTGACCACGCCGTCGACGCTAACGGCGGGTCCCGGGCTTCTCGTCACGATGTGACACGGTAAGCCGTGGCCTCCTGTGACGGAGCCGACACCCCCGCCTGGGCCCGCCACGGCAGGGTGTGCCGGGTGAGGACGTAGAACAGCGCGAAGCACACCGCGGCCGCCAGGGCGGCGCCGATGATCTGGAAGACCTGGAATTCGGCACCACGCGGCATGACGAGCATCGACACCACCGCCGAGAACGCCACGGCGGGCACGCGGAACACCGGTTGTGTGGCCCAGGCGGCGAGCGGGACGATCGCCCACAGCAGGTACCAGGGCTGGACCACCGGGAACAGCAGCACGATCGCACCGAGCGACACACCGAGCGCGCCCACCGGGTGCAGGCGGCCGGTGCCGGTCGCCACCAGCATCCGCACCGTCACATAGCCCGCGACGAGCCCCGCGATGGGCCGGGTGATCGACAGCAGTGCCGTGGTGTGGTCGCCGAGCCCGAGCAGCACCCCGCCGAAACCGGTGATGACGCCGATCACCGTCGGCAGCGACATCCAGCTGCGCACCGCGTTGGCCACACTGAGGGTGAACACCCACCCGAAGCCGAGCCCACTGGCCCAGCTCACGAAAAGTGTTGTCGCCCCGGCGATCACCCCGAGCAGGGCGGCGGCCTTGACGACGGCGAGCAGGGTGCCGCCCCAGCGCCGGGCCAGCGCCATGCCGACGAAGCCGAGCGCGATGATGGAGGTGAACTTGATCGACGACGACAGCGTGATCACCACCGCGCCGCCGACCAGCAGGGCGTAACCGCGGGCGTCGAGCGGGGGCATGTGCCCGTTCAGGGTGTCGCGCTTGCCGCCGTCGCCGTAGATGGCGCGCAGCGTCAGCTCCATGCCCGCCAGCATCAGACCGATCATCAGCGCGTCGTTGTGCACGCCGCCGACCAGGTGGAACAGCACGAGGGGGTTGGCCGCGCCGAGCCACAGCGCGCTCACCGGCGCCACCCCGCAGCGCACCGAGAGCCGGGGCAGCGCCCACACGATCAAGGCGACGCCCGCGAGCGCGAGCAACCGGTGCACCCACACACCCGCGATGATGTTGTCGCCGGTCAGCTCGGCGATACCGCGCCCGATCCACAGGAAGAGCGGGCCGTAGGGCGCCGGTGTGTCACGCCAGATGGTCGGCACATTGTTGGTGAGGACGTTGTCGATCCCGAGCCCGGCGACGGGCCCTTCGGCGTACGGGTCGATGCCGCGCGCGGCGATCTCGCTCTGGGCCAGGTAGGAGTAGACGTCGTTGCTGAACATCGGCGGCGCCACCGACAGCGGGATGATCCACAGCAGCAGTGTCCGGTCGAGCTGGGACCGGGTGAGCCGGTGCAGCGGCGATCCGGCCAGGCCGCCGATAGCGAAGCGGCCCAACAGCAACCACGCTCCGATCACCAGCACGGTGCCGAACATGCACATCGCCAGCGACCCGGTATGCGCGCGGGCGAAGATGCCGAGCACCCGTACACCGGAGACCGGATTCTGGTGCACGGGCTGCGCGCCGATGCCGAGCGCGGCGATGGCCATCAGCACGGCGCCGGTGGCGCCCATCAACCGGATGCGGTCCAGTTGAGCGCGTTCGCGTTTGTCGAGGCCGGGGACCTCGGTTTCGTCGCGGTGCAGGGCCGCGACGGTGTGATCGGGCGCGGGCACGTCGAACCCGAGGGCTCGCCGCCCGAACGCCAGTGTCTTGCGCGCCGCGCCCTCCAGTACCGCCACGGGGTCGAAGCCTAGTGCGCCCGGCCGTGATCGTTGTGGCACCGGTCTGCGTCGTCGTTCTGACCAGCGCGAACTAGGCGGGACCGACGAACACCGGGTCGGTGCGTACCCAGAGCGCGGCCGCGACGACGACGGCCAGACAGATCACCGCGACCAGGCCCATCGCCACCCAGCCGATGCGCTGCGCCGACCGCAGGTCCCGCGCCGACAGCCAGCCGGGGACGAACAGGATGCCCAGCGCGCTGAGTGTGCCCGCCGCCAACCCGCCGAGGTGACCCCACAGCGAGATTCCCGGCAGCGAGAAGCTGATGAGCACGTTGACGCCGATCACCACCAGCATCGGGGTCGGGCTCTGTCGCAACCGGATCAGCGTCACCGTCACGGCGCCGAACAGGCCGTACACCGCGCCCGACGCGCCCGCGGTCATGGTGTACGGATCCGACAGCGCCATCACCGCCGCCGAACCGCCGAGCAGCGAGACCAGATACAGGCAGCCGTAGGTGACCCGGCCGAGCACCTGCTCGAGATCGCGGCCGACGACGTAGAGCGCGAACATGTTGACCAGCAGATGGATCGCGCCGTAGTGCAGGAACCCCGAACCGAGCACCCGCCACCACTCACCGTCGGCGACCAGCAGCGGGACCAGCACGAACTCGCCGAACACCGACGAACCCCGATGGTTCTGCATCGGGTTGCCCGCCTGCGCGGCGGTCACCAGGTAGACCAGGACATTGATCGCGATCAGCCCGTAGGTCACCATCGGTACCGGCGACGCGCCTGCTCGGGCGCCCGCGACGGTGCGCACCTGCCGCACGTCGCGCTGACCCTGCCGGACGCAGTCCACACAGTGCTGGCCGACGGCGGCCGAGCGTAGGCATTCGGGGCAGGCGGGGCGGCCGCAGCGAGTACACGCGAGGCCGGTCGGCCGGTCGGGGTGGCGGACGCACGTCTGTGCGGGCGGGTGTGACACATGGTCATCGTGCCATGAGTCACCGACACGAGTCGGGCTGTGAGAACGTCGTCGGTCGGCGGCTCGCCCACGTTCCCCGGCGACGGGAGACGATCTGTACCTCGGCGAGACGCACGGGTCGGCCGAGCGTGCGGCAGTCGCGGTGGGCGTGTCCGGTTTCGACCGGCCAGGCCGGGCTATGCGCTCCCCATGACGTCTCTGTGGTTGAACAACGCCGAAGTCCCCGCCCGGTTACGGCTGACCCCCGGTTCGCACTTCGACACCGTCGTCATCGGCGCGGGCATCGTCGGGTTGACGACCGCGCTGCTGCTGGCCCAGCGTGGCCGCGAGGTGGCGGTGATCGAGGCGAAGCGGGTCGGCGCGGGCACCACGGCCGCGTCGACGGCGAAAGTCTCGCTCCTGCAGGGCACCCGGGCGCAGACCATCGCCCGCAGGCACGGCATCGCGACCCTCTCGCGCTACGTCGCCGCCAATCTCGACGGCTTCGACTGGCTGCTGGATTTCTGCGCCGGACGCGACCTCGCCGTCGAGCGCGTGGCCGCCTACACCTATGCCCAGAACGAATCCGAGATGTCCGCCGTCCGGGCGGAATTCGAGGCGACGCGGTCGGCCGGACTGCCCACCGACCTCGTCGACGACGTCGACGTACCGTTCCCGCTCCACGGTGCCGTGCGGCTGCGCGAACAGGCCCAGCTCAACCCGATGGCCTTCCTGGCCGCCCTCGCCGCCGAAGTCGAGACCCAGGGCGGGTCGATCTTCGAATCGACGCGCGCACAACGGCTTCGCCACCACGACGGCCGGGTGGTGATCGGTACCGAACACGGCGAGGTGGACGCGAACAACGTCGTCGTCGCGACCGGAACACCGATCTTCGACCGGGGCGGCTACTTCGCCCGCGTCACCGCGCAGCGCTCCTATCTGGCCGCGTTCAAGGTGCCAGGACCGGTGCCGGAGGAGATGTACATCAGTGCGGGACAACCGATCCGGTCGCTGCGCCGCTACCCGGCCGACGACGTGCTCCTGGTCGGCGGCAGCGGCCACGAGGTCGGCCGCGAGGATTCCGCGGAGGCCCACGTGCAAGACCTACTCGACTGGACCGGCCGGTGGTTCCCGGGTGCGGAACTGCTGCACCGCTGGTCGGCGCAGGATTACCACCCCGTGGGCGAACTTCCCTACGTCGGCCCGCTCGTTCCCGGTCGCGAGGAAGTCCTCGTCGCCACCGGGTTCGCCAAGTGGGGTTTCACCAATGGTGCCGCCGCCGCGCTCGCCCTCGCGGGCCGCATCACCGGCGACGTTCCGAAATGGGCCGACACCCTGTCCGCCTGGCGGCTCGGCGAAGTCGCCTCTCTCCCGGCGGGCGCCCGCGCCAACGCGACCGTCGCCCGCTACCTGTCCACCGGCTGGCTGCATTTGCTCGGCGCCGACGAGCACAGCATTCCCCCGGAGGGCTGCGGCCGCGTCGAACGCCACGGGCTGCATCCCACCGCCGTGTCCACCGTCGACGGCGTCACCACCGAGATCTCCGCGATCTGCCCCCATCTGGGCGGCATCCTCCATTGGAACGACGCCGAACGCACCTGGGACTGCCCCCTGCACGGCTCCCGCTTCGAGCCCGACGGCGCTGTTATCGAAGGGCCGGCCACCCACCCGCTCTCTCCCCGCTGAGCTGGACAACCGATCACCACGCTCCGGTGGCGGCGTCTCGCGGAGCTTCCCGCAATCAGAGCGTGGTGATCGAGTGTCCAGACGGGTATGCGCTGGTCTCGGGGTTGCTCGCGGGGCGTGAGAGATCTGCCCGGGTGTGCGATGAGTCACCTCGCGGTCGGTGAACGGGTCGGTGGGTAGGGGCCGCACCTGGGGTTTTACGAAGGTCGTGCGGTGGTGTGACGTCTTCGTCGCAGGTCAGGGTGCCCTTGGCAAGGTGACCCTTATTAGATTTAGGGAAGTAATTCCGCCACACTGGTGTTGTGAAAACCGTGGGTTTGCGGACAGGCGTGGAAGGGACCGGTCGTAAGACGACCGGCGCCCGGTCGTCTGCTGTGCCCGCGCACGAGGGGCAGACCCGGGCGGCCATCGTCCAGTTGCTGCTCGAGCAGGGTCCGATCACCGCCACCGCCATCAGTGCCGAGCTCGGGCTCGCGCCCGCGGGGGTGCGCAGGCACCTCGACGCGCTGATCGACGCAGGTCAGGCGCGTGCGAGCCGGTCGGCGCCGTGGCAACAGAAGGGGCGCGGCAGGCCCGCCAAGCAATATCAGCTCACCGCGGCCGGACGCGGCAACCTCGGCCACGCCTACGACGACCTGGCAGGCGCCGCGATTCGTCAGCTCGGTGAGATCGGTGGCGACGAGGCGATCAGCGAGTTCGCCCGCAAACGGGTTCGCACGATCGTCGACGGCATCGAGCCGGTCGCCGAGCACAGTGCCCCCGTGATCGAGGCCAAGGTCGAGGAGATCGCCGAGGCGTTCGCCGACGCCGGTTTCGCCGCGACCACCCGCCAGGTGGGTGCCGGTGTGCAGATCTGCCAGCATCATTGCCCGGTGGCCCACGTGGCCGAGGAGTTCCCGCAGCTGTGCGCCGCCGAACTGGACGCTTTCCGCGACCTGCTCGGCACCCACGTGCAGCGACTTGCGACGATCGCCAACGGCGATTGCGCCTGCACCACCCATGTGCCGCTGGTCGCGGTGCCGAAAATCCCATCCGCCGCACAGCCCGCGGCGGGACGAACGAACGACTCCGGAAGGAGTGCCGAATGACGACGACCACCGACCAGGTGCAACCGCTGACCCAGGACGAGACCATCGCCTCGCTGGGTAACTACGGTTACGGCTGGGCCGATTCGGATGTGGCCGGTGCCAGTGCGCAACGCGGCCTGTCGGAGGCTGTCGTTCGCGACATCTCGGCCAAGAAGAACGAGCCCGAATGGATGCTCGACATCCGCCTCAAGGCGCTGCGCATCTTCGACCGCAAGCCCATGCCGAACTGGGGTTCCAACCTCGACGGCATCGACTTCGACAACATCAAGTACTTCGTGCGCTCGTCGGAGAAGCAGGCCGAGAGCTGGGAAGACCTGCCCGAGGACATCAAGAACACCTACGACAAGCTCGGCATCCCCGAGGCGGAGAAGCAGCGCCTCGTGTCCGGTGTCGCCGCGCAGTACGAGTCCGAGGTCGTCTACCACTCCATCCGCGAGGACCTGGAGTCCCAGGGCGTCATCTTCCTCGACACCGACACCGCGCTCAAGGAGCACCCGGAGATCTTCCAGGAGTACTTCGGCTCGGTGATCCCCGCTGGCGACAACAAGTTCTCCGCGCTCAACACCGCCGTGTGGTCGGGTGGCTCGTTCATCTACGTGCCGCCGGGCGTGCACGTCGACATCCCGCTGCAGGCCTACTTCCGGATCAACACCGAGAACATGGGCCAGTTCGAGCGGACGCTGATCATCGTCGACGAGGACGCCTACGTCCACTACGTCGAGGGCTGCACCGCGCCGATCTACAAGTCCGACTCGCTGCACTCCGCGGTCGTCGAGATCATCGTGAAGAAGGGCGGCCGCTGCCGCTACACGACCATCCAGAACTGGTCCAACAACGTCTACAACCTGGTCACCAAGCGGGCCAAGGCCGAGGCGGGCGCCACCATGGAGTGGGTCGACGGCAACATCGGCTCCAAGGTCACCATGAAGTACCCGGCAGTCTGGATGACCGGCGAGCACGCGCACGGCGAGGTCCTCTCCGTCGCGTTCGCCGGCCCCGGCCAGCACCAGGACACCGGCGCCAAGATGCTGCACCTGGCCCCGCACACCTCCTCGACCATCGTGTCGAAGTCGGTGGCGCGTGGCGGCGGTCGCGCGTCGTACCGCGGTCTGGTCCAGGTCAACAAGGGTGCCAACGGCTCCAAGTCGACGGTGAAGTGTGACGCGCTGCTCGTCGACACGATCAGCCGCTCCGACACCTACCCCTACGTCGACATCCGCGAGGACGACGTGACCATGGGCCACGAGGCCACGGTCTCCAAGGTGTCCGAGGATCAGCTGTTCTACCTGATGAGCCGCGGTCTCACCGAGGACGAGGCGATGGCCATGGTGGTGCGCGGCTTCGTGGAGCCCATCGCCAAGGAACTGCCGATGGAATACGCACTGGAACTGAACCGGCTCATCGAGCTGCAGATGGAAGGGGCCGTGGGCTGATGTCGACGCTCGAGACGCCGACCCAGAACCCGGGCGCGGGCGCCGCGGTCAACAAGGGCGAGGTGTTCACCTCGTTCGACGTGGACGCATTCGAGATCCCGTCGGGTCGTGACGAGGCGTGGCGGTTCACCCCGCTGCGCCGTCTGCGCGGCCTGCACGACGGTACGGCCGTGGCCGACGGTCAGGCGACCGTCGAGGTGAGCGAAGTCGCCGGTGTCACCGTGGAAACGGTCGACCGTACCGACGACCGGCTCGGTCAGGCCGGTACCCCGGCCGATCGCGTTGCCGCCCAGGCCTATTCGGGCTTCGAGACCGCGACTGTCATCACCGTTGGCAAGGAGACCGAGGTTTCCGACCCCGTCACCGTGACCGTCACCGGTCCCGGCGAGGGCAAGACCGCCTACGGTCACCTGCAGATCCGGCTGGACAACTTCGCCGTCGCCACGATCGTGCTCGATCAGCGCGGCAGCGGAACCTATGCCGAAAACGTCGAATTCGTGCTCGGTGACAGCGCCAAGCTCACCGTCGTCGCGGTCCAGGAATGGGCCGACGACGCCGTGCACGTCACCGCGCACCACCTGAAGCTGGGTCGTGACGCGAACCTGCGCCACGTGTCGGCGACCCTCGGCGGCGACCTGGTCCGGCTGTCGGGCACCGTCCGCTACGCCGGTCCCGGCGGCGAGGCCGAGCTGTTCGGTCTGTACTTCGCCGACGCGGGCCAGCACTTCGAGCAGCGGCTGCTGGTCGATCACGCTGAGCCCAACTGCAAGTCCAATGTGCTGTACAAGGGTGCGCTGCAGGGTGACCCGTCCTCGCCGAAGGGCGACGCCCGCACGGTCTGGATCGGCGATGTGCTGATCCGTGCCGCGGCCGAGGGCACCGACACCTACGAGGCGAACCGCAACCTGGTGCTCACCGACGGCGCCCGCGCCGATTCGGTGCCGAACCTGGAGATCGAGACCGGCGAGATCGCCGGTGCCGGACACGCCAGTGCCACCGGCCGCTTCGACGACGAGCAGCTGTTCTACCTGCGCGCTCGTGGCATCCCCGAGGATGTGGCCCGCCGCCTGGTCGTGCGTGGCTTCTTCTTCGAGATCATCCAGAAGGTCACGGTCCCCGAGGTCCGGGAGCGGCTCGAGGCGGCCATCGAGGCCGAACTCGCCACTGTCGGTATCTGACACCCACTTACTGCAACGAAGGATTCGAATTCGATGACCACCTTGGAAATCAAGGACCTGCACGCGGAGATCACCACGCCGGAAGGTGAGTCCAAGCAGATCCTCAACGGCGTGAACCTGACCGTGAAGTCGGGCGAGACGCACGCCATCATGGGCCCCAACGGCTCGGGCAAGTCCACGCTGTCCTACGTGATCGCGGGTCACCCCAAGTACACCGTCACCCAGGGCACCATCACCCTCGACGGCGAGAACGTGCTGGACATGTCGGTCGACGAGCGCGCCCGCGCCGGCCTGTTCCTGGCCATGCAGTACCCGGTCGAGGTCCCCGGTGTCTCGATGTCGAACTTCCTGCGCACCGCCGCCACCGCCGTGCGCGGTGAGGCGCCGAAGCTGCGCACCTGGGTCAAGGAAGTCAAGGAGTCGATGAAGGAGCTCGACATCGACTCGGCCTTCGCCGACCGCTCGGTGAACGAGGGCTTCTCCGGTGGCGAGAAGAAGCGCCACGAGGTCCTGCAGCTCGGCCTGCTCAAGCCGAAGATCGCGATCCTCGACGAGACCGACTCCGGCCTCGACGTCGACGCGCTGCGCATCGTCTCCGACGGCGTGAACCGCTACAAGGAGCGCGAGGACGGTGGCGTCCTGCTGATCACGCACTACACCCGCATCCTGCGCTACATCAAGCCCGACTTCGTGCACGTGTTCGTCAACGGCCGCATCGTCGCCGAGGGTGGCTCCGAGCTGGCCGAGGAACTCGACGCGAACGGGTACGTGCGCTTCACCTCCGCGACCACTGGAGCCTGACAACCATGACCGCTGTGTCCGTCCCGGGGTCGGCCCTCGACGTGGCCCGCATCCGGGCCGACTTCCCCATCCTGCACCGCACGGTGCGGGACGGGAAACCGTTGGTGTACCTGGATTCCGGTGCCACCTCGCAGCGCCCGCTGCAGGTGCTCGACGCCGAGCGCGACTTCCTGCTCACCCGCAACTCGGCGGTGCACCGCGGCGCGCACCAGCTCGCCGAGGAGGCCACCGACTCCTATGAGGACGCGCGGGAGGTCATCGCGCGCTTCGTCGGTGCCGACGCGGGCGAGATCGTGTTCACCAAGAACGCGACCGAGTCGCTGAACCTGGTGGCCAACGCCTTCGGTGACGACCGGTTCCCGTACCAGGTCGGACCCGGCGACGAGATCGTGATCACCGAGCTCGAACACCACGCGAATCTCGTGCCGTGGCAGGAACTCGCGCGCCGCACCGGTGCCACGCTCAAGTGGTACGGGGTGACCGACGACGGACGCATCGACCTGGATTCGCTCGAACTGTCGCCCGCGACAAAGGTTCTCGCGTTCACCCACCAGTCCAACGTCACCGGTGCGGTGGCTCCGGTGGCCGAATTGGTCCGGCGGGCAAAGGAAGTCGGCGCGCTGGTCGTGCTCGACGCCTGCCAGTCGGTACCGCATCTCGGGGTGGACTTCCGTGAGCTCGGCGTCGATTTCGCCGCGTTCTCGGGTCACAAGATGTTCGGCCCGATGGGTGTGGGTGGCCTGTACGGCCGTCGGGCGCTGCTCGAGGAGACCCCGCCGTACATCACGGGCGGGTCGATGATCGAGACCGTCACCATGGAGAAGACCACCTACGCGCCGCCGCCGCAGCGCTTCGAGGCGGGCACCCCGATGACCTCGCAGGTCGTCGGTCTGGCCGCCGCGGTGCGGTATCTCGAGGATCTCGGCATGGACGCGATCGCCGCGCACGAACACGCGCTCACCGGTGCCGCGCTCGAGGGTCTGGGCGCCATCGAGGGTGTGCGCATCATCGGGCCCACCGAGAACGTGGATCGCGGTGGCGCGGTGTCGTTCGTCGTCGACGGGGTACACGCCCACGACGTGGGTCAGATCCTCGACGACCAGGGTGTCGCCATCCGGGTCGGGCACCACTGCGCGTGGCCGCTGCACCGCCGCTTCGGAGTCGCGGCGACCGCGCGGGCGTCCTTCGCCGCCTACAACACGCTCGACGAGGTCGACGCACTGGTCACGGCCGTGCGGAAGGCTCAGACCTTCTTCGGAGTTGCATAGAACATGCGCATGGAGCAGATGTACCAGGAAGTGATCCTGGACCACTACAAGCACCCGCACCACCGCGGGCTGCGGGAACCGTTCGGTGCCCAGGTGCACCACGTGAACCCCACCTGCGGTGACGAGGTGACCCTGCGCGTGCACATCGACGACGCGGGCGAGGTCGCCGATGTCTCCTACGACGGTCAGGGCTGCTCGATCAGCCAGGCCGCCACCTCGATCCTCACCGATCAGGTGATCGGCCTGCCGGTGCAGCAGGCTTTGAAGGTGGTCGACTCCTACAGCGAGATGATCTCGAGCCGAGGCACCGTCGAGGGCGACGAGGACATGATCGGCGACGGCATCGCCCTCGCCGGTGTCGCCAAGTACCCCGCGCGCGTGAAGTGCGCACTGCTGGGGTGGATGGCGTTCAAGGACGCCGTCGTGCAGATCGCCTCGGCCGAAGATGCCAAGCCTGCCATGGGAAATGGGGATGCGTGATGAGTGAGACCAAGGCTGACGAAGCCACGACCGAAACTGCCGCGCCCACTCCCGAAGCGGAGTTGACGCCCGAGCAGATCCAGCACATCGCAGATCTGGAAGAGGCCATGCGCGATGTGGTCGACCCCGAACTCGGGATCAACGTCGTCGACCTCGGCCTCGTCTACGGCATGTCCGTCGACGACGCCAACATCTGCACCCTCGACATGACGCTCACCTCGGCGGCCTGCCCGCTGACCGACGTCATCGAGGACCAGTCCCGCAACGCCCTGGTGCGCAGCGGCCTGGTCGAGGACCTGAAGATCAACTGGGTCTGGATGCCCCCGTGGGGTCCGGACAAGATCACCGACGACGGCCGCGAACAGCTGCGCGCCCTCGGATTCACGGTCTAGACAACACTTTTCGCCGCAGGCCCGGACCCCGCGTGGGTGCCGGGCCTGCGGCGTTTTCGCGTCCGTGTTGAAACGTGAAGTGCATCACTCCGATTGGCGGCCGCTGGTCCGAAGTGGTCCACTTGTCGGTTCCGCGATCGCGGAACTGTGTGTCAGAGGAGAACTTTCGGATGAGTTTCATGGGTAAGGCCGGCTTCGCCGTCGCGGCGCTCGGTCTTGCGGCCGGCTCGGTGTTCGGTGCCGGCGCCGCGAACGCGCAGAGCATGTTCGGCGCGATCGCTTTCAGTACGACCGATTGGACCTACGGATCGAGCAGCAGCTGGCCGAGCGAGCAAGAGGCGCGCGAGCAGGCGATCGCGAGCTGCGGCACCAACGGCGCCGCCGACTGCAAGGTCATGATCTCGTGGGCGAACGGCTGCGGCACACTGGTCGTCAGCGACGACGGCGTGGCGGCGGCCTCGGGGCGCACCGCGGCCGAGGCGACGCGCGCGGCGTTCGAGCGGCTCTCCGAGCTCACCCCGACCGCCCAGCTCGCGAACTTCGGGTCCTCGGACCTGAGTGGTGCCAAGGTCGCCCGCGTGGTCTGCACCGCCAACGCGCGCTGATCGACGCAAAGACGCGGGCCCGGACCCTCTCTCAGGATCCGGGCCCGTCGTTTTCTCCGTCGGTGATACACCGAAGCCGGTGATGTGAGATTTCGCGTTTCGGTTGGCCTTTCGCGCGAATTGCATGATGATCTGGAAAGTTCCGGACTTCCGGAACTGCTTCCAGAGGAGAACATTCGAATGAGTTTCATGAGTAAGGCCGGCTTCGCCGTTGTGGCACTCGGCCTTGCGGCCGGTTCGGTGCTGGGTGCCGGTTCGGCGAGCGCGGCGGGTGACCAGTGGGGCGCCATGGCCGTGGACGCCGACTGGTCGAACTACGGCCGTTCGGTCGACTATCCCACCCGCGCCGAGGCCGAGGCCGCCGCACTGGATCAGTGCGGCGCGGACGGCTGCGCCATCGAGGTGTCCTGGGTGAACGGCTGCCTGGCCCTGGTGGAGAACGAGCAGTACATCGCCTGGGGCAAGGGCTCGAACCGTGCCGAAGCCGAGCGGGAGGCCTACCTCGCGCTCACCGAGGGCACCCCGCAGAACCTGCTCGTCAACCTCGGCTCGTCGCAGATGGCGGGCGGCACCGTGCTCGAAACGGTGTGCACCACCAACGCGAGCTGAACGCCGTAGCGATCGAGCCCGGATCTCCGAGTGGATCCGGGCTCTTTTGCGTCGACACTTTTACCCCTGGAGTTGGCTATTACCGAACTTTCGATGATGATCTGGAAGGTTCCGGACTTCCGGAACCGTTTCCAGAGGAGAACATTTGAATGAGTTTCATGAGTAAGGCCGGCTTCGCCGTTGTGGCACTCGGCCTTGCGGCCGGTTCGGTGCTGGGCGCCGGCTCGGCGAGCGCCGCGGGTGACCAGTGGGCGTCGGTCGCGTTGAGCGACAACGAGGCCATCTACGGCATCAGTGTGAACGAGGGCAGCGCCGAGGCCGCCATCGCCGCGGCGATCGCCGACTGCCACCTGGCCGACTGCAACGAGGTCATGACCTGGGCCAACGGCTGCGGCGTTCTGGTCCAGAGCAACGACGGCCTCGCGTGGGCGTCCGGCCCCACCCGGGCCGATGCCGAGCGCACGGCCTACGAGAGCCTGACCGAGCTGACCCCGACCGCCATGCTGGCCAACACCGGTTCGGCCAACCTGAGCGGCGCCCACGTCGTCGACGCGATCTGCACCGCCAACGCGCGCTGATCGACACGCAACACCGGGCCCGGATCCTCTCGCGGGATCCGGGCCCGTCGCGTTATCGGGCCGCTTCTGCCTCGAGTGCCGAGGCGATCCAGGCGCCGATCATGTCGGCGGTCTGGTCGATCACCACATCGCGGTCCAGGCCCTCGTCTTCCATTTCCACCGACCGCAGCGCCGTGGCGAAACCGGCGTTGAGCACCACGAACGCCATCGTGTCGATATCGATGGTCTTGGTCGGGCCGAGCAGGTGGATCAGATACAGCTTGATGATCATGCGCAGCCGCGGCTCGAATTCGGGGATACCGCTGCCGTAGAAGTGCAGATCGGCGACGAGTGCCCGGACCAGGGGCCCGTTGGCGACGAGAATCTGCACGGCGGTGCGGATCACCTCGGCCACCGAATCGCGCGGTGTCTTGTCCGCGGCGACGGTGAGGAACTTGCTGTATCGGTCCTCCACCTGCAGAAACAGGCTGTCGGTCAGCTCTTTCACGATCTCGTCGCGGTCGTTGAAATACCGGTAGAGCGTGCCGATGCTGATGCCCGCCTCGCTGGCGATCCGGTTGGTCGAGGTGTTGCCGATGCCGCGGGTGCCGAAAAGGTGAGCGGATACCTCCAGAATGCGCGCCCGCGTCTCCCGTGCCCGATCCTGTTTCGGACGTTTGCGCTGCTTATCGGCTTGTGGGGGCATCGGTGCACCTCGCGGGAAAGAGGAGTAGAAGGTGAGCGGTTACTCACCCTACAGTCATGTCACGAACAAGACCTCGGTGTCGGCCATCACGTTGGGACAGGTACCGGGGAAGCAGCACCGAACGGTGTGAACGAGGAGGAGTCGACGATGACGATCCCAGTGGACAGGGGGCTGACATCCACGCTGGTCACCCATTTCGTGAACAACGTGGCGACCTGCCGGACGTTGCCCGGTGACGCGATCTCCGGCGAGGTGACCTCGGTGACGAGGATGTGCCTCGAGATCTGCGCCGGGTTGCTCGACGGGCGCGACGAGGAGGCCAAGCTGCACCGGCTCGCGGTCGCGGCGTCGGGGTGGGCGCGCGAGGGCGTGCCCATCGACACGATCCTGCACGCGCTGCACGAGGGTTTCCGGATCGGTTTCGACGCGGCCTGCGCCGGGATGAGCCTGCCCGACGAGTTCCGCAGGCTGATCGCCATCTCGGATGTCCTGTGCACCACCGTGACTCGCGCCTACATCCGCGAGCACCGCGAGATCGCCGGTGAGCACCACACCGCCGTGCACACGCTCACCTCCGCCCTGCTCGCCGGTCAGCCGACCATCACGATGGCCCGCGAGTGCGGGATCTCGGTGGCCGAATCGTATGCGGTACTCGCCCTTTCGATCGGGGAGCATCCCGACGAGCACGATGCCCGGCTGAACTCCTCGGTGGTCGCGCGGCGCAAGCTGCGCCGAGTGCAGGCCGCGCTGGCGCACCGGTGCGGGGAGCAGGCGCTGTCGCTGCTGTCGGTCGACGGTGGCACGCTGCTCATTCCGGCCGACCTGCTCGCCGACGATCAGCTCGACGGCCTCGTCGAGGCCCTGTCGCGGGCCGCCCGCGTGGATGTGACCGCAGCGCTGGTGACTTCGCCCGCGGCCGAGATCCCCGACGCGGCGCAGCGCGCTCACGAACTGCTCGACATGGTGGAGCGGCTCGATTGCGAACCCGGCCTGTACCGCTTCGGCGATCTGGCGCTGGAATACCAGCTCACCCGGCCAGGTCCCGGCCGCGCCCGGCTCGGTGAACTGCTCGCCCCGCTGGACAAGCACCCCGAGCTGTACGAAACGCTGCGCGTGCACATCGCCAACAACATGAACCGGCAGCGCACAGCCCGCCTGCTGCACATCCACACCAACACCGTCGACTACCGGCTGCGGCGCGTCGCCCAGCTCACCGGGCTCGACCCGGCGCAGGCCTCGGGGCTGTGGCAATTGAGGTCGGCGATGATCGCCCGCAGCTTCCACACCGGTCCGAGAGTGCCCACCGAGCAGGTGGCCTCGACCGGTCTCGGCGGCCCGGTGGGGACCAGCGGCCCGCGCCGGGCCCGGCACGACGCCGAGGTCTGTCCCACACCGGGACTCGGGGGCGTGCGCTCGGCCTAGCTCCGGGCACCGGGTGATTCAGCGGCGCAACACCTTCCGGGCCAGCCAGTTGCCGAGGAACTGGACGGCCTGGACGCCGGCGATGATGATCAGGACGGCGACGAAGGTGACCTCCCATCGGAACTGCTGGTAGCCGTACACGATGGCGAAGTCGCCCAGTCCGCCGCCGCCGACGGTGCCCGCCATGGCGGAGATGTCGACGATCGCGATCACCACGAAGGTGTAGCCGAGGATCAGTGGGCCGAGCGCCTCCGGGATCAGCAGCGTGAGGATGATGCGCAGCGGGCCCGCACCCGCCGCGCGGGCCGCTTCGATGACCCCGGGGTCGACGGTGACCAGGTTCTGTTCCACGATGCGGGCGATGCCGAACGAGGCGGCCACGATCATCACGAACAGCGCGGCCTCGGAGCCGATGGTGGTGCCGACCACCTCGAGGGTGACCGGGCCGAGTGCGGCCAGCAGGATGATGAACGGAATCGGGCGCACCACGTTCACGATCACATTGAGCACCAGGTGGATCGGGGTGTTGGCGAGCAGGCCGCCCTTGCGGGTGGTGTAGAGCGCGGTGCCGAGCGCCAGGCCGATCAGGCCCGCCACGACGAACGTCACGCCGACCAGGTAGACGGTCGTCCCGATGGATTCGAACAGGATGGGGCGCAGTTTCTCCCAGTCGGTGTCCATCTCAGCGCTTCCGTTCCAGATCGGCGACGACGCGATCCACCGCGTCGTCGGGTCCGTGCAAGGCCAGGGTGAGGCTGCCGAAGGTCTTGTCCTGCAGCGTGCTCACGCCGCCGTAGACGATCTCGAAGCGCACATCGGCGGCGGTCGCGGCGGCCAGCGCCGCACCGATGCCACTGTGGTCGTCGACGTCGACGGTGACCAGCCTGCCGCCGTGCAACTCCCGCAGCCGGTCCAGTTCGCGGGCATCAGGCCGGTTGTGCAGCACGGTGCCGACGAACGACCGCGTCGACTCGGCCCTCGGCGCCGCGAAAACATCGAAGGTGGACGCCAATTCGACGATCCGGCCCTCGGCGAGCACCGCGACCCGGTCGGCGACCGCGCGGATCACATCCATCTCGTGGGTGATCACCACGATGGTCACCCCGAGTTCGGCGTTGACCTTCTTCAGCAGTCGCAGCACCTCACCGGTGGTTTCCGGGTCGAGCGCGGAGGTCGCCTCGTCGGCGAGCAGCAGCGACGGGGACGTGGCCAGCGCCCTGGCGATTCCCACGCGCTGCTTCTGCCCACCCGAGAGCTGATCGGGATAGGCACGGGCCTTGTCGGTGAGACCGACGAATTCCAGCAGTTCTGCTACCCGCGCCTTGCGTTCGGCGCGCTTCCAGCCCGCCACCTTCAGCGGGTACTCCACATTGCCCGCGGCCGTGCGCGATCGGAAGAGGTTGAACTGCTGGAACACCATGCCGATATCGCGGCGCAGCGTACGCACGGCCGACTCCGGCACCCCGGTGATCGGGGTGCCGGAGATCGTGACGGTGCCCGATGTCGGCTTCTCCAGGGCATTGATCAACCGCACCAGGGTGGACTTGCCCGCACCGGAATAGCCGATCACCCCGAAGATCTCACCGTGCTCGATGCGCAGATCGATACCGTCGAGAGCGACGTGCTCGTCCGCGCCGCTGCCGAATACCTTGGTGACCGAACGGAATTCGACAGCGGCGGCGGAACTCACCTGTTCGCCCGGATGCCCTGCTGCACCCGGTCGAGGATCTGTTCGAGCTCGGCGCCCGGTCGCGTCACGGCGACCGCGGTGTTCTTGGTGACCTCGGCATGGGCGGCGGCCACGGCCGGGTCCTTCCAGATCTCGACCAGCTTCAGATAGGTCGGGTCGGTCTTGTCCTCCGCGCGGGTGACGATCACATTGATGTAGGGCTCGGCGGCCGGATTCTTCGGATCGTCCTTGTACAGCGCCGAATGCGGGTCGATGCCGGAGCGCTCGAGGAAGGTGTTGTTGATCACCGAACCGTCCACCGAGGCCAGCGACAGGGCGGTCTGCGCGGCGTCGACCGGGGTCACCTTCACCTTGGACGCGCCCTTGTCGATATCGGCCGGTGTGGGCTGAGCCGAGGTGCCCGTGAGTTTCAGCAACCCGGCGGCCTGCAGTACGAACAGGGCACGGGCCTGGTTGGTCGGATCGTTGGGGATCGCGATCTCACCGCCCTGCGGGATGTCGGCCACCGCCTTGTGCTTCTTGGAGTACAGGCCCAGCGGCACGATGTAGGTCGAACCGATCGGGGTCAGCGTGTCCGAGCTCGCCACGTTGTACTGGCCGAGGAACTGCAGGTGCTGGAAGAGATTGACGTCGATCTGCTTCTGCGACAGCGCCGCGTTGGGCTGCTGGTAATCGGAGAAGTTGGTGATCTCGAGCGTGATGCCCTGCTCCGCGGCCTTCTGCTCGAACACATCCCAGGCCTTGTCCTTGTCGGTGGTGCCGATCCGGACGACAGTGCCCGATTCCGCGTCGCCCGAGCCGCATGCCGTGAGGGTCAGGGCAGCGGTTGCCATGAGGACCGGGATCGCCAGTACCCGACGGAATTTCACTTGTACTCCCGAATTGCTCGCCATTGATGAACTCGGTCATCCAAGCCGCGCCCGACCCTCCCCGACAACGGTTCGAATTGCCTCGAGCCAAACCCTCACCAATAGTTGGACGTCCGTCTAACTTGCGGGCCTTGCGAGGCATGGGCCTCCTGCTCGGCGCGCTCGGTGCCACCACGAAAAGCCCTTGGCACGTAGCTCGGGCGCCTATATAGTTCATCTGACCAAAACTAGAGACGGGGTGGACCGTGCGATCGGTCGAAGAATTGTGTGCGGCAGTCGAGCGGGGAGACATGCCGAAATACCTGCTGTTCTGATTGTCGTGGCGGGCAGTGTGGCCAAGTTCGGATCGGATGCGGGGTTGCGGTCGTATCTGGCGGGCACGGCGGGGCGGGTGCTCGTGGAGGCGAGTCCGATGGACCGGGTGTGGGGGATCGGGCTGTCGGCGACCGACGAGCGGGCGGGTGATCCGGTGCGATGGCGGGGGCTGAATCTGCTGGGGTTCGCGTTGATGCGGGCGCGCGAGGAACTCGCTGGGTAGAGCTATTCGGGAAAGGTATTTCTCGGTGCGGCTGTGGGCGTTCATGATTGGGGGTGGTCCCGGTCTGGGACCGAACTTTCGACGGGGAGAATTCTGATGTCTGTTGTGGGCAAGTACGCCCTCGGTGTGGCCGCCGTATCCGCGGTGGCCGCGTTCACGGTGGTCGCCGCGGGTCCGGCCGCCGCCGGTGCCAGCGGTGTGGCGATCGCCGAAGCGCCCGGTTACACCGCCGTGTCACGTGATGGCGGTTTCCAGGCCGCCGCCGGTGACCTCTACGGCGCGCTCGCGCTGTCGTCGGAGGAGGCCGTGGTGGCGTCCGCGGTGAACTACGGCAGCTGGGCCGACGCCCAGCACGCCGCGCTCGCCGAATGCGGTGTGTGGGACTGCCAGGTGGTCGTCTCGTTCCGCAACGCCTGCGGTGCGGTGGCCCAGGGCGCCGACTACCGGTTCGGCTGGTCGTGGGACCACTCGCTGGCCGCCGCCGAGCGTTCGGCGGTGGATGTGCTCGGTCTGAGCGCCCCGCCGTTCCCCGACCTGGGCTCGGCGTCGCCGCGTCCCGCGCGGGTCATCCTGTCCGCCTGCACGGCGAACGTCTGACGCATTCCTCGACAAGGGGCGCGAACCGAAGGGTTCGCGCCCCTTCTCATCGTCGCGGGTGGTCGAGCGACAGACGGCCGCGCCGGACGAGGTCGTGTTTGGCGATCGGCGGCAGCGGGTCGTCGCCCGGCGTCTCGGGATTGGTGCGCACCAGCAGGGTGACCGTCGCGGCGGGCACGAAACCGCTGCGCCGCATCAGCGCCGCCGAGGCGCCGTTGCGCTCCTCCACGTCGGTGACGATGTGCTGGGCACCGCGCGCGAACAACGCCTCCGAGCAGACGTCGACCAACCGCCGGGCGATGCCGTGCCCCTGCATATCCGGCGCCACCGCGATCCACTCGAGGTAGGCCCAGTCGTCACGGTGCTCGAACTCCATCGAACCGAGCACGAACCCGACCACCCGATCGGAGTCCAGGGCCACCCAGCAGGCGTTGTCGGGGCTGTCCAGATGCTCGGCGACGGCCGTCAGCGACCAGGACGTATACGGCTTGGTCGTCGTGTCGAAAACCTGATGCCCGAGGTCGAGGACCTGACGCAGGTGCCCAAGACCCATCGGTACGACGACGATCGCTCGATCCATGGGGCCAGTGTGCCCTAGGCCCCCTTGCGGGCCGTGGACTTGCTCGCCGTGGATTTGCTCGCAGTCTTGCGCGGTGCCGCTTTCTTGGCCGCGGCCTTCTTCGCCGGCTTCTTCTTCGGGGCGGCCGACTCGCCTTCCCGCCGCCCGCTCGCCTCGAGGCTGCGCTGCAAGGCGGCCACCAGATCGACCACCTCGGCATCGGGCTGCTCGGCCGGTTCGGCGGCGGTGGATTCGACCTTGCCGGTGCCGCTGGCGATCGCCTCGTCCAGCAGTTTCTGCAATTCGATCTGGTATTCGTCGGTGTATTCGCCCGGATCGAAATCACCCGACATCGACTCGACCAGCGTTTCGGCCATCTTCAATTCCTGCGGGCGTGGCGTTGGCGCGTCTTCGAGGGAGGGGAAGTCGACGGCACGTACTTCGTCGGGCCACAACAATGTCTGCAACACCAGCACGCCGTCGCGGACCCGTAATGCGGCCAGGCGGGTTTTCTGGCGCAGCGTGAAATGCACGAGGGCGGTCTTGTCGATGCGCTCGAGCGTGGCCGCGAGCAGCTGATATGCCTTCGGCGTCGCCGAATCGGGTTCCAGGTAATAACTCTTGTCGAACAGCACCGGGTCGATCTGGTCCGACGGCACGAATTCCAGCACCGGAATCTCGTGCTTCTCCGCGGCGGGCAGTTTGGAGAAGTCCTCGTCGGTGAGTACCACCTGCTCACCGTCGGGCGAGACATAGGCCTTGTCGATATCGGAGAACTGCACCGAGTTCCCGCACACCTGGCAGACCCGGTCGTATTTGATCCGGCCCCCGTCCTTGGCGTGGACCTGGTGAAACCGGATGTCATGGTCCTCGGTCGCGGTGTACACCTTGACCGGGACATTGACCAGCCCGAAGGCGATCGAGCCCTTCCAGATGGACCTCATGCACCCCATCATTACCGACCGGCGTGATCGGCGCGAGGAAGCGATGCCGAAACGGTGCGTGCCCGTGATGCGACGGCGCTTGATTCCACGCCCGCGATTCCGGTGATCGGGGACGAGACGAACAGCCTCGCCAGTCGATCTGATCGAATTACCGAATGGTGCGTGCTGATCTGATCGTCGCCGGACTCGGTCCCGCCGGGCGCGCGGTGGCGCACCGGGCCCGCGCCCGCGGCCTGTCCGTTGTCGCGATCGACCCGCGCCCTGGCAGAACCTGGACGCCGACCTACGCCGCCTGGGCCGACGAATTGCCGACATGGCTCGACACCACCGTCATTGCGGCGACGGTCGACGCACCGACCGCGTGGGCGGTGGGGGAGCACCGGCTCGACCGCGCCTATCAGGTGCTCGATACCGAGGCCCTGCAGCGGTCGCTGACGCTCGACGGTGCGCGCGTGATCGCCGACGAGGTCGTCTCGGTGAAGACGGGTGTGGTGCGCACGGCCCGCGGCGAGACATTCGAGGGGCGGGTCGTCGACGCACGTGGGCTCGCACGGCAGCCACGACGGCCCGAGCAGACCGCCTACGGGGTCGTCGTGGACCGGGCCACACTGGGTTCCGCCCCGACCCTGTTCATGGACTGGCGACTCGACAACGGCGCGGGACCCCACGACCCGCGCTCGTTCCTCTACGCCGTGCCGCTCGGCGCCGACGCGATGCTGTTCGAGGAAACCTGCCTGGTCGGTCGCCCCGCCTTGACACCCGAGGTCCTGCGCGCCCGCCTCGAACATCGGCTGCGAGTCCGCGGCATCCCACTCACCGGCACGGAACGCCTTGAGCGAGTGCGGTTTCCGGTGGCAGGGGGCAAGCCCGGAGCTGGTCGCTTCGGGGCGGCCGGTGGGCTCATCCACCCGGCGACGGGGTACAGCGTCGCCGCCTCGCTGGCAACCGCAGACCTCGTCGTCGACGGCGGCTCACCATGGACCGTCCGAGCCCGGACCGTCGCCGCCCTGCGCCGAGCAGGTCTGCGAGCACTGCTCGCCCTGCCACCCCAGGACCTGCCGATCTTCTTCGAGGCATTCTTCGATCTGACCCCGGCCCGACAACGTTCGTATCTGTCCGGCCACGACGATCTATCCGGCACCGTCGCCGCGATGAGCGCGCTGTTCGCCGCTCTGCCATCTCGCCTGCGCCGCATCCTGGCCACCTCGTCGCTCGGTCTCGGCTGACCGCAACGCGACCCAGGATCGCTACCCGGTAGTTCGGGTAGTCCGAGCGACGGCGCGAACGTCGCGGGGTTGCTAACATCGCCGGGCGAACGCGCCGACCCGCCAGCAGGATCGGGCCGACGAGGCGGGCCGACCGGGTGACACCGAATACCGCACGTCGAGATGCGTGCCGCAGTGTTGCTCGACGAGACAGGGGTATACCGGTGTTCGAATTCACCAAGCGGCGTGGCCGCTGGGTGCTCGGTGTTTTCGCGGTGCTCGCGCTGGTGCTCGGAGCACTCGGCGCGACGCTGTTCGACCGGGTGGAGGGCGGCGGTTACACCGACAGCGGCAGCGAGTCCAGCCGGGCGCTCGATGTGCTGCGCGACGAATTCGGCCAGGGCCCACCGAATCTGGTGCTGCTGGTGGAGACCGAGGACTCGGTCGACGACCCCGAGTCCACCGCCGCCGCGACAGCGCTCGTCGCCAACCTGCAGGAACGCGCAGGCATCACCGATGTGTTGTCCTACTGGACGACCCACCAGCCCGCGCTGCGCAGCATCGACAACAAACAGGGCCTGATCGTGGCCACGGTCCTCGGCAGTGAACGCGAGATCGACGAACGGGTCGCCGCCGTCGCCGCCGATCTCGCGGGCACCCAGGGCGAACTGCGGGTCCGCGTGGGCGGTTTCGCGATGCTCATGCACGAGACCGTCGAACAGAGCAAGACCGACATCGTCAAGGGCGAGGCCATCGCGTTCCCGCTCACGCTGCTGGCGCTGCTGTTCGTGTTCGGTGGGCTGGTCGCGGCGAGCCTGCCGCTGCTGGTCGCCGTGGTCACCGTGCTGATGACGATGGGCACGCTGTGGTTGCTCGCGGTGTTCACCCCGCTCGCGGTCACCGCTACCAACGTGGCGACCCTGCTCGGGCTCGGCCTGGCCATCGACTACAGCCTGCTGATCGTCAACCGCTACCGCGACGAGCTCACCGAGGGCCGCGCCCCGGCCGCCGCCGTGCGTGCCACCCTGCGCACGGCGGGCCGCACCGTCGCGTTCTCGGCGCTCACCGTCGCGGTGGCGCTGGCCGGTCTGGTGTTCTTCCCGCTGCTTGCCATCCGGTCGATGGGGTACGCGGGCGTGATCGTCGCGGGCCTGGCCGCCCTGGTCTCGTTGACCGTGCTGCCCGCGATCCTGCTGCTGCTCGGCACCAACATCGACCGTGGTCAGCTCGGCTGGTGGTTCCTGCGCGCGCCACGGCCCGCACCGGGTGAGGGCGCCTGGCACAAACTGGCCACCGCCGTCATGGGCAAACCGATCCCGATCGGGCTCGCCGTCGCCGCGGTGCTGTTGCTGCTGGGCACCCCGTTCCTCGGGGTGAAACTCGGCTTCCCGGACGAACGGGTGCTGCCTGCGTCGATGAATTCGCGGCAGGTCGCCGAGACCGTGCAGCGCGACTTCGGCGACAGCGACCAGGACACCCTGGTCGCGGTGCTGCCCGACAGTGCCTACAGCGCCGAGGGATTGGACGCCATCGCGCGCACGATGTCGGACCTGGACAACGTGCGCCGCGTCGACACCGCGACCGGCAGCTACGCCCAGGGCGGGCGGCTGGCCGAACCGACCGCGCTCAATGCCCGCTTCCGGGCCGAGCGCGCCGCCTACCTCTCGATCGTCCCGTCCACCGGTGACAGCCACGAACTCGGTGCCCTGGTGGAACAGCTTCGCGCCCAGCAGGTTCCGAGCGAGATCCTGATCGGCGGGGTCGCGGCGGCCAATGTGGACTCGGTGAACGCCATCGAAGACGCCCTGCCGTGGGCGCTCGGCTTCGTGGTGATCCTGATGCTGATCGTGCTGTTCCTGCTCACCGGCAGCGTGGTGCTCCCGGTGCTCGCGGTGATCCTCAGCGCGCTCAGCCTCACCGCCACCTTCGGTGCGCTGGTCTGGATATTCCAGGACGGGCACCTGTCGGGAGTGCTCGGCTTCACCGTCACCGGTGACCTCTCGGCCACCGTTCCGGTGATGCTGTTCGCCGCCGCGTTCGGCCTGGCGATGGACTACCAGGTGTTCCTGCTCTCGCGCATCCGGGAGGAGTACGACCGCACCGGCAAGAACGAGGCGGCCGTCGCCCTCGGCCTGGAACGGATCGGGCGCATCGTCACCGCGGCCGCCATCCTGATCTCGCTGGTGTTCCTCGGTTTCCTGGCCTCCGACATCACGTTCATGAAGGCGTTCGGCATCGGTTTGCCGCTGGCGGTGATCGTGGACGCCACCCTGGTCCGCGGGTTCCTGCTGCCCGCCGCGATGAAGGTGCTCGGCGAGGCCAACTGGTACGCACCGGATTTCTTGCGCAGGCTGCACGACCGGTGGGGTCTCGACGAGGGTGGCGCACGCGCGAATCTGCCGGTGCGTGATCCGCTGGGCGTCACCGGAAAGCCGACCGTCGAGGTGATCGACCCGCTCGCCCGTGCCGAGGCCGAGCGTGCCGCCGCCAAGGGTGACGACCCGCTCGTGCGCGCCGAGGCCGAGCGTGCCGCCGCCAAGGGTGACGAGGCGCTGGCGGGCGCCCGCGAAGACTGAGCGGGGTGGGGGCGAGCCTGCCCCCACCCCGCCGGTTTCAGATGCCGCCGGTGGCCAGCAACCCGCCGTCGACGCGGACGCAGTCGCCGGTGATCCAGGACGCCTCGTCCGACACCAGGAAGGTGATCAGGCGCGCCACGTCCTCGGGGGAGCCAAGGCGCTTCATCGGATACACGCTCGCCGCCCGTTCCTCATCGGCGGAGAACAGGGCGTCGGCGAACTTGGTCTTCACCACACCGGGAGCGACCGCGTTCACCCGGATGTTCGGGCCGAGCTGCCACGCCAGCTCCTCGGTGAGCCGGATCAGCGCCGCCTTGGAGGCGCCGTAGGCCGAGATCACCCCCGAGGAGCGGATACCGGCCACACTCGCCACGTTCACCACCGCACCGCCGTGCTCAGCCATCCACGCCTTGTAGGCCTGCTGGACATAGCCGAGCGCGGCCACGACGTTCACGTCGAAGATCTTGCTCACCGCACCGAGATCGGCGTCCATCAGCGCACCGAACACCGGGTTGATGCCGGTGTTGTTGATCAGGATGTCGAGCGAACCGAACTCGGTGACCGCCCGGGACACGGCCTCGGCCCGCGCGTCGGCGTCACCGGAGTTGCCCGCGACGGTGCTCACCTGGCCCTTGTGCCCGAGAGCGCGCAACTCCTGCGCGGCGGCTTCCAGCGGTTCGGGTTTGCGGGCGGTGATCAGCACATTCGCGCCCGCGCGCAGCAGTTCGGCGGCCGTCGCCAAGCCGATGCCCCGGCTGGCGCCGGTGACGAGAGCGGTACGGCCAACTAGATCGGTAGTCATGCGACGAGAGTAACCACGCTCACATCCGTCGGCGCCAGGTTCGAGGCACCGGCGGCGGGGCGGTAAAATAAGTGGTTCTTGCCGGAACCGTCGGTGCACCATGGAGACGGTTCGGCGACCATCTGCTTTCGACATCGAGGAGAAGCTCTGTGATCACGGCGACCGACCTGGAGGTCCGGGCCGGAGTCCGCACCCTGCTCTCGGCCCCCGGGCCGGCGTTGCGGGTGCAGTCCGGCGACCGGATCGGACTGGTCGGGCGCAACGGCGCGGGCAAGACCACCACCCTGCGCATCCTCGCGGGTGAGGGCGAGCCCTACGCCGGGAAGATCACGCGCTCCAGCGAGATCGGTTACCTGCCGCAGGATCC
Organism: Nocardia sp. NPDC003979; assembly: GCF_053605015.1. Classification (NCBI taxonomy): domain Bacteria; kingdom Bacillati; phylum Actinomycetota; class Actinomycetes; order Mycobacteriales; family Nocardiaceae; genus Nocardia; species Nocardia sp. NPDC003979. The sequence goes on from NZ_JBSGIJ010000002.1 coordinate 336,427, forward strand.
CAAGGAGGGCGATCTCGACGTGATCGCCCGCGACCGCGTGCTGTCGGCCCGCGGTCTCGACGCGCTGATCCGCGACATGGAAAAGCAGCAGCTGCGCATGGCCGAGGTCGCCGACGACGCCGAACGCGAGAAGGCCATCCGCAAGTACGGGCGCCTGGAAGACCAGTTCTCCTCTCTCGGCGGTTATGTCGCCGAGAGCGAGGCCGCGCGTATCTGCAACAGCCTCGGCCTGCCCGACCGGATCCTCGACCAGCAGCTGCGCACCCTGTCCGGTGGTCAGCGCCGCCGCATCGAGCTGGCCCGCATCCTGTTCTCCGCCTCCGACGGCAGCGGCGGGCGCTCCGACCGCATCCTGCTGCTCGACGAGCCGACCAACCACCTCGACGCCGACTCCATCACCTGGCTGCGCGGGTTCCTGCAGAACCACGACGGCGGCCTGATCGTCATCAGCCACGATGTGGACCTGCTCGATGCCGTGGTGAACAAGGTGTGGTTCCTCGACGCCGTGCGTGGTGAGCCCGACGTGTACAACATGGGCTGGAAGAAGTACCTCGACGCCCGCGCCACCGACGAGCAGCGCCGCGTCCGCGAGCGCGCCAACGCGGAGAAGAAGGCGAGCGCGCTGCGTCAGCAGGCCGCCAAGCTCGGCGCCAAGGCCACCAAAGCCGCTGCGGCACACCAGATGGTGCGTCGCGCCGAACGGTTGATCTCCGAACTCGACGACGTGCGCGTGGCCGACAAGGTGGCCCGCATCCGGTTCCCCGAACCCGCGCCGTGCAGCAAGACTCCGCTCATGGTCAAGGATCTGACCAAGCTCTACGGTTCGCTCGAGATCTTCACCGGCGTGAACTTCGCCGTGGACAAGGGATCTCGCGTCGTGGTGCTCGGCCTCAACGGTGCCGGTAAGACCACCATGCTGAAACTGCTCGCCGGGGTGGAGACACCCACCGCCGGTGGTGTCGAACAGGGCCGTGGTCTCAAGGTCGGTTACTTCGCCCAGGAACACGACACCCTCGACGACCAGGCGACGGTGTGGGAGAACATCCGCCACGCCTCCCCGGACGCGGGCGAACAGGAACTGCGAAGTCTGCTCGGCGCCTTCATGTTCAGCGGCCCGCAGCTCGAGCAGCCGGCGGGCACCCTGTCCGGTGGTGAGAAGACCCGTCTCGCGCTGGCCGGTCTCGTCTCCTCGGCGGCCAACGTGCTGCTGCTCGACGAGCCGACCAACAACCTCGACCCGGTCTCGCGCGAACAGGTCCTCGACGCGCTGCGCACCTACGCGGGCGCGGTGGTGCTGGTGACCCACGACCCGGGCGCGGCCGAGGCGCTGAACCCGGAACGGGTGATCCTGCTGCCCGACGGCACCGAGGACCACTGGTCGGCCGAGTACGCCGAACTCATCGATCTCGCCTGAGCGGACCGGCCTTCGGCCAGGAGATCGGTGTGTCGCGAGGGAACTCGCGGGGTTTTCGTGAGGTTCGTCACTGTTTTCCGTTGATCACCGGGTGCGGAGTGTCTAGCCTGGAATGAGCTGCTCGGCGACTCGGAGGAAGCCATGAGCGACAGTGCGAGACAGGCCGCTCGATCGGCCAAGGCAACATCGACAGGCAAGACCGCGCTGGGGAAGGGCACCCGGGTCACGGGTAAGTCCCGTGACAGGTTGCAGTCCCAGCTGAAGAAGCAGTACGAGGCGGGTGCCAGCATCCGCTCCCTGGCCAGGGCGACCGGCCGCTCGTACGGCTTCATTCACAATGTGCTGGTCGAATCGCATGTCGAGCTGCGCGGGCGCGGCGGCGCCAACCGCCGCAAGAACCCTGAGACATAGCGGCTGGCGCCGCGGGTTCTCGGCCCGGGAGGCCTCGATCTTCCCTCCCTCCGGGCACTCCTTCGTCGCACCCTCCGCTCAGTCCAGATCGAGGCGGCCGAGAACCCTGGACTGATCACCAACCGGGTACCGCCCCGTCACCCTGCACCAGCAGGTTCGCCAGGCTGGTGAACAGGGGTAGCCCCGTCTTGATCTCCAGGTAGGCGAACTGGCCCTGCGGATTCACCTCGAGGAAGTAGTACTCGCCGTCGACGCCCAAGCGCAGGTCGACCACGCCGAAACTCAAGCCGAGCGCGCCCATCAGGGTGGCCAGCGACTTGCTTACCGAGGCGGGCAGCCGGTCGGGGGCGAACGCCACCGAGGTGTCGAGCCGCGAGTCGACCCGGCCGACACCCGCCTGTGAATCGATGCGCACCGCCCATTCGACGCCGTCGACCCACACCACCCGCAGATCGCAGGTGGCGTCCACGTAATCCTGGAAGGTCGTCGGCGTCGAACGGATCGAGGTGAGCCGGCCCAGCTCGGGCCGGGTGATGATGCGCGTCTCGGAGAACTCGCCACGGCCCGTGCCGGTGCGTTTGTAAACCACGGGTACCGAACGGGATTCGACGAAACTGCGCGCCTCGTCCGGGTCGTTGGTGATGAGTGTCTCCGGGACGGCGAAACCGGCCCGGTGTGCCGTTTCGAGCTGCACGATCTTGCGGCTCGCGGTGCGTTCGGCGGCCGGGTCGTTCACCCAGTAGGCCGGGATCGACCACAGCATCCCCTGGAGGAAACCGTCGCATTCGGCCTGGCGGAATTCGTCGTCGGCGGCGCGCACACCGTGCGGGACGCGGCACGGGTGCGGCCTGCGCCACCACACCGCGCGCACGTCGTCCAGGCCGTGCACATGCGACAACGCCCGATTCGTTCCGGCCTTGTCGAGACGGAAACTGCCTGTCTCGGAAGGGAAGTCGCGCAGGTCGAGCCGGATGGGATCGATGCGGTGGTGCTCGCGCAACGTGACGGCCAGTGCGTCGGCGTGCAGGTCGTCGGTTTCGGAGACGATGAGCACCGCGTCGGTCGCGCGTTCCATGACTGTGTCGGCCGCTTCAGTCGAGACTGTCGCAGTTGATGCCGTCGTGGAAAGTGAACGTCGCCCCTGAGGTGCCGCCACGCTCGGCGATCCGCAGTTTCGCCGCCCAGCTGCGGGTGGCTTCGGCGAGCTGCTCGTCGCCGAGGGCCTCCGACGGTGCGGGGGCCAGCGTGATGGGTCGTTCGACGAGTTCCACGCGCATCCGGCGGGTGAAATCGGCGGTGGCGCCGGGGCGGATGTCGACCTGCACCTGCCGACCCTCCGCCGCACGCTCCTCGGTGAGCCGCAGGATATCGCGGCGATCGAAGGTCCAGGTCCCGCCGTCGACGCGGACCGAGACATCGCGCTCGGACTCGGCCACCAGCTGTCCGCGCAAGGCGGGGCCCCGGCTTCGGGACGACGCATTAGCGGGGAGGTGGATGGCGTCGGTCATGGGCACTCACTCCGATCTTCTCGTCTGCTCGCGATTTGCCAGAACCCCTCTAGGCGCTTCGGATCATAACGTGAGCGAACCTTTCACCGAGGGTGTTCGCGAGATTTACGGAGCGCCGGGCAAACCGCCGAGCGGCGCGTGATCGCCTAGCAGGACGAGAATTTCGGGCAACCGCAGTGCGTGCAGGTATCCGACACGGGCAATCGATCAGCAAACGAAAACAGCAACGGCGCGACAGGCACCCCGGCGAAGTTGCCGACCGATGCCTACCGCCGCCGTCCGCAGTCGATCACGCAGTCCGGTTCTCGGCCGCCTCGATCTGGACTGACCGGAGGGTGCGACGAAGGAGTGCCCGGAGGGAGGGAAGATCGAGGCCCCCGGGCCGAGAACCCGCGGCGCCAGCCGCCGTGTCAGAGCCCGAGGATTTCGGGGTTCTCGGCGAGGGAGCGGAAGTGGCCTGCGGGGTCGGCGACGAGTCGGCGGGTGGTCAGGTCCATCGCGCCCGCGGTGACGGTGATCTCGGCGGCGACCGTGCCGTCGAGTTTGATGATCTGGTGGTGGAAGCGGAACACCTTCTCGCCGTCGCGCCAGTCGAAGGCGCAGGTCACGGTGACCTCGTCGCCGCCGCGCAGTTCGCGCTTGTACTTGATCGTCGACTCGAGCACCACCGCGCCGATGCCGCTGGCGATGAACTTGTCCTGCGGGATGCCTGCCGCGCGCAGCAGTTCCCAGCGCGCGTGCTCGCCGTACTGGTGGTAGACGGCGTGGTTCAGGTGGCCTTGGGTGTCGAGCTCGTAGCCGCGGACGAGGACCGGTACCGAGAACGTCATACAGCGTACAACCGGCGCCTTCGCGCGGAATGTTCCCGATTCCGGTGCAACCTCGGCCACATTCGCGTCACCCGCGTATAGGTCAGCGGCGCTGGGCGTTTCGTTCGGCTGTCCACGCGGGCGCGTCGATGAAGTAGTTGTCGAATTCCGCTTGGGCGGCGAGGAATTCGGTGTGATCCGCCGTGCCCTTCGCGAGCCGGTCGAGCAGGCGGAAGTACTCGAATCGCTGCACGCCCGGCATCAGCGCGATGAGGATGCGGGCCCCGCTCTCGGGTGTGGCGCCGAAGGCGTGCGGCATCCGGCGGGGGACGACGAGCGACCCGCCCGCGCCGACGGTGAGGATGCGGTCGCCCGCCATCACCTGCAGTTCGCCGTCGGCGACGTAGAACAGCTCGTCGGAGCGGGTGTGATAGTGCGGCGCGGCCCCGTCGGCGCCCTGGTCGAGGGTTACTTCCACGGTGCTCACCGTGCCGTCGCTTGCCTCGGAATCGGTGAGCAGCCGCACCCGGACGCGGTCGGTGCCCAGCGTCTCGGCGTCCTCGGGCAGGCAGAGGGCGATGTCGCGTGTGTCCATGACGGTTCCGTTCGTCGGTTGATAATTCGCTACCGAACTATATCCCGTCGAATAGAATCCTGTCCATGGACGAATCGACCGCCGACGCTGTAGACGCGATCGCCGCACAGTGGCGCCGCGAACGCCCCGACCTCGACCTGACGGCGATGGCGGTGTTCGGCAGGCTCGGTCGACTGCTGAACGTCGCCACGGCCCGTATCGAATCCGTGTTCACCGCGCACGGGTTGCAGCGTGGCGAGTTCGATGTGCTTGCCGCACTTCGTCGTTCGGGTGCGCCGTTCGAGCTCAACCCCTCGGTGCTCGCGGACACCCTGATGCTGTCGCGTGCGGGCATGACCGGGCGGATCGACCGGCTGGAGGCGGCGGGTCTGGTGCGGCGCATCGCGGATCGGGTGGATCGGCGGGCCGTGCGGGTGGCGCTCACCGAGGAGGGCCGAGAACTGGTCGACCGGGTCGTCGTCGCGCACACCGAGAACGAGACGACCATGCTGTCGGCGCTGGACCGCGACGATCAGGCAGCGCTCGACAGAATCGCGCGAAAGCTGTTGGGAGCGTGGGAGAGCGGACCCGATCCCGCTCCGGGGGATGGAGGTACGCGGTCTTCCCGCTGAGCGCTCGGGTGGCCATGGAGGCGGGAATCGAACCCGCGGCATCCGTCCTGCGGAAGTCGGCGCTCTACCTACTGAGCTACTCCATGGCCGGGTCGAGCCTAGCTCAGGACTCCTTGCGCCGCACCGACGCTTCGACGAGATCCAGTACAGCGGAAAGGTTTTCGTCGGTGTGGCCGGAGGCGATGCGCGCGATCAGGCCGTCGAGGACCAGGTCGAGATAACCGAGCAGGACATCGGTGGGGACGTCGTCGCGCAGCGCGCCCGCGGCCTTGCGTCGCTCCAGGCGGGCGAGGGTGGCGGCGGTGAGTTCGGCCGAGCGCTGGGTCCAGCCCGCGCGGAAGTCGGGATCGGTGCGCACGCGGCGGGCGATCTCGAGGCGGGTACCCAGCCAGTTGAATTCTTCGGGGCGGGCGAGCATATCGCGCATCACCTGCACGATGCCCTGGGTAGCCGCGACCTCGGCCATCCGTTCGGCGTCGTCCTTGGCCAGGGCGAAGAACAGGGCGTCCTTGTCCCGGAAATGGTGGAAGATGGCGCCGCGGGACATGCCGATGGCCTCTTCCAGACGGCGCACGGTGGCGCCTTCGTAGCCGAATTCGGCGAAGCAGCGCCGGGCACCGTCGAGGATCTGGCTGCGGCGGGCGGCGAGGTGGTCGTCGCTGACCTTGGGCATGATTCCTCCAGTGACGCCATATGCGGACCCCCGCCCCGGAACACCGAGGCGGGGGACTCACAGCACGAAGAGCATCCGAGCGGATGCCCTTGCGGCGCGGCGTCGTTCGACACCGCGCCACCGATCGGGCAACTAGCCGCGGATCATGTTGCGCAGCACGTACTGCAGGATGCCGCCGTTGCGGTAGTAGTCGGCCTCACCGGGGGTGTCGATGCGGACGACCGCGTCGAAGGTGGTGACCTTGCCGTCTTCGGCGGTGGCGGTGACCTTGACGGTCTTCGGCGTGACACCCTCGTTGAGGGCGGTGATGCCCTCGATGTCGAAGGTCTCGGTGCCGGTCAGGCCCAGCGACTGAGCCGACTCGCCCTGCGGGAACTGCAGCGGCACAACGCCCATACCGATGAGGTTGGAGCGGTGGATGCGCTCGAACGACTCGGTGATGACGGCCTTCACGCCCAGCAGGCTGGTGCCCTTGGCGGCCCAGTCACGCGAGGAGCCCGAACCGTATTCCTTGCCACCGAGCACGACCAGCGGGATGCCCGCGGCCTGGTAGTTCTGCGAGGCGTCGTAGATGAACGCCTGCGGGCCACCTTCCTGGGTGAAGTCGCGGGTGTAACCACCCGAGACGTCGTCGAGCAACTGGTTGCGCAGCCGGATGTTGGCGAAGGTGCCACGGATCATGACCTCGTGGTTACCGCGCCGCGAGCCCAGGGAGTTGTAGTCCTTGCGCTCCACGCCGTGCGAGTCCAGGTACTGCGCGGCCGGGGTGCCCGGCTTGATCGGACCGGCCGGGGAGATGTGGTCGGTGGTGACCGAGTCGCCGAGCAGCGCCAGGACGCGGGCGCCCTTGATGTCGGTGACCGGGTCGGGATCCATCTTCATGCCGTCGAAGTACGGCGCCTTGCGGACGTAGGTCGAGTTCTCGTCCCACGCGAAGGTGTCGCCCTCCGGGGTGGCCAGGTTCTGCCAGCGCTCGTCGCCGTCGAAGACGGTGGCGTAGGAGTTGCGGAACATGTCCTGGTTGATCGCCGACTTGATGGTGTCGTCGATCTCCTGGGCCGAGGGCCAGATGTCGCGCAGGAAGACGTCGTTGCCGTCGGAATCCTTGCCGAGGGCGTCGTTCTCGAAGTCGAAGTCCATGGTGCCCGCGAGCGCGTAGGCGATGACCAGCGGCGGGGAGGCCAGGTAGTTCATCTTCACGTCGGGGGAGATGCGACCCTCGAAGTTGCGGTTACCCGAGAGCACGGCGGTGACCGAGAGGTCGTTGTCGTTGATCGCGGCCGAGATCTCCTCGGGCAGCGGGCCGGTGTTGCCGATGCAGGTGGTGCAGCCGTAACCACCCACGTAGAAGCCGAGCTTCTCGAGGTAGGGCCACAGGCCGGCCTTCTCGTAGTAGTCGGAGACGACCTGCGAACCCGGCGCCATGTTGGTCTTCACCCACGGCTTGGTCGACAGGCCCTTCTCGACCGCGTTGCGGGCGAGCAGCGCGGCACCGAGCATGACCGACGGGTTGGAGGTGTTGGTGCAGGAGGTGATGCCCGCGACGACGACGGCGCCGTGGTCGAGGACGAAGTCGCCACGCTCGGCCGAACGCACGGTGACCGGCTTGGACGGGCGGCCCTTGGCGCCGTTGGCGGCCGAGTGCGCGGGGGTGTAGGAGTCACCGGCGTGATCGGCCGACACCGAGACGGGGTCCGAGGCCGGGAAGGTCTCGTCGACACCCTCGTCGAGCGCGGTGTAGTCGCCCACGTAGTCGACGATGTCGGAGCGGAACGCCGACTTCGACTCGCTGAGCAGGATGCGGTCCTGCGGACGCTTCGGACCGGCGATGGACGGCACGACGGTGCTCAGGTCCAGCTCCAGGTACTCCGAGTACGCCGGCTCCTTGTCGGCGTCGTGCCACATGCCCTGTTCCTTGGCGTAGGCCTCGACGAGCGCGAGCTGCTCGTCGGTGCGGCCGGTCAGGCGCAGGTAGTTGATGGTCTCCTCGTCGATCGGGAAGATCGCCGCGGTGGAACCGAACTCGGGGCTCATGTTGCCGAGGGTGGCGCGGTTCGCGAGGGGCACCTCGGACACGCCCGCACCGTAGAACTCGACGAACTTGCCGACCACACCGTGCTTGCGCAGCATGTCGGTGACGGTGAGCACCACGTCGGTGGCGGTGACGCCCGGCTTGATCTCACCGCTGAGCTTGAAGCCGACGACGCGCGGGATGAGCATGGAGACCGGCTGGCCGAGCATCGCGGCCTCGGCCTCGATGCCACCGACGCCCCAGCCCAGCACACCCAGGCCGTTGACCATGGTGGTGTGCGAGTCGGTGCCGACACAGGTGTCGGGGTAGGCCTGGCCGTTGCGGACCATGACGGTGGGCGCCAGGTACTCGATGTTGACCTGGTGCACGATGCCCATGCCCGGGGGGACGACCTTGAAGTCGTCGAAGGCGCCCTGTCCCCAGCGCAGGAACTGGTAGCGCTCGCCGTTGCGCTCGTACTCGAGTTCCACGTTGCGCTCGAGGGCGTCGGCGCGGCCGAAGACGTCGAGGATCACCGAGTGGTCGATGACCATGTCGGCGGGGGAGAGCGGGTTGACCTTGCTCGGGTCGCCACCGAGGGTGGTGACGGCCTCACGCATGGTGGCCAGGTCGACGATGCAGGGCACGCCGGTGAAGTCCTGCATGATCACGCGCGCGGGGGTGAACTGGATCTCCACGCTCGGCTGCGCCGAGGGGTCCCAGTTCGCGATCGCGCGGATGTGATCGGCGGTGATGTTGGCGCCGTCTTCGGTGCGCAGCAGGTTCTCCGCCAGCACCTTCAGGGCGTAGGGCAGCTTCTCGGTGCCGGGAACAGCCGAGAGTCGGAAGATCTCGTAGGAGTTGCTTCCGACCTCGAGCGTGCCTTTGGCGCCGAAGGTATCGATACTCTTCGTCACGTCAGCTCCACTCATTGGTGAGGGTGTGCCGCCGGCGGGGCTGTGCCGGCGGCTCGCGTCTTCGGAGGGGGATCCGGCGCCGTGAGATGCCGGTTTCCTCGCCGTACGAGCCTAACAGTACGCTTGTCCTATGAAATAATCGGGGCGCCGCGTCAGCACACGGCGTGCCGTGGCGACCGGTTCCCGCGCGCCGTCGCGTACTGTGCCTGTCGAGCGAGTCGGGGACTGACGCAGTGACGCTCACCTTGGCAGTGTTGGATGCCCGTCGCATCGCGACCGGGGCTCGACAGACCGGATGGAAAATGACCGTCTTGCACACCTTTGCGCCGATGGCCGTCGAACTGCCGCCGAACACGGATCTGGGCGGTCTCCGCGCCGACCTCGCCGACAACCACGTGGCCGCGCCCAAGGGCAAGGATCAGCAGGAACTGGCCGCGATCGTCGCCGAGGCGCGCGCGGACGGCATTCCGCTCAGTGTTGTCGTCGTTCCCGGTAATCCCGGCCACGATTCGAGCCTACGTGACCTGGCCACCGAGCTGGGCAAGAACACCGAGGGCACGGTCGCGGTGCTCAGTGACGACTGGATCGGCACCTACAGCGACGACATCAGCCGTGTGCGGCTCGAGTGGGCCGAGGACGTGGCCAAGTACCGGGGCAACCACCCCGAGGAGGCCGTGTCGGCGTTCGTCGGCCGCCTCGAGCAGCCCGAGGGCGTGTCGTGGGGCGCCATCACCGGCGTGATGCTCGCGCTGACCGTCCTGGTGATTGCGGGGCTCTACTTCGTGAAGGCCCGGCGTGGCCCGGATGACGACGCCGTCGTCGTCGCGGGCGACGATGCGGGTTCTCTCCGTTAACTGGTTTCTCTCCAGTCACATTTCCAGACCTTCGGTCTGTTTCTGCGTGCCGAAACATGGCGCACCTCAGGCTAACGCCGGGCAATCGCCGAATTGATGTCCCGTCATGCCGTGGCAGTTGTTTCCTTTGTGAAATATGTGTCGTACGGTAGCGATGATCGCGATCGGGAAAGCAGTGGTACAGGGGGCATTGGTCGACCCTTGGGGTCACTGAGTCGGCTGATGCGCCAGTGGCGTATGTCGAGTCGAGTCACTCGGAGGTGCCGTGCGCGGTGCGAGCGGGCAGGATCAACCAGGGCGGTTACGGGTAGCGATCGGGTTGCTGGCGGTGCTCGCTGTCGTCGTGACCGCGGGTCCGACGACGGCCGTGCCGCCGCCACCGCCGAACCCGTCCGACAGCGAGATCGCGGGCGCGGGCGCGGAGGTGGACGCGCGCGTCGGCGAGATCGGCGCCCTCATCAACAGGGTCGCCGCCGCCGATCAGCAATTGCGTGCTCTCGACGACGCCCTCGCAGGGAAGCGCGAGGCCGTGAACCAGGCGCTCGTCGATCTGCAGACCGCGCGTGACGCCGCCGACTCGGCCGCTGCCGCCGTGGCCGACAGCCAGACCCAGCTCGCCGACGTCGGCGCGAAAGTCGTCGCCGCGCGCGGCGATTTCGATCAGCTCGCGACCCAGGCCTATGTGCGTCCGTCGTCCAGTTCGGTGGTCACCTATTTCGCGTCCTCCACGCCGGACGCGGCGATGGATCGCGCGCAGGTGCTGAGCATGGTGTCGAAGAATCAGCGCCAGGTGCTCGACGACCTGCGCCGCGCCCAGATCGCCCAGGCCAACCAGAACGCCGCCGCCCGCCAGGCCAAGGCCGACGCCGACGCCGCCGCGAGTGCGGCCGAGCAGAAGAAGCACGCCGCCCAGGCCGCCGTCGACGTCGCCAAGGCCGAATTCGACAACCAGGCCGCCGCCCGCGACACCCTCCAGCGCGACCGCGCCGCCGCCCAGATCGCCCTCGACACCGCTCGCTCGACGGTGGCGGGCCTGCAGAGTCAGCGCGAGATCTTCCTCGACTGGAACGATCAGCAGAAGGCCCAGCTCTCCGCTCTGCTCGCCGCCGCCAACGCGGCCGCCGCCCGCGCCGCCGCCGACCAGGCCGCCCGCGACCGCGCCGCCCGCCTCGGCGAGGACCAGCGCGCGCACACCGACCTGGAATCGACACCGACCGCACCGCGAAAATCCAAACCCCGATCGACGACACCGCAGGTCACCGGCTCGGCCGCGATCGAGACCGTGATCGACCGCGCCATGTCCCAGCTCGGCGTCAGCTATGCCTGGGGCGGTGGCGACGAGGAAGGACCAACCCTCGGCATCCGCGACGGCGGCGTCGGCGACTCGCACGGCGACTACAACAAGGTCGGCTTCGACTGCTCGGGCCTGATGCTCTACGCCTTCGCGGGCATCGGTGTCTCACTGCCGCACTACAGCGGCTACCAGTACAACGCGGGCACCCGCATCCCCGTCGAGGAACGCGAACGCGGCGACATGCTGTTCTGGGGCCCCGGCGGCAGCCAGCACGTCGCGCTCTACCTCGGCGACGGGACGATGATCGAAGCCCCCGAATCCGGTGACGTGGTGAAGATCTCGCCCGTGCGCGAAGGCGGCATCATGCCGTACGCGGTGCGCATCGTCACCGAGTGAGCGGCGGAGGGCTCGGCGCGCGTGGTCGCGGCCGAGCCCTCCGTATTCAGTGACCGATCGCGGCGGGAGGGCGGACGACTTCGGTCATCGTCGCGGAGACGATCACGTTCGACAGGTACCGCCGTTCGTCTCGGTCGAACGACCCGCCACAGGTGATGAGTCGCAGGTGTGCGGCATCGTCGGCGGCGAACACACGATCGGTGGGGAATCGGTCCTTCGCCACGACTTCCGTGCGGTCGACGACGAAACGGGTGACGCTGCCGTCCTGTCTGGTCACCAGGATTTCGGCACCTGCGGTCAGCTCACCGAGGTGGAAGAAGACCGCGGGACCGTCCGCCGAGTCGACGTGGCCGAGGATCACCGCGGCACCGGCCTCACCGGGACTGGCACCGGGCGAGAACCACGACGCGTGGTCGAAATATGCCGGTGCCGCGAGAGCTCCTGTCGCCGTGGTGCCGCTGGTGCCCAGTGTCGTGTCCAATCCGAGCTCGGGGATGCGCAGTCGCACCGGTGCCGATCTTCCCAGTGGCTGCGCGGCGGGCACGGCGACGGCGGCCGTCGTCGCTATGCCCGCCGGAGGCGATGCTTCCTGTCGCGGCTCGCTGGTCGCGGCGAGGACGAACAGCCCCGCTGCCACCGCGACCAGGGTGGCCCCGACCAGCGCGGCCACCGAGGATCTGGACCACGTCGAGGTCGGTGGATGGGCCGTCATACCAAGCTGTTTCGTTGTCCGGAACGTCGGCTCCACACAGCCGCCAGGGCCGCGCCGAGCAGTGCGAGCAGCCCGAGTCCCGCCAGCGGCAACCGCTCGTCGAGCAGCCGTCCACCCGAGCCGGTCTCCGGAGCGCCCGATGCCGACGCGTACCCGTTCCGCGCCTGCGAGTCGCCGGCCGCGGTCGGCAGGTTTCGCGGCGATCCGTCCGCACCGCTGCTCGCCTGGGCTCCCGCGCCACCGTCGCCCGACGCGTGCCCAGGCAGCGCGGGCACGGCTGCGGTTCCGGGGCCACCCGGAACCGCGGGCTCAGCCGCTTCCGGCGCCGTCTGCGTCGCACCACCGGAGCCCGCCCCAAGTAGCGCACCCCCGGCCCCCAGGCTCCCGAGCGCCGCGCTGCCGACTGCGGCGCTGCCGACTGCCGCGCTGCCCGCCGCCAGCGCGCTCCCTGTCCCCGCGCTGCCTGCTCCGAGTGCGCTGCCTGTGCCGAGTGCTGCGCTGCCGGTGGCCGCGCTGCCTGCCCCGAGTGCTGCGCTGCCGGTCGCCGCGCTGCCTGCCCCGAGTGCTGCGCTGCCGGTGCCGAGCGCTTCGCTGCCGACTCCCGCGCTACCGGTGGCCGCGCTGCCGACTCCCGCGCTACCGGCGGCCGCGCTGCCGACTCCCGCGCTACCGGCGGCCGCGCTGCCGACGCCTGCGCTGCCGATTCCGAGGATCAGTGCGAGCGTTTCCGAGCTGCTGCCGAGTCCGAGAGCACCGACCGCGCTTCCCGTGCCCAACAGGGTGCCGAGGGCGACCCCACCGCTGCCGGTCGCCGCCGCGCTGCCGCCGTCGAGCAGAGCAAGCAGGACCCCGAGTCCGGATGCCGCGCTACTGCCGGTGGCGGCACTGCCCGAGGCGAGCAGGCTCGCCGCGGATCCCGCGCCGAGCGCGCTTCCCGCACCCAGCGCTTCAGCGCTGCCCGCGGCCAGACCACTACCGACCCCGAGTGTTTCGGCGCTGCCTGCGCCGAGTGCGCTACCGGTGCCCAACGCTGCGGCGCTGCCCGCACCGACTGCGCTACCGGTGCCGAGCAATTCCGCGCTGCCGGTGCCTAGTGCACTACCGGCCCCGAGTGCGCTGCCGGTGCCGAGGACTTCGGCGCTGCCCGCACCGATCGCGCTGCCGGTGCCGAGGGCTTCGGCGCTGCCGGTAGCCAAGGCGCCACCGGCATCCAGACCGGAGCTGCCCGCTCCGAGAGTGCTGCCGGTGGTAGGTGCGTCAGCTGCTCCTCCGGCGCTGCCCACACCGAGACCGAGAGGTTCGGAACTGCCAGTGGCCGAGCCGAGTTGGGCGCCCGCGCCCGGGTTTACGCCGCCGAGCGCGGAGCCGAGACCAGCCGAGCCGGTGTCGAGCCCGATGATGCCGGGCAAGTTCAGGGGGTCGGCGCCTGCGGGAGGTGCCGCGGCGAGCGCGACGGTAGTGGCGGTGGCCAGAACCGCCAACGACAGCAAACTTCTGGGGAACTTGAAGCGGGAGTGCATCTGCATGAGGTCACCTTCTTGGAAAAGAACAATCCGCCAGACCGAAACTGGCCCGATATCCGAAACCAGCTCCGGATACACGCCATAAAACTCGCCACGAACGCGGTGAAATGCCAGGTAAAGGTGTGTTTGAGAACACTGCCTACCGGGACGGCGGCGCGACCTGCGGTTTCCATGGCAACCGAACACAAACCGTTACCTGGGTTAACGAATGCGAGCCGAATCATGTTGCCGACTATTTGCGGCCGTGATCCGTCGCTCTTCCTCACAGCCGGTCCCCTCGCGTCGGACGGGCGAGCGGTGACCCCTGTGCGTAGGGTGGCGGGCATATCGAGCCGGGCCGGGTAGTACGACGAATTCGCGTTCACTCCTGGCCGGTTGCGGCGCACCGGGCGATTCAATGGAATAGTTGGGGCCGCACGCACAGGACCAAAGCGAAAGCGGGGATGTTGGTGACTTCGACGGAAGGTGTGAGCGGGCCGAAGCTGGCGAAGGACGCCGGTACGGCAACGCCGAGCACCCTGGAGCGTGACGTCCAGACTCTCGAGAAGGCGATCTACGAGGTCAAGCGGGTTATCGTCGGCCAGGATCGGCTCGTCGAGCGGTTGCTCGTCGGTGTGCTCGCCCGTGGCCACGTCCTGCTCGAGGGTGTGCCCGGCGTCGCGAAGACTCTTGCCGTGGAAACGTTCGCCAAGGTCGTCGGTGGTTCGTTCTCGCGGGTGCAGTTCACCCCCGACCTCGTGCCGACCGACCTCATCGGTACCCGCATCTACCGGCAGGGCCGCGAGGAGTTCGACACCGAGCTCGGCCCGGTGGTCGCCAACTTCGTGCTCGCCGACGAGATCAACCGCGCGCCCGCCAAAGTGCAGTCGGCCCTGCTCGAGGTGATGGCCGAGCGCAAGCTGTCGATCGGCGGCAAGACCTACCCGATGCCCGATCCGTTCCTGGTCATGGCGACCCAGAACCCGATCGAGAGCGAAGGCGTGTACCCGCTGCCCGAGGCGCAGCGCGACCGCTTCCTGTTCAAGGTCGTGGTGGACTACCCCTCCGTGGAGGAGGAGCGCGAGATCATCTACCGGATGGGTGTGAGCGCGCCGGAACCCAAGCAGATCCTCGACCCCGAGGACATCATCCGCCTGCAGAAGGTGGCCGCCAACGTCTTCGTGCACCACGCGCTCGTCGACTACGTGGTCCGCGTCATCAGCGCCACCCGCACCCCGGCCGAGTTCGGTATGCCCGACGTGGCGAGCTGGATCTCCTACGGCGCCTCCCCGCGTGCCAGCCTGGGCATCATCGCCGCCGCCCGCTCGGTCGCGCTGATCCGTGGCCGCGACTACGTGGTGCCCCAGGACGTGGTCGAGGTGATCCCGGACGTGCTGCGCCACCGCCTGGTGCTGTCCTACGACGCACTGGCCGACGAGGTTTCGCCCGAGGACGTCATCAAGCGGGTGCTGCAGACCGTCGGTCTGCCGCAGGTCGCGCCGCAGGCCGTCGGCGGCCCGCAGAACTCGCAGCCGCCGGTGCCCCAGCCGCCCGCTCCCCAGTCCCAGCCTGCGCCGCAGCCGGTGAACGGGCAGCAGTCCCAGCCCGCCGGCCACGTCGCACCCCAGTGAGTGCGCCGGAACCCGTTGCCCGCGTGCCCGAGCCGTCTCACGTACCGCCGTCGTTCCGGGCGGGTGAGCTGACCGATCCGAAACTGTCGGCCGCGCTGAAAACGCTCGAGCTGACGGTGCGCCGCCGTCTCGACGGTGTGCTGCACGGCGACCACCAGGGCCTCATCCCCGGCCCGGGTTCGGAGCCGGGGGAGGCGCGGCTGTACCAGCCGGGCGACGATGTGCGCCAGATGGATTGGTCGGTCACCGCCCGCACCACCCATCCGCACGTGCGCCAGATGATCGCCGACCGCGAGCTCGAGACCTGGCTCGTGGTCGACCTGTCGTCGAGTCTGGACTTCGGCACCGGGCGCGTGCAGAAACGCGACCTGGCGATCGCCGCGGCCGCGGCCATCACCCACCTCACCTCCGGCGGCGGCAACCGCATCGGCGCCGTCGTCGCGACCGGTCAGGATCTGGTCCGGATTCCCGCGCGCGCCGGGCGCCTGCACGCCCAGACCATGCTGCGCGGCATCGCGACCACCCCGCACGCCCGCGACGGTGTGCGCGGTGACCTGAAGGCGGGCATCGAATCGTTGCGCCGCCCGCAGCGCAAACGTGGTCTCGCCGTGGTGATCAGCGACTTCCTCGGCGACGTGGACTGGCAGCGTTCGCTGCGCGCGATCTCGGCCCGCCACGACCTGCTCGCGGTGGAGGTGCTCGACCCGCTCGACATCGCCCTGCCCGACGGCGGTGATGTCGTGCTGCACGATCCCGAGACCGGGCACACCCGCGAATTCAGCGTCACCCCCACGCTGCGCGCCGATTTCGCCGCCGCGGCCAACGCGCAGCGCGAACAGGTGCATCAGGCGCTGCGCAGTTGCGGCGCGCCGGTGCTGACCCTGCAGACCGATCGGGACTGGATCGCCGACGTGGTCCGGTTCGTGTCCACCCGGCGCCACAATCTCGGCGCCCCGAGCGGGCGGGTGCCTCGCCAGTGAGTATTTCGCATTTCACCGCCGCCGCCTGGCTCGGTTTCCTCCTCGTCGTCGCGCTGCTCGTCCTCGGTTACGTGCTCGTGCAGCGCGCCCGCCACAAGCGGATGCTGCAGTTCGGCAATATGACCGTGCTCGAGCGGGTCGCGCCGTCGCGGCCGAGCCCGGTGCGGCACGTGCCGATCGCGCTGATCCTGGTGGGGCTGATCCTGCTCACCATCGCCGCCGCCGGGCCGACCGCCGTGCAGAAGGTGCCGCGCAACCGCGCGACGGTGGTGCTGGTGATGGACGTGTCGCTGTCGATGGAGGCCACCGATGTGCCGCCCAACCGGCTGCAGGTCGCGCAGGAAGCGGGCAAGGACTTCGTCGAGGGGCTGACCCCGGGTATCAACCTCGGTTTCGTCACGTTCGCCGGAACCGCGTCGGTGATGGTGTCGCCCACGACCAATCGTGAGGCGGTCAAGCACTCGATCGACAACATCAAGCTGGCCGAACGCACCGCCACCGGTGAGGGCATCCTGACGGCCCTGCAGTCCATCGACACCCTCGCCGCGGTGCTCGGTGGTGCGGAAACGCCGCCGCCCGCGCGCGTGGTGCTCATGTCGGACGGCAAGCAGACGGTGCCCGACGACAAGGACATCGACAACCCACGCCACGGTTTCACCGCCGCCCGCCTCGCCAAGAACAAGGGCATCCCGGTGTCGACCATCTCCTTCGGCACCGAATGGGGCACCGTCGAGATCCCCGATTCCGACGGCGGCGGCTCGCAGCGGGTGAAGGTCCCCGTGGACAACGACTCGCTGCGCGAGATCGCCGAGCTGTCCGGCGGCGATTTCTACACCGCCTCCTCACTCGCCGAACTCACCGCCGTCTACGACACGCTCGAAGAGCAGATCGGCTACGAGACCACGCGGGGCGATGCCAGCAGGCCGTGGCTGCTCGGCGGCATGTTGTTCGTCGCGGCGGGCGTGCTCGTCAGCTTGCTCTATCGTCAACGCCTGCCCTAGCTTGCCGTACTCGGCGTTGTGAGCAGTCGCAACGGTGCGACCCTGACGCCGGGCCCACGAACCAGAACAGATAGGTTGGACCCTATGTCGAACGTCACATCCCGGTCGGTGCTGGTCACCGGCGGTAATCGCGGAATCGGTCTCGCGGTGGCCCAGCGCCTGCTCGCCGACGGGCACAAGGTCGCCGTCACCCATCGCGGGTCGGGCGTGCCCGAGGGACTGTTCGGGGTGAAATGCGATGTCACCGACAGCGAGTCGGTCGATCGGGCGTTCACCGAGGTCGAGGAGCACCAGGGTCCGGTGGAGGTGCTGGTCGCCAATGCGGGCATCACCGACGACACGCTGCTCATGCGCATGACCGAGGAGCAGTTCACCAAGGTCATCGACGCGAACCTCACCGGTGCGTTCCGCTGTGCGAAGCGCGCCAACCGCGCCATGCTGCGTGGCCGCTGGGGCCGGATGATCTTCCTCGGTTCGGTGGTGGGTATGAGCGGTCAGGCCGGTCAGATCAACTACGCGTCCTCGAAGGCCGGCGTCATCGGCCTCGCGCGTTCGGTGACCCGCGAACTGGGTTCGCGGTCCATCACCGCCAACGTCGTCGCCCCCGGTTTCATCGAGACCGACATGACCGCGGATCTTCCCGAGGACATGAAGGAGATGGCGAAGAAGTTCATCCCGCTGCAGCGCCTCGGTCAGCCCGAAGACATCGCCGCTGTCGTCAGCTTCCTCGCCTCCGAGGACTCCCGCTACGTCTCCGGCGCCGTCATCCCGGTCGACGGCGGCATGGGCATGGGCCACTGACCCGCTGACCGACTCCCCGTGGCGGGCGATCAGCCCGCCGCATCCCCGAATCGCAGGAGAACCGAAAACCCATGGGCGGACTGCTCGAAGGCAAGACCATCCTGATCACCGGCATCATCACCGATTCCTCGATCGCGTTCAGCGCGGCGGCGGTCGCGCAGGAGCAGGGCGCGAAGGTGATCATCACCGGCATCCCGGAGCGGCTGCGGCTGATCGACCGCATCGCCAAGCGGCTCCCGCAGGAGGTGCCCCCGGCCATTCCGCTGGACGTCACCAACGAGGAGAACCTCGGCGCGCTGGCCGATGCCATCCGTGAACTGGCGCCCGAGGGCGTCGACGGTGTGCTGCATTCGATCGCGTTCGCGCCCAAGACCCTGATGGGTCCCGACGCGGTGCCGTTCCTCGAGGGCCCCGGCCCGGATGTGGCCAAGTCCTTCGAGATCTCCGCCTGGAGCTACGCCTCGCTGGCCCGCGCCGTGCTGCCGGTGATGAACGAGGGCGGCTCGATCGTCGGCATGGACTTCGATCCGCGCGTGGCGATGCCGTACTACAACTGGATGGGCGTGTCCAAGGCCGCGCTCGAGTCGGTGAACCGGTACGTGGCCCGGGAAGTGGGCTACGCCAAGAAGATCCGCTCCAACCTGATCGCCGCCGGCCCCGTGAAGACCCTGGCCGCCAAGGCCATCGCCGGTACCGCCACCGACGACGCCAAGCAGCTGCGCCAGCTCGACGAGTACTGGGACGGCGCGTCGCCGATCGGCTGGGACGGCGCCGACGCGCGCGCCGTGGGCAAGTCGATCGTGGCGCTGCTCTCGGATTGGCTGCCCGCCACCACGGGCTCGATCATCTACGTCGACGGCGGCGCGAGCCACAACATGTGGTTCCCGGAGAACTTCACCGCCAACTGATGGCCGACGCGCTGCTGCTGCTGTCGTTCGGCGGCCCCGAGGGTCCCGAGGACGTGCTCCCGTTCCTGGAGAACGTCACCCGGGGCCGCGGGGTGCCGCCGGAACGGCTGGCCGAGGTCGCCGAGCACTACCTGCATTTCGGCGGGGTCTCGCCGATCAACGCCCTCAACCGGCAGATCATCACCGCGTTGGAAGGCGATCTGGCCGACGCCGGACTCGACCTGCCGGTGTATTTCGGCAACCGGAACTGGCATCCGATGGTCGAGGACACCGTCGCCACGATGACGGCCGACGGTGTGCGCTCGGCCCTGGTGTTCCCCACGTCCGCGTGGGGTGGGTATTCCGGCTGTCGCCAGTACGACGAGGACATCGCCCGTGCTCGCGCCGCCGTGGGTGACGGCGCGCCGGAACTGGTGAAGCTGCGCCAGTATTTCGATCATCCGCTGCTGATCGCCTCGTTCGCCGACGCGATCACCGCCGCGGTGCAACAGCTTCCGGCCGACCATCGTGAGGGCGCGCGCCTGGTGTTCACCGCGCACTCCATTCCCGTCGCCGCCGACAATGTCGCGGGACCGCCCGCCGACGGTGGCCGCCTCTACAGCAGGCAGGTGGCCGAAGCCGCCCGATTGTGTGCCGCCGCAGCCGGTTTCGCCGAGTACGACGTGGTGTGGCAGTCGCGGTCCGGCCCGCCGCAGGTGCCGTGGCTCGAACCCGACATCGTCGATCACCTGGATGTGTTGCACGGCAAGGGAATCGACGCCGCCGTCGTGTGCCCGGTCGGTTTCGTCTCCGATCATCTCGAGGTGATCTGGGACCTCGACAACGAGGCTGCGACCCGCGCCGGCGAACTCGGGATGGCTTTCGCCAGGGCGGCCACGCCGGGCACCGACCCGCGTTTCGCCCGGATGATCGTCGAGCTGATTCAGGAACGGCTGAGCGCGGGCGACGTCCGTGAGCTGGGCGAAGTCCCCGGTTACGGCTGCACCGTCAACGGTGCGCTGTGCGCGGTCGGCTGCTGCGAGATGCCGAAGCGGCCCGCGCGGCCGTGAGCACAACCGCATAACCATTCACCGTCTGCCCGTCGAACGCGGGTAGGCTGGGCGGTTGTTGTGATCGACAGATCGGAGGCATCCGATGCGCTCGACAAGACGCCGTCACGCGGCCGCGCTGCTCCTGCTGCCCGTCGCCGGAACGTTCGCCCTGGCCGGCTGCGGCGGTGATTCCGGGTACGAGACCGGCCCCGAACCGACCGAGCCGACCATGTCCCAACCGACCGTCGACAGCCTGTGCAGCATCCTCGACTCCCAGCAGGGCACCTGGAAGGCGCTCGGCCCGGAGGTCGGCCGGGTGGCGTTCAACGGAGCCATGCGCCTGTGGGCGCTGCGCGACACCACCGCCAATGCCGCTGTCTCCTACGACCGCTACGTGGTCGACGAGGTCACCGACCGCAGCTGCCCCGAGGTCCGCGCCGACACCCTCACCGTCCTCGACTATCCGGACATGAAGACCGCGCTGAACGGATTCTGAAGCGGCGGTTCCCCGTTCGCGCGGCGGGTGCGTTAGCATCGCCGGTGTTCATCGGCCGGGAGGGTCGAACATTCGTGACGGGGAGGTCCGATGATCAGTGCCGATATCGCCGAGATAATCCTTGCCAAGCCGGGCCGGGGTGGTCGTGGTGGCGGCAGCAGGGGCGGCGGCGCGCTCATTCCCGGCTGGTTGTGGCTGGTCCTACTCGTGATCGTGCTCATCGTGGCGCTCCTGATATTCCGTGCCTACCGGAGTAGCCAGAACCGCACCGCGCCATTCTTCCCGCCGCAACAGCTCCCACCCGGGCACCAGCAGCCCTACCCGCAGCAGACGCCGAACTACGGTCATCCGCAGGGCGGATACGCGCCACCGCAGGCGCCGTACCCGCCGCAGTATCCGCAGGGTCAGTACCCGCCCCAGCAGCCGATGCCCTACCCGCCCCAGCAGGCTCCGTACCCGAATCAGCCCCAGTATCAGCAGCCGTATCGCTGACCTGACACCGCCGGGAATCGCCTACAGCACAGGGCTTTCGGCACCGACAACCGAATGCTGCTCGTCGACGACCCCGTGATCGGGCACGCATCGGGTACCGCCCACCGCATCAGGCCGGTGGGCGAGCTGCGGCGTGGATGGCGACCAATCGCGCCTGGCGAATCGTGTTCCACAGCGGACGCAGCAGCGACTCGTGGGCGCCGATGGCGGTGGCCGAGGTCGGTGACGACGCCGGTTCGTGTTCGGCGACAGTGAGAATCGCCGCGACGTGATCGGCGGTGTCGAGAATCCGCTTGGCGCGCAACGGGATCGAGTCCGGATAGGCGTGCTTGGCGTAGTCGGCGAGCTGGGCTTCGATCTGCTCGCGCGGGTCGGCGTCGGACGGGCCGATCGAGGTGGTGTGCAACTGCATGAGCGCGTCGGCGGCGTCGCGCACGGCTTCACGCATCGTGTATTCGGCGGCACCGAGCGTCATGTCCGGGTCGCCGACGGGCGGGACGATCACGCTGTAGACAGTCCACTGCAGGGTGTCGTCGTCGTCCCAGTGCGGGATCAGGCCGGTGCCCTCATGGCCGGGGACACCGATCAGGATGCCTTCCTCCGCGTCGATCGCGTCCGCGGCGAAGGCGGTGCCCACCGGTAGGCCGCGCACGTCGCCGGGTGCGGGCAGGACCAGGCGCAGGTGTGCGCCCGCAGGGGCCATCGCCTCACGGATCACCTTGAGCAGCGGCATGGCGCCGGTGCCGGGAAGGTCACCGCGGGAGGTCCACGGTAGGTCGGTGCGGCCGCCGGTGGCCGGGTCGCCTGCGGCGATGGTGTGGCGCGGCGCCCAGGCGTGCAGCGACTCCAGCACGTCGTCGGGCGCGCTGGTACCGGCCAGCCAGGAACCGGCCCAGACCGTCAGCGTGGCACTGGGAGAGCACATAATCATCGAGCATAAAGGTTCGCCCGGATCCGTGTGCCGGGTCTGACCTGCGGTCGAGCTACTCGGGTTCGGTGACGAAGTCGATGAGCCGTTCCACCGCGCCGATCAGCGGTGCCTCGAGATCGCGGAACGAGTCGACCGCGTTGTACACCCGCCGCCACCCCTCCTGCGGGGTGCCCCAGCCGAGCCTGCGGCAGATGCCGGTCTTCCAGTCCTCACCGCGCGGCACCGTCGGCCAGGCCTCGATCCCGACGGCGGCCGGGCGCACCGCCTGCCACACATCGATGAAGGGGTGCCCGGTGACCAGGACGTGCGGGCCGAGCCCGGTGGTGAGCTGGGACTCCTTGGAACCGGTCACCAGGTGGTCGACGAGCACCCCCACTCGCGCCCCCGGCCCGGGCCCGAACTCGGTGAGCCGGGCGCCGAGATTGTCGAGACCCTCGAGATGTTCCACGACCACGCCCTCGACCCGCAGGTCGTGGCCCCACACCCGCTCGACGAGTGCGGCGTCGTGCACGCCCTCCACCCAGATGCGGCTGCCGCGGGCCACCCGCGCGCGCAACCCCTCTACCCGCGTCGAGCCGGACGCGGAGCGGGTCGGCTGCTTGGGTGTGGTGACCTTCGGGCGGACGAGCGTCACCGGTTTGCCGTCGATGAGGAACGCCGCCTCGCGCAGCGCGAACAGGCGGACCGCCCCGCGCCCGTCCTCGAGTTTCACGAACTCGCCGTCGTAGCTGCGGTCGAAACCGACTACGGCACCGCAGAATCCGCTCGCCGCGTCCTCGACCACCAGGTCCCGTTCGGCCGCCACCTGCGGTACCGGCGTCTTCTTCGTCCGGTTGTGGCCTGCGTAGATATCGCCGCCGTACATGTCACGCGCACTCACCCGCCCGAGCTTAGAGCCGTCGGCACCGGGGCAGCGGGAGCGGCGCGCGAAAACCGTTGGACCACAAGATCGGCTCCGGGGCGGGCGACGCCGCCCGCGCCGGCCCGATCGGGGCTAGGCTTGGGTGGTGGCCGCAATAATCTGGCTGATCGCGGGCCTAGTGCTGGCGGCGGCCGAAATGCTCACCGGGGATCTCACGCTGCTCATGCTCGGAGTGGCGGCGTTGGCCACCGCGGGCGTCAGTGCCGCCGCGGGACTGCCGCTGTGGGGCGACGCACTCGTCTTCGGCGTGATGGCCGGGGTGTTGTTCCTCGGGGTTCGCCCGGTGCTGCGTCGCAGGTTCGGTACCCCACCGCCCACACCGACGAATGTCGATGCGCTGACCGGGAAGTCGGCGCTCGTTCTCGAGGACGTCGCCGAGTATTCGGGTCGGGTCAAACTCGGTGGCGAAGTGTGGACGGCGCGTCCGCTCGATCCGAGCGAAGTCTACGAAGCCGGTGTGACCGTCTATGTGATGAAGATCGACGGCGCCACTGCCGTCGTCTGGAAGGGTCCTTAGAGTCCATGGTTGCCTTGATCGTGGCCGCTGTCCTCGTCCTGCTGGTCGTGGTGGTGGTTTTCAAATCTATTGCGCTCGTACCGCAGGCCGAGGCGGCGGTGATCGAACGGCTCGGCCGGTACTCGCGCACGGTGTCGGGTCAGCTCACGTTCCTCGTCCCGTTCGCCGACCGGGTGCGCGCCAAAGTCGACCTGCGTGAACGGGTCGTGTCGTTCCCGCCGCAGCCGGTGATCACCCAGGACAACCTCACCCTGCAGATCGACTCGGTGGTGTATTTCCAGGTCACCAGCCCGCAGGCCGCGGTGTACGAGATCAGCAACTACATCGCCGCCGTCGAGCAGCTCACCGTCACCACCTTGCGCAACGTGGTCGGTGGCATGACGCTCGAGGAGACGCTGACCTCGCGCGACCAGATCAACAACCAGCTGCGCGGTGTGCTCGACGAAGCCACCGGCCGCTGGGGTCTTCGGGTGGCCCGGGTGGAACTCAAGTCCATCGACCCGCCGCCGTCGATCCAGGAGTCGATGGAAAAGCAGATGAAGGCCGACCGCGAGAAGCGCGCCATGATCCTCACCGCCGAGGGCACCCGCGAGTCGCAGATCAAGACCGCCGAGGGCGCCAAGCAGGCCCAGATCCTGTCGGCCGAGGGCGCCAAGCAGTCGGCGATCCTGTCGGCCGAGGGTGAGCGGCAGAGCCGCATCCTGCGGGCACAGGGTGAGCGGGCCGCGTCCTACCTGCAGGCCCAGGGTCAGGCCAAGGCCATCGAGAAGGTGTTCGCCGCCATCAAGAACGGCAAGCCGACACCGGAACTGCTTGCCTACCAGTACATGCAGACGTTGCCGATGGTCGCGCGCGGCGACGCCAACAAGGTGTGGCTGGTCCCCAGCGATTTCGGCAAGGCACTCGAGGGATTCGCCCAGAACTTCGCCACCAAGGGCGACGACGGGGTGTTCCGGTACGAACCGAACACCGAGGACACACCGCCGGTGAAGATCGAGGACGACTCCGACGTGGCCGACTGGTTCGAGACCGCCTCGGACCCGAAGATCGAGCAAGCGGTCCGCGCCGCCGAGGCCACCGCCCGTCAGCCGGTCGAGGGTTTCGAACCGACGCTGCCGAAAAACCTTGCGCCCAAACCGGAACGCAACCTTCCCGAACCGCCGCCGGTTGGCCCGGCCCAGTCCCAGCCGGGTGACCCGTACGGCCGCCCCTGGCAGCCGCCGCAGCAGTCGTAACCAGCACTCTCCGTGCGGGTTTCATCGAAGGCCCGGACCGGTAGTCGGCATTCGACACCGGTCCGGGCCTTCGTGGTCAGCGGGGGAGCGGGAGGAGTTCGACGAGGGTGCCTCGGCCGGTGCCGGGCGGGAGGACTGCCAGGGCCTGGCAGCCGATGAGGCCGGCCAGGTGGGGAGTGTGGGCGGGGCCGGTGCTGCGCCAGACGCCGCCGGTCTGTTGCTGGACGGGGACGATGCGGGTGGCGTCGCCCGCCATCACGCCCGCGTCGGAGAGCCTGCCCCACATGGTGGGGCCGGGGGTGCGCAGGGTGAGCGCGTCGATGACGGCGGGGCCGACGGCCAGCAGGGCGGCGACGGCGGCGAGCGGATTGCCGGGCAGGCCGAGCAGGACACGGCCGTCGGGGAGTTGGGCGACGAGGGTCGAGCCGCCGGGGCGGATCGCGACCCGGTCCACGACGATGCGGGCACCGAGGTCGGCGAGCAGGGTGCGCAGGTGGTCGGCGGCGCCCCGGCCGGTCGCGCCGACCATCACCACCAGGTCGGCATGCGATTTCAGGGCGAGCCAGGAACGCAGCAGGTCGCGTTCGTCGGCCAGATGCCACAGCCCGGTGCTCTCGATATCGCAGCAGCGCAGGAACTCCGGCAGCACCGGACCGAGCGAATCGCGGGTCTCGCCAGGGCCGAGCGGGCCGACCGCTCGGATCTCGTCACCGGTCATCACCACATCCGCGCGCAACGGCCCACGCACCGTGACGGTTTCGGCCTCGGCACTGAGCGCGGCCGAGACCAGCGCGGCCGACACCCGTGTGCCTGCGGGCGCCAATTGGGTTCCGGTGGACCAGTTCTCGCCTTGCCGCCGGGTGTCGTCGCGTACCGGGGCATCGGGCGCGCGCAATACCACCGGTTTGCCCGACACCACGGTGGTGACGATGTGTTCATCGCGCAGAGTGGCCGTGGTGCCCAACGGGGTGGCGGCTCCGGTCGCGATCCGCACCGCCTCACCCGGAGCGAGCACCACCGAACAGGGACGCCCCGCGTACCCGACCTGCTCGTGCACCCGCCACCACGGACCCGGCCCCGCGACCGCGTAACCGTCCATCGCCGCCGTATCCACCCGCGGCAGCGGCGTGGCCGCACGCAACGGCACCGCCAGCGTTCCGCCGAGCGCCTCGGTCACCGGTAGCTCACGCACCCCCACCGGCTCCAGACCCGCCGCGATCCGCGCACGCACCTGTTCCAGCCCGCACCGCGTCACCGCGACGATCTCCGCCCGCGCGCTCACCACCACGTCCAACCTTCCGCCCGCCGATACTCCGCCCATCGTCCGCACCCCCCATTGCCTGCGATTTTCTCCCCAGTTGCCGCCCGATAACGTTGTCCTCACCCCCGCCGGTCACCGCCGGTGCGATGCCGTCCGGCGTGGTCGTGGTGCGCGGACCGGATTCGCGTGGCTGAATGGAGGGGTGGATACGGGACAGCGGAAGCGGGCACAGGCGTTTGTCGAGCTGCATCGGTCGGGGTGTTTTCTGTTGCCCAACGCGTGGGATGCGGGGAGTGCGCGAGTACTGGAAGCCGCCGGGTTTCCGGCGATCGCCACGACGAGTGCGGGGATCGCGTTCTCCTACGGCAGGCCCGACCACGACTTCCACGCATCCGAAGAGGACGGGCGGGTCGACAAGGGCACGATGATGCGCCGGATCGGGGAGATCACCGGTGCGGTGGGAATACCCGTGAGCGCCGATCTCGAGGAGGGGTACGGGCCGGACGCGCAGGCCGTGGCCACCACCATCGCGGAGGCCATCGCGGCCGGAGCGGCGGGCGGGAACATCGAGGATTTCACCGGTGAGCGCGCGGCCCCGCTGTTCGAGGAGGTGCACGCCGTCGACCGGGTGCGTGCCGCCCGCGCGGCGGTCGCGGCCAGCGGTGCGCCGTTCGTCCTCGTCGGCCGCACCGACGTGTTGCTCGTCGGCGGCGGGCTGGACGAGGCGATCCGCCGGGGCAACGCCTATCTCGCGGCGGGCGCCGACTGCGTCTTCGTTCCCGGTGCCGCCGACACCGAAACCATCGCCACCCTCGTCCGTGAGCTCGACGGCCCCCTCAATGTCGTCATGGGACTCACCGCCAGCCTCACCATGGCCGAACTCGCCGATCTCGGTGTCCGACGGGTCACCGTCGGCGGCAGCATCGCCCGCATGCTCTACCGCCACCTGTTCGACGCCGCCCGCGAACTGGCCGACCGCGGCACCTTCACCTACGCCGAGAACCAGCTCGGTCAGGACGCGCTGAACGACATGTTCACCCGCCGCGACCTCCGGAGCGAGTAGGTCAGGGCCGCGCACCGCGCAACTCGAGAAGCACACCGAGCGAGCCCATTTCGCGGCTCTGCGATTGCGCCATGGACCTGGCAGCCTGCTTGACCGGTCCCTCGGTGAGCAGGGCATCGGCGGCGCGGGCCATCGTGATTCCGCCCGCGTGGTGGTGGTACATCAGCCGAAGGAACATGATCTCGGCCTCGGCACCCCGTGCCGTGGTGAGGGCGTCGAGGTCGGCCTGTGTCGCCAGCCCCGGCATGGTCGCGGGACCGGTCGAATGGTGGTGCGCCGTCAGCCAGCTCATCGGTGTGGTCGCGGTCGGCGCGGCTCCGGCGAGCTGTGTCCAGCCGAGCAGGGTGCCGATCTCGACCCGCTGGGTGTCGGCGATCTGCTCGGCGAGCGCACGAACCCCCGCGTCGGCGGCGGGGTCGAGCCGTTGCACGAGGATCACGGCCTGCTGGTGATGAGCCGTCATGTCCTGCACGAAACCCAGCTCGGTCGTGTTCAGCACCGGTGCGGGCGTGGATCTTTCGGGCGCGAGCAGCGGGCGCGACGCCGCACCGAGGACGAAGAAGAACACGGCCGCCGCCAGTGCGGCCGCCACCCCGAGAGCCCTCGGGCGGGCAGCGGGCATGCTCATGACCCGAGCGTCGAAACCTGGTCGGCGGGTGCCCGATACACCGACTCGTCCAGATTCAGCACCATGAACCCGTTGTCGGAACAGGTGACGTACAGCTGATTCCCCCGCCACTCGGGCGGTGACATGCACCAGTCCGCCGACAGATCACCGAACGCGACCCGACCCGCCCGCGCCGACAACACCTGCGCCGGATCGAACAACCCGTCCGCCATGGCCCGCAGCGCGGCGGGCGCACTCATCGCGGGGATACCGATGATCGAGGCCAGCGCGTGCGGGGAGTTCCAGATCTCGAGGTTGCGTCCGGTGCGGGCGGGCGGGTTGAAGTACGCGATCTCACGGATCGCGGCGGGGTCACGCACGTCGAACACCCGGATGCCCGAGGACGTCCAGCCACAGGCGAGCGCGGTCGGGTTCGCCGGTCGATCCGCCGTGCAGTAGTGCGGATCGTAGGAGAACAGCGAATTGCCCATGGCCGAACCGATCTGGGCGTCGACGTGCTCGCCGAGATTGATCTCGAGTTTGATTTTGTTCACGATGCGCGGCGCGGTGTCGTCGGAGACATCGATGAGTTTCACCCCGCCGGAACCGCCTTCGTCGACGGTGAACAGATGCGGCACACCGTCATAGGTCACCGGCACGCTGTGCTGGGTGGCCCAGCCGTCGGTCCAGAAGGTGCGCCCGAGGTGGGGGACCTGCGGGTTCGGATCGCGACGTTGCACCGCGCTCACGTCGAGCACGGTGAACCCGCCGAGCGCGGAGATGTAGAGCCGGTTCCCGTCGGGGCTCACCCCGAAGCCGTGCGCCTCGATCCCGGTGAGGCCCTGCCAGATCACGTGCGGATGCGCCGGATCGGTCAGGTCGATCGCGCTGAGCAGGCCGGGCGCGATACCCGAGGCCCAGTAGGTGCGTCCGTCGGGGGAGAAGCCGCCCTCGTGCGTCGTGATCGGCAGCGGCATCGCGGGATTCGTGCCCGGTCCCGGATTCAGCAGCCGGGGATGCGCGCAATCGGAGACGTCGTACACCGACAGGAAGCCCGCGCCGATGGCGAGCGGAACCCCGGTGCCGACGAGCAGTTTGCGCGTCGTGTTGACCTTCAACGTCTCCCAGGTACCGGCCAGCATCGCGGGCTCGGCCAGAGTCGCGGTGTGCCGTGGATTCGCCGGATCGGACACGTCGAGCACCTGCACACCCGGGTGTTCACCGAGCAGGGTGCCGGGAAAGAACGACCCGACATAGACGCAGTGTTCGAAACTGGTGGAGGTGATTCCGGCTCCGCGCCCGGTGTATCCGCCTGCCATCGACATATTGCAGTGGTAGCCCTGCGCGCTGCGACCACTGTCCCGGTCGGCGGCGGGTACGTCCCCCTGCAGTCCCGTCTCCGGCGCGGACCCCGGCCCGCACTCCGCGCGTGGCACCGATGTCCGCCCGATGTCGAAGAATTCGTGCACCAGCTGATCGAAGGGCTGATCGGCGGCCGCGCCCGACGGCAATCCGATCGCGATCAGCGCGGCCACCGCCGCCGGTGCCGTCGCGCGCACGACCCGAGTCCACAGGTGCATCGTTGCCTCCTCGATCCGCCCCCGACGACTACTGACTCAGACAGTCGTCTGTGCGAATCGTAAAGCAACCGAAAGATTGCCGGAGGTGGTTTCGGGGAACCAAGTCAAGGCTGGGTCGTGCCTTACCCGAGGTCCGCATCGATGCGCTGTACGGTTGCTGCAACCGGCCGGTTCGTCTGGGCGGGCCGGGGTGCGTGCGGCCGGAAAGGAATACGGACTCCATGTCTCACAACGCTGTCGACAGATCCCGTGACGCCGACGCGACACCGGGAGCGGTACCCCCGGGAGCATCGCGTAAACCGGGACTCGATCGATTCGTCTTCGCCGCCACCGCGATCGGTGCGCTGGCCTTCGTCGCCTGGGGTGTACTCGACGACGAAAGCCTCGCCGCCGCGGCGAGTTCCGCCCAGAAGTGGGTCATCACCAACACCGGCTGGTTGTTCGTGCTGGTCGCCACCGCGTTCGTGGTGTTCGTGATCTGGCTGGCGGCGAGCCGCTACGGTCGTATCCCGCTCGGCGCCGACGACGAGAAACCCGAGTTCCGCACGGTCTCCTGGATCGCCATGATGTTCAGCGCGGGCATGGGCATCGGGTTGATGTTCTGGGGCGTGGCCGAACCGTTGTCGCACTTCGTGAATCCGCCGCCGCACACCGCCGAGCCGGGCTCACCGGCCGCCGCCGAGGTCGCGATGGCGACCACGCTGTTCCACTGGACGTTGCACCCGTGGGCGATCTATGCCGTCGCCGGCCTCGCCATCGCCTACGGCACGTTCCGGAAAGGCCGCTCGCAGTTGATCTCCTCGGTGTTCCGGCCGCTGCTCGGCCGCCACGCCGACGGTCTCGGCGGCCGTGCGATCGACATGATGGCGATCTTCGCGACGCTGTTCGGCTCGGCCGCCTCCCTCGGCCTCGGTGCCCTGCAGATCGGTGCGGGCATGGAGTTCAACGGCTGGGTAGACGGTGTCGGCAAGATCGGTCTCGTCGCCGTCATCTCGGGCCTCACCGTGGCGTTCGTGTTCTCGGCCGTCTCGGGTATCGAGCGCGGTATCCAGTGGCTGTCCAACATCAATATGGTGCTGGCCCTTGCCATCGCGGCGTTCGTGTTCATCGCCGGGCCGACACTGTTCGTGCTGAACCTGCTGCCGATCGCCCTCGGCGACTACATCGAGATGCTGCCGACCATGGCCTCACGCACCGGCGCCGGTGACGAGGCGATGAAGGCCTGGCTGTCGAGCTGGACGATCTTCTACTGGGCGTGGTGGATCTCGTGGACCCCGTTCGTCGGCATGTTCATCGCCCGCATCAGCCGCGGCCGGACCATCCGCCAGTTCGTCACCGGTGTGTTGCTGGTGCCGAGCGTGGTGAGCCTGCTGTGGTTCGCCGTCTTCGGTGGCGCCGGCATCGCCGAGCAGACCAAGGACCGCGCCCTCACCGAATCCGACGGTTCGGTGGACTCGAACTTCGCCCTGTTCCACCTGCTCGACCAGTACCCGCTCACCTCGATCACCACCGTGGTGGTGATGATCCTGGTGGCGATCTTCTTCGTCTCCGGTGCCGACGCCGCCTCCATCGTGATGGGCACGCTGTCCGAACGCGGCAGCATCGAACCGTCGCGGTGGATCGTCATCTTCTGGGGTGCGGCGACGGGTGCGGTCGCGGCGATCATGCTGGTCATCGCCGATTCCGACAATCTCGGTGGCGCGCTGACCGGCCTGCAGGCGCTGACGACGGTGGTCTCGCTGCCGTTCCTCGTGGTGATGATCGCGATGTGTTTCTCGCTCTACAAGGACCTGCGCGACGACCCGCTGATCGTGCGGGCCGACCGGGGCGCGGAACTCATCGAGATCGCCGTCGAGAAGGGCACCGAGTTGCACGAGGGCGACTTCGCTCTGGTCACCGAGCCCGCCACCGACGAGATCGTCATCGATCTGAAAAAGAAGGACGCCAGCGACTGACCAGTTACTTTAGGTTAGGCTGCCTTTCGTGAAATTGTCTGTGGGTCGGATCGGTCTGGTTTGTGTCACCGCCGCGGTGGCGAGCGTGCTCGTCGCCTGCGGCGAATCCGAGCAGGTCGCGGGTCCCGGCGCGGCGGCAGGCGGCGAAGGCCGCACCAGCTATCCGCTCACGCTGGACAACTGCGGTACCAGCGTCACCCTCGACGCGCCGCCGCAGCGGGTGGTGTCGCTGGATCAGGGATCCACCGAGATCCTGCTGTCGCTCGGGCTCGGCGACCGGGTCGTCGGCACCGCGTCCTGGACCGATCCGGTGCGCGACAACCTCGCCGAGGCGAACAAGTCGGTGCCGCGCCTGGCCGACAACGCCCCCACCTACGAGGTCGTCCTCGACACCGACCCGGACTTCGTCACCGCGTCGTTCGGTCGGCACTTCAAGCAGGGCGGCGTCGCCGATCGCGCCCGGTTCGCCGAAACCGGCATCGACACCTACCTGTCGCCCACCGATTGCGACAACGGGGTGAGCATCAACGGCGGCGGCAAGCGAACCAACGCGCTGACCATGGACTCGCTGTACCAGGAGATCCGCGAGCTGGCGACGGTCTTCGACGTGACCGACCGCGGCGACCGGCTCATCGCCGAGCTGCGCACGCGGGCGGACGCGGCCGTATCGGGGATCACGAAGACGAACGTGTCGATGGCGTTCTGGTTCGCCGACACCAAGAGCCCCTATGTCGCGGGCGGTCTCGGCTCGGCGAACCTGCTCGCCACCACGGTCGGCGCGACCAATGTGTTCGCCGACCTCACCGACGACTGGCCCGCCGTCGGCTGGGAGACCCTGGTCGACCGCAACCCCGACGTGCTCGTCCTCGGTGACCTGCTCCGCAATCGTTTCCCCGGCGACCGGCTGGCCGACAAGACCGCCTTCCTCGAATCCGATCCCGTCACCCGTGACCTCGAGGCCGTCCGCACCAAGCGCTACATCACGCTGCACGGCGCCGAGATGAATCCCTCCATCCGCGCCGTCGACGGCCTGGAGAAGGTAGCCGCGGGCCTGCGCGAACTGAAGGTGCCCAACTGAGTACCGTGCGCGAGCAGGCACGCACCACCCTCGGTCCGGTTCGGGAGCGTCCCCTGGTGCTCTGGACGCTGATCGTTTTCGGTGGGTTCGCCGCGCTCGCGGTGTCGATCCTGATCGCCGTCACCCTCGGCCCGGCCGACATCTCGCCGGTGAACGTGCGCGACGTGCTGCTGAACCACCTCGGGCTCACCGATGTCCCCGTGCGGGTGTCGAAGAACGCGATCGTCTGGGAGGAACGCCTGCCGCGTGCCCTGGTCGCCGCCGCGTGCGGTGCCGGGCTCGGCATCTGCGGTGTGATCATGCAGTCGCTGCTGCGCAACCCGCTGGCCGACCCGTTCGTCCTCGGTATCTCCTCCGGTGCGTCGACCGGCGCGGTGATCGTCGGTGTGCTCGGGGTGGGCGGGGCGGCGCTCGGGTTGTCGGGCGGGGCGTTCCTCGGTTCGCTCGTCGCGTTCGGGCTGGTGCTGCTGCTGGCCCGCATGTCCGGCGGCAGCAACGATCGGGTGATCCTGGCGGGCGTCGCGAGCACCCAATTGTTCTCGGCGCTCACCTCGTTCGTCATCTTCGCGTTCGCCGACTCCGACGAGACACGCGGCGTGATGTTCTGGCTGCTCGGCTCGCTGGAAGGGGTGCGCTGGGACGATGTGACGCTGTGCGCGATCGTCGTGCTGGCGGGTGCGGCGGTGTGCCTGTACTTCGCCTACGTGCTCGACGCCTTCTCCTTCGGTGACGATGTGGCCGCCTCGCTCGGCATCGCCGTCGCCGAGGTCCGCATGCTGTTGCTCATCGTGACCGCGCTCATCACCGCGACCCTGGTCAGCGTCGCGGGCGCGATCGGGTTCGTCGGGCTGGTCCTTCCGCACGCGGCGCGGTTCCTCGTCGGTCCCCGCCACAGCCGGCTGGTTCCGGCGACCGCGCTGCTCGGGGCGGTGTTCATGGTGTGGGTGGACGCGCTCTCACGGGTGGCCTTCGCGCCGACCCCGCTGCCCGTCGGGGTGGGGACGGCCCTGGTCGGTGTGCCCGCCTTCATCGTCATTCTGTCGCGGCGAAGGAGTGTGCGATGACGCTGCACGCGCGGAACGTCACCTGGGACCGGGGTGGGTCGCTCGTCGTCGACGGGGTGAGTCTCACGCCGTCGCCGGGGGAGACCGTCGGCCTGCTCGGGCCCAACGGATCCGGGAAGTCCTCGTTGTTGCGGCTTCTCAACGGGGTAGTGCGGCCGACCTCGGGCGTGGTGACCCTCGACGGTGACGACCTCACCACCGTCAAACGCAGGCAGATCGCGCGGGCGGTCGCCGTGGTGAGCCAGCACGCCGACACCGACGTCGACATCACCGTCGCCGACGTGGTCCGCCTCGGCCGCATCCCGCATCGCGGCGCCTTCGGCGGCAACACCGCCGCCGACGAAGCCGCGGTGGCCGCCGCGCTCGAACACACCGGGCTCACGGCGAAGGCGGACCGCCTGTGGCACCGGCTCTCCGGTGGTGAGAAGCAGCGTGTGCAGATCGCGCGGGCGCTGGCGCAGGAACCGCGTGAACTCCTGCTCGACGAGCCGACCAATCACCTCGACATCCACCATCAGCTCGAATTGCTCGCCCTGGTCACCCGGCTGCCGGTGACCAGCGTGATCGCCCTGCACGATCTGAATCTGGCCGCCATGTTCTGCGATGCGGTTGTCGTGTTGAAGGAGGGCCGGGTCGTGGCGGGTGGTTCGCCGGTCGACGTGCTGACCGCCGATCTGATCGCCGAGGTCTACAACGTGCGCGCCGAGGTGATCACCGACGCGGCGAAGGGCCGGCTGTCCATCCTGTTCGAACCGGGGCCGGTCCCGGTCACCGCACCCTGATCCGCGGTGCCGGGTTCGGGTCGGCCACTGCTCGACCGGTGGTCGCTGTCGCGTGATCTGGTCGCCGCGACTCCGGCGGTGCGATTGCTCGTGCTCACCCAGCTGGCGTTCAACGTCGGCTTCTTCATGGTGCTGCCGTACCTGTCGGTGTACCTGACCGAGGATCTCGGGCTGCGCGCGGCGTTCGTCGGGGCGGTGCTCGGATTGCGCACCTTCTCGCAGCAGGGGATGTTCTTCGTCGGTGGTTCGCTGGCCGACCGGTGGGGTGTGCGACCCATGGTCGTCGCCGGCTGCCTTTGTCGCATAACAGGGTTCGTCGGCCTGGCGGCGGTCACCTCGGTGCCGGGGATCGTGGTGGCGACCGTGTTGATCGGGTTCGCCGGCGCGTTGTTCTCGCCCGCCGTCGAAAGCGCGCTCGCCACCGCGGCCGGGAGCGCGGGGCGGGCACGCACCGAGGCGTTCGCGTTGTTCTCGGCATTCGGGCAGGTGGGGGCGTTCACCGGCCCGCTGCTCGGGGCCTTGCTGCTCGCCGCCGACTTCGCGGTGGCGTGCCTGGTCGCGGCCGGAGTCTTCGCGGTGATCCTGCTCGCGCATCTGCGGTGGTTGCCCCGCACACCCGGTGCACACAGCACCTGGCGCGAGGGCTGGCGGGAAGTGCTCGCCAACAAGCGGTTCCTCGTGTTCGCGGTGGCGATGAGCACGCAGTTGGTCGCCTACAACCAGCTGTATCTGCTGCTGCCGCTCGAGGTGGAGCGGGCGTGGGGTTCGCAGGCGCCGCTCGGCTGGTTCTTCGCGCTCTCGTCGCTGTTCGTGGTGGTCGCGCAGCTACCGGTGACCCGGCGGGCGCGTTCGGCCGCTGCCCTGCCGGTCGGGCTGCTGGTGATGGCGACCGCGTTCCTGGTGATGGCGGTGTGCGCGCCCGCCCGGTGGCACGGCGTGGCGGGGCTGGTTCCGGCGGCGGTGTTCGTGCTGCTGCTGGCGCTCGGGCAGATGATCGTGCTGCCGGTGTCGCGGGACATGGTGGGGCGCATCGCCGGTGAGCGGCGGCTCGGGTCGTACTACGGGTTGCTCGCGTCCATCGGCGGGGTGGGTGTGCTGATCGGCTCCGTGGTCACCGGTGTGCTGATCGATCTGGTGCCCGGGGGGAGTGCGCCGTGGGTCGCGGTGGCGGTCGCGCTGTGCGCGAGTGCTGTCGTGCTGCGGCGCGGCGGTTAGGCGGCGAGCTGCTCCAGGGTGGCCGACAATTCGGTGCAGGCGTCGCGTAATCGTGTGCGGAGCGCGTCGGCGGATTCGGCGACGGCGGCTTGGGCGCGCACGTATTCCGCACGGCCGTTGGGTGTTTCGACGCGCACCGGTTCGTAGCCGAGTTCGCGCAGATCGTATGGGCTGGCGCGCATGTCGAGTTCCCTTGCGGTGCAGGCGAGTTCGAAACAATCCAGCAGCAGGTCCGAGGGGATCAGCGGGGCCAGTTTGAAACCCCATTTGTAGAGGTCCATATTCGCGTGCAGGCAGCCGGGTTGTTCCCGCCGCACCTGGTCGGCGCGGGTCAGCGGCTCGGCATTGCGACCCACCGCGTCGGGGGTGAAGAACCGGAACGCGTCGAAGTGCGTGCACCGCAAGGACATCGACTCCACCACCGCATCGGTCCCGGCATGTCCCAACCGCAACGGCACCTGCTGATGCCGCACCTCGTCGGTGCGGTACACCATCGCCCACTCGTGCAATCCGAAGCACGACAGCTGCGCGGGACGCGTCGCCGTAGCGGTCAGCAACCGCCCGACGAACTCCACCGTTTCCCGCCGCTTCACCAGATACGCCGGGTCGGCCGTGAAGACGTCGTCGCCCACCCGGTGATACCCGCGAGCCCCCACGTACTCCCGCGCTCCCCGCAAACCGATCCCGAACCCCGGATGCCACCGCCGTAGCTGCGCGGGCTTGTTCCCGTAGTAAGTAAACAAGAAATCCACGACCGGGTGGGTCGTTCCCGCCGCCCGCCGCTCCAGATACGGACCGACCAGCCGATCGAGTCGCTCCCGGTGTGCGGACGCAGCAGCCCGCCACTCGACCTCGGGCAATACCCGCAGATCGAGCGCGTAGTCCAGCTCGACGTGCTCGCTCACCCGACCATTCTCTCGCACCGATTCCGCGCCCCGAATCCAGACTCCGGGCCGTCGGCCTCCGAGTATCCGGTGGTGCAGGTGCTTTGTCGGGTACTTAGTTGCATAGTACAAACAAGTAAATATATAGTTGTGTTCTGCAAGTAACTATTCTCATGCTGGGAGTGACTATGGCGGTGTCCCCGGACGCGGCGCAGGGCCTGATCAGAGAGCTGTTCTTGATGGGCCGGGCGATCCGCGCCGCGTTGTCGCACCCCGAGGAAGGGGACCTGCTTCCCGGCGGCGTGGGCGTGCTGGGTTCGCTCGATGCCAGGGGGCCGTGCCGTCAGGTCGATTTGGCCGCGGACTTGTGCATCAGTCAATCGACGCTGAGCAGGCACGTCACCGAGCTGGTGAACTCCGGCAATATCGCTCGCCGCGCCGACCCGCTCGACGGTCGGGCCACGCTCGTCCACATCACCGACAAGGGTCGCGATCTGCTGTGGCGTGTTCGGGAGTCACGGGCACGGGGGTTGCGTGACGCACTCGCCGATTGGACCGAAGGCGAGGCCGAGCAGGCCACCGCGGTTGTTCACAAGCTCAGGGATTCCCTGGCGGCCGCCGCGCACCACACCGGGGAACGCCGAACGGTTTCGTCAGAAAGTCAGGAAGTGGATGTCTAATTCAGTCGGGACCCAGACCGGGCCCGCGCCGGCCCCGATGACGCATCGTCAGGTCCTGGAAGCCATGACGGGCCTGCTGGCAGCGCTGTTCACGGCGCTGCTCAGCACCACGATCGTGTCGACCGCGCTGCCGACGATCATCGGGGACCTCGAGGGGTCGCAGACCGCGTACGCCTGGGTCATCACCACGGCGCTGCTGGCCAATGCCGCGTCGACCCCGATCTGGGGCAAGTTCGCCGATCTGTTCAACAAGAAGCTGCTGGTCCAGTCGGCCATCGTCATCTTCGTCATCGGTTCGGTGATCGCGGGCTTCGCGAGCAACGTGCCGATCCTGTTGGCGGCGCGCGTCGTCCAGGGCATCGGTATGGGCGGATTGACCGCGCTCGTGGTCGCGATCATCGGTTCCATCGTCTCGCCACGCGAACGCGGACGGTATTCCGGCTATATGGGCGCCGTGATGGCGGTGTCGATGTCGGGCGGCCCGATCCTCGGCGGCGTCATCGTCGACAGTCCGCTCGGCTGGCGCTGGTGCTTCTTCGTCTGCGTGCCCCTGGCGGTCATCGCGCTGGTGCTGTTGCAGCGGACGCTGCGGCTGCCGACCGAACGCAAGGAGGGCGTCTCGATCGACTGGTTGGGCGCCGCCCTGCTGACCGCGGGTGTGTCGGTGCTGCTCATCTGGGTGTCGTTCGCCGGAAAGGCGGACTACTACGAGTGGTTCTCCCGCGAATCCGCCTGGTATGTCGGTTCGGGTGTGCTGTTGCTGCTCGCGACCGTCCTGGTCGAATCGCGAGCGAAGTCGCCGATCATTCCGTTGTCGATCGTCACCGAGCGCACCACCGGTCTGGCCATCATCGCCTCGATCGCGGTCGGTGTCGGCATGTTCGGGTCGACCACCTTCCTCGGGCAGTACTTCCAGACCTCGCGCGGCTACTCGCCGACGATGGCAGGCGTACTGACCATCCCGCTGGTCCTCGGCATGCTCGTCGCCTCGACCGGTTCGGGACAGCTGATCACCCGGTTCGGGAAATGGAAGTCGTTCGTCGTCATCGGCGGCGGGTTGCTGGTGGTCGGGTTCGGGCTGCTCTCGACGATCGATCACGCCACCGATCTGTGGCTGGTCGGCACCTACATCGCCATCGTCGGGCTCGGCGTCGGCATGATGATGCAGAACCTGGTGCTGGCCGTCCAGAACACGGTGAGCGTGCACAATATCGGTGCCGCGTCCAGCAGCGTCGCGTTCTTCCGCACGTTCGGCGGCGCGATCGGCGTCTCGGTGCTGGGTTCGGTGCTGGCCACCCGGGTGAGCGAGCTGTCGGCGAAGGGTTTCGCCGAGCTCGGCGTGCCTGCCGGTTCTTCCGGTGGTGGCAGCCTGAATCTTCACGGGCTGCCCGCCCCGATCGTCACTGTCGTGCGCGCCGCCTACGGTGACGCGACCGGGCGGATCTTCCTCATTGCCGCGGGTGCGGCGGTCGTCGCACTGCTGGCAGTCGCCGTACTGCCGAACCGTCCGCTGCGCACCACGATCGACCTCGACCCCGGTCCCGAGACGAAAGATTCCGCGTCGCAGGGTGATCCGACCGATCCGCTGGACGCCGAACTAGCGGCCTTCGCGGATGCGGGCTGGGACCGAGAGCGGATGGGGGAAGGCGCCGAACCGGTACTGTCCGAAGCGGAAAGTGGCGGACTGGTGGACGGTAGCGTCCGCCGCGAGGACGGTCGGGAGCTGGCGGGTGCGGTGCTGACCTTGATCGATCGGGGTGGTCGTCAGGTCGCGCGGGCGAGCAGTGACGCCGACGGCGGTTATGCGATCAACGCACCGACGGCCGG
The DNA here is from genome assembly GCF_053605015.1 of Nocardia sp. NPDC003979. Classification (NCBI taxonomy): domain Bacteria; kingdom Bacillati; phylum Actinomycetota; class Actinomycetes; order Mycobacteriales; family Nocardiaceae; genus Nocardia; species Nocardia sp. NPDC003979. The sequence goes on from NZ_JBSGIJ010000002.1 coordinate 375,075, forward strand.
TGGCTATGTGCTGATCGTGTCGGCGTCCGGGCATCAGCCGACAGCGGTCGAAGTGTCTGTCGGCCGACACCCTCAGCGCGTGGATCTGACCCTCGTCGGCTCCGGCGAGGTGTCGGGTGTCGTCCGGACCGACCACGGTTCGCCGCTGCCGGGTGCGACCGTCACGGTGACCGACCTGCGTGGTGAGGTGATCGGGGCCGCCGTCACAGGCGGTGACGGTACCTACGCGTGCCACGGCGTCGTGTCGGGTGTCTATACCTTGGTCGCCGCTGCCGAACACATGCGTCCCAGCGCGATCACGCTGAGCGTGCCCGCCGGTGGCGTGCTCCGCCAGGACATCGAGCTGTCCGCGACGGCGGTACTCACCGGATCTGCGCATGCCGACGACGGCAACCCCGTGCCGAATGCGCTGGTCAGCGTGCTCGACGCCGCGGGTGCAGTCACCGCGACCGCGCGCACCGACGAGAACGGCCGCTATGTCGTGGCCGATCTCCGCGAAGGGCAGTACACCGTGATCGCCCGCGGCTATCCGCCCGTGCGGGATCAGGTGACGGTCTCCGGGCCCGAGGTCGTCCATGACGTGCGGCTCGCCTACGAGCCCGCAGCGGAGACTGTCCGATCCCGTTCGTAGGCTCTCTCGGAGTAGGCGCTGGATCAGTGAGCTGATTCGAGGTGGTGGAGGCGGTCGGGGTCGGTGAGGATGATTCTCGGGTCGTCGAGAGTGATCAAACCGTCCCGGTCGAACTCCTTCAGGGTCTTGTTCAGAGCGGGAACCGACGTGCCGAGCATGGCGGCGAGGGTGCGGTGCGGGAGGTCGACGGTGTTGTCGACCGCCTCGTCCAGGAGGAGTTGGGCGAGTTGGGTGGGTAGCGGACGCCCCAACATGTTGATGAGGCGGCCCTGACCTGCGGCGAGGCGCTTCGACACGCTGGTGAGCCAGCGGCGGCAGATGGTGGGATCGCCCAGGAGCGCTTCCAATTCGGGTGCGGGCAGGAACAGGCAGTGGGCGTCCGTGCGGGCGCGCGCGGTGTAGGGCGGTGGGGTTTCGAGCAGGATCGCCAGGTCGCCGGCGAGGTCGCCGGGGCGGAGCACGTCGACCACGGTGTGTTCACGCTCCGTGCCCACCGACAATTCGATCAGCCCCTCCCGGACGAACCACACACCCTCCGACGGCGCACCGGTGGGGAACAGCAGCGACCCCGCGGCCACGGATTCTGCCTCGAAACGATCAGCGAACCGTTCGAAATCCTGCGCGCGCAGCGGACCGGTGCGATCGCGGCCGACGCACCGCGCCACCCAGGCCGCCTGCCGCAACCGATCGTCGCCGAAACCTTCTTCGCCCACCGCATGAACAAGGTGGGAAAAAGCCCGATGACTGTGGATCATTGCTCGCTCCTGTGATGGTGCCGCAGCTGCCGTCCCACCCACGATTATCCTCGCGCACCGGTGCGAATTCCTACGCCTGCGACGTTGCATTCCGTGACATACCAGCCGGGCCGACCGCCCGCGGGCGCGCCGACTCGGGATTGCTCATCCTGCGGCGGTGCCGGAACGCATGCCAGACTAGCGGCGTGGGCGCGATGGGGAACGAGAACGCTACGGCGAAACCGGACGCACAGCAGGGCCGCGATCGAGGCGAGGTGATCGGCGGCGGATTGCTGTGGCTGGCCAAATGGGCGCTGTGCATCGTCGCGATCGCGGCGGGCGCGTGGGTGCTCGGCACGATCGCGGGACGGCTGTGGGTGGTGCTGCTGCCGGTCGCGCTGGCGGTCGTGGTGACGACGATCTTGTGGCCGGCGACCAGATGGCTCACCGCGCACAAGTTCCGGCCCGCACTGGCCGCGACGATCACGCTGCTGAGTTTCCTCGCGCTGGTGGCGGGCATCATCGCCCTGATCGTGCCGTCGGTCGCGGACCAGGCACCCGAGTTGGTTGACAAGTCGACCGCCGGTGTGAACCAGGTTCGCGACTGGATTCAAGGCCCGCCCTTGAAAATTCGCGACGAACAGCTCGACTCCGCGGTCGACGCGATCGTCTCGCGACTGCAGTCCAGCGGCACCCAGATCGCCAACGGTGTTTTCACGGGCGTCTCCACCGCGACATCGGTGCTGATCACGATATTCCTGGTGCTGGTTATGGTGTTCTTCTTCCTGAAGGACGGTCCGCGCCTGCTGCCCTGGATGCATGTCGTGTGCGGCAATCGCAGCGGCCGTCACGTCGAGGCCGTGCTCGAACGGGTCTGGGGGACCCTCGGTGGGTTCATCCGCACGCAGGCGATCGTCAGCTTCGTCGATGCCGTCCTCATCGGCGCGGCCCTGTTCATCCTCGACGTGCCGTTGGCGCTGGTGCTGTCGGTGATCACCTTCGTCGGCGGTTTCATCCCGATGGTCGGCGCGTTCGTTGCGGGCGCGCTCGCCGTCCTGGTCGCGTTGGTCGGCAACGGTTTCACCACCGCGCTGATCGTGCTCGGTGTGGTGATCGCGGTGCAGCAGCTGGAAGGCAATGTGCTGCAACCGGTCCTGCAGAGCCGCAGCATGGAGTTGCACCCCGTGATCGTGCTGCTCGCGGTGACCGCGGGCGGCTCCCTCTACGGCATCACCGGCGCCTTCCTCGCGGTCCCGGTGGTCGCGATGATCGCGGTGGTCCTGCGCTATCTCGGCGAACAGATCGACGCCACGACCACACCGGATTCGGCGGAAAGTGACACCGCGGCGAAGGCTGCCGTCCCACCCCCGGCCCAACCACCCGGCGATCCCGCCTGACCAGCCCACCTCGCCGCCAGGGGAATTCACCGGCCTCGAACTCGTACACGATCAGATCGGAGATCCGGATATCCGCGGTGCGCGGTGCGGCGTTCTGACCGAAGGCGCTCACTGATTCGCCTGATCGGTACTCGGCTCAGCGGTCACCGGATTCGGACGCAGCAGCGCGACGAGGCCGAGAACGGCCATGATCACCAGCCATATCGCGGTGCCGAGTCCCGCGAGGATGAGTGTGCCCCACAGGATGATGAACGGCCCGTATTCGGCGACTCGGCCCCAATAGTCGCAGGGGCCGACGTCGCCCGGGATGACGGCGCATTCCGGGTGCGCGTCGGCGGCGAAGGCCAGGGCCGCGAGGACCGAAAGCAGCAGGGCCCCAGCGAAGATGAGCGTCAGATGAGTGAGAGGTCGGGCGGGTGGCATACCGCCCGACCTTAGCGACTCAGGCGTGCGCTCGTGGTTGTCGTTCGATCCGCGGGGCACGGATGCGGCAAGCCACACGCGGCGGATGTGCGCGGGGTGGTCGCGTCCACCCCGCGCATGCCCGGTCGGGGACCGCGCTCACTCAGGCTTGCGGTGAGTCCCGTCGCGCACGGTACCGACGAACTCCTCCACGAGATCCTCGAGCGCGACCACGCCGACGGTGTTTCCGCGGGCATCCACCACCCGGCCCAGGTGACTGCTGGTGCGGCGCAACCGGGCCAGCGCCTCGTAGAGCGCGGTGGTCGTGGTGACCGTCGGCAGGGGGCGGATGTCGGTGCGGGGGATCTTGGTGTCGGGGCCCGCGTTGTCGTCGGCGACCTCGTCGAGCACGTCCTTGATGTGCAGGTAGCCGACGAGCGAACCGTCGGCCGCGCGGACGGGGTACCGGGAGAACCCGGTCTCGGCCACGGCGGCTTCCACGTCGCCGAGGGTGGTTCCGTCGCCGCGCAACGGCACCGAACGCGCGTCGGCCAGCGGCACCATCACATCACCGACGATCCGCTCGGAGGTGCCGAGGGCCTGGGTGAGCCTGCGGTGTTCCTCCTCGTCGAGCAGACCCTCCGACCGCGATTCGCCGATCATCTCGGCCAGTTCCACCGTGGACACCGTCGCGTCGAGTTCGTCCTTGGGTTCGATGCGCAGCATTCGCAGGGTGAGGTTCGCGGCGTAGTTGTAGAGCGCGATGAGCGGGCGCGCGATCCGCAACCACATCAGGTGGATCGGTACCAGCAGCAGCGCCGAGCGTTCCGGACCGGCCAGCGCGATGTTCTTCGGGACCATCTCGCCGAGCAGGATGTGCAGGATCACCACCAGGGTCAGTGCGAGCGCGAACCCGACCGGGTGCAGCAGCTGTTCGGGCAACCCGAGCAGTTCGAACGGGCGCTCGATCAGGTGCGCGATGGCCGGTTCGCCGACCCGGCCGAGCAGGATCGAGCAGATGGTGATGCCGAGCTGGGCGGCGGCCAGCATCATCGACAGGTTCTCGCCTGCCTCGATCACCGTCGCTGCCTTCTTCTTCCCCTGTGCGACAAGGGCTTCCAGGCGATCGCGACGGGCCGAGATGAGCGCGAACTCGGCCGCGACGAAGAAGGCGTTGCCCGCGAGCAGCACCACGGTGAGGACGATTCCGAACAGATCACCCATGGTTGTGCTCCCGTGCCGCGAGGTTCGCGTCGTCGACGGGCACCAGGCGCACCCGGTCGATCCGTCGTCCGTCCATCCGTTCCACCCTGGCCACCCAGCCACCCGCACCGCCACGCGATTCGGGCAGGACGACCTCGTCGCCGCCCATCGGAATGCGGCCCAGCTGGGTGAGGACGAGTCCGCCGAGGGTTTCGTATTCGCCCTCGGGTGCGTCGTAGCCGGTCGCGCGCGACACCTCGTCGATGCGCAGCAGACCCGAGCAGTCCCAGCCGTCGCTCACCCGGCGCACGTCGCGCTCCTCCTCGTCGTGCTCGTCGCGCACGTCGCCGAGGATCTCCTCGATCAGGTCTTCCATGGTGACCATGCCCGCGGTGCCGCCGTACTCGTCGACGACGAGCGCCACCTGCATGCCGTCGGCGCGGACCCGTTCGAGCACCTCGTCGCCGTCGAGACTGGCGGGCACGATAGGTACCGCGACGGCGAGTTTGCCGAGCGGGATCTGCTTGCGCAGGTGCGCCGGATGGGTGAAGGCGTGTTTGACGTGGACGACGCCGAGGGTGTTGTCGAGGTCGCCGTCGATCACCGGGAACCGGGAGTACCCGGTGCGTGCCGAGGCGGCGATGAGGTCGGCGATGGTGTCGTCGCGGTCGAGCGACTCCACCTTCACCCGGGGGGTCATCAGCTCCTCGGCGCTGCGTTCACCGAACTCCAGCGAGCGATCCATCAACTGGGCGGTGCGCTGATCCATCGCGCCGCGCTGGGCAGAGGTGCGAACCAGCGACCCGAGTTCCTGCGGCGACCTGGCCGACCGCAGTTCCTCGGCCGGTTCGATGCCGAGCCTGCGGACCAGCCAGTTGGCGGCGTTGTTCAGGAATCGGATCAGCCATTTGAAGAACACGGAGAACCCGACCATCGGGCCCGCGGTGAGCCGGGCCGTCGCCATCGGCTTGGCGATGGCGATGTTCTTGGGTACCAGCTCGCCGTAGATCATCGACAGCGAGGTCGCCAGGATCAGCGCCAGGGCGAGCGCGACCCCGGTCGCTGCGGCCTCGCTCAGGCCGATGCCGTCGAGCAGCGGCGCCAGCAGCCGTGCCAGCACGGGCTCGGCGATGAAGCCGGTGATCAGGGTGGTGATGGTGATGCCGAGCTGGGCGCCCGAGAGCTGGAACGACAGGGTGTTGTGCGCCTGTTTGACCAGCCGTGACCGGGTGTCACCCGAGCGCGCGGCCGATTCGACGGCGCTGCGTTCCAGGGCGGTGAGGGAGAACTCGGCGGCCACGAACAGGGCGGTACCGAGGGTCAATGCGGCGAAACCGAGCAGGCTGAGCACTGTCAGCACGGTGGACATCCTCAGCACCACCCATGCGGTGCGGGGGCGAGACCAGTGGATCGGACGGACGCTGCGGAAGGGAGGACGCCGGGTTTGTCACCCGGCTCCGTAGAGGAGCCCTCCTGTGTGGCGCCCTTGGACGCGGGTGACAACTGGATCCTTTCGAGGTGGGAAAAGAAGCTGTGCCGAGATCGGCAACTCCATAGTAATCCGTCGCCTCGGTTGATGTGTCAGCGGCGCGGCCGACCGGCGCTCGTGGGGCGTCCGGTCGGCCGGTCGGTCACCAGCCGCTCGGCAGCGGCCTGCCCTCGGCGAACCCGGCGGCGGACTGCACACCGAGCACCGCGCGCTCGTGGAACTCGGGCAGGGTGCGGGCGCCCGCGTAGGTGCAGGAGCTGCGCACACCCGAGCAGATGTGGTCGATCAGATCCTCCACGCCCGGCCGCTCGGGGTCCAGGCGCATCCGCGAACTGGAGATGCCCTCCTCGAACAGTGCCTTGCGGGCCCGGTCGAAACCGCTGTCGGCGGCGGTGCGGGCGGCGACGGCACGCTTGGACGCCATGCCGAAGCTTTCCTTGTAGGCGTTGCCGTCGCGGTCGACGCGCAGGTCGCCGGGGGATTCGTAGGTGCCGGCGAACCAGGAGCCGATCATCACGTTCGACGCGCCCGCGGCCAGCGCGAGTGCCACGTCGCGGGGGTGCCGGACACCACCGTCGGCCCACACGTGCACGCCGAGTTCCTGTGCGGCGGCGGCACATTCGGCCACCGCGGAGAACTGGGGGCGACCGACACCGGTCATCATGCGGGTGGTACACATGGCGCCGGGCCCGACACCGACCTTGATGATGGTCGCGCCGGCTTCGGCCAGGTCGCGGGTGCCCTCGGCGGAGACCACGTTGCCCGCGACCAGCGGCAGCCCGAGGCCGAGATCGGCGACGGTGCGCAGGGATTCGAGCATCTTGGTCTGGTGGCCGTGGGCGGTGTCGAGGACGAGGACGTCGGCGCCCGCGTCGGCCAGTGCCTTCGCCTTGGCGGCCACGTCACCGTTGATGCCGACGGCGGCGGCGACGCGCAGTTTGCCCTCGGCGTCGACGGCCGGGGTGTAGATGCCCGCGCGGATGGCGCCGGTGCGGGTCATCACGCCCGCCAGGGTGCCGTCGGGGTGGGTGAGCACGGCGAGCTGGGTGTGTGATCCGGCGAGCCGGTCGAAGATGTCGCGGGGCGAGGCGTCGACGGGGGCCTGCACGAAATCGGTCTGGGCGATCTCGCGCAGCCGCGCGAACCGGTCGACGTCGGCGCAGGCCGCCTCGGTGACCACACCGACGGGTTTGCCGTCCTCGACGACGACCACCGCGCCGTGCGCGCGCTTGTGCATGAGCGCCAGCGCGTCGGACACCGCCGCGTCGGGGTCGAGGGTGACCGGGGTGTCGGCGGTGAGCGAGCGGCTCTTGACGAACGCGATGGTGTCGGCGGCCGCCGGGATCGGGAGATCCTGCGGCAGGACGACCAGTCCGCCGCGCCGGGCGACGGTCTCGGCCATCCGCTTACCGGCCACCGCGGTCATGTTCGCGACGACGAGGGGGATGGTGGTACCCGAGCCGTCGACGCTGGCCAGGTCCACATCGAAGCGGGACGCGACATCCGTCCGGTTCGGGACGAGGAACAGATCGTCGTAGGTCAGGTCGTACGGCGGCGGTGGGCCAGGAAGAAATCGCACTGTGCCGATGATAGCCGTGTGAGCGGTCCGGCGGGCGGATGCGCGTTGCGCGCTGGGAACGTGGGGCCGGAAACGGCGCGTGGCCGAACCGTAATCGGTTCGGCCACGCGGTGATTCAGGGTCGATCAGTTTGCGGAACGGTTGCGGTTGCCCGCCGGAGCCGCCGGACGACCGGCGCGCCGCCGCGAATTCGTCGGCGTGTCGCCGCTCCGGGCGTGTCCGCCGGCGCCCGCGGGCTTGCGGGAACGGGACTCGCCGGTCGGACGGTCCCGGCGCGGCGCGCCCGAACCCCGGCTGTGCCCGCCCTCGGAAGCGGTTGCGCCACCGGGCCTTGCGCGACGCGGACGACCCGCACCGTTCGAGGTCCGCGTCGGCTGTGCCGGTGCGGCGGGGGCGGCGAGCGCGATGCCGCTGGGCTTGCGGGCACCGGTGATGTCCACCAGCTTCCGGTCGCCGGGGCGGACCTCGATGCCGTCGGTCCGCACGCCCGCCTTGCGGGTCATCGCGGCCACGTCCTTGCGCTCCTCGTCGGTGACGAGGGTGACGACCACGCCGTCCTCCCCGGCGCGCGCGGTGCGACCGGCGCGGTGCAGGTAGGCCTTGTGCTCGGCGGGCGGGTCGAAGTGCACGACCAGCGATACACCGTCGATGTGGATACCGCGCGCGGCCACGTCGGTGGTGACCAGCACCGGCACCGACCCGTCGGCGAAGGCCGCGAGCGTGCGCACACGGTTGTTCTGTGCCTTGCCACCGTGCAGCGAGCCGGCGTCGACACCGGCGCCGCGCAGCTGCTTGGCCAGGCGGTCGGCGCCGTGCTTGGTGCGCACGAACATGATGGTGAGGCCGTCGCGGGCGGCGATCTCGGTGGCGACGGTGCGCTTGATGTTCTTGTCGCGCACGAAGAGCAGGTGGTGGGTCATGGTGCTCACCGACGCCTCGGCGGGCGCGGTGGAGTGGGTGACCGGGTTGTTCAGGTAGCGCTTCACGAGCTTGTCCACGTCACCGTCGAGGGTGGCCGAGAACAGCAGGCGCTGACCCTGCTTCGGGGTGCGGTCGAGCAGGCGGGTGACCTGGGGCAGGAAGCCCATGTCGGCCATGTGGTCGGCCTCGTCGAGGGCGGTGATCGCCACGTCGGACAGGTCGGCGTTGCGCTGCTTGATGAGGTCGTCGAGACGGCCGGGGGTGGCGATCAGCAGGTCGACACCGCGCGCGAGCCGGTCGGCCTGACGCTTGATCGGGGCACCACCGACGACGGAGGCGACGCGCAGACCCAGCGAGCGGGCGGCCTCTTCGAGCGCCTTCTCGATCTGGGTGGCCAGCTCACGGGTCGGCACGAGCACCAGGCCGCGCGGGCGGCCCGGCTTGGACGGCGGGCCCTCGGCCAGACGGGTGAGGATCGGCAGGCCGAAGGCGAGGGTCTTGCCCGAGCCGGTGGGGCCGCGACCCAGCACGTCACGCCCGGCGAGCGCGTCGCCGATGGTGGCGGCCTGGATGGGGAAGGGCTTGTCGATGCCGGAGTTGCGCAGTGCCTGAACCAGCGCTACGGGCAGGCCTAGTTCGGCGAAGGTCGGTTCGGTCGCGTCGGAGACAGCAGAGGTGGACAAAATGGCCTTTCGTTGGGCTGCGAATCGCGCTGGAAGATCACCGGCGCCGATTACCCGAAACACGCGAACGGCGTACGGGGTGCGGCCCAGCAGGAAGGACCGATCTCCCAGGATAGGCGTGATTGCGTTCGCGTGGGTAAACAACCTGGTCAGCGGTAACGGCGAGCGCCGGTACGGCCAGCAGTGATCAGCAGGGGCCGGGGTACGTGCGTCGCGCCCGGTTCGGGGTGGGTGATCGGCAGGTCAGCCGTGGAACAACCGGCTCAGTTCCTGCAGCCACGGCACCGCCACGGCGAGGGTGGGAACCACCAGAATCGCGGCGGATCCGAGGTAGGCGGCGGTGGCGATTCTCACGTCGCCGTTGGCGCCCGCGAGGCGCTGGATACGGATGAGGGTGCTCGGACCGCCCGCGGCGAGCGCACCTTGCGGTGCGGTCGATTTCGCGCACGCCACCAGGGCGCGGGCGAGCGGTTTGGGGCCGGTGACCTTCACCGCGGAGTCGTCGGCGAGCAGTTCGATGAGCAGTTTCACCGAACCGAGCGCGGCCTTGCTGCGGACCACCCGGGGGAACGCCTCGTGGACGGCGGTGAACGCCTCGAGCACCAGGTCGTGGCGGGCTCGCAGGTGCGAGCGCTCATGGCTCACGATTGCGGTGACCTCGGCGTCGTCGAGGCTGGTCAGGGTGCCTTCGCTGAGTACAACGCGCTGGCGGAGCCCGGGCAGGCAGTAGGCGATGGGTTCGGTCGCGGCGAGCACCCGGATGTCGGCGGCGCGGCGCACGGGACCGCTCTGATCGAGCAGATCGACCAGCATGCGGTGCCGGGACCGGCGGCGCCGGGTGTGCACGCCGACGCGCACGATGGAGAACATCAGGCGCGCGCCGATCATCAGTGTCAGCGCGAACACGGTGACGTAGACGAGCCACAGCGGCAGCCCGAGCGCGTCGATCTCCTTGGTGGGGGAGGTGGTCGGCCTACCGTCGGGGCCGGGAACGAGCAGCATGCTGGCGATGGCCAGCCCGGAACCGAAGGCGCTGAGCACGGCGGCCAGCGCGATGGCCTGCCACAACACGACCGCTGCCCGCGGGCTGCGATGCGGCCAGGTAGCACGGCTGAGCAGCGCGGGAACCGGCCCTGCGAGTAGCAAGGCGAGACCTGCGAAGACTGCCGCGGTTGCGTTCATCGACTCTGCTCACTGCGTTGTGGGGCCAGGGGCGCTCACGTCGTTGTGAGAGCCGCCAGGGAGTCTAGCCGCTGTTTTCGTCGGATTCGAGCTTGGCCAGTGCCTCGCGCAGGGCGTCGGCCTCGTCCTTGCCGACCTGTTCCACGAAGTGCACCAGCGCCGCGGCGCGGCTGCCCGCCGCGTCGGCCTGCTGCAACGCGTCGACCATCAGGCTCGCGACCAGTTCGTCGCGGCTGTGTACCGGGGCGTACCGATGCGCGCGATCGTCGCGACGCTGCACAACCAAATCCTTTTTCGCCAGCCGCTGCAGCACGGTCATGACCGTGGTGTACGCGAGCTCGCGACGAGCCGCCAGTGCTTCGTGTACCTGCCGCACCGTGAGCGGTTCGTCGGCGGACCACAACTGGTCCATCACCGCTTTTTCGAGTTCGCCGAGACCTGCCATCCCTCCGATTTTACGGACTCAACGACAAAGATGCGTACTACAGATTGTCGTAACGGGGTGTTTGCTGGTGTGTCATTCGTCATACCCGGCCGCGCCGTGCACGTGACGGGTGCCGATCGGCACGACCATCGGGCGCCCCGAGACCGGATCGGTGAGCACCTTCGCGTCGAGTCCGAACACCTCGGCGAGCAGTTCCGCTGTGATGATGTCGGCCGGTTTTCCCTGCGCGACGATGCGGCCCGCCGCCATCACCACCAGTTCGTCGCTGTAGCGGATGGCGAGGTTGAGATCGTGCAGCACCATCACCACGGTGCGCCCGAATTCGGCGTGCAAGCGGTCGACCAGGTCGAGGACTTCCAGCGAGTGCGCGAGGTCGAGGTAGGTGGTCGGTTCGTCGAGCAGCAGGATGTCGGTGCCCTGGGCCAGCGCCATCGAGATCCAGGCGCGTTGCCGCTGGCCGCCCGACAGTTCGTCGAGCGTGCGGTCGGCCAGGTCGGCGATGCCGGTCTGGGCCAGGGCGGCGGCGACCTCGGTCTCGTCGTCGGCCGACCACTGGCGCAGCCAGGACTGATGCGGGTGACGGCCGCGCGCGACGAGATCGGCGACGGTGAGCCCTTCCGGCGCGACGGGGGTCTGCGGCAGCATGCCGATCACCCGCGCGACGTCCTTGGTCTTCATCGTCGAGATCGCCTTGCCGTCGAGCACCACCTGACCTTCGCGCGGACGAAGCAACCGGCCGAGCGACTTGAGCAGCGTCGACTTGCCACACCCGTTCGGCCCGATCACCGTGGTGACCACGCCGGGGGCGATGTCGAGACTGAGCCCGTCGACGATCACCCGCTCGCCGTAGCCGAGGGAAACGGTGTCGGCGGCGAGGCGATGGGCGGGGCTGGTCATGAGAGCGTGGCCTTCCGGTTCATGCGGACGAGCAGGTAGAGCAGGAACGGCCCGCCGAGCGCGGCGGTGACGATACCGACCGGCAGGTCGACGGGCAGCAGTGCGCGCGAGATGATATCGGCCCCCGCCACCAGCGCGGCGCCGGTGAGCGCCGAGGCGATCAGCGGTTCGCCGGGCGTGCGCAACGCCATGCGGGCGATCTGCGGTGCGGCCAGCGCGACGAACCCGACGGGCCCGACCGCCGCGGTCGCCACCGAGGCGGCGACCACGGACGCACCGATCAGCAGCGCCTGCTGGGACTGGATCCGCACACCGAGCACCCGGGTCGATTCCTCGCCGAGGCGCAGCGCGGCCAGCGTGCGCGCCGAGACGAGCGCGACGACGGTGACCACGGTGAGCGCGATCGCGGCGGGCACGACACTTGACATGTCGGCCGCGTCGAGCGAGCCGTTGAGCCAGACCTGGGCGCGGGCGGCGTCGGTGAGGCTGGCGCGGGTGAGCAGCCAGCTGATCGCCGACATGAGTACCGCGTTCACGCCGATACCGATGAGCACGAGCCGGAAACCGGTGACACCGCGTTCCCCGCCACCACCGCGGCCCCACGCGAGCAGATAGATGACGACGGCGGTGAGCAGGCCGCCGGCCAGCGCCGCCAGGGGAGCACCGACCGTCGCGACGAGACCCGTTGTCGCCCCGCCACTTCCGACCAGCACGGCGACCGCGCCCACGCTCGCACCGGTGGTGATACCGAGCACGTCCGGCCCCGCCAGCGGGTTGTGCAGGATCGACTGCATCAGCGCACCCGCGAGACCGAGGGCGGCACCGACCACCACGGCGGTGAGTGCCCGGGGCAGTCGCGATTCGAGCACGATGAACCGCTGCGATCGGGATCCACCCCCGCCGAGGACATCGAGCACCCGGCTCAGCGGGACATAGGTGTCGCCGACGGCGATATCGACGCAGAACAGCACGAACACGGTCACGGCCAGTGCGACGACGAATCCGAACATCACCGGGCGCAGCACCAGCGACAGCGGACCCACTCGTAAGGCCGGACGCACCTTGCGCAGATCGGCGGTCGTATCGATGCCGGCGCTCACAGCGTCACCAGCTTCTTGCGGCGCACGAGGGCGATGAAGAACGGTGCGCCCAGCGCCGCCAGCATCACGCCGACCTGCAGTTCACCCGGCCGGGCGACGACGCGGCCGGTGATATCGGCCGCGAGCAGCAACAGTCCGCCCAGCAGGGCCGAGTAGGGGATCAGCCACCGGTTGTCGGGTCCGGTGACGATGCGAGCGATATGCGGGACCACCAGCCCGAGGAACGCGATCGGCCCGACCGCTGCGGTGGCCGCACCGCTGAGCAGCACCACCGCGACCAGTCCGAAGGCGCGCGCCCGGCCGATGTCGACACCGAGGCCGCGTGCCACCTCGTCGCCGAGACCGAGCAAGTTCAGGGCGGGCGCGGCGGCCAGGGCCATACCGAGGCCGATCACGAGGAACGGCAGGACCTGCCAGAACACGTCGGCCTCGCGGCCGTTGACCGTGCCGACCACCCAGAACCGGTAGGTGTCGAGCGCCGCGTTGTCGAGCACGACGACGGCGTTGGTCATCGCCTGCAGGAACGCGGTGACCGCCGCACCGGCGAGCACCAGGCTCAACGGGCTGGCCTTGCCGCCGCCGATCGAGGAGACGCCGAACACGATCAGTCCCGCGATCGCCGACCCGGCGAAGGCGAACCAGATGTACTGACCCGGCGCGGTGAAGCCGAACAGATAGATGCTGAGCGCCGCCAGGAAGCCGGCGCCCGCATTCAGTCCTAACAATCCGGCATCAGCTAGCGGATTCCGGGTATACCCCTGGATGAGCGCGCCCGCGACCCCCAGCGCCATTCCGGCGATGAGGGCCAACGCGGTGCGCGGGAGACGCAGCTCACGCACGATTTCCTCGGCGGTGGAGCGGGCCGGGCATCGGAACGGGCCGCCGTCGCAGCCGAGAGCGTGGGTGACGGCGTCGAACACCGTGGACGGTGCGAGCGAGCGGGTGCCGACGGCGATGCTGGCGATCACTGCCACGGTGAGCAGTACAGCGAGCAGGGCAAGCCCGGTCAGACGACGGCGTCTGACGGTGCCAGGGTGGATCACGGCGACGAACTTCTCCTGCCTCGAAACCGGACACGACTTGTGAAGTCTGGTAAGCCTAACCTATGTTCCGAGACATCATCGTCACGGGAACCAACCGTTCGAGGAGGTTCGATGCCCGAGCCCGTCACCACCACCACGACCCGCACCACCCTCGCGTTCGATCGCGCCTGTGCGCGGTTGCAAGCGCTGCAACCGGAGCATCCGCGGGTCTATGCCGTGGCGGCGATGGCCGGACAGGGGAAACGGCGATGGTGGCATGTCCCGAACGGGTTGTCCGAGGGCCGCGTCGAACTGATGTACCGCAGGCACGCCGCGGAGATGATCAACGACGAGATCGCCGCCGAGGTGGTGGCGACCGCGCTCATCCACGCCGTCGTCGGCCGGGTCACCGCGCTGTTCGTGATGTCGGCGCAGGCCTGGGATCCCGGGCGCGACAACCTCTGGATCCACCACGACAACGACGGCGGTATCGACTGGGCGGGCTTGTCCGACACCACGATTCGCGTCGTCGACGGTGACCCGCAGGCCGCCGAACCCGGCACCGTCGCACTGCCCTGCGAAGCGGCGATGGCGGTGTGGCTGGTGCAGCGCAGCGCGTCGTCGCTGATCCCGTTGCAGTCGGTGCTCACCCGCTGCTCGGGTCTGCCCGCGCGCCGGTTCTGGCCGCTGGTCGGTGAATCCGTCGTCGGTGCGGCCACCTACGTGCCCGATCTGGCACGCACCGATCCCGCCGCCGCGGCGCGTCGTGGCCAGCTGCTGCTCACCGCCTTCGAGGAGCGTGGTCTGCCCGTGCGGCGCAGCAGCGTGCTGCAACGCTGAGCGCGTCGCGCGCTTCACCGGCGCGGTCGCGGGTATAGGTTCCGCATGACCGTTGTCCTGAAGCGGGCCGTCACCACGCCGCTGCTGTACTTCTTCATCCTCGGCGACATTCTGGGCGCCGGCGTGTACGTGCTGGTCGGTTCGGTGGCCCGCGAGTCCGGTGGCGCCGTGTGGTTGCCGCTCGTCATCGCGCTGGTGCTGGCCACGCTCACCGCGGGTTCGTATGCGGAACTGGCGACGAAGTTCCCGAGGGCGGGTGGGTCGGCGCACTATGTCACCCGGGCGTTCGGGCCCGCGGCCGGGTCGTTCGTCGGTTTCTGCATGCTCGCCGCCGGTGTGGTGTCGGTGGGTGCGCTGGCCAGGGCGTTCGCGGGGGACTATCTGCAGGCGCTGGTCTCGGTGCCGGTGGTCGTGGTGGTCGTGGTGTTTCTCGCGCTGCTCGCGGCACTCAACATTCGCGGCATCCGGGAGTCGTTGGGCGCCAACGTGGCCGCCACGCTGGTCGAGGTCGGCGGGTTGCTGCTCATCATCGGACTCGGCCTGTGGGTGATGCTGCGCGGCGACGCCGACCTGAGCCGCCTCACCCAGGTCGGCACCGCCGAACAGGGTGCGGTCGGGGCGGTGCTCGCGGGCTCGGTGCTGGCGTTCTATTCGTTCGTGGGCTTCGAGACCTCCGTGAATCTGGCCGAAGAGGTCAAGGATCCACGCCGGTCCTACCCCACGGCGCTGTTCGGCGCGCTGCTCACCGCAGGGGTGGTGTACGCGCTGATCGGTGTGGTCGCCAGTGCCGCGGTGCCCACCGAGAAGCTGGCGGAGTCGAGCGGACCGCTGCTGGAGGTGGTGCGGGTGGCCGGGGAGGTGCCCGACTGGTTGTTCAGCGTGATCGCGCTGGTCGCGGTCGCCAACGGGGCCCTGCTCACCGGCATCATGTCCTCGCGGCTGGCGTACGGCATGGCCCGCGACGGTCTCCTGCCGTCCACGCTCGCCCGGATCCTGCCCGGCAGGCGCACACCCTGGGTGGCGATCCTGGCGACATCGTCGGTGTCGTTGCTGCTGGCACTGACCGGCGAAGTCGATTCGCTGGCAGCGACATTGGTGCTGTTGCTGCTGTTCGTCTTCGGTTCCGTCGACGCGGCGGTGCTGGTGTTGCGCCGCGAACCGGGTGAACCGGGCCACTTCCGGATTCCGACGATCGTGCCCCTGCTCGGTCTGGCGTCGTGTCTGTTCCTGTTCACCCGCATCGACGGTGAGGTCTGGGCGCGCGGGCTGATCCTCGTCGGTCTCGGCGCGGTGCTGGCCGTGGTGAACGCCGTTCGTGCCCGCGGTGGTGTGGATGCGGAAAAACGGGTAGAGCCAGCCGAGGACCCGCAGAGGAGGAAGCTCATGACCACACCACGCGACCGCGACGACGACACCGCCGAACCGAAAGGTGGACGACCTGGCCCCAGGGACGAGGGCAAGGACGGTGGCATGGCCACCCGCGAAGTCGCCCCCGATGTCGCCGAGACCGACGAGGGTGCGCAGGAACCGCCGGACTAGCCGACGGCACCCCGGGCGGTCACGGCGTCGGCGAGCCCGCGGAACGAGTTCAGCAGCAGGTCGCCGTAGTGGTCGGGATCCGGCATCATCGCCGCGTTGGTGGTGACCGTGATGGCGAGCTCCGCGCCCTGCGAGGTGATGAGATGGCGCAGGCCGTCGCCGTCGTGGATCGGCAGCGCACCGAGCACGCGCACCAGCGGCCGTCCGGCGAACCGCAGGTCGTCGCGGACCGGTGGCACATTGCTGATCGTGGTGTTGCTCAACGGCACCGAGGTCACCTCGTCGAACCGGCGCAGGGTGCGTGCCCAGCCCGCGGCTCGCAGCAGCAGTGCGGGCGCGGTCTCCACGCGCGACTCGGTGCGCAGGGTGGCCGGGTCGGCCGCGGTGGCCTTGGCCCGCTTCGCCGATTCCCCGATCGCGAGCAGTCGCCGCACCGGGTCGTCGATGTCGGTGTGCAGATCGACGAACACCTGGGTGAGCTGATTCACCGAATCCCACTGCGCCACACCGCGCATCGACATCGGCACCATGGCCGCGAGGGAGGCCTCGGGTGTCTCGTCGTGCTCGGCCAGATACGCCGCGAGCGCGCCCGACACGGTGGTCAGCATCAGGTCGTTGACGGTGACCCGGACCGGGCACGCGGCCTGTACGGCGCGGACCTCGGCCATCGGCAGGGTGACGACGTGCATGGTCAGCGGTGCGTGGATATCGCGGTTGAAGCGGGTCACGGGTTGCTGGGTCACCGCGCCGGCGTCGCCGGGTGCCCGCGTCCGGACCATGCCGAGGGCGAATCGTGCGGGAGCGGTGAGCACAGTGGCGGCGGTCCGCACGGCCGCGCCGATCAGGTCGTCGCCCCCGAGTTCGACCTCGGGGGCAGGCGCGTCGCCGAAGAGTTTCGCCTCGAGCTCGCGGGTCGCGACGCCGTCGCAGACGCTGTGGTGGAGTTTGAGCACCACCACCGTCGCCGTCCCGAGCCCCGGCACCTCGCGTACCCGGTCCAGGACGTGGAACTCCCACGGGGGCTTGACGAGATCCATTCTCGCCGAGGCGAGTTCGGCGATCCGCCGCTGGGCGGCAGACCAGTTACCCGGCGCGTCGAGGAAGACGTGATCGGCCGTATTCGCCACCGGAGCGGGCACCCAGTACGGCAGATCGAGATCGAAAGGGGTGCGGCGCAGGCGGCGGTGGAACAAGGGGGAGTGGCCGAGGCGAGCCCGCGCCCACTCGCGAACCTCGCGCGTGGTCAGGGGCGCGGTGCCGTCGTCGGCGAAGCAGTAGACCGCGACGATGTGGGAGAGGTGCCGGTCGGTCTCGTCGTAGACGAAGACCGCGTCGCGCGGTGCCAACCGCCCGGGGCGTACCCGCAGGGTGTTCACAGGCCGAGTGCCGTCGCCATCATCGGCCAGGAAGCGTGCAGATCGTCTTCCCAATATCCCCATGAATGAGTTCCGGTCGCGCGCATATTGTAGGTGATATTCGTACGACCGAGTTCGCGTGTCCGCTGGGCCATTTGCGCGGTGCAATACATGGTCGCCGCTTCGATTCCGCCGCCGACGAGCATTTGATTCTGCAGAATGGACGCGGGGTTTTTTCCTTCGACATGTACTCGCGGATTCGCGAGGGTGTCGTGCACGCCCGGCAATCCGCTTCCGGCGGCGATATAGATCGGGATATCGGGCAGCCGATGCGCTTGCACATACGGGTCGTGCTCGCGCCAGGCGGCATCGCCCGCCGGCCCCCACATGTTCTCCACCTTGCCGCCGCCGAGGCGGACCACCAGCGAGACGAACTCACGGCCGACCGGGTCGCTCGTCATCGCGCAGCCGCTGTAGGAGGCGACGCTCCGGTAGAGCTGCGGGGCCTGGATGGCCAGGTCGAGCACCGAACTGCCTGCCATCGAGATGCCCGCCAGCGAGTTCACGCCCGTGGTACCGAAGGCCGCGTCGATCACGGGCGGCAACTCCTGGGTGAGGAAGGTCGTCCACTTGTTGACGCCGTTGTTCTTCAGGTTCTTCGCCAGTCCGGGATCGGGCTGGTGCCAGTCGGTGTAGTAGCTGAACGCGCCTTCCATCGGCATCACGACATTGACGTGTTTACCGGCGAAGAACTCGGCCGCATTCGTCTGACCTGCCCAGTTGGCCGAATCCTCGCCACCGCCCGCACCGTTGAGCAGGTACAGCGTCGGGGCGGGAGTCGCGGTGTCGGCGGGGCGGAGCACGCGCAGCGCGATGGTGCGATCCATCGACGGCGAATAGACGCTGATCTCGGCGGTCTGGCCGGACTGACCGCGGCTCACCAGGTGGGCGCCGGGCGCGGCGGTCGCCCGCGGGCCGTCGGCGAGCGCGGGCGCGGTGGCCAGGGCGGCGGCACAGGCCGCGGCGAGGAGGGTGCGGAATGCGGGTGTGTTCATCGGTGGTACGAGCCTGCTGACTTCTCGAAGAGCGACCGGGGGCCGACCGATGGGCCGGCCCCCGTGACAAAGCTGAGGGCTACTTGCCGGGCGTCGGCGTGCCACCGCTCGCCGAGATGAGCGCCTGCACGAAGGGCAACGCCGCATTGCTGAGGCTGCCGGCGCCGGTCTCCAGCAGTTCGTAGAGGGACCCCATGTGTTTCTCCTGGTGATGATGGGTGAATCAGGCTCGCGTCACGGGCGAGCCGGGTGACCGGACGGCCGGATTACGGGAAGAAGGCTTCCACCGATCCGAGGAAGACGGCCAGCAGACCGTCGCCTTCGGCAGCCGAACCGAGTCCCGCGATGGCCGCGGTCAGAAGCTCACTCAACGAGCCCATGTATCTCTCCTTGCGTTGTGGCCACACCAGGCTTCGATGTGACGCCGGTAACGTAACCCGCTACTCCAGGTGTGGCAACCCGATGTTTCACTCCGCTCGAACTGTTCATATTTTTCTTCCGTGCGGAATCAACTTGTGGATTGCCGACGGGGTGCGCCGGTACTAGGTGTGACCTGTGGTTACTGCCACTGTCTGGCACAGTCATCGACCGTTTCGCGGTGAACACTGATGTACGCGGAAAGGGCGTCAAGGGGGCTTTTTTCTGCTGTGAACTGCGGTGGTTCGCTGAGCTTCGGTGTGGCGCCTGTGGGCGTTGCCGGTCGGGGTGTGCGGTGCTGGATGTCCTGTCGGGCCCGGGTGAAGTGCGGTGCGGGTGCGTCGAACGGATGTTGCCAGGTGGACGCGCAAGCCCCTGCTTTCAGGGTTATGCCTCGGCGCGATCGCTCCCGGCGGCGTTCTCCGGCCGTTGAGTCGTTATGTCTTTCAGCTATTGCAAGGTAACTCGCGCTGGTGTTGTGAACGGGCAGGAGGGGGCTCGTCGGCCCGCTCCCGACCCGCTCGCCTGATCGCTACTTGCCCGGTGACGGCGTGCCGCCGCTGGCCGTGATCAGTGCCTGGACGAAGGGCAGCGCGCCTTCGCTGAGGCTGGCCGCGCCGGTCTGCAGCAGTTCGTAGAGAGATCCCATGGTGTTCTCCTTTCAGGAATAGGCGATCGATTACGGGAAGAAGGCTTCGACGGAGCCGAGGAACACGGCGAGCAAACCGTCTCCTTCGGCGGCGGAACCCAGTCCCGCAATTCCTGCCATCATCAATTCGGTGAGTGAACCCATATCAGTTCTCCTTGCGGCATTTTCGGATCTGCATCAGCGGCGGTCACCCGTCGTGATGCCGGTAACGTAGCCGCTGCCCATTTCCCGTCATCCGATTTTTGGCGGATCCGGACAATTCGTCCCGAATTCTTTCCGACGGAAAGTATCTCGCCGGATTGGCGAACGTCACTACCGCTGATGCCGTGACCTGTGGCGACGCACAAGGCTTGTCACGCGTCGCCCTTCCGTCGGCGAGCCGCGTCAATCCCCCTGTCCGACACCGGGGGCGGGCAGCAGCACCCGTCCGCCGGTGGCCGGGCATTCGGCGCGGCCGGTGACGAGCATCAGCAACTCCACAGCAGTGCCCGTGACCGCCGTCCCCGATCCCGCTGTCCACCCGGTGTCGGTCGCGCGCAGCTGGTATCCGGCGAGCCGCTCGGGCGCGTGGAACGGCGCACCCATCGCCCATACCCGCTCCAGCGACCACTGTGCGGGCTCCGTCGGCGCGACCCGCTCGATGCCGAGCGGCACGGCGATGTCCTGCCCGTGGACGAGCAGGTCCATCAGCCGGTCGAGCGGCGTCGTGCCGATCGGCGTCGCGCGCGACCCGATCGTTTCCCGTAGCTGTGCGAGCAGTCCCGTGGTGGTCGTCCGGTCGGCGTACCGAACGGCACTGTCGTGGATGAGCCGATCGATGTTTCCCCGCGCCCGCACCAGCTCCACCACGATCGTCCCGAGCGTGAACCGGGTCGCGAGCACCAGATGGGCAACCACGTCGCGAATGCGCCATCCCGCGCACAACGATGCTGTGTCCCACTCGGATTCGTCGAGCCCGGCCAGCAGCTCGACCAGTGTGGTGCGCTCCTCGGCCACGCGCCGCCAGACGCTGTCCGCGCTCGGTCGTTCGACTGTCATCATGTCTCCTTCGGTCGATGTCGTCGGTACCGTAGGAACTCCACCGAGGTGGAGGTGCCAGCGACTGTGACCCATAACACACGTCTGACGATCGGTGAACTCGCCGCGAGAACCGGCGTCGCAGTGCGCACCATCCGCTACTACTGCGACGAAGGGTTGCTGGCTGCCGAGCGCACGTCGACCGGCCATCGGACATTCGGCCCGGACGCGGTCGACCGGTTGAACCTGCTGCGCCGCCTGCGTGCGCTGGGAATCGGCTTGGCCGCCATCGCCGACGTCCTGGCGGGTACCCGCGCCCTGGCGGAGGTGATCGCCGCCGAACGCGAAGCTGTTGCCGGCGAACTCGCCGCACTGCGGCGACGCGAGGCGTTGCTGACCGCGGTGACCGCCGGTGAGGTCGGGTGCGGGGTGAATCTGGTTGCTGCCGTTGCTGATCCGGGTACCGCGCACGACGTGCTCGTCGGTTTCTGGCGGCATCAGCTCGCCCCGTTGCCCGCACCCGTGCTGCACGACTTCATCGATATGAATCTGCCGGGCCCGCCGGTCGATGCCGACCCGGAGTTCCTGCTGACCTACGCCGAACTCGTGGCGGCGGTGCGCGATCCACGGCTCGAGGCGGCGATGTTCGACATCGTCCGGCACAGCGCCGTTCCTGGAGTGCGTGACGAAAAAGTCCTGCTGCTGTCCGTCGCGCAGGCGTGTCTGTCGGCGGCCCCGCTTGTCGCGATCGGCGAACGACCTCGGCCCGGTGCCGAACTCGATCATTACGTCCACGCCCATGCCACCGCTCGCGCCGAGCGGGACACCCCGGAATTCCGTCAGCGATTGGCCCTCGGCGCCGCCGACCAGCGCGTCCGCCGCTACTGGCATCTCACCACCGCCCTGACGGGGGAACCGGTCACCTCCGGCGCCGCGCACCTGTGGCTCTATGACGCGCTGACCGTCTCGGTCACGCAATCGTGAGCTGAACCGCCAGGAACGAACGAGGGGAGGCCACCAGGGTGGCCTCCCCTAGGGGGACGATCAGGGAACCACTTCGACGATGTCGCCGGGTTCGAGCCATTCGTAGTGCGCCTTGGCGCCGTCGGGGGTCAGGCGGATGCAGCCGTGGGACTGCTCCTCGGTGGGTCCGATGTGGTAGGCGATGTCGCCGTTGAAGAAGATCGCGTATTCCATGGGTGCGTTGTGCAGGGTGCTCCAGTGGAACGGCTTCTTGAACGCCACTTTGAACGTGCCCGGTGGGGTTTCGTAGCCGGGGCGGCCGTGCGACATCGGGGTGGGACCGTAGGTCACCTTGCCGTTGTCCATCAGCCACGCGTTGTTGGTGGACAGCTGCAGGCACGCGCGGGCCTTCTCGCTGCACGGTGCCACCACCGGTTCCGGTTCGGGCGCGGGAACGATGGCGGGCACGCCGGGGATATCGGGCCCACCCGGCCACAGTGGTTCGGCCTGCACGGGTGCGGCGAGCGCGGTACCGACCACCGCCGCACACATCGCCGCGCCCGCGGCCCATCGGGGAATACGACTACTACTCACGAAATCTTGCCTCTCTCGCCGCGCCCACCCCTGGTCGTCGTACGCCCAGAACATGAGCTTTCACCATCGACACAAGCCTCGGAACATAGAGGTGTGAACGATCATGGAGTATTGCGATTGTGTTGAGCAAGCCCTGGATATCGCTACCGGCGCGTCGCATTCCGGCAGCCACTTGACCACTTAGGTAAGCCTGACCTATGCTCATCGTGGCGTATGGATGAGCCGGTGGTCCCGAGGGCTGCGGTCGACCCCCTCGTTCCTGCCGCGGCGGGCTCCGTTCTCGTAACGGGGTCCGCCGCTTCGTTTTCCCGGTGGCGCCGCCGGATTTCTGATGGTGTAAACCGGACGGTATGAGCGAAAATCCCCTGTCATGGGCTGATATCACGCCCGAGCTGATGACCAAGATGAGCGAAGGCACCTTCACCGACCTCATCGGCATGCGCTTCACCGAGGTCTCCGCCGACCGCGTGCGCGGCGAATGGGAGGTGCGTCCCCAGTTGCACCAGCCCGCGGGCATCCAGAACGGCGGCGTGTACTGCACGGTGATCGAAACCCTCGCCAGCGTCGGCGGCAGTGTCTGGTTCGGTGAGCGCGGTCAGGTGGTCGGCGTCAACAACAACACCGACTTCCTGCGCGCCGTGCGCGAGGGCACCCTCACCGCCGAGGCCACCCCGATCCACCGCGGTCGCAGCCAGCAGTTGTGGGTCGTGGTGATCACCGACGCCGAGGGTCGCATGGTCGCTCGCGGCCAGGTGCGCCTGCAGAACCTGGTGGCCTGATCTCCATTCCCCGCGATGATCCGCTGCCGGGTCGAGCGCGTCGGCGGCGAGAGCGCCGATGCCGGCGCTTCGTTAACTTCTCGTTAATCGAGCGGGGTTCGTCCCAGGTCACGGCGTCGGTGGGCGACCCGTGGAGGCACGCACGTGCCAGAATGTCGCTCACCGACCACGATCCGCCGAGGAGAACCCCGATGCGACTGTCGCCGCACGAGCAGGAACGGCTGCTGCTGAGTTACGCGGCCGAGCTGGCGCGGCGCAGGCAGGCCAGGGGGCTCAAGCTCAACCATCCCGAGGCGGTCGCGCTCATCACCGACCACGTGCTCGAGGGCGCGCGGGACGGGCGGACCGTCGCGGAACTGATGTCCTCGGGGCGCCAGGTGCTCACCAGGGACGACGTGATGGTCGGCGTGCCGGAGATGATCCACGACGTTCAGGTCGAGGCGACCTTCCCGGACGGGACCAAACTCGTCACCGTGCACCACCCGATCGGATGAGACCATGATTCCCGGTGAATACCTGTGTGCCGAGGGCACGATCGAACTGAACGCGGGCGCGACGCGCGTGGAACTGGACGTGGTCAATACCGGCGACCGTCCCGTGCAGGTAGGCAGTCACGTCCACTTCCCGCAAGCCAACGCCGCGCTCGACTTCGACCGATCCGCCGCCCGCGGGCACCGCCTCGATATTCCGGCGGGCACGGCTGTTCGCTTCGAACCAGGCCTGCCGCAACGGATTTCGCTCGTTCCGCTCGGTGGTACCCGCGAGGTCTACGGCATCAACGCCGACGCACCCGGCCGTCTCGATGGCTGAGCGCAACCGAACACCGCACGCCGTTTCGCCGCAGCTTCCGGGAGAGAGCCGATGACCGAACTCAGCCGCGCCCGCTACGCCGAACTGTTCGGCCCGACCACCGGCGACCGGATCCGCCTGGCCGACACCGACCTGATCGTCGAGATCACCGAAGACCGTTGCGGCGGACCGGGACTGGCGGGCGAGGAAGCGGTCTTCGGCGGCGGCAAGGTGCTGCGCGAGTCGATGGGGCAGTCGCGCGCCACCCGCGCCGACGGCGCACCCGACACGGTCATCACCGGGGTGGTGATCATCGACCACTGGGGCATCATCAAGGCCGACGTCGGCATCCGCGACGGCCGGATCTGCGGAATCGGCAAGGCGGGCAACCCCGACACCATGTCGGGCGTGCACCCCGACCTCGTCGTCGGCCCGGCGACGGAGATCATCGCGGGCAACGGCCGCATCCTCACCGCGGGCGCCATCGACTGCCATGTGCACTTCATCTGCCCGCAGCTGATGGAGGAGGCCCTCGGCGGCGGCATCACCACCCTCATCGGCGGCGGCACCGGCCCGGCCGAGGGCTCCAAGGCCACCACCGTCACCCCCGGCTCCTGGCACCTGGCCCGGATGCTGGAATCGCTCGACCACTGGCCCATGAACATCGTGCTGCTCGGCAAGGGCAATACGGTGAGCCAGGAATCCATGTGGGAGCAATTGCGTGGCGGCGCATCGGGTTTCAAGCTGCACGAGGACTGGGGTTCCACCCCGGCCGCCATCGACGCCTGCCTCACCGTCGCCGACGCGGCGGGCGTGCAGGTGGCGCTGCACTCCGACACCCTGAACGAGGCGGGCTTCGTCGAGGACACCCTCGCCGCCATCGCGGGTCGTGGCATCCACGCCTATCACACCGAAGGTGCGGGCGGCGGTCACGCGCCCGACATCATCACGGTCGCTTCGCATCTCAACGTGCTGCCCAGTTCGACCAACCCCACCCGCCCGCACACCGTCAACACCCTCGACGAACACCTCGACATGCTGATGGTGTGCCACCACCTGAGCCCGTCGATCCCCGAGGACCTGGCCTTCGCCGAATCCCGCATCCGGCCCTCGACGATCGCCGCCGAAGACCTGCTGCACGACCTGGGCGCCATCTCCATGATCGGCTCGGATTCCCAGGCAATGGGCCGCATCGGTGAGGTGGTGCTGCGCACCTGGCAGACGGCGCACGTGATGAAAGGCCGTCGCGGTGCGCTGCCGGGCGACGGCGCCGCCGACAATGCCCGCGTCCAGCGCTACATCGCGAAATACACCATCTGCCCCGCTGTTTCGCACGGACTCGACGACGAGATCGGTTCGGTGAAAGTCGGCAAACTGGCCGATCTGGTGCTGTGGGAACCGGCGTTCTTCGGCGTCCGACCGCACGCGGTCCTCAAGGGCGGCATGATCGCCTGGGCCGCGATGGGCGACGCCAACGCCTCCATCCCCACCCCCCAACCGGTCCTGCCGCGCCCGATGTTCGGTGCCGCCGCCCCCGCCGCGGCCGCCACCTCCCTGCACTTCGTCTCCGAGCAGGCCATCGACGACCGTCTCGCCGACCGCCTCGACATCCGCCGAAAACTGGTGCCTGTCAAGAACGTCCGCCGCGTCACCAAGGCCGACATGCCCCACAACGACGCCATGCCACGCATCGAAGTAGACCCCGACACCTTCACCGTCCGCGTCGACGGCGAGGTCTGGACCGAGGCCCCCGCAACCGAACTCCCCATGGCCCAGCGCTACTTCCTGTTCTGAGGACCCGCCGCCGGGTGTCGGTGGCCTGGGGTAGTCTCGGCGCGATCCGAGCGGGGCGGGTATCGGTCGCCTCGTGTCACGTGCCGGGGCGAACCGGCGGGAGGGGGCTGTTGTCGTGGACGATCTGACCAATGCCGCCGACGATCTGGCGCGCTGGGCGCAGGATCTCGAGCGCAAGTCGCAGCGGTATCAGGAACTGCACACCAAGATGGCCGAAGTGAGTGTCACCGACACCTCGGCCGACGGGCGCATCGCCGTGACGGTCGATGCGAACGGGTGTACCACCGCCGTCACTCTGGCCGCCGGCGTGCGTGGCATGGACCCCTCGGCCGTCGCCGCCGAACTGATGGCCTGCACACGGCGCGCCCAAGCCCGGCTGCGTGACCGTGTCTCCGGATTGGTGCACGACGTGGTCGGCGCCGACGAGGCCGGGGCAGCGATCGTCGGCCAGTACACCGAACGGTTCCCCGATCCGCTCGATTCCGAGCAGGCGCCCGTCGCTGCCGCGCCGCCTCCGCCGCCGGTCGCCGCGTGGCCGCCCGTCGAACCCGAGGTGCCCGCCGCCCGCAAACCTGACCGCGATCGGATTGTCGCGCCCGTGGAACCCGACGAGGAAGATCTCTTCTACCAGCGCAAATCCTGGCTGCAGTAGCGCGATCTCGGCTGCGGCGAATGTTCGGGGGAACCGAACAACGTGGTGCCGCGTCCAAACAGTTCGAGACAGGTGCGCGGACTCGATCGGGTTCGCCTTCAGGAGGGAGTCAGCGTGACCGGTGTGGTGAATGTCGACCCGAATGCGATCAGAACGCACGCCGGATCGGTGGACGGCGTCGCGAGCGGGGTGGCCTCCGCCCTGGAGGCGGCGAGCTACCTGGCGCACGCCGACGACGGCTACGGCCTGCTGGTGAAGCCGTACGCGGTGAACACTCTCAACACGCTGCACGACGAGATCGTCGACGGGCTCACCGAACTCGATGCCCTGGTGGCGGCGATGCCGGGCAAGTTGCGCACCGCCGCTGACACCTTCGAAACGTGCGACACCACCCGGGCCGGACAGCTGAAAGCAACCACCGCCGAGATCGAGGGGACCGTCTGAGCATGGCCGACCAACCGACCGCCCTCGGCACCTTCCTCAACGAGAACTCGGTGCTGCCGGGCACCGTCGACACCTTCGACGACGCGCCCGCACCCGACAACGACCTGCTGGCCGACGGAACCAACTACCGCGACACCTACTACCAGGAAACCAATTTCCTGTTCGACAACGTGGGCGTACCACGGATCGAGGAGAAGAGCGGCGGGCAGGAGGCCGACGCGGGCATCCTCGAGGGCACCCTGCAGGGCGACACCATCGAGAACGGGTACGGCCTCTACAACGCCTTCGCGGGCGGCGGGTCGACCACCGACAAGATCGACGCCATCGCCAAGGCCGGATCGACAGCGGCCGACTGGTCCTCCGCTGTGCAGACATTCGGCAAGGCCGTCAAAGGCACCTCGGCCCTGGCGAAGTTCGACCCGTTCAACTTCATCGGCTCACAGCTGATGAGCTGGATGCTCGAACACGTGGAACCGATGCGCAAGTCGCTCGACTCCATCACCGGCAATCCCGACATGGTCCAGGCGTATTCGGATTCGTGGAAGAAGATCGCCGACCATCTCACCACCACCGCCGGGCAACTGGCCGCCGCTGTCGACACCGGCATCGGGGAGTGGACGGGCTGTGCCGCCGAGGCCTATAGGCGATGAAGTCGATCGTGGAAACGGTGCGCGGCATCGTCGTCGAGATCCTCAGCAGTCTGGCGGGCATGCTGCTCGAGATGACCGCGATCCTCATCGCCTCGGCCGGAACCGCGTCGCCCGCGCTCATCGCTCGCGCGCTGGCCGATATCTCGCTGGCCACCATGACGGTGTGGCAGATGCTGATCAAGCTCGCCGAGGCGCTGGTGTCGACGAAGACCTTGGCCCAGAGCGCGGTGCAGTTGGTGCGCGGGGTCGCCGAGGTGGAATCCGCGAAATAGGTGCCGCTGTCCGGTGGGGGATGGTGGCAGACTGCGGGTATGACCAGTGCTGAGTGGGCCGATGTCGACAGTTATCTCGTCAGTACGCTTGTCGGGGAGGAGGGGGTGCCCGCGCTGCAGGCGAACGCTACCGCGGGGCTGCCCGCGATCGATGTGTCGCCGCCGCAGGGGAAACTGCTGAACCTGTTGGCGCGCACCGCGCGTGCGCGTCGGGTGCTCGAGATCGGCACACTCGGTGGGTACAGCACCGAATGGCTCGCGCGGGCGGTCGGTGAGGGCGGCACCGTGGTGACCTTGGAATTCGAGCCTCGTCATGCCAAGGTCGCGCGGGAGAACCTCGACCGGGCCGGGGTGGGTGAGCGAGTCGATATCCGGGTCGGTGCCGCACTCGACACCCTGCCCGAGGTCGCCGAGGACAGCAGCGAACCGTTCGATCTGGTGTTCATCGACGCCGACAAGGTGAACAACTCGAACTATGTGCAGTGGGCGCTGCGGCTGACCCGTCCGGGCTCTGTGATCATCGTCGACAATGTGGTGCGGGGCGGGGCAGTCGCCGACGAACACTCCGACGACCCGAACGTGCGGGCCAGCCGCGAACTCATCGACCTGCTCGCCGCCGAACCCAGCCTGGACGCCACGGTGATCCAGACCGTCGGCGCCAAAGGCTGGGACGGTTTCGCGTACGCGGTGGTCAACGGTCCGGAGGCCTAGCGGTACCGCCTCGACGCGGCGTCGATCAGCCGGGCGGCGATCGCGCGGGTCAGCGTGCTGGTGACAGCGCCCGGGGCGACAGCGGCTGCGCACCGGTCGCGATATCGATGGCTTCGGCCAGGTCGAGCCGCAGTTCGTGATCCGATGCGGGCGCGGGTCCGTCGTGATGGGTGATGCCCTCGGCAGTGCGCACGTAGTGCAGCACGGTGTCGCCGATGTGCACGGTGACGGTGCCCGCGTCGATGACCTCCGCGAGAGCCCGGCCCAGCGGCAGGGCAAGCCAATGCGCGCGCACCGCGTCGGTGGGATTGCGCTGCCCGAGCAGCGGCGCACCCCACCCGGCCAGCGCGTCGAGCACCGGTCGCAGCCCCCGGCCGAGTTCGGTGAGCTCATAGCTCGAACGCATCCCGTTGCGGTGGTGGGTGAGCACACCGTCGCGCTCGAGCCCCTTGAGCCGGGTCGCGAGCATATCGGTGCTTATCCCGGGCAGGTCGGCGAACAGATCACTGTAACGGCGTGGGCCGGAACACAATTCGCGGACAACGAGCAGGCTCCACCGGTCCCCGACGAGGTCGAGCGCGCGGCTCACGGCGCAGTAGTGGTCGTAGCTTCGGCGTGACACGGCTATCACTCTAACCTGATACTTGGAAAATCCAAGTGAGATCTTGGAAAAACCAAGTAGTGTGTGCGGCAACCACATCGCGGAGGGAAGTCCATGCAGTTCAAGCAGTCGAGCAAGCTGTCGGGAGTGTCGTACGAGATTCGCGGTCCGGTGGCCGAGGAAGCCGCCCGGCTCGAGGCCGAGGGGCATCACGTCGTGAAGCTCAACACCGGCAATCCGCTGATCTTCGGGTTCGACGCGCCGCCGGACCTCTTGCAGGACATGGTGCGAACCCTGCCCGCCTCCACCGGCTACACCTCGTCGAAGGGCCTGCTCTCGGCCCGGCGCGCGGTGGTGCAGTACTACCAGACGCTCGGCGTGCCCGATGTCGACGTGGAACAGGTGTTCCTCGGCAACGGTGTCTCCGAGCTCATCATGATGGCGATGACGGCGCTGCTCGAGAACGGCGACGAGGTCCTCGTGCCCGCCCCCGACTTCCCGTTGTGGACGGCCGCGACCGCCCTCAACGGCGGTACCCCGGTGCACTATCTGTGCGACGAGGGCGCCGACTGGTATCCCGACCTGGCCGACATCACCGCCAAGATCACCGACCGCACCCGCGCCATCGTTCTCATCAACCCCAACAATCCGACCGGTGCGGTGTACCCGCCGGAGGTGTTGCGCGAGATCCTCGAGATCGCCCGCAGGCACAACCTCGTCGTGTTCGCCGACGAGATCTACGACAAGATCTACTACGACGACCTCGAGCACACCGCGGTCGCCTCGCTCACCCCCGATCTGCTGTGCCTGACCTTCTCCGGCCTGTCGAAGA
This sequence comes from Nocardia sp. NPDC003979, assembly GCF_053605015.1. Classification (NCBI taxonomy): domain Bacteria; kingdom Bacillati; phylum Actinomycetota; class Actinomycetes; order Mycobacteriales; family Nocardiaceae; genus Nocardia; species Nocardia sp. NPDC003979. Next base: position 404,713 of record NZ_JBSGIJ010000002.1, read on the forward strand.
ACTACCGCGCCGCCGGTCTGCGTTCCGGCTGGCTCGTGGTGTCGGGCCCCGTTCAGCACGCGGCGAGCTACCTCGAGGGTCTGACCATGCTGGCGGGTCTGCGCTTGTGCGCGAATGTCCCCGCGCAGCAGGCTATTCAGGCCGCGCTCGGCGGGTACCAGAGCATCAACGATCTGGTTCTGCCCGGTGGCCGGCTGCGCGAACAGCGCGACCGGGCGTGGGAAGCGCTCAACTCCATCCCGGGTGTCTCGTGCGTGAAACCCAAGGGCGCGCTCTACGCCTTCCCGCGCATCGACCTGGACATGTACCCCATCCACGACGACGAGAAGTTCGTGCTCGACCTGCTGCTGCAGGAGAAGCTGCACATCGTGCAGGGCACCGGCTTCAACTGGCCGCGTCCCGACCATTTCCGCATCGTCACCCTGCCGCACGCCGACGAACTCGAGGCCATCATCGAACGCATCGGCCGCTTCCTGGCTACTTACCGGCAGTAGGTCAGGTCGGGCAGCCCTGCCCGGGGTCGCCGGATGCCGAGGGCGGCAGCTGGATGAGGCAGAGGACGAGCCCGGCCGTCGCGTCGGCCAGCTCGCCGGACCCCGTGTGGACCGTCGGGCGGTTCGGCCCGGGGATCTCGGCCGAGGCGGCCGGTGCGGCGAGTACCGGCACCGCCGCGGCACAGACGATCAGCGCCGCGGCGGCGAACTTCTTCGGCATGATCGGCCCCTGTCTCCCGGATGACGTCTCGGTCCCGATGCTACGCCCGGTGTGTGCCCGCGGACTTCGGCGCAGCGACGAGGGCTGAGCGCAGCCACGAGACAGAAGGACTCACCGCAGCCGGACCGGGAGGTCGAGCAGACCGCGGATGAGTGTGCTCGTCTGCCAGTGCATGGTGGCGGCGGGGTCTGCCAGGCGCAGGTCGGGAAAGCGCCGGAGCAATGCGGTGAAGGCGATCTCGGCTTCGAGGCGGGCGAGCGGTGCACCGACGCAGAAGTGGATGCCGTGACCGAAGGCGAGGTGGCCCGAGGTCGGCCCGTCGACGGTGAGCGTATCGGGGTCGGTGAATCGGGCGGGGTCGCGGTTGGCGGCCGCCAGGGCGACGTTCACGATCTCACCCGCCGGAATCTCGACTCCGCCGAGGGTGACGGGCTCGGCGGTGAACCGCAGCGTCGCCATGTCGACGGGCCCGTCGAAGCGCAGGAACTCCTCGATGGCCTCGGGCACACCCGCGGGGTCGGCGCACAGTGCCGCCCACTGGGTGGGCTCGCGCAGCAGGGCGTGCACACCGTTGCCGATCAGGTTCACGGTGGTCTCGTGCCCGGCGACCAGCAGCAGGAACGCCATCGACACCAGTTCGCGGTCGGTGAGCCGGTCGCCGTCCTCGTCGGCGAGCACCAGCTGCGACAGCAGATCCTCGGCGGGCCGGGACTGCTTGGCGCGCACCAGGCTCGACAGGTACGCCGCCATCGCGGCCGCGGCGGCGGGCCGCCCCTCCTCCTCGCCGACCACCCCGACCAGCGACCGGGTCCACGCCTGGAAGTCGTCGCGGTCGTCGAAGGGGACACCGAGCAGTTCGCAGATCACCGTCACCGGAAGGGGATTGGCGAACACCTGCATGAGGTCGACCTCGTCGTGGCCGTCCATCGCTGCCAGGAGGTTCTCGGTGATCTCCTCGATGCGGGGACGCAGAGCCGCCACTTGCCGGGTGGTGAACGCCTTGTTCACCAATTTGCGCAGGCGGGTGTGCTCGGGCGGGTCGGTGCTGAGCATGTGCTGCAGCAGCACCATGGTGTTGGCGTCGGTGGGGGTGCCGTCGCGTTTGGCGCGCAGGATCTCGTCGGCACGCACCGTGTCCTTGCGCAGCCGAGGGTCGGCGAGTGCGGCGCGCGCCTCGGCATGACCGATGACGATCCAGCGGATCACATTGTCGGGGAACAGCACCCGATGCACCGGACCGGTGGTGCGCCAGCGGCGGTAGTGGGCGTGCGGGTCGTCGAAGAAGTCGGCGCCGATGGTCTCGACAGGGGCGGCGGCGGTGGTGGTGTCGGCCATTTCGTCACGGTACCGGGGTGGCCGCGGCGACGCGCCGGAAGCGACCACCCCGATTACCGAATTCCCTTGTGACAGGCGATGTCCGGATCAGCGGGCGGACCCGTGCAGGGCGATCTTGCCGTTGCGTCCCGGCGTTTCCGAGGCGACGGCCGCGTCACCGGCCTTGTCGAGGGGGAACTCACCGTCGAGTTCCAGGCGCAGTGTGCCGTCGGCGGCCAGCCCGACCAGTTCGGTGATGAGCCGCAGGTAATCGGCGCGGTCGATCTCGGCGCTGCGCTGCTGACCCCAGAAACCCTTCACCACAGCCTGTTTGAAGATCACCGCACCGGTGTCGATGACCATCGGCTTGCCCGACAGCGCGCCGAAGGAGATGAGTTCACCGCGCGGGGCGAGCAGCGACATCAGCGTGGCCGCGGCCGGACCGCTGACCTGGTCGACGGCCCGCACGATCGGTTCGCCGCCGGTCACCTCGGTCACCCGGTCGGCCCATCCTTCGCTCTCGGTGTCGAGGACCGGGCCGTAGCCGAGGTCCTCGAGTGCCCGCACCGAACCGGGTCCGCGCACCAGGCTCAGCACCCGCACTCCGCGCTGCTTCGCGAACAGGTTGACCTGCCGGCCGACGGCGCCGTTGGCGGCGTTCACCACGATCCACTGGCCGGGTTGCACGGCGAGGTCGTCGAGCAGCATCAGCGCGCTCAACGGCATGGCCAGCAACTGACAGGCGGTCTCGTCGGGCACCGTCGGCGGCATGGGAACCACCTGGTCGGCGCGCGCGACGAAGTAATCGGCCCACGCGGCCCGCGCCCCGGCCACCGCGACCCGCTGCCCGACCTGCACCCGATCGGCCCCCGGGCCCACCGCGTCGACGACGCCGACGGCCTCGGTGCCCGGAATCGCGGGCAGGGGCGGTTTGTAGCCGTATACCCCGCGCACGATCGCGAGGTCGTGGTTGTGGATGGGTGAGAGCGTCATCGACAGCCGCACCTCACCCGGTCCCGGTTCGGGCACGGGCACGGTCTGCGCCGCGAGTACGTCCTTCGGCTCCCCGAATCGTTCGATCACCACTGCCTGCATGTCCGCCTCCGAAGCTGGTTGCGAGTCGTGCACGATGCGCCCATTCTTCCACCGCCCCGCACTTCCCCGGTCTCCGCACGTTCTGGTCGCGCGTCTCGCGTACTCGGCGCAGAGGCCGACGGCAGCCGACCTCGGACCACTCAGCGCAGGATGCGAGGCTGTGCCGATCGGCCCGTATGCGACATTTTCGCCATCGCTCCGCGCACAGTTCGCCCGTGTCAATACGCCGCAAGGGTGACCGATACCCCCTGCGGTAGCTCCACCGAATCGGTCCTTCGGGGGACGACCGACGAGACACTCCGGCCTACTCTCGGTCCATGACAGCCGGAACCCCTTCCCCAGCGGCATCTTCCGGCCGCCGCATCGGCGAGGTCGACATCCTGCGCGGATTCGCCCTGTTCGGCATTCTGATCACCAATGTGATCATCGCGACCACCCTGTGGTCCGCGGTCGGCACCCGCGAGGACCCGCGTTCACTGTTCGACGGCACCGCCGACCAGCTGGTCCGCGCGGGCGTCGACGCGCTGTTCACCGGGCGTTTCTACCTGCTGTTCGCGTTCCTGTTCGGATACTCGTTCACCCTGCAGATCGCGGCGGCCCAGCGGGCCGGGGCGCCACCGGTGCGGCGGCTGCTGCGGCGGTGCGCGGCGCTGATGGGAATCGGCCTGCTGCACGTGTACTTCCTGTGGGTCGGCGACATCCTCACCCTGTACGCGGCGCTGTGCCTGCTGCTGATCGCCCTGCGCAAACTCTCGGCCCGCACCGCCGTCATCACCGCGATCGTGCTGTATTCGCTGTGGTCGGTCTTCGCCTTCCTACCCGGGAGCGGCACGGGCACGCTCGGCCTCGGCCTGTTCTTGGACCTGCCGAAGATGTCGGCGGACTTCACCGGCAGCTTCGCCGACACCTTCGCCGCCCAGACCTCCGTCGCCCCGGTATTCGCGATCCTCATCTGGATAGGCCAGGGCGTGCCGAGCCTGGCGATGTTCCTGCTCGGCATGGTGGCGGGTAAACGCAATCTGTTCGAGGACGCCGCGACCATCGCGCGCTGGTCGCCCCGGGTGCTGTGGATCGGGTTCGGGCTCGGGCTCCCGATCTCGGCCATGACCTTCGCCCAGCTGATGGGCTGGTGGCATCCGCCGGTTCTCGTCCACGGATTCCAGTACCTCATCGCGCCCGCCATGACTTTCGCCTATGTCGCGCTGGTCCTGCGGCTGGCGGGCTCGCCGCGCACCGGCCGGTATCTCGCCGCGCTCGCGCCCGCCGGGCGGATGGCGGCTACCAACTACATCGGTCAGTCGGTGGTGCTGATGGTGGTCTACACCGGGTACGGTTTCGCCCTCGCCGATACCGTCGCGCCGCCGGTGGTCGTGCTCGTCGCGTTGGTCACCTTCGCCGCCCAGCTCGCGCTCAGTGCCTGGTGGTTGCGTCACCATCCCTACGGCCCGGTGGAATGGGTGTTGCGCGCCGCCACCTATTTGACAGTGCCCGCCTGGAGGAAGCCGAAAGCGGCTGCGGCGCAGCCTGTTCGATGACCTAGCCGGACCGGTCGGCGCGCGCGGCGAAACCGTCGCAGAGCGCGTCGAGACCGAGGTAGAGCAGATCCTGCGAGGTCAGCTCGCTCACGCCCGCGCCCTCCAGGTCCGCCAAGGCGGGCGGCACCGGGAACTGTGGCGTGCCTTCCAGCAGATCGCGCAGACCGTTGGGGTCGTCGGTCGCGGTGCGCTTGTCGGCGAGCAGGGCGCCACCGACCACCGGCAGGCTCGCGCCCGAGATGTAGTTCCACACCGTGAACGCCATGGTCGTGGCCTCGCGCGCCGACACCTCCAGCTCGCGCAGGCCCGCCACCAGCCACGCCAGGCTCGCCAGCCCCTGGGGGCCGAAGCTGTAGCGGGGGACCGCGAAGGTCAGCAGCACCCACGGATGCTGCTGGTAGAGCTGCCAATCGATCTCGGCGGCGATGCGCACCCGGTCGCGCCAGGTCCAGTTCTGCCCGGTGGGGTCGGGATAGGGGTGCCGGGCTGCGATCTCGTCGGTCATGGCCGCGATCAGTTCGTCCTTGCTGTCCACGTGCCGATACAGCGACATGGTCCCCACCGCGAGCCGATCGGCGATGCGCCGCATCGACACCGCGTCGAGGCCGTCGGCGTCGGCGAGGTCGATCGCGGCGTCGACGATCGCCGCCCTGGTGAGCTTGGCCTCAGTCATCCCATGACTCACTTTCGTCATCCGGTCTTAATGCGTACACTGTACCGGTGCCTCGCGTACGCCGTACGCATACCCTGGGAAGGAACTCGGAATGACGAAGCTGGAACCGGCGGTGCCCACCGCAGTCGCCGGTGGACGCCGCGCATGGCTCGGATTGGGCGTGCTGCTGCTGCCGGTGCTGCTGGTGTCGATGGACATCTCGGTGCTGTTCCTCGCCATGCCGACCCTGACGACCGACCTCGACCCCACTGCCTCCCAGCAGCTGTGGATTCTCGACATCTACGGGTTCATGCTGGCCGGCCTGCTCATCACGATGGGCAATCTCGGTGACCGGATCGGCAGGCGCAATATCCTGCTCGCCGGCGCGGCCGTGTTCGGTGTGGCATCGGTGCTCGCCGCGTTCGCGCCGAGCGCCCCGATCCTCATCGCCGCGCGCGTGCTGATGGGTATCGGCGGTGCGACCCTGCTGCCGTCGAGCCTGGCGCTGATCTCCACGCTCTTCCCCGACGCCCGTAGGCGCGCCACCGCCATCGGCATCTGGACGGCGTTCTTCGCGGGCGGTTCGGCCGTCGGCCCGATCATCGGCGGCCTGCTGCTGCACCACTTCTGGTGGGGTTCGGTGTTCCTCATCAATATCCCGGTGCTCGCGATCCTGCTGCTGTTCGGGCCGTTCCTGCTGCCCGAGCACCGCTCCACGACCCTCGGCCCGATCGATCTGCCGAGCGTGGCGTTGTCGATCGGTGGCATCCTGCCGGTGGTCTACGGCATCAAGCACATCGCCGCCGACGGGTTCGATCTCGTCTCGCTGGTGATCGCGGGAATCGGCGCGGTGATGCTCGTGCTGTTCGTGCGCAGGCAGCGGCATCTCAGCGAACCGCTGCTCGATCTGTCGCTGTTCACCCGGCCGCTGTTCCGGGTCGCGATCGGCGCCAGCATGGCCGGCATGATGTCGCTGGCCGCGATGAGCTACCTGACCAGCGTGTATCTGCAGTCGGTCACCGGGCGTGACCCGTTGCAGGCCGCGCTGCTCGGCATTCCGATGGCGGTGGCCGTGTTCGTCTGCTCGATGAGCGGGGCGAATCTCGGGTTGCGGATCGGCGTGCGGGCCGCGTTCACCCTGGCGCTCGTCGCGTCGGCGGTGGGCAATCTGATGCTGCTCGGCGTCGGTGTCGACGGCGGGTTGGCCTGGTACGTGGCCGGTTCGGTGATCGCCGGTGTCGGATACGGCATCTCCTTCACCCTGGTGTCGGATGTGGCGGTGTCGGCGGTGCCCGCCGAGCGTGCGGGTTCGGCGGTCGGAATCTCGGAGACCAGCTTCGAACTCGGCAACGCGCTCGGGCTCGCGCTGCTCGGTTCGCTGGCGGCGCTGGTGTTCCGCTCCGGCGGCGACTTCGACGAAACGCTGGGGGAGACCCTCGCACACTCCGGTGGCAATGCGGGCCTGGCCCACGCCGCTCGCGAATCGTTCGTCAGCGGCATGCATGTCGCCACCACGTGCGGCGCGTTGCTGCTGCTGGCGATGGCCGCGCTCGCCTGGCGGTCGGCGCGATCGACTCGCTGACGACAGGTAGCGGCGGTCGGCGCTGACGACCGGCTGACACGACCGGTCGCGGCGTGTTCGCATGGCGGTCGGCACGCTGATACGACCGGTGGTGGCGCACCATGGGAGCGCTGCCACGGGAATCCACCGCGCTCGCTGTGAGGACTACCACCCGGTGCTCGGTCGGAGTCGGCTCGCCGCGCGTCCTGGAGGCGGCTTTGCATAGGATCGTCGGATGCGAAACGAGGGTGCGACGGGCCTGGCGACATTGCTCGCCCTCGCCGATTCGCGCCTGCCCATCGGCGGGCACGTGCATTCCGGCGGCGTGGAAGAGGCTGTGGCCTCGGGACTGTTGCGCGACGCCGCGAGTGTCGAGCTCTACCTGCGCCGCCGCATCGCCACCACCGGACTGGTGACGGCGTCACTGGCCGCCGCGGTGTGCGCGGGCACGCTCGCCCCCGACCGTGCCGACCTCGAAACCGATGCTCGCACGCCATCTCCCGCCGCGCGCGCCGCGTCTCGCGCCCAGGGTCGCGGCCTTCTCAGACTCGCCAAACAACTCTGGCCGAACCCGGTCGAAGCACGCTCGTCCGGCCGCCCGGCGATGGTCGGCGACGACTCGCGGTCGGCGCACCACAGCGATCCGACCGATCTGCCCGACACCGGCACGCTGGGGAGCGGAGACAGCTTCGGGGGGCGCCCCGGCGAGAGGGCCTCTTCGAATTGGGCGGCGGTCGGCCCCCGCCCGCACCTGCCGACCGTGTTCGGCATGGTCGGGCTGGCCTGCGGTGCCGATCCCCGGGAACTGGCGGGCGTCGTCGTCTACACCACCCTCACCGGTGCCGCGACAGCCGCCCAGCGCCTCCTCGCCCTCGACCCCGCCGCCATCGCGGCGAGCACGCTGCGCCTGGCATCCCTGTGCGACCGGGTCGCCGCCGAGGCCGCCACGGGGTTGGCCGCGCTGTCGGACCCGTTGCAGGACGCGCTCGCCGAACGTCACCTCCATCGCGACATGCCACTGTTCGCGTCCTGACCCCGAGATGAAGGAGTTCCCATGCCGCCGCACCTGATCGATGGTGAACCGCACGATCACAGCCACGATCGGCCCAAGCGTGACCGGGTTCCCGGTGAGGCGCTGCGCGTCGGCATCGGCGGCCCGGTCGGCTCGGGCAAGACCGCGCTGGTCGCGGCGCTGTGCAGGCAGCTGCGCGACGAGCTCTCGCTCGCGGTGCTCACCAACGACATCTACACCACCGAGGACGCCGACTTCCTGCGCCGCCACGCGGTGCTGCCCGACGAGCGGATCACCGCCGTGCAGACCGGCGGCTGCCCGCACACCGCCATCCGCGACGACATCACCGCCAACCTCGACGCCATCGACGACCTGGTCGCGGCCAACCCGCCGCTGGACCTGATCCTCGTCGAATCCGGCGGCGACAACCTCACCGCCACCTTCTCCTCCGGCCTGATCGACGTGCAGATCTTCGTGATCGACGTGGCGGGTGGCGACAAGGTGCCGCGCAAGGGCGGCCCCGGTGTCACCTTCTCCGACCTGCTGGTGGTGAACAAGACCGACCTCGCCCCGCTGGTCGGCGCCGACCTCGGCGTGATGGAGCGTGACGCCGCGAAGGTGCGCGAGGGCAGGCCGACCGCCCTGATCTCGCTCACCGAGGACCCCGCCGCCACCCCCGTGCTCGCCTGGGTTCGTGAACAATTGCGCGTGGTCGCCGAGCAGGACGCGGCCGCCGGCGTTGCGCACTGAGCTGAGCATCGTCGCCGCGCCGGGCCGCCTGCCGCGCATCGATGCGGTCGGCGGCCTGGCCGGGCGACACACCGGCGCCGACACCGTGCACCTGATCGGCACCGCCGCCACCCCGCTCGGCGGGGACGAACTCGACATCCGCGTGGTGGTGCTTCCCGGCGCGCGACTGGTTGTCCGCTCGGTGGCGGCGACGATCGCCCTGCCGAGCACCACGACTCCGGTGTCCTCGGCGCGCTGGCACTTCGAGGTCGGTGCGGAGGCGGAGCTGGACTTCGACCCGGAGCCGACAATCGTCGCGGGCGGGGCACATCATCACGCGGTGACCACCGTCGTGCTCGGCGTCGGAGCGCGGTTGCGGTTGCGGGAACGGATCCAGCTGGGCCGCAGCGGGGAGGACGGCGGCGGCTGGCGCGGTGATCTGATCGCCGACGTGGGGGAGCTGCCGCTGCTACGGCACCGGCTGGAACTCGGGGCGGGCACGTCTGCCGACGACCGGCTGAGCGCCGCGCGAGCGCTCGACAGCGAATTGCGCTATCCCGACGATCGACCCGCCTGGTCGGGTGGCCTGGACGCGGTCCGGCTGCCGCTGGCCGCGGGCGGCTCTCTGGCGACCCGCACGAGTGCGCGCCTGCACGCACCGGTTGCGGTCGGTTGACCGATAAGTGGTGGGAGCCGGACGTATCCGACTCCCACCACCGGCACACCGACGATCAGGCGATGGCCGACTCGCTGGCCTCGGCCTCGACCGTCTCGGGCGCGTCCTCGCCGTCGACGGCGTCGGGCGACATTCCGCGCGGCGGTGCGAGGAAACCGTTCGTCGCACCGACCACGGCGCCCACGCCGGCACCGACGATCGTGGCGGGCACCGACACCGCCATGTATCCGGCCACCCCGCCCAGGATCGGGCCCGCGACCAGGCCGACCGGGAAGAAGACGAGCCCGGTGACGAGCCCGGCCACCGCGCCGACCGTGCTGCCCATCATCGCGGCCGGAATCGCCACCGTCGACCCGACTGCGGCACCGCGCGCGGCGGTGCCGAGGGTCTCCTGGGCGATCCGGTCGGAGCGACTGCGCTCGAGCCCGATCGAGTCGAGGAACGTCGCGAGGTTCGCCTCGGTGTTGGCCGAGGCGTCGTTGATCTGGATCGACGTCTCCACCGGAACGAAGTCGGGTACCGGAACCTGCTGGTCACCGAAGCGGAACTGGCCCGGCGGCGGCAGGATCGGCGGAACCGGCGCCACCGCGGTCGGCAGGTGCAGTGGGCCGACCGGAGACAGGTAGTCGGTCTCCGGCCCCGTGCGTGCCCACGGCAGCGAGCTGCGGGTGTTCGCAGGCTTCGGCGCGGTCACGTAGGGGGTGGCATTGGGCGCGGCCGCGTCGTACTCCGGTGCGATCGGCTGCTGTTCGGGCTGCGTCACCGCCGCCTGCGCGGGATCGGCATTCGCGGTGCCCGTGCCGATCAGGGCCATGACAAGGGGTACCGCTCCCGCCGCGACGACCGAACCGACCTTCTGTCGCTGCGGGCTCGGCGCCCTGTGTTTCCCCGTCGCCATAGATCACCTTTCATCCGGGGGATTTGGTCACACATATGACCTCCGACATTCGGACCGGTGCCGTGGGCGGATGGGTCCGAAACGTCGGCAGCCCGCAATATCGGTGTGCCGGAAGGTAACTGGAGACGAAAAAAGCCGGATGGTTCGAGGGAACCATCCGGCTTTCGGGCAGGTGTACTACCCGGACTTGCGCTCGTCGATCTGTTTGCGCCCCGACGGCGGGGCACCGAGGTGGGCGGCGAGTTCGTCGGCTTCGGAGACGTCGGAGTTGACCTCCTCGATCGCCAGGCGCGCGAACACCCACTGCTCGGTCGCCGCCATCTGACCGCGGTTGCGGCCGAGGAAGGACACGAACCAGCCGATCACGGTGACGATCCGGCTGCGGTAGCCGACCAGGTAGTACAGGTGCAGGGCCAGCCAAGCGAGCCACGCGAGGAACCCGCTGAACTCGAGCTTGCCGATCTGGCAGACCGCGTCGAAACGCGAGATGGTCGCCATCGAGCCCTTGTTGAAGTACTTGAACGGCTTGCGTTCGGCCGGGGTCTGCCCCTTCAGCCCGGCCTTGATGGCCTTGGCCGCGTAGGTGGAACCCTGGATCGCGCCCTGGGCCTGACCGGGTACACCCGGCACCGACATCAGGTCGCCGACCACGAAGACGTTCGGATGACCCTTGACCGTCAGGTCGGGCTCGACGATGACGCGACCGGCCCGGTCCACCTCGGTGCCGTCGGAACGCTCGGCGATCATCTTGCCCAGCGGGCTGGCCTGCACGCCCGCCGACCACACCTTGCACATCGCCTCGATGCGGCGGGTGCTGCCGTCCTTGTCCTTGACGACGACACCGTGCGCGTCGACATCGGTCACCATGGCGTTGAGCTGGATCTCCACGCCCATCTTCTCGAGCCGCTTGGCGGCCTTGGCTCCCAGCTTCGGACCCATCGGGCCCAGCACCGCGCCCGCGCCCTCGAGCAGGATGACGCGCGCGTCACGCGGGTCGATGGTGCGGAATGTGCCGTCGAGGGTGCGGTCGGCGAGTTCGGCGATCTGCCCGGCCAGCTCGACACCCGTCGGGCCCGCGCCGACGACGATGAAGGTGAGCAGCCGGTCGCGTTCCTCCTGGGTTTCGGCCAGCTCGGCCTGCTCGAAGGCGCCGAGGATGCGGGCACGCAATTCCAGGGCGTCGTCGATGGTCTTCATGCCGGGCGCGTAGGTGGCGAAGTGGTCGTTACCGAAGTAGGACTGCTGCGCGCCGGTGGCGACGATGAGGCTGTCGTAGGGGGTGACGGTATCGCGGTTGAGTAAGCGCGAGGTGACCGTCTGGTTCTCCAGGTCGACGTCGACGACGTCGCCCATCAGCACCTGCGCGTTCTTCTGCTTGCGCAGCACGAGCCGGGTGGCCGGGGCGATCTCGCCCGTCGACAGGATGCCCGTCGCCACCTGGTACAGCAGTGGCTGGAACAGGTGGGTCGACGTCTTGGAGATCAGCGTGACATCGACATCGGCCCTGCGTAGGTGCCGGGTGCCGAACAACCCGCCGAACCCGGATCCGATCACCACCACGCGGTGCCGCTGGTTCCCGACAGACTGAGTGCTCATCGTCCTGACTCCTCGGCTGACTGGGGTGATTACAGAACCGACCTTACGGGACGTGCCGCCTCAGCGACCCGCAAGGAGCAGCTGGGCGACCTTGGTGTCGGTCTCGGCGCCCTCGGTGTAGCCGCCGTCGGCGCCGAGCGCGTTCATGATGGCCAGGGTATAGCGCTCGCCCTCGCCCGCGACGCCGACCGAGTTGACCACCCAGCCGTCGGCCTCGGCCGACCAGCCGTTCTTCAGGCCGGGACGCATCGCCGCACCGGCCCCCCACACACCCCAGTGCTGGTTGGAGTCGACCGAGCGCATCCGGTCGAGCAGGTAGGCCAGGTCGTCGGGGTGCATGGTGTCGAGGATGGTGTTCATCAGTCGGTCCAGGTCGGCGGCGGTGCACTTCTGGAACGACCAGTCCGGGAACAGTGCGGTGTTGGTCGGCTGCGGGATCAGGCTGACCATGCCGTACGCGCGGAAGGCATTGTTGTAGGCCATCCGGTCGAAGCCGATGTACTTGTGCCACAGCACATCCGTCGCCTGGTCGTTGGACGTGGCGAGCATCGCCTCGATATTGCCCCGGTCCTCCGGCGACAGCGCGATGGCGCCGACGCGGGCCCGGTTGAGCAGGTCGGCGGCGATGGCCAGCTTGATCGTCGAGGCGGTCCACACCTGGTTCTCGGCGTGTTCGTTGGCGTAGATGCCGCCGGTGACGCGGTCGCGCAGCACGTAGCCGACGACGCCGGGGCGGCCGGCCAGGTAGCTGTTCACGCGCGCGATCCGCGAACTCATGTCGCAGTCGAATCCGGACAGGCACGCCTGGGTCAGGACCGGCGCGGCCTGCGCGGTGGCGGTGAGTACGGGGACGCCCGGGGTGAGGGCGGCCGCGGCGGCGAGGAGACAAGCTGTTGCTGCGACCCGGGAAACGACGCGGGTGGCGGGGGAACGGTCACGCACGAGGCACCACACTGGCACATCGGCGGCCCGGGCGCACCCTTCGCTGCCGAATCGTCACAAATCGGCCTTGTGGCACAGCGGGATTGCGATCAGTGATGCGCGGCGTGCGGGGTGGCGATGGGGCAGCCGTTGAGCCGGTGGCAGTGCTCGAACGCCTCGCCGTGGCGATCGAGGGGCCAGGTGTGCAGCACCTGGTCGGGGCCGTAGCGCCGGGAATTGATGAGTTCCCAGCGGGCGCCTGCGCGGCGGACGACGAATCCGCCGTCGGGAACCAGGGCAATCACCTGCGCGATCATGAACCGAACCCGCCTTTCGTACTGCGGCCGAACCGTCCCACCCGAGCCAGCAGAGTCCCACGCCCCGGTTTCGTCCCGCCGCAGGCGTGGCCGGTAACGCGTTGCAGTGTGGTCTATTTCACTAGCTCTTGCCGGGGGTGCGGGCGGGGTCGCATGATTGCGGGTCGGTCGCTGGGCGTATAAACGACGGATGCCGTTGCACCTCCATCGCGCCGAACGCGCCGACGCGCTGGCCGACGGTCTCGGGCAGGTGCTCGCGGTTGCGCCCGGTGATCCTTTCGCCACCGAGGTGGTCGCCGTTCCCGCGAAAGGTGTCGAGCGCTGGCTGGCGCAACGGTTGTCCGGTGTGCTCGGCGTGGGCGGCGCAGGCGACGGGGTAGCCGCCAACATCTCCTTCCCCTCACCTGCCGCGCTGGTCGCCGACGTGCTGGCCGCCGCGAACGGGATCACCGCCGAGGACGACCCGTGGTCCGGGCAGCGGGTGGTGTGGTCGGTGCTGCGGGTGATCGACGAGGTGGCCGCCGAACCGTGGGCGGCGGTGCTGGCCCGCCATCTCGGGCTGCCCGGCGGCGATCACCGGCTCGGCAGGCGCTATTCGACCGCCGCCCACCTGGCCGCCCTGTTCGACTCCTACGCCGCCCAGCGCCCGCGCGTGCTGCTCGACTGGGCCGCGGGTATCGACGGCGACGGTGCGGGTGGCCCGGTGCCCGACGACCTGGCGTGGCAGCCGAAGCTGTGGCGCACGCTGCGCACGGCCATCGGCTCCCCGAGCCCCGCCGAACGCCTCGCCGACGCCTGCGCCCGGCTGCGCACCGACCCCGCGTCCGTCGACCTGCCCGAGCGCCTGTCGCTGTTCGGCCTCACCCGGTTGCCCGTCGACCAGCTCGCCGTCTTCGCCGCCCTCGCCGCCCATCGCGATGTGCACCTGTGGCTGGCACACCCGAGTCCGGTGCTGTGGACGGCACTCGCCGATGCTGCCGGGCGTGGTGGCGCCGGGGACGCATCGTCGCCGCGGTCCGGTACGGCTTCGCCGAGCACAGCTGCGGCTGCGCGGTTCGATCTCGAGTCTCCCGGTGGTCCACCGATCGGGGAGAGCCCGGATCCGGTCGCCGATCGGGGTGGGTCGGCGCGGGCGAATCCAGCTGGGGTTCAGCGCTTCTGGGCGGCGCCCCGGTCTGCCGATCGGACCGCGGATCGCGTTTCGCACCCCTTGCTCGCCGGCCTCGGCCGCGATGTCCGGGAACTGGAGCAGCGGCTGAAACCGTTGCTGGACAGCGATAGTCATCTCCCGGCGCGACTCGATTCGACGACCCTGCTCGGCCGGGTGCAGTGCGCGATCCGCGACGACCGCGCCCCGGAGGCGGGGGCGGTGCCGGACGGCAGCATCGAGGTGCACGCCTGTCACGGTGCGGCCCGGCAGGTGGAGGTGCTGCGGGATCTGTTGTTGCGCACGTTCACCGCCGATCCGACGCTGGAACCGCGCGACGTGCTCATCATGTGCCCCGACGTGGAGGCCTATGCCCCGCTGGTTCGGGCGGCCTTCGGGCAGCGCGGGTCGGGCACCGGGGATCAGCCGGTCGCCGGTGAGCATCCGGCCCATCAGTTGCGGGTGCGGTTGGCGGACCGGGGCCGGGCGGTGACCAACCCGATGCTCGCGGTGGTGATCGATCTGCTCGAACTGGCCGACGGGCGCGTCACCGTGACGCAGGTCCTCGACCTGGCCGCCGCCGAAAGCGTGCGCCGCCGTTGCGGTTTCGACGACGACGACATCGAACGACTGCGTGGCTGGGCCGCCGAGTCCGGTGCGCGCTGGGGTATCGGGCAGCGCCAGCGGGAGGCGTTCGGCCTGGCCGATTTCGCCCAGAACACCCTCAACGCCGCCGTGGACCGCATCCTGCTCGGCGTCACCGCCGACGAGTCCGGCGACGACTGGCTCGACCTTGCCCTGCCCCTCGACGACGTCGACTCCAACGACGTCGACCTCGCTGGGCGCTTCGCCGAGTTCGTCGACCGGGTCGCGGTCTGCCTGCGCGACCTGCGCGGTCCCCGGCCCGCCGCCCAGTGGACGGCGGTGCTGCTGCGCGCGCTCGAGCTGCTCACCGATGTGCCGGACTCCTACGCCTGGATCCGGGCCGAAGCGCGCCGCGAGATCGTCGCCGCCACCGAGCACGCGGGTGACGCGCCGCTGCGGCTGGCCGATGTCGCGGTGCTGCTGACCTCCCGGCTCGCGGGCGCACCCGGCCGCGCCAACTTCCGCACCGGTGAACTCACGGTGTGCTCGCTGGTCCCCATGCGATCGGTGCCGCACCGGGTGGTGGTGCTGCTCGGCCTCGACGACGACATCTTCCCGCGTACCGGCAGCGTCGACGGCGACGACCTGCTGGCCCGCGACCCGCTGATCGGTGAACGCGACGCCCGCAGCGAGGACCGGCAACTGCTGCTCGACGCGATCATGGCCGCCACCGAACAGCTGCTGGTGCTGCACACCGGCGCCGACCCGGTCACCGGTGCACCCCGCCCGCCCGCTGTCCCGGTGGCCGAACTGCTCGACGTGCTCGCCACCCACGTGGGCTCGGCCGCGATGTCCGACGTGCACATCCGGCACCCGCTCCAGGCCTTCGACCGGCGCAATTTCGCACCGGAGCGCCCACGCAGCTTCGACACCGTCGCGCTCGCGGGCGCCCGGGCCGCCGCGCGTCCGTCCCGCCCGCGCCCACCGCTGCTCGCCGAACCACTCCCGCCCGCCCCGCCCGCGGACGTGGCACTGGCCGAACTGATCGCGTATGCCGAACACCCGGTGCGCGCGTTCCTGTGGCAGCGCCTCGGCCTGCGGGTCCCCGAGGAATCCGAGGACATCGCCGACCAGTTGCCCATCGAACTCGACGGCCTGGCCAAATGGGACCTGGGGGAGCGGATGCTCACCGCCCGCCTCACCGGCGCCGACCCGGCGGGCCTGCGCGCGGCCGAGTGGCGACGGGGGACGTTGCCGCCCTTCGGTTTCGGCACCCGCGTGCTCGACGAGGTGGAGGGCACGGTCGACACCATCGTGCGCACCGCGCTGCCCGACTACGAGGCGAGTCCGCGAGCTGTGGACATCGCCGTCGACCTGGGCAACGGTCGCACCCTCGCCGGTACCGTCCCCGAAGTTCGTGGCGAAACCCTCGTCCGCACCACGTATTCCCGCCTGGCCCCCAAACACCGTCTGGCAGCGTGGGTTTCGCTGCTCGCGCTGGCCGCCACCGAGGACCGGTCGTGGCGGGCGATCAGTACCGGTCGCGGCCAGTTCCGCAGCCGCCCGGTCGCCCGGTCGATCATCACCGCACCCGAGCCACCTGCGGCACTGTCGATCCTGCGCGACCTGGTCCGTCTGCGTGACGAGGGCCTGTGCGAACCCTTGCCCGTCGCGCCCACCGCCACCGCTGCCTACGCCGAACGTCGCTTCCGTGGCGACAGCGTCGCCGATGCCCTGCTCGCCGCCGAACATGCCTTCGACGGCGGTCCCAACGGCCCGGACAAATTCGGTGACCACACCGACCGCTACCTGCGCTACATCTGGGGCCGCGCACCACGTTTCGAGCAGCTGATCGCCGAACCCGCCCGCCCCGGCGAGCCGGAGACCACCCGCTTCGGCGCCATCGCCCGTCGCTGGTGGGGCCCGTTGCTCGCCGCCGAAAGTCAGGGGCAACCATGAAGACATCGCTGCCCGTGGGGGTGCTGTGGGCGACCGCGGCGGGTTGGGAGCGGTCAGTTGGTCCGACCGTCCGACTTGGTGGGCGGCTACCGGTCACCGCGATGTGGGCCGGTCGCCTCCGTCGCGCTGCGGTGGCCCCTCGGGCATCGGTGGCGCTGTCATCCGCAGGGTCGAAGCGGTGACCGGGATGATGTCGGCCCCGCCGACCGAGGCATTCGATGCGGCTGGTCCACTGCCGCAGGGCACCACCGTGCTCGAGGCGAGCGCGGGCACCGGCAAAACCCATGCGATCGTCGGGCTGGCGGTGCGGTACGTGGCCGAGCAGGGGATCTCGATCACCGAACTGCTGCTGGTGACGTTCAGTCGCGCCGCCACCCAGGAACTGCGCGAACGCACCAGGGACCGGTTCGTCACCGTCGCCACCGCATTGGCCGAACCCGCTGCGGCACAGGCGCATCCGGACGAACTCGTGCGCGCCCTCGCCGCCGCCGATCCGGCGACGGTGCGGCTGCGCCGCCGCAGGCTGCTCACCGCTCTCGCCGATTTCGACGCGGGCACCATCGCCACCACCCACTCGTTCTGCCAGCGCATGCTCGACGAACTCGGCCTGGCGGGCGAACACGACCCCGGCGCGCGGCTGGTCGAATCGGTCGACGACCTCGTCGCCACCGTCACCGACGACCTGTACCTGGCCCGCTACGCCCGCGACCGCGCGCCCTTCACCCTGCGCGACGCGCACATCCTCGCGCTGGCCGCCGTCCACGACCGGCACGCCGAACTAGCGCCACGCACCGAAGGCGCCGCGGGCGAACGGGTGGCGTTCGCGACCGCGGTGCGCGCCGAAACCGACCGCCGCAAACGCCGTGCGGGGCTGCGTGACTTCGACGATCTGCTCGTGCTGCTGCACGACGTACTCGCCGACCCGGTGCACGGTCGGGCGGCCTGTGCCCGCATCCGCGAGCGCTACCGGGTGGCGCTCGTCGACGAATTCCAGGACACCGACCCGCTGCAGTGGGACATCCTGCGCCGCGCCTTCCACGAACACGCGACCATGGTGCTGGTCGGCGACCCGAAACAGGCCATCTACGCCTTCCGCGGCGCGGAGGTGCTCAGCTACCTCGACGCGGTGGCGCACGCCCGGCAGCGCAGCGAACTCACCCGCAACTGGCGCAGCGACGCCGGACTGCTGCGCGCGATCGATCACCTCTGTGGCGGCGCGGAACTCGGTCATCCGGAGATCAGCGTGTACCCGGTCGCCGCGACCCGCGCCGACACCCGGCTGCACGGCGACCCGGAAATCGTCACCCCGCTGCGGCTGCGGGTACTGCCGCGCACCGGTGCCGGGCCGCGGAACAAGTCGGGATTCCCGTCGGTCGGCAGGCAGCGCGCGAAGGTAGCCGCCGATCTCGCCGCCGACATCGTCACGCTGCTCGAATCCGGCACAAGCATCGAGGCCAAATCCGGACGCGGCGCGGCTTATTCGCTCACCGAGGTCGGCGACGGCCGGGTGCGCAGGCCGATCGGGCCCGGCGACATCGCGGTCCTGGTGCGCACCCGCACTCAGATCGACGTGGTGCGCGCCGCCCTGGACCGGGTCGGTGTGGCCTCGGTACTCGCCGGTGGCACAAGTGTTTTCGCGACCCCGGCCGCCACCGACTGGCTGTGGGTGCTGCGCGCGCTCGAGCAACCCCATCGCGGTGACCGGGTGCGGTTGGCGGCCTGCACACCGATCCTCGGCGTCACGCTCGCCGAGATCGATGCCGGTGGTGCCGATCTCGTCGGACGGATCTCCACACAGCTGCGTGAGGCGGCCCGCCTGTTCGCCCGCGCCGGATTCGCCGCCGTCTTCGACAAACTCGCGACCGAAACCGAACTCGCCCCCCGACTGCTCGCCGTCGACAACGGCGAGCGCGAACTCACCGACCTGCGCCACCTGGCCGGCCTCCTCGACGAAGTTGCCCACACCGAAGGGCTCGGTCTGACCGCCCTCACCCGCTGGCTGGCCGACCGGGTCCGCGACCCGGAGGCGGGATCGGTGAGCGGGCGCAGCCGTCGCCTCGACCGCGACGCCGCCGCCGTGCAGATCGCCACGGTGCACGCCAGCAAGGGACTCGAATTCCCCATCGTGTACCTGCCTTTCGCGTGGGACAGTGCCAAGAACCCCTACCCGGCGACCTTGCTGTTCCACGACGACAACGGCACCCGGGTGCTCGACATCGGCGGCAAGGACGCCCCCGGTTACGGCGAACGCCAATTGCGCTGCGAGGCCGAGGAATCCGGCGAAGAGCTGCGGCTGCTGTACGTGGCGGCGACCAGGGCGATGTGCCAGGTGGTCACCTGGTGGGCGCCCGCCGTCACCACGGGTGCCGCGCCACTGCACCGGATGATCCTCGGTCGCCGTCCCGGCGCGTCGCAGGTACCTCGGCGCGCCGAGATTCCCGCCGACGCGGCAGCCCTGCAACGCCTTTCGGAATGGGCCGCCCCGGCCGCCGACGTGATCTCGGTGACGGCGGTCGACCGCCCCGAGAACGTGGCCCCGCGACGAGTACGCGCCGAACTACCCACCGGTGAGTTGGCAGCCGCCGAATTCGACCGGCCCCTCGACCAGCTGTGGCGACGCACCTCCTACTCGGCCCTCACCGCGGGCGCGCACGACCTGGCCTCGGTCAACGACAGCGAACCCGAGGACGGTCCCGGTCCCGACGACGAACCGGATACCCCGCCGCTCGACGTGCCGACGGTGGTCGCGGCGCCGCCGTCGCTGATGAACGCCCTGCCCTACGGTGCCGAATTCGGCACCCTCGTGCACGGCGTGCTCGAAACGGTCGACACCTCCGTCACCGACCTCGCCGCCGAGGTACGCGCACGGTGTGCCGAAGCGGTCGAGCACACCATGGCCGAACTCGATGTCGACCTGCTGTCGGAGGCGTTGTTCCAAGTCCTCTGCACACCGACCGATTTCGGCTCGCTGGCCCGGATCCCGACCAGGGACCGGCTCAACGAGCTGGAGTTCGAACTACCACTCGGCGGCGGTGACGACCCGCGCGGCCGGGCCGCCACCCTGCGCGATATCGCCGCCCTGCTGCGCACCCACCTTCCCCCGGACGACGACCTGGCAGGCTATGCCGATCACCTCGCCGCCCTGCCCGAGACGGTGCTGCGCGGTTACCTCACCGGCAGCATCGACGCGGTGCTGCGGGTACCCGGCGACGGTGATCTCCGGTACGTGATCGTCGACTACAAAACCAACCGGCTCGGCACCGGCGACCTCACTGTCGAGCACTACCGTCGCGAACACATGCTCGCGGAGATGATTCGCTCCCACTACCCGTTGCAGGCACTGCTGTATGCCGTCGCACTGCACCGCTATCTGCGGTGGCGCTTGCCGAACTACGACCCGGCCCGCCACCTCGGCGGCGCCCGCTACCTGTTCGTCCGAGGGATGATCGGCGCCGACACCCCACCCGGCCACGGCGTCTTCGACTGGTACCCACCCGCCGAACTCGTTGTGGCACTGTCGGACCTGCTCGCCGGGGAGGGACGTCGATGACCGGTGCAACTGTTTGCACCGGGTGCGTCCGGTCGACCGACGCCCGAGGATCCCGACCGACGGATCCGGGCGCGCATCGGAGAATGCACCCGCACCTTCGACCCGACACGGTCGTGCGGCCGGCCCTCGGCATACGGGGACATTCCAGGACAGCGATGTCGGCGGATGATCGCACCCGCGACGAAGACGAGCGTCCCGCCTGTGGGCGGCGAATCGGTGGGAGAGCGAGAAGGTGACATCGATTCAGGTGGCGCAGCGGGGGACCGGTCTGCTGCGGGTCTTCAACGAGGCAGGTGTGCTGTCGGCCGCCGACGTGCATGTGGCCGTGCGGCTGGGACGGCTCGGGCGCGAGGACAGCGAGGATGTGTTGTTCGCGGCGGCGCTTGCCGTGCGCGCGGTGCGGTCGGGATCGGTGTGTCTCGAGCTGGCGCGGATGCGTGAGATCGGTGTCGACGCCGACGAAAGTCGTGACGGTGTGACCGGAATCGACCCCGCGACGCTGCCGTGGCCCGAAACGGATCGGGTGCTCACGGCGCTGCGGGCCAGTCCGCTCGTGCAGGGTGGTCAGGCCGGACCGCTGCGTCCGCTGCGGGTGGTCGAGGCCGATGCCGACGGTGGGGCGCTGCTCTACCTCGACCGCTACTACCAGCAGGAACAGACGCTGCGCCGGGCACTCGTCGAACGCAGCGCCGACCACCCCGTCGTCGACACCGCCCTCGTGCGCGCCGAACTCGACCGCCTGTTCGCCGACCCCCTCGGCGAAGGCCCCGACCGGCAACGCCTCGCCGCCGCGCTGGCCGCCACCCACTGGACCACCGTCGTCGCGGGCGGTCCCGGCACCGGCAAGACCCACACGATCGCCCGTATCCTCGCCCTGCTCACGGCACACCGCAGGGCCACCCCCAAACTGCCCGCCCTGCGCATCGCCCTGGCCGCCCCCACCGGGAAAGCGGCCGCCCGCCTGCAGGAAGCCGTGCGTGACCAAGCCGCCGAACTCGGCCTCCCCGAGCTCACCGCGTCCACCCTGCACCGCCTGCTCGGCTGGCAACGCGGCCGCACCACCCGTTTCCGCCACCACGCCCACAACCGCCTGCCCTACGACGTGGTGGTGGTCGACGAAACCTCCATGGTCTCGCTCACGATGATGAGCCACCTGTTCTCGGCCCTGCGCCCCGATACCCGCCTCATCCTCGTCGGCGACCCCGACCAGCTCGCCTCCGTCGACGCGGGCGCAGTCCTGGCCGACCTCGTCGCCGGTCCGGTCGTCGGCGTCCCGAACCCGGCCCTGCGCGAACTCCTGACGTCCGGCACCGGGTCGGCATCCGCTGCCGCTCGTGCGGGGGAGGAGACCGCCTCCGGCGATGGCACTGCCGTTGTGACCGCTGCGTCCGGAACCTCAGCCGGTGATGGGGAAGCGATGCCTGCGAATTCGCCCGCGCAGGATGTCGATTCGCTGAGTGCGCTGGAGATGCGGCGTCTGGAGGGCGGCATCGTCCGGCTGACCCGTGGGCGGCGCTTCGGTGGACGGATCGCGGATCTGGCTGTCGCCGTCCGAGCGGGCGACGCCGATGCGGCGTTGGCGATTCTGCGCGCCGGGGGCGACGACGTATCACTGTGTGGCCCTGACGATATCCGTGCGGTGCGCGCCGATGTGACCACCGCCGCGCTCGCTGTCACCGAGGCGGCGGAAGCCGGTGACGCGGTCGGTGCGCTCGGCGCGCTGGAATCACATCGTCTGCTCTGCGCGCACCGGCAGGGCCCGTTCGGTGTGGAGCGGTGGGACCGGATGGCGGCCGACTGGGCGGCTGCCGGTGGCGCGGGACCCGAAGGCCCGCAAGCGGTGTGGTATCCGGGTCAACCGCTGCTCGTCACCGCCAACGACCACGAGGCGCGCATCTACAACGGCGACACCGGTGTCATCATCCGCCGACCCGACGGTTCCCTGCGGGCCGCCCTGCAACGCGGCAGCGAACCCTACCTCGTGCATCCCACCCAATTCCCCTCGGTCGTCACGGTTTTCGCGATGACCATCCACCGCAGCCAGGGCAGCCAGTACGACACCGTCTCGGTGGTCCTGCCCGAACCCGAATCCACGCTCCTCACCAGGGAACTCCTCTACACCGCGATCACCCGCGCCCGCACCCACGTGCGCATCATCGGTACCGAGGACGCCATCCGCGCCGCCATCGCCCGCCGCGTCCTGCGCGCCAGCGGCCTCACCCGCACCACCCTCGCCACCTGAGCTCCGATCGAGATCACCACGCTCTGACGGCGGGATTTCGGGCTGAAACCCGCCATCAGAGCTGGTGATCGAGTGTCCAGGTCAGCGAGCGGAGCTGCGGGAGAGATTCCAGGCCCACCAGGGGTCGTCGTCGATGCCTCTGCGGATGTTCGGCTCGATCCGGGCGCGAAGGGGGTCGGGCAGACCCTCCAGTGCCGGGAGGATATCGGGGGACAGGGACGTCAGGTAGTCGGCGTCGAGCCGTCCGTTCTGTTCCCAACGGGCGATATTACGTTCGGCGACAAGGTATTCGGGGTTGATCGCCGCGAGCGCGACCAGTGTGGCGAGGGCGGTGCCGACGGCCGCGCGCGGCACCCAGCTCCAGCGCAGGCGCGCGATCGCGACCAGCATCAGCACGTACAGCAACCCGACCCACAGCTCGCACATCGACACCAGCAGGCGCAGCACCGTGAACCCGTAGGCCTGCTGATAGGTCCACATGCGGCCGAGTGCGGAGACGACGATGATCAGTGTCAGCAGGCTCACCGCACCGAGCAGTGCCCGCACCCACAGCCGGTCGGCGGCGGTGTCCTTGGCCGAGAAGTGCAGGACCGCGGCGATCACGGCCAGGGCGAGGATGCTCACCGCCGACAGCTGCCAGAACCCGCTGCGCGCGTATTCGGCGTAGGTGAGTCCCGCGGTGCGCTGCACGTAATCGTCGCCGCCGAAGAGGGCGACGAACTGGCCGCCGAGGAACACCCCGAACAACGCCGCGAGCACCGCGACCGGCAACGCCCACTCACTGCGCGTCCACAGCCGGCTCGGCCGTCCGGCATCGCCTGCGGCGGGCAGCGGGCCGGCCAGCAGATACAGCGCACCCAACGCGCCCATCCCCAGCACGGCGAACAGGAACAACCACTCCCACGCGGCGGCCGAGTCCACCTCAGGCACCAGCCCGCTCAACAGCGTCGCGAACGTCGCGTCGGCCCCACCGAGCAGCGGCACGAACACCACGAGCAGCGCCGCCGTCGCGGCCACCGAAACCCCGTACCGCCGCACCCGGGACAACTCGCTCGTCCCGGCCTGCCGCACCCCCGAAAACGCCCACGGCGCAGCGACGAGCGACTCGACCGGCACCGCGATCATGTCGAACCACACACCCCGCGTACTCCGCCGCCCCAACACCGCGAACGACCCAGCCACACAGGCCCCGACCACACACCACGCGAACAACCACCCGGCCGCCCGAACAGCCCCGACCCCCAACAGAACCAGCGCCAACCCGACCCACCAACCACGCCCCCACCGCATCGCCACCCGCTGCACCACCCCCACAACCGATCCCCCGGACCCTCCGCCCCGTCCCGCACCAACGAAACCTGCACTAACCCCGGCAACCCCGCTGTCCCCACCAGCTGTCACAGCCTCAGGAGCCGTCACCCCACCCGCACCAGTTGCCGGACCCGCGCTGGTTGCCGGACTCGTAGCGGTTGCCGGACCCGGAGCGGCTGTTGGACTCGCACCGGATTCCGCACTCGCAATTGGGTCGGCGTCTGCGCTGTCACCCGGGCTCGTGCCCGCATTCGCACCGGCACCCGCAAAAATCTCGGTGCTCGCGCTCGCGGCGGTGTTGGTGTCGGCATCTGATTTCGCGGCTGCGCTCGTAGCGGTATCCGAGCGTGCGCCGGGCATCGAGGGCGTGATGGCCTTCGTCCGCTCGGTCGGGGAGTCGTGGACGGCTCGGGTGCCGGGCGCACTCGGTGCCGTCGTCGTGTCGGCAGCTGCCACCGGCTTCTCGCGGAGATTCGCTGAATCGCCCTCGGACGCACCAGGAATTCGCTCCGGCGTTCGCGTCGAACTTCTGCGTGCCCGCTGGTCGACGGCGCAGAGGGTGGCGGTGATGGCGGTGCCGGTGAGGAGCCAGCCGATGCCGGGGCGGTCGGTGGGGATCACGGTGGCGCCGACGACTCCGACGAGCGCTGCAGCCGGAAGGACGCCGGAAGGGCGGGCGACGCGGCGCCAGCGCGGTGGGGCAGGGGGACGTGGTGGCGCTGCCGTGTGCCGAATGGGTGACATCGGTTCCACGGCGGCTGCCTGCCAGCCGGATGTCCAGGACGGGGGAGTGGAACTGCCCGATGCCGACCGGCCTGCGGGGGAGGTCGTCGGCTCGACCACGGAGCCTGGTGATTCGTTGGGCGCGGCACTATCGGGTGCGGGGGTCGAATCGGACTGGACAGGTTCGCGCGCCGGGGCGGTGGTGTCAGCGCCGGAATCGGCAGTTGCAGTGTTTGAGTCACCGGACTGCGCGGTATCGGACGGCTGATTGCCCTTCTGGGAGGGCAGCGCCGTGGTGGAGGCGGCCTGAGCGGTGATCGCGGGGACAACAGAATTCGCGGTCGAATCCCCGGAATCGGCGCCGTGGTGCGTCGCTCCGAGCCCGCTCTGCTCCTTCGCGCCAGGTGGGGCGGCATCGGGTGTCGCCTCGGACCGGCCGGTGTCCGGCCCGGCGAGGGCGACGGGGCCGGCTTCTGGGCTCGGCTCGATTCGGCCCTCGGGTGCGGCGGGTGCGGGAGAGTCTCCGCGATCCGCATCTGTCCCAGCAGCGTCCGCCGGATTCGGTGTGGCAGCGGGAAGTTCGTTGTCCTCGCCGGACCGTTCTGTGGTCGATTTCGTCATGTTTCCCCTCGAAATAGGTGTGCTCGTCCACCCCCGGGACCAGTGGTCGGGGGTGGTGATGTGCGTGAGTCAGGAAGTGGGCAGGACTACCCGGATGCGCGAGCCGGGGTCGGCCACCGCGATCGTGCCGCCGTGCAGGTCGACGACCCAGCGGGCGATGGCGAGGCCGAGCCCGGTACCGCCGCCGTCGGTGCGCCCGCCCCGGGTGAAACGGTCGAAGACGGTGGCGCGGTCGGCTTCCGGGATGCCGGGGCCGTCGTCCTGGATTTCGAGGACCACCGCGTCGACACCTGCGCGGGCGGTCACGCGTACCTCACCGCCGGCGGGCCCGTGCCGGGCGGCGTTGTCGAGGAGGTTGAACAGCACCTGGTGCAGCCGGGCGCGATCGCCGAGGACCACCGCGTCGGCCGGTTCGACCGTCGTGGTGAACCGCACCCCGCGACCGAGCGCGGCCGTCATCACCTCGGCCTCGGCGATGGCTTCCGTCAGAAGTGTTGTCAGCGGAAGGGTTTCGCGATCCAGGGGACTGGCCCCTGCCTCGATGCTCGACAGGTCGAGGAGTTCGGCGACGAGCAACCCGAGCCGTTCGGTCTGTGCCAGCGCGGTGCGCAGGGTGGCCGGGTCGGGGTCGCTCACCCCGTCGACGATGTTCTCCAGGACGGCGTGCAGCGCGGTGACCGGTGTGCGCAATTCGTGCGACACATTCGCGATGAGATCGCGGCGCTGCCGGTCGGCGGCGGCCAGATCGGCGGCCATCTGATTGAACGCCGTCGCCAGCTGGCCCACCTCGTCCCGCGACGACGCCCGCACCCGGAAACTGTAGTCGCCCTGCGCCATTCGCCGGGCCGCCGCCGTCATCTCACGCAGCGGCCGGGTGATGCCGTGCGCGAGGATCTGCGAGGTGACCAACGCGATGAACATGGCGGTGAGGGTGGTGAACGTCGGCAACCAGCCGATCCGGAACCAGAAGTAGGCGAACGCCACCGCGCCCGAACACACCATCAGCACAGCGAGTTTCAGCTTGATCGAGCGCAGCGGGTCGAGCGGGCGAGGCATCCGGTCGGCGATCCGGTCCAGTGTGGTCGGCACGCTCATCGTGCGTCCAGGGCGTAGCCGACACCGTGCACGGTGCGGATGAGATCGGCACCGAGCTTGCGCCGCAACGCTTTCACGTGCGAATCCACCGCCCGGGTGCCCGCCGCGTCCGACCAGTCCCAGATGTCCTCCAGCAACCGCTCCCTGGCCAGCACCGCACGGGGCCGCTGCGCCAACCGGGTGAGCAGATCGAATTCCAGCGGGGTGAGCCGTGCTTCGGTCTCGCCCCGCCACACCCGGCGCTCGGCGAGGTCGATCCGCAGATCACCGACGACGATGCTGCTGTCACCGCGGTCGGCGGCCCGCTCCACCCGCCGCAGCAGCGCGTGCACCCGGGCGGCGAGCACCCGCATGGAGAACGGTTTGGTCAGATAGTCGTCGGCGCCGACGCCGAGCCCGATCAGCTGGTCGGTCTCGTCGGTGCGCGCGGTGAGCATCAGCACCGGAACCGAACGCTCGGCCTGGATCCGCCGGCACACCTCGAGACCGTCGAAGCCGGGCAGCATCACATCGAGCACCACCAGATCCGGTTCCCTCGCCGCCGCGGCGGCCACGGCCGCCGGACCGTCGTGCGCCAGATCCACGGTGAATCCCTCGGCGCGCAAACGCGCCGCCACCGACTCGGCGATCGTCACCTCGTCGTCGACGACGAGGACCCGCCGCGCCGTACCCCCACTGAGTTCCATGCTGCGACCCTAGCGACCGGGTGTGGAGGGTTCCGTCGCCAAATGTGGAGATTGTGTGTGGAGTATCCTCGGCCGGGTGAACCCGCGTTTCCGCTGCACCCCGCCGCCCACCTCCTGAGCGAGGTGCCCCCGCGCGCGCCGCGCGGGTCGGCAGGCCCCCGCCGTCGGGTCGACGGCACAGCGGTTCCGCATGTCCGCACCTCGCTTCTCGCGACCACCCATTCCTTCTGTCGCAGGAGCTTTCATGTCTTCTCTTCTTGCCGGGCGAGCGTCCCGGCCCGCCGCACTCCGCCGGGCAGGCATCACCGAACTCGTTCTCGCGGGTGTCCTGTGGGGGACCGGCGGACTGCTCGGCACTGTGGTCCAGCGCGGGACGGGACTGTCACCGGTTGCGGTCGCCGCTGTGCGGCTGGCGGTCGGCGGCCTGCTGCTGCTCGGGCTGTGCGTGCTCACCCGGCGCGCGATACCGCGCGGTGGACCAGCCTGGCGTCGCATCGCCGCGATCGCCCTGCTCGCGCCGATCTTCCAGGGCTGCTATTTCGGTGCCGTGGCGCTGTCGTCGGTGAGCCTGGCGACGCTGCTCACCATCGGCACGTCCCCGGTGATCGTCGCCGGGCTCGAATACGTCACCGGCCGACAACGCCTCGATACCGGCCGCGCGGCAGGCATCGCGCTCGCACTCCTCGGCCTCGTCCTGCTCGTCGGAACTCCGGGTGCGGGTGGGTCCGGGGTGCTGGTCGGTGCGGCGCTCGCCGTCGCCGCGGCGTCGGCGTTCGCGCTGCTCACCCTGGTCTCGGCGTCCGAGGTGCCGGGCCTTGACCCGGTGGCTGCCACCGGAGCCGGATTCACCATCGGCGCGATTGTGCTCGCCGTCCCGGCCGTTCTCACCACCCGAGCCGTCGAGCTCGCCCCCGGCTCGGTGGTGACGATTCTCGCGCTCGGACTGTTCCCCACCGCGATCGCGTACACGCTGTACTTCCGCGGTCTCACCGGTGTCGGCGCGGGAACAGGCGCCCTGCTCGCCCTGCTCGAGCCACTCACCGGCACCCTGCTGGCGGTGCTGGTGCTCGCCGAACGCCTGTCGCCGATGGGCTGGCTCGGTGCGGTATTGCTGTCGGTCGCGCTCGTCGCGGCGAGCCGCCCGCAGCGTGCTCAGGAATCCGGGAACAGACCGGGCAGTTCCATCGCGTAGGCGAGGTCGTCGCGGGTGCCGAGGGTGACCAGCAGGATGCGGATCATGGTCACCCTCGCCTCCGACACCAGGATCGGATCCGGGTCGCTGCCCGGCTCGGCATCGGCCGTGAGCCGGTAGACCACGTACTCGCACACGTGCAGTGCCGCGTCCAGATCGAGCGGGGCGGGCACCGTACGGCCGAGCTCGCCGAACGTCTTGCGCACCAGATCCCGGATGTCGTCGAGCGCGCGTTCGCGATAGGCCGACACCGGCGAACCCGGATCGTGCAACTCGGCGAACAACGGCCGCAGCATCGCACCGTGCCCGCGCGCCCAGTCCACATACGCGTCGATGAGCCGGATGCCCAACTGCACCGGCTCGTCGGTCCCGGCCAGCGCCGCGCTGATCCCACCGACCAGCCCGTCGTTGCTCGCGTCGAGCACCGCGCGCAACGGTTCGGCGGCATTGCTGAAGTACCGGTAGAAGGTCGGCCGGGCCAGACCCGCCTGCTCGATGATCTGGGCGACGCTCAACCCGCGCGAACCGTTGCGCGCGAACACCGCCGCGGTCGCCTCGACGATCCGGGCACGCACTTCCTCGGCCTGCTCCTGGGTCTGCGGTGGCCTACCGCGACGCACCGACGTCGCCTCCTCGGTCATCGCACCTCCACTCCGTCGGCGAACTGGCTGCCGAAAGCTTGACACGAACCCGGACCCACGCATTAATCTAACACTAGTGTTCAGCAAATAGCCGAATATCCGCGCTTGCACCGCGCGACCACCTGGTGAGGAGAAGGGCCGACAATGACGACCGCCCCTGAATTGACCGCCGAACCGACCGCGCTGCCGAAAACGCTGGTCAAGCCTCTGTTCGACCGGGCCGTCGCCGGTGGCGCACCGTCGGTCGAGATCTTCGCTCCCGCCACCGGTCACAAGATCGGTGACCTGCCCCAGTCCTCGATCGCCGATATCGACCGCGCGTTCGCCGTCGCCCGGCACGCGCAGCGCGACTGGGCCAAGGTGCCGGTGAAGCAGCGCGTCGAGATCATCCGCCGCTTCCACGACATCGTGCTCGCCGAGCAGGAGACCGTGCTCGACATCGTCCAGACCGAGACGGGCAAGTCGCGCCCGCACGCCTTCGACGAGGTCGCCGATGTCGCGCTGAACTCGCGCTACTACGCCGCCGTCGCCCCCAAACTGCTGGCCGACCGCAAGCCGCGCGGTGTGCTCCCGGTGCTCACCGCCGTCGATGTGCACAACCGCCCCAAGGGCGTCGTCGCGGTCATCTCGCCGTGGAACTACCCCCTGGCCCTGTCGGCCTCCGACGCCCTGCCCGCCCTGATCGCGGGCAACGCCGTGATCGCGCGCCCCGACAACCAGACCGCGCTGTCGGCCCTGTGGGCCATCGATGCCGCCGAGCGCGCGGGTCTGCCGCGCGGGCTGTGGCAGGCGGTGCTCGGTCGCGGCCGCGAGATCGGCGGCGACGTGATCGCCCGTGCCGACTACGTCGACTACACCGGTTCCAGCGCCACCGGCCGCACCATCGCCCAGCAGGCGGGTGAACGCCTGATCGGCTACTCGCTCGAGCTCGGCGGCAAGAACCCGCTGCTCGTGCTCGCCGACGCCGACGTGTCCAAGGCCGCGAAAGTGGCTGTGCGCGCGTGCTTCTCCTCGGCCGGCCAGCTGTGCGAATCGATGGAACGCATCTACGTCGACGCCTCGGTCTACGACCAGTTCGTCGCCGAATTCGTCGGCAACGTCAAGAACATGTCGCTCGGTGGCGAACTCGACTACAGCCGCGACATGGGTTCGCTGACCTTCCAGCGCCAGCTCGACACCGTCACCGCCCACGTGGACGACGCGGTCGCCAAGGGCGCCAAGGTGCTCGCCGGTGGCCGGCCCCGCCCCGACCTCGGCCCCTACTTCTACGAGCCGACCGTGCTCGTGGACGTGGCTCCCGGCATGACGGTCTACCGCGAGGAGACCTTCGGCCCGGTCGTCTCGGTCTACAAGGTGAACTCCGACGAGGACGCCATCGAGGCGGCCAACGACACCGCCTACGGCCTCAACGCCAGCGTGTGGAGCCGCGACGTGGACCGCGCCCGCGAGGTCGCGGCGCGGATCAATGCCGGATCGGTGAACGTCAACGACGGCTTCGCCGCCGCCTGGGGCAGCATCGACGCACCGTCGGGTGGTCTCGGGATCTCGGGTCAGGGCCGTCGCCACGGCCCCGAGGGCCTGCTGAAGTACGTCGACACCCAGACCGTCGCGGTGCAGCGCGTGCTGCCGATCGGGCCGCTGCCCGGTATGTCCGAGCAGCTGTGGGCCAAGACGATGACGCTGGTTCTCGGTGCCATGAAGACGCTGCGCCAGAAGTAGCGCGCACGAACGAGCAGGGGTAGGTAGCACATGAAGATGGAATCGGTCGCGGGCAAGCGGGTGCTGGTCACCGGCGCCGCCATGGGTCTGGGCAAGCTGTTCGCCGAGCACGCGGTGCGTGAGGGCGCCGACGCGGTGGTGCTGTGGGACATCAACGAGATCGCCTTGCGCGAGACCGCCGCGCAGCTGTCCGCGCAGGGCGGCAAGGTGCATCAGTACGTGGTCGACGTGTCGTCGCAGGACTCCATCCGCGAGAACGCCGAGGCGGTCCGCAAGGAGATCGGCGGCATCGACATCCTGGTCAACAATGCCGGGATCGTGCGCGGCAACACCTACTTCTGGGAAACCGAGAACCGCGCCGAC
This sequence comes from Nocardia sp. NPDC003979, assembly GCF_053605015.1. NCBI lineage: Bacteria > Bacillati > Actinomycetota > Actinomycetes > Mycobacteriales > Nocardiaceae > Nocardia > Nocardia sp. NPDC003979. The sequence continues at coordinate 435,567 of NZ_JBSGIJ010000002.1, forward strand.
ATCGACAAGACCATGGCGATCAATTCGCTGGCCCCGATGTACGTCACCCTCGAGTTCCTGCCCGGCATGGTGGCCGGTGCCGGTCAGGCGCGCATTCTCAACATCGCGTCCTCGGCCGGTCTGGTCGCCAACCCGCGCATGGCGGTGTACGCGGCGTCGAAGTGGGCGGCGCTGGGCTGGTCGGATTCGGTGCGGCTCGAGCTCGAGCAGGCCGGCCATGACCACGTGAAGGTGACCACGGTCTGTCCCACCTACATCAACACCGGCATGTTCGACGGCGCCAAGGGCATCCTGTTCACCCCGATGCTCGAGCAGAACGAGGTCGTCGACACCTCGTGGCGGGAGATGAAGAACGGCGGCGCCCTGGTGGTACTGCCGTGGACCTCGCGGATGAACCGCGCGCTCACCGGCCTGCTGCCGATCAAGATCCGCGATCTGTACCTCAACGCGGTGGGTGTGTACCACTCGATGGATCACTTCACCGGACGTAAGTAGTCGTCGCGATGCCCTCGTCGGCCTGATGGTCGGCGGGGGCATCGTTGTGTCCGCTCAGTCCCGACGGGTGCCGATCACCACGGTGGCGTAGTACTCCTCGGAATGCTCGACCCGGGGTGCCAGTCCGTGTTCGCGAAGCACGGTCAGCGCCGAATCCACCTGCCCCGTCCCGGCTTCCACGTAGACGGAGCCGCCAGGTGCCAGCCACTCCGCCGCCTTCTCGGCGACCCGGCGGAATATCGCGAGGCCGTCGTCGCCACCGTCCAGGGCGACGAGTGGTTCGTGCTCGCGCGCCTCGGGCGGCAGATCGGCGATGCGGGCGCTCGGCACATACGGGGTGTTCGCGAGGAGTACGTCGACGTGTCCGCGCAACTCGGTGGGGAGCGCGTCGAAGAGGTCACCCTCGTAGACGGGTGCGTCCAGCGCAGCCAGATTCTCGCGCGCACACGCCACCGCCACCGGATCGATATCCGCGGCGACCAATTCGACCGAACATCCACGCCCGGTCAGTTCCGTCGCGGCCGTGAGCCCGAGTGCCCCACAACCACAACACAAATCGACGACACGAACAGACTCCGCCGTCACATCCCGCAGCGCCTGCTCGACCAGAAACGCCGTCCGCTGACGCGGCACGAACACCCCCGCCCGCACCCCGACCCGTACCCCACGAAACTCCACCCACCCCAACAGATATTCGAGCGGCACCCCCGAAACCCGCTGTGCCACCAGCTCCTCGAGCCGCGCTGAATCAGCACCCGCCGCCTCGATCAGCAACGCGCCCTCGTCTTCGGCGAAAACACACCCCGCCCGCCGCAAAGCAGCAACCACATCGGCAGACCCGGTAATACCCATCCGCCGATTGTGCCTGGGCGTATCGGTAGGAGGGCAGGGGGCCGGATCTCAGCGCGAACTGTCGAGCTCGAAAGTACGAGTCGCATCCAGATAGATCCCCCGCTGAGCACTGCGATCAGGCGGCGGCAACTGGGAAACCAATTGCTCGAGCGAGGTCATAGCCCCCACCACATGCGTCCCCGCCACAATGAAATCCGCAACGGCACGCCGGATGTGGTTGGGAGAGGTCACCACCACCGCACTGTTCGCGCCGAGATCGCGCAGCAGCTTCGTGCTGAACAGCGCATTCTGCACCGTCGACCCGGCCCGGTCCTCGACATGGATCCGATCGGCGGGCAACCCGCGCCCGATCAACCACCGCCGCATCGCCTCGGCCTCGGAGATCCCGTTCTGCGGGTTGCCGCCCGTGACCACGACCGGTGAGAACGGCGCCGCGATGGCCTGCAACCAGGCGGCCGTGAGCCGGTTCTCCAGTTCCGGCCGCAGCGCACCGTCGGGCAGCAGACCGTACCCGAGTACGACGATGCCGGTCTGGGGGCCGATGAGGGAGGGGAGCGGATTGGGCAGCGTCGACACCGCGGCGGTCACCGCGTGCAGCACCCGCTGCGTCCCCGCCGCCATCGCTGGATCGAGACTGCCCAACCGCTGCATCGCCTCGTTCACCGCCGCCGCGTCACCGGCGTGATGCGACCAGATGGCATGCAGGGCAAGAGCTTCGGCATCACCGGGGTCGGCGCTGATGAGGGCACGCAGATCGGCGCGCCCGGCATCGAGATCGCCGTCGGTGAAATGCCGCTGCGCCGAGTTGTAGAGGGCTGTCACGTCCGCTTCGGCGGCGGCGGGGCCGACCGTGGCACTCGTGACCGCCGCGACCGCGGCGAACGCCGCGGCGAGCTGTTTCCATTGCCTCGAGATCTTCACGACAGTCGCGACCTTCCGGGTGGCGTACATGCGGGCAGAGCTGATGGCAGAGCTGCCGGACACCCTACGACCCGTGACGGTCCGGTCCGGGTAACCCGCCGTCGGCAGGCGCGTCGCGGCCCGGCGCTTCGGGGTGCACCCGGTGGCCGATAGGCTGACCAACCGTGGATACCGCTTCGCTGACCGGCAAGGAACTCGCCGCCGCCATCAACGCCGACTCGAAACAGCGCGCCGCCGCGCTCACCGACGCGGGCACCGCGCCCACGTTGGCGCTGGTCGTCGCCAACGACGACCCGGCCAGCGCCTGGTACGTGAACTCCCTGCGCAAGGCCGCCGAACGGCTCGGCATCGCCTGCGAGAAGATCGATCTGGGCGCCGACGCGACCGCCGAGCGGATCCGCGCGGAACTCGATGCCCGCAGCGCCGACCCGGCCACCGACGCGATCATGCTGCAGACCCCGCTGCCCGCGGGCGTCAGCCTCGACGACGTGAGCTCCGCGATCGCCGCGAGCAAGGACGTCGACGGTGTGAGCCCGCTGTCACTCGGCCTGCTCGCCGCCGGTCTCGACGGGTTCGTCCCCGCCACCTCCGAGGCGGTCGTGGAGCTGCTGAAGCATCACTCGATCGCGTTGCAGGGCAAGCTCGTCACCGTGGTCGGCCGCTCCAACATCGTCGGCAAGCCGCTGGCGCAGCTGCTGCTCGCCGAGAACGCCACTGTCACGGTCGCGCACTCGCGCACCACCGACCTGGCCGCCGTCACCACGGCCGCCGACATCGTGGTCGCGGCCGCGGGACGGATCGGCCTGGTCACCGGCAAGCACATCCGTGAGGGCGCCGTGGTGATCGACGTGGGCACCAACGAGGCCGCCGACGGTGGCATCGTCGGTGACGTCGACGCCGCCTCGGTCGACGGCAAGGCCGCCGCCCTGAGCCCCGTGCCCGGTGGCGTCGGCCCGGTGACCACCGCGCTGCTCATGCGGCACGTGGTGGTCGCGGCCGAGAAGGCAAGGGGCTGAACACTTTCCGGAGCTAGCGGACCGGCCCGATCGAGGTGATCAGCGTTTTGGCGCCCACCTTGGTCGTGCCGACCAGCTGCGGGTTGTAGACGATCGGCACCTCGTCGGGGCGGTACTCGGTGATCGTCACGAAGTACTGTCCGGCGAACGCGCCCGGCGTGATGTCGAGGCAGTGCGTGGTACCGACCGGAATGGTGTCGATGCCCGACTGGATCTGCGCGCCCGTGGGCAGCGCGGCGTCACCGGCCACCAGCGTGCGCGCCTGATCGCCGGACCGTGCGACGTAGTAGGCGTGCTGGAAGGCCATGATGGCCGAGACTCCGCTGTCGGTTCCGCCTGGCCCGTTGCCACGCACGAGGCTGCCGACCTGCTCGGACGGGCAGTGCCCGACGCCGGGCGCGGGCGCGGCGACGGTCGACAGCGTGGTACTCGCCGACGTGGAAGCCGGTGCGGGACCACCGAATTGGAAGTATCCGACGCCGATCAGGACCGCCCCGGCCACCGACGCGGCGAGCGGAGCCGCCCACCGAGGTGTGCGCCGGCGCTTGGACCGGTCGATCATCCGCGCGAAAACCTCGTCGTCACCGTTGTAGTCGGGCGCCGGACGCGGCTCCCACTCCGCCGTATACCGATCCGACCAGCCGTCACCAGCACCAACTGGGGCAGCGGGCGATTCGGTCGGTGTCGCCGCCGCTTCCTGCCGGGCCGGCACGGTCGCCGCCGATTCGGACCAGCTCGACTCCGGCTCGGGCCGAGCCGATTCGGTCCACGTCGGTTCCTGCCGGGCCGATCCCGGTCGGGCCGATCGGTGCCGCCCGGGTTCAGCGGCCGATTCGGTCCGCTCGGATTCCTGCCGGGTTGCTTCCGGCCGAGTGGTTTCCGCTCGGGCCGAGTCGAACCACGACGACGCGGGCCAGGTCGATGCCGATCGTGCCGAGGTGGACGACTCCCATTCGCCCTGCGCGTCAGCCGGTTCGGGTGCGGGGAAGTCGGCGCCGACGATGGGCAGCTTGTCGGTGTCGGGCCCGTTGTTCGGCAAGATGAACGGCGTATCGACTTGGCCCGCACCGGGATCCATCGGCCCACCCACGATCGGGAGCCGATCGGTGGCGAAGGCGTCGCGTACGGGTACCGGAGCCGACAGCGAGACGACCGGAATACCCGCCGGCGTGGTCGGTCCGCCCTCTATCCGGTGCCGGGCACCGGTTCCCGAGGTGCCTGCCTCGCGGCTGCGGCGCCGTGGCAGGGCACCTCGGAGCGGAACACCAGCCGATCCCGGGTCCTGCTGTCGAGCCCCGATCGGTCTGCGCGCTTCCGGTCGATCCATCGCCCCACCTTCATCAGGCATCCGCCGTCAGGGAATGTCCCGCAACGATTTCATTACGGGCACGATACTGCCCTGACGCCGTGTTCGCCGAATGCGCGGGCGATGAGCGCGTCACCAGTGGATATAGACCTGGTCGCCGACACCGACGTTCTCGAAGTACCAGGCGGCGTTCTCGGGCGAGAGGTTGATGCAGCCGTGGCTCACGTTGGCGTAGCCCTGCGAGTCCACCGACCACGGCGCCGAGTGGACGTACACGCCACCCCACGTCAGGCGAACGGCGTACTCACCGTCGATGATGTAGCCCTCCGGATCCTCGAGCGGGATGCCGATGGTGCGTGAATCGAACACCACTGCGCGGTCCTTCTCCAGCACGGTGAAGGTGCCGGTGGGCGTCTCGAAACCCGGTTTGCCCATCGAAGCGGGCAGCACCCGCGTCTCCCCGTTAGCGGTCACCGTGAACGTGTGGTTGGACAGGTCGGCTTCGGCATAGGTGCCGCCGCCGTACTGGGTGCGCTGGCCTCCGATCAGGTCCGCGGACGCGGCTCCCGACCAGGACGCGGCCAGGAGGGCCGCCATGATCGCGACGAACAGAAAACGAAGTGCGTTTCGCATAAACGCCACCCCTTCGGTCACTCGTAGGCGTTTCCCGAGTCTAGGCGTCCATGATCAACTGGACCTCTCGAAGTGGTAACGGCCGAAGGGGTGATCGGAGTGTCGGCTTGTGCTCAGCCGCGCACTACGTGCAGGACCTGGGCGTGCAGGGCGTCGGCGCGCGCGGCGACGGTCTCCACCCGCAACAAGGCCGCTGCGAAATCGTCACCGAGTTCGGCGGGCAGCGAGGCCACGTTGATCTCGATATTGAGCTGCGAGCTGAACGCGGCGGCCCGGGCGGCGTCGGCGGCGGCCCCGATGTCGGTGACCACGTTCGGGTTGCCGATCGGCAGCAGTTCCCCTGCCAGGGAAAGGATTTCGTCGGCCTCGTCGACCACGGCGGCGGGCACCCGGGCGGCCTCGACGAGGGCGGCGTTGATCGCGGCGGTGCGCTCGGCGACCTGGTCGTCGGTGTCCTTGGGCAGCTTGTAGGCGGCGCCGACGGCGGTGAACGCGGCCGCGTCGGCATCGGCCAGCGCCAGCGAGCGGGCGCGGGCGGCGTCGGCGGCCTCGATGATCCGGTCGATCACCGGCCGGTTCTCGGCGTCCTTGGCCCGAGTGGTGTAGCGCGCGACCATCGCCACCAGTGCCGCGGCCTGGGCGACGTGCAGTGCGGCCACCGCGCCACCGCCGGGGGCGGGCACCTTGGCGGCCAGCTCCGACAGGTAGTGCTCCAGGGTCACGTCACCGAAGGAGGGTGCGGTCTGCTGCGGTGACACGGTGGGCTGCGACACGACGTGGTGGCCTTTCGACGGGGAGTGCTTCACTCTCAACGCTACCGCGCACCCTGCCCGACCAGCGAATGTAGGCACGGACCGACCGGTCGGGGTGCCCGAGTGGGCCGGGTCTATGTTGGGTGCATGCGGATCGGATTGAGCATCAACTACTCGGGCGGTTTCAAGGAGGTGGCGGCCGAGGTCGCCGACCTGGAACGGGCAGGCCTCGACGTCGTCTTCGTGCCGGAGGCGTACTCGTTCGACGCGGTGAGCGCGCTGGGCTTCCTGGCCGCGCGCACCGAGCGGGTGCAGCTGGCCTCGGGCATCCTGCAGCTCTACACCCGTACCCCCAGCCTCACCGCGATGACGGCGGCGGGCCTGGACTTCGTCTCCGACGGCCGGTTCATCCTCGGCATCGGCGCGTCCGGCCCGCAGGTGATCGAGGGCTTCCACGGTGTGCCCTACGACGCCCCGATCGGGCGCACCCGCGAGCTGATCGAGATCTGCCGCAAGGTGTGGCGCCGCGAGAAGCTCAACTACCAGGGCAAGTACTACCAGATCCCGCTGCCCGCCGACCGCGGCACCGGCCTGGGCAAAGAGCTCAAGCTCATCAATCACCCGGTGCGCGAGAACATTCCGGTGCTGCTGGCCGCGCTCGGCCCCAAGAACGTGGAACTGGCCGCCGAACTCGCCGAGGGCTGGCAGCCGATCTTCTTCCTGCCGGAGAAGGCGAACGATGTCTGGGGTGACGCGCTGGCCGCGGGCAAAGCCAAGCGCGATCCGTCGCTGGGCGACCTCGAGGTGTACGCCGGTCCCGCGCTGGCGATCGGCGAGAACGTCACGCCGCTGCTGGAGTTCGTGAAGCCGCACCTGGCGCTCTACATCGGCGGCATGGGCGCCAAGGGCAAGAACTTCTACCACACCCTCGCCACCAAGTACGGCTACGGCGAGGCCGCCGACCGCATCCAGGAGCTGTACCTGGCCGGCGACAAGCAGGCCGCCGCGGCCGCGGTGCCCGACGACCTGGTGCGCGATGTGTCGCTGATCGGGCCCGAGGGCTTCGTCAAGGACCGCATCGCCGCCTTCGCCGAGGCCGGTGTCACCACGCTCAACGTCACCCCGATCGCCGAGAACGCGGCGGGCCGGATCAAGCTGATCGAGCAGCTGCGCGGCCTCTGCTGACCCACCCACCGACGCGACGCGCCGCATCACGGGTAACCCCGGGATGCGGCGCGTCGCGTTGGGGACTAGGTGGTCATGACCGCAGCGACGCCAGGGCGTCGGCGAGGGTGGTGTGCATGGCGAACACCTGATCGAGGCTGGTCATCTTCAGCTGACGGCTGGTAGCCGGCCCGTCGGCGACCACCGCGATGGCGGTGTCGTCGCCCGCGCGTTGATGCGCGGCGACCAGCGTGGCCATGCCCGCCGAGGCGAGGAACCCGACCGCGGTCAGGTCGATCACCAGGGTCGCGGGCTTGTCGGCGAGGATGGCCTCGATGGCGGCGTCGAGGGCGGGCGCGGTCGCCAGGTCGACCTCACCGGTCACCGTCAGGACCGTGACGCCGTCGTGTACCGCCGTCGTGGTGGTCATCGTGTCCGTGAGTGGATAAGCGTCTCCGGGTGTGTTGGTCACCGATCAACAACACACAACTTCGCCCGAATACGCAAGCCGTTGCCCCGATCGCTGTCGCCGCACCGGTGCGCCACCGGGTGCCCGCGCCCCGGTCGTGACCGCCATCGATCCGGCGGAAACGGCGGCGTGCGGTGCGTCACGATCGACGGCGGATGGGCATCGTCGCGGCTCCCGCGCGGGGGTGGCCGCACCGACGGGCGCGGTCGTCGTACTGTGTGGGCGTGAACATCGATGTGACGCCGCTACCGGGAATCGGCGTGTGCAAGGACTTTCCGCTGGCGGAGGCTCGCCGCCGGATCGGCGTGGTCGAACACCCTGACGGCACTGTCGATCTGGTCGTCTCTCGCGCCGGTGACGCCGAGACGAAGACGTCGATTCCGTTGTCCAGCACCGAGATCGGTGTGCTGGCCGGGTTGCTCGGCGCGCCCCAGGTGGTGCAGAAGAAGGCCGACTCGCTCGGCATCGACGACCTGTCGACCAGGCAGTTCGCGATCGATCGCGGCAGCCCCTTCGACGGGCGCCCGTTGCGCGACACGGCCATGCGGACCCGCACCAAGGCCTCGGTGGTCGCGGTGGTCCGGGCGGGGGAGGTAACCCCGTCCCCGGGAACGGATTTCACCTTCGTCGCCGGTGATCTGGTGGTCGTCGTCGGTACCGGTAAGGGCCTGGAGGCCGCCGGAAAATTGCTCGATGAAGGCTGACGAGTCCTTGTCGATAGTAAAGAGAAGGTAAGGTATCGCCTAGCTGAGGTTAGGTGATCCCATGAATGTTGAAGTCACATCCCTGCCCGGAATCGGTGTCAGGAAAGAGTTCTCGCTGACCAAGGTGGCTCGGCGCATCGGCGTCGTCGACCACCGCGACGGTGGCACCGATCTGATCTTCACCAAGATCGACGACCCCGACACCACCGTGCAGGTCCCGCTCTCCGACGGCGAAGCGCGCACGCTCGCCAGCCTGCTCGGTGCCCCGCGACTCGTCGCGCAACTGCAGGAGGAACACCGCGATCTCGACGGTGTGAGCACCCGGTCGCTGCCGGTGCTGCCCGATTCGCCCTACGCGGGCCGCCGCCTCGGCGAAACGGAGATGCGGACCCGGACACTGGCCTCCATCGTCGCGGTGCTGCGGGCCGGTCAGGTCCATCCCTCGCCCGGACCGGAGTTCGGTTTCCTCGGAGGCGACATGGTCGTCATCGTCGGGACGACCGCCGGGCTCGACGCTGCCGCTTCGATCCTGTCCGACGGCTGAGCCCGTGCAGATCAGTGGAACAACGCTGGCGCTGATCCAGCTGGGGGCTGTGTTCTTCGGATTGGGTGTGCTCGGGCGCATCGCGGGCCGCATCGGCCTGTCACCCATTCCGCTCTATCTGCTCGGGGGCCTGCTCTTCGGCACCGGCGGCCTGATCGAGCTGCACGAGGTGGAGGAGTTCATCCACATCGCCAGCGAGATCGGTGTGGTGCTGCTGCTGTTGCTGCTCGGTTTGGAGTACACCGCGGGTGAATTGGTCACCGGCATGCGCAAATCGTGGATCGCCGGTCTGCTCGACCTGGTCCTCAATGCCACGCCGGGCGTGATCGTCGCGCTGTGGCTCGGGCTCGGACCGACCGGTGCCATCGCGATGGCGGGCGTCACCTACATCTCCTCCTCGGGCATCGTCGCCAAGGTGCTCAACGACCTGGGCAGGCTCGGTAACCGCGAGACACCGGTGGTGCTGTCGATCCTGGTGTTCGAGGACCTGGCGATGGCGATCTACCTGCCGGTGCTCACCGCCGTGCTGGCGGGTGTCGGCTTCATGGCCGGGCTCACCACCGTCGGTATCGCGCTGGTCGCGGTGACGCTGGTGCTCATCGTCGCGCTGAAGTACGGCCGGTACGTGTCGGCGATCGTGGCCAGCGAGGACCGCGAGATCTTCCTGCTCAAACTGCTCGGTTCGGCGCTGCTGGTGGCCGGTGTCGCCTCGGCGGTGCAGGTGTCGGCGGCGGTCGGCGCGTTCCTGCTCGGCATCGCGATCTCGGGGGCGACCGCGCACGAGGCGACCAAGATCCTCGAACCCCTGCGCGACCTGTTCGCCGCCATGTTCTTCGTCCTGTTCGGCTTGAGCACCGATCCGGCGACCATCCCACCGGTTCTCGGCTGGGCGGTCCTGCTGGTCGTGGTCACCACCGTGACGAAGCTGTACACCGGCTGGTGGGCGGCCAAGCGCGCGGGCGCCTCCCAACTGGGCCGGGCTCGCGCGGGTGCTGCCCTGGTCGCGCGCGGCGAGTTCTCCATCGTCATCGCGGGCCTCGCCGTCGCCGCGGGCGCGGTACCCGACAGCTTCGCCGCCCTGGCCACCACGTACGTGCTGCTGATGGCCGTGATGGGACCGATCGCGGCGCGCGTGGTCGAACCGGTGGTCCGGGCGACCGTCGGGCGCAAGGCGAAGGTGCGCATCGATCCGAACGCGGAATGATTCACGGCTCGATCAGACCTGAGCGGATCGCGTAGCGGGTCAGGTCGAGCCGGTCACGCAGGCCGAGTTTCTGCAGGATATTGGCGCGGTGGCGGTCGACGGTCTTCACACTGATGACCAGTTCGGCCGCCACCTCCCGTGCCGAATACCCTTCGGCGATCAGCTTGAGCACCTCCTCTTCGCGGGCGGTCAGAATGGTCTCGGGCAGTCGTCCGCCCTGGCGGGCCAGGTGCAGATAGTCGCGGACCAGGGCGGTCACCGCACCCGGGTACAGGAACGACTCGCCACGCATCGTCGCCCGGCAGGCCTCGATGAGGTCGCGGTCGGCGACCGATTTGAGCACGTACCCGGAGGCGCCCGCCTTGAGCGACTCGAAGAAGTACTGCTCGTTGTCGTACATCGACAGCATCAGCATGCGGACACCCGGATGCGCGCGGGTGATCTCGCGCGCCGCCTGGATGCCGGTCATCCTCGGCATCGCGATATCGAGGATCACCAGGTCGACGGCTTCGCCGGCGAGGGCGGTCACCGCGTCGTAGCCGTTGGCCGCCTCGGCGACCACGGTGAGGTCGGGTTCGTTGTCGAGGATCAGCCGTAGTCCGCTGCGTACCAGGGCGTGGTCGTCGGCGAGCAGGATCCGGGTGGGGGCGCTCATACCGGTTCTCCGACGTGTGCCTCGCGGTGAACCGGGACGACCAGTTCGACTGTGGTGCCGGCGTCCTCGGACGCGGTGATCGTGAGCGTCGCGTCGACGAGCATGGCGCGTTCGCGCATCCCCCGGATTCCGGCGCCCTCGGTGACCACCCCGCCACACCCGTTGTCGTGCACGCGAAGCACCACGGAGTCGTCGTGGCCGGCGAGGCGCAGGCTCACCTGGTCGGCACCCGAGTGGCGCAGCACGTTGGTCAGGCTCTCCTGGGCGATGCGGTAGCAGACGAGTTCGACCGCGGGGTCGAGCCTGCTGATCGACGGGTCGACCTCGCGGTGCACGGAAATGCCCGCGCTGCGGGTGAATTCGTGGCACAGCGCGGTGACGGCGCTGTGCAGCCCGAGGTCGTCGAGCACATCGGGCCGCAATCGTGACGCGATACCGCGCACCTCGTCGAGACATCCGCGCACCGTTTCCTGCGCGTCGGTCACCTCGTCCCGCAATCCCTCCGGCGCGCGGTCCACGACCCGTTTCAGCCGCAACAACGCCACGGTCAGGCTCTGGCCGATCTCGTCGTGCAGTTCGCGCGCGATCCGCTGACGCTCACCTTCCTGTGCGGCGAGCGCCGTGGCTCCGGCCGCCGATCGCTCGGCCTCGAGCCGGTCGAGCATCGCGTTGAAGGTCTCGATCAGCCGGTGGAAGTCCCCACTGGCGCGCCGGTCGAAACGCGCCGCGCGCCGTGGCGGGTCGACGCGGCGCATGGCCGTGACCAGTTCGTCGAGGGGCGCCAGGCTGGTGCGCAACGCCAGCGCGTTGGCGGTGAGGATCACCGCGAGGCCGATCACCAGCACCGGCACCTCGGTCAAACGCAGCCGGGCCGACACGGTGGCCGGGGAGAGCGCGAGGATCAGCGTGCCGAGCGTGAACACCACACCGTTGAGCAGGCAGATCCGCCAGAACAGCGCCGTCACCGGCGTGCGCTGATCCCGTCCTGCTCGCACCCTCGCGAGACCCTTCATAGCTCCCAGCATGCTGACCCGCCCGGTCGCTGTCCATCGGGTGCGACACCCATCCGCGCGTGCGCACGACCGCCGGACGGGTGTCGGAAATGGGTGCCGGCGCCGATGGTCGCCGCCCCGAGCGCGCACCAGACTCGAATCCGCACGCACTCGACCGTGTCAGGGGAAGGACCGCCCGGGATGGATACCGACAGGACGACGATCCCCGGAACCGGGGTGCTGCACCATTTCCGCACCGGTCGCGGCATCGACTTCGCGCTGCTCACCGAGTCGTCCGGCGGTCGCAGGCTGCTCGTGTACGCCCCCGGCAGTGACGAGCCGTGCGTCGATCTCGTGCTCGAACCCGAGGAAGCCGACCACGTGGCCGAGCTGATGCACACCCGTCCCCTCGCCGATCGGTTGACCAGGCTCGAGCAGCGGGTCGATCGGCTCGCCGGAAAGCGGGCCGAGCCGTGAGCACCGTCGAATCACCCCGGAGCCGAGCCATGCGCGCACGCGATATCGCGATGAACCTGCCGACCGTCCGCATCACCGACCCGGTGGCCCGTGCGGTGCGGGTGATGGTCGTCAACCGTTTGCCCGGCCTGGTCGTGGTCGACGCCCAGGACCGACCGGTGGCCGTGTTGCCCGGCACCCAGGTGCTGCGCCTGGCGATTCCGGCGTCGTATCAGGACGACACGACCCTGGTCCGCACGATCGACGAGGTGCACGCCGACCTGTTCTGGCAGGAACCAGGCAGCCTCACCGTCGGTGATTGCCTGGCCGACGGAGCCCCACGACCGGCCACCGTGACCCCGGATGCCACGCTGCTCGAGATCGCGATCCTGATGGCGCGCAAGCACAGTCCGCTCATCGCGGTCGTGGACCGGGCCCGCACCCTGTGCGGGGCGATCACCCTCGAACGGTTGCTGACCAGTCTCGCCCTCGCCGGCCCCGGCGACTGATCGGCGACGACGATGGCCGCCGTCCTCGCCGTGACCATCTTCGTGGTGGCGTTCTTCTTCATCGCCACGGAGCGTGTCGACAAGGTGAAGACCGTGCTGATCGCCGCCGGCCTGATGGCGGTGCTCGGGCTGATCCCCGGCGAGCAGGTGTTCTTCTCGCCGCACGCGGGCATCGACTGGAACGTCATCTTCCTGCTGCTCGGCATGATGATCATCGTCGGCGTCGTCAAGCAGACGGGGCTGTTCGACTACCTGGCGATCTGGTCGGCCAAGCGCTCGCGCGGCAATCCCTACCGGCTGATGGTGATGCTCATGCTGATCACGGCCGTGGCCTCACCGTTCCTCGACAATGTCACCATCATCATGCTGGTCGCCCCGGTGACGCTGGTGGTGTGCCGCAGGCTCGGTATCAGCGCCCAGCCCTTCCTGATCGCGGAGGTGCTCGCCGCCAACATCGGTGGCGCGGCGACCCTGATCGGCGACCCGCCCAACATCATCATCGCCAGCCGGGCGGGGCTGAGCTTCAACGACTTCCTGGTGCACATGGCTCCGGTCGTGGTGCTGGTCTTCGCCCTGTTCGTGTTGTTCACGCGGGTGTTGTTCCGTTCGGCGCTGCGTACCGATCCGGCCTCGGTCGAGGCCGTGCTCGCCTTGCAAGAGCGGCGCGCGATCCGTGACCCGAGACTGCTCGTGCGGTCTTTGATCGTGCTGGCCGCGGTGGTGGCCGGGTTCTGCCTGCACAGCGTGGTGCACGTGGCGCCGTCGGTGATCGCACTCGTGGGTGCGGGGGTGATGGTGCTGGTGTCCGGGCTCGACATCGGGGACATCCTGCACGAAGTGGAATGGCCGACGCTGGTGTTCTTCATGGGCCTGTTCGTGATGGTCGCCGGCCTGGTGCACACCGGGGTGATCGCCGCGGTCGGCGCGGCGGCGAGCGCATGGGTCGGCGACGACTATTTCCTCGCCGCCACCGCACTCGTCTTCGGGTCCGCGCTGCTCGGTGCGTTCGTGGACAACATCCCGTATACCGCGACCATGGCACCGGTCGTGGAGGGCATCGTGGCGGATGCCCCCGACCCCGAGACCGGGCGCTCGCTGTGGTGGGCGTTCGCGCTCGGCGCCGACTTCGGCGGCAACGGCACGGCGATCGCGGCCAGCGCCAATGTCGTCGCGCTCGGCATCGCCGCGCGGGCGGGCCAGCGAATCAGCTTCTGGCAGTTCACGAAATACGGCGCGGTCGTCACTGTGTTCAGCTGCGTCATCGCCTGGGCCTACGTCGGTGTGCGCTACTTCTGAGGGACGCGCCGGGTGACGAGGCGGTGCAGGAGTCGGGCGGCGGTGCGGGCGGTGCGGTTGTCGATATCGAGCGCCGGGTTGAGTTCGGCGACGTCGGCGACCACGAGTTTGCCGCTCGTGGCGACCTGGTCGCAGACGGCTTGGACGATGGGCAGCGCGACACCGAACGCGGCGGGCGCACTGACACCCGGTGCGACCGCGGCGGGCAGGACGTCGAGATCGATCGTGAGATACAGCAGGTCGATGTCGGCGAGGAAGTCCGTGACGAAGGCTTGCGCACGCTCGGCGGTGCAGTCGTCGTCGAGCAGATAGCGCACGCCGAACCGAGCGGCGGTGTCGAACAGGATCGTCGTGTTGGCCGGCTGGCTGATCCCGAGCACCGCGTACCGCACGTCGGCGCCGGATTCGAGGATCTGCCGGAACGGGGTTCCCGAGCTGGGTACCGGGTCCGGACGCAGATCGAAATGCGCGTCCAGATTCAGGATTCCGATGGTGGCGGCCCTGGCGCACTCGGCACCTGCCAGGCCGAGGTAGGTGCCGAAGGCGACCTCGTGGCCGCCTCCGAGCACGATCGGGAAGGCACCCGCGTCGAGCAGCGCGGTCACGGTGTCGCCGAGCCTGCGCTGGCCGTCCTCGAGCCGCTGATCGGTGACCGCGATCGTGCCCGCGTCGAAGGCGCGCAGCGGGGCAGGCAGCGCCATCGGCGAGAGCGCGCGGCGCAGGGCGTCGGGCCCGTCGACGGCGCCCGGCCGACCCTTGTTGCGGCGCACGCCTTCGTCACTGGCGAAGCCGACGAACACGCAGGCGCCGGGGTCGACGCCGGGTTCATAGGGTGCGACGGCCTGATGCCAGCGCAGATGCTCGGGTGCCGTGCCGTCGACGCGGCCGGTCCAGGAAGTCATGGGGGACACCTCAATTCGATGCGAGCACGCCGCCGCGCCACACCTGGCGCACGAGCGGAACGCCGGGACGGTAGGCCAGATGCAGATGTGACGGCGCGTCCAACGCGACGGCGTCGGCCCGCATACCGGGGGAGAGGGCGCCGATATCGCCGCGCCGCAACGCTTTCGCCCCACCCGCGGTCGCCGCCCAGACCGCCTCGTCCGGTGTCATGTGCAGCTCACGCACGGCCAGGGCGATACAGAACGGCAGGCTGGTGGTGTAGCTCGTGCCCGGGTTGCAGTCGGCGCCGAGGGCAACGGTGACCCCGGCGTCGAGCAGCGCACGCGCGTCGGGATAGCTGTTGCGCGTGCAGAAGTCGGCGCTGGGCAGCAGCGTCGCCACGGTGTCGCTGTTCGCGAGCGCGTCGATATCGGCGGCGCCGACGTGGGCGACGTGATCGACCGACGCGGCCCCCAGTTCGACGGCGAGCTGCACGCCCGGCCCCTGGTGCAGCTGATTGCCGTGCACGCGCGGCACCAGCCCGTGCGCGATGCCCGCACTGAGGACGGCATGCGACTGGTCCCGGTCGAAGGCGCCCTGCTCGCAGAACACGTCGATCCACCGGGCCTCGGGCGCGCAACGCGGAATCATCTCCGCACACACCATGGCCACGTAATCGTCCGTGCGCCCGGCGTATTCGGGCGGCGGGACGTGCGCGGCAAGCAAGGTCACCTCGTCGGTGTGGCGGGCCGCGATGCGCACGCTGCGCCATTCGTCGTCCACGGTCTGGCCGTAACCGCTCTTGATCTCGACCGTGGTGCTGCCTGCCCGCAGCGACTCGGCGAGCAGCCGGCGCACGGTCGCGTCGAGTTGCTCGTCGGTCGCCGCGCGCGTCGCCGCGATCGTCGTGCGGATGCCACCCGCGCCGTAGGGACGGCCGGACATGCGCGCGGCGAACTCCTCGGCACGGTCACCGGCGAAGACCAGATGCGAATGCGACTCGACGAAACCGGGCAGCACCGCGCGACCGTCGAGGTCGACCGCCTGATCGGCAGCGGGTGCGTCGGCGCTGTCACCCACCCACACCACCTGCGCGTCGTCGAAGACGACGGCCGCGTCGCGGCGCAACCCGAGCGGGCCGTCCCCGAGAGCCGGGTCGTTGGTGACGAGGGTGCCGATATCGCGCAGCACGGTGGTTGGCACGGGTTGTCCTCCTGGCGGGGGGCTGTGCGGTGGATCACGCCCGCTATGTATATGCCTGTCTATACAGGATAGTCAAGCGCTACGGTGCCAGGCAGTAACTGGCCATTGACACGGCTGTATAGACAGGCATATACATGTGGAGGTCGTTGTGACCGGCCCCACAGGCGAAGAGACCCGGCATCACCGGCGACCCTGCGCCCTTTCCGATCCCGGGAGAATGGTTTGAACAAGCCCGCCGCCGCGCTCACCCGCGGCCTCACCGCCCGCCATATCCGTTTCATCGCGCTCGGTTCGGCCATCGGCACCGGCCTGTTCTACGGGTCCGCCGAGGCGATCCACCGGGCAGGTCCCTCGGTGCTGCTGGCGTATCTGATCGGCGGCGCCGCCGTGTTCCTCGTGCTGCGGGCGCTGGGTGAGATGGCGGTGAGCAATCCGGTCGCGGGCTCGTTCGGTGAATACGCCAGCCAGCACCTCGGCCCGCTCGCGGGCTTCTTCACCGGCTGGACCTACACCTTCGAAATGCTCATCGTGTGCCTGGCCGACGTCACCGCGTTCGGTGTGTACATGGGGTTCTGGTACCCGGACGTGCCACGCTGGATCTGGGTGCTCTCGGTCATCTTCTTCATCGGCGCGATCAACCTGCTCAGCGTGAAGGTCTTCGGTGAGGTGGAGTTCTGGTTCAGCCTGGTCAAGATCGTGGCCATCGTGGCGATGATCGCCGGCGGTATCGCCGTGCTGATCTTCGGCTTCGGCCTCCACGACACCAGCGCGGGCGTGCAGAACCTGTGGGCCGACGGCGGCTTCTTCGCCACCGGAATCGGCGGCTTCATCGCCTGCTTCGCCATCGTGATGTTCGCCTTCGGCGGTACCGAGATCATCGGCATCACCGCGGGCGAGGCCGAGAATCCGCAGCGCACCATCCCGCGCGCGATCAACACCGTGCCGGTGCGCATCATCGTGTTCTACGTGCTCACCCTCGCGGTGATCATGGCGATCGACTCGTGGCGCACCATCGGCGACGAGGGCAGCCCGTTCGTGCAGATCTTCCAGAGCCTGGGCCTCGGGCCCGCCGCGGCGGTGCTCAATGTCGTGGTCATCACGGCCGCGCTGTCGGCGGTCAACAGCGACATCTTCGGTGCGGGCCGGATGATGTACGGCATGGCCCAGCGGGGCCAGGCGCCCGCGGCGATGAAGCGGGTCTCGCGCAACGGGGTGCCGTGGATGACGGTGGTCATCATGACCGTCACCCTGCTGGTGGGCGTACTGCTGAACTACCTGATCCCCGACAAGGTGTTCCTGGTGATCGCCTCGATCGCTACTTTCGCCACCATCTTCGTCTGGCTGATGATCCTGCTCGCGCACCTGCGCTCGCGGCGCGGCATGAGCCCCGAACAGGTCGCCGCACTGAAGTTCCCGGTGCCGCTGTGGCCCTACGGCCAGCTGATCACCATCGCGTTCCTGGTGTTCGTGATCGGGGTGATCGCCTTCGATGCCGACAGCCGGGTGGCCCTGGTGGTGGGTGTGGTGTGGCTCGCGCTGCTCGGTATCGCCTACCGCCTGTGGGTGCGGCCCGCGACCGCCGAACCCGAACCGGTCGCCGTACCGGCCGACGTCGCCTGAAGTTGCTTGTCCTGCAAGCTTATTCGGAATGGAGAAATATCGTGGGTATCGACTCGAACCGGTCGGTCACGCTGGAACCGGTCGTCGTCGGCACCGGCCCGGTGTCACCCGCCGACGTGGTGCGGGTGGCACGGGAGGGTGCCGCGGTGCGGTTGGCCGAGGAGGCGCTGGCCGCCATGGGCGAAAGCCGGGAGCGCATCGAGGCGCTGGCCGCCGACCCGCGACCGGTGTACGGGGTGTCGACCGGGTTCGGCGCGCTCGCCGTGCGCCACATCCCGCAGGAGTCGCGTAAGCAATTGCAGCGCAGCCTCATCCGCTCGCATGCCGCCGGATCGGGGTCCGAAGTGGAGCGGGAGGTGGTGCGCGCCCTCATGCTGCTCCGCCTCTCGACGCTGGCCACCGGCCGCACCGGCGTGCGACCGGTGGTCGCCGAGACCTACGCCGCGCTGCTGTCGGCGGGCATCACCCCGGTGGTCCACGAATACGGCAGCCTCGGCTGCTCCGGCGATCTCGCACCGCTGGCCCACGTGGCCCTCGCCGTCATCGGGGAGGGCACGGTCCGGGACGCGAGCGGCACCGCCAGGCCCGCCGCTCAGGCGCTCGCCGCCGCCGGGATCGCACCGGTGGAGCTGTCGGAGAAGGAGGGGCTCGCTCTCATCAACGGCACCGACGGCATGCTCGGGATGCTGCTGCTCGCCTGTCACGATCTGCGCGCGCTGCTGCGGCTGGCCGATGTCACCGCCGCCATGAGCGTGGAGGGCCTGCTCGGTACCGACAAGGTGTTCGCCGCCGACCTGCAGGCGCTGCGCCCGCAACCGGGCCAGGCGGTCGCCGCCGCGAACATGACCCGGCTGCTGGCCGACTCGGCGATCGTGGCCAGTCATGCCACCCCCGACTGCACCGTGGTGCAGGACGCCTACTCGCTGCGCTGCGCACCGCAGGTGGCCGGTGGCGCCCGTGACACCCTCGCCCACGCCGAGCGGGTCGCGGGGTACGAACTGGCCGGCGCCGTCGACAATCCGGTGGTCACCCTGGACGGCCGCGTCGAGTCCAACGGCAACTTCCACGGCGCCCCGGTGGCGTACGTGCTGGACTTCCTCGCCATCGTCGTCGCCGATGTGGCCAGTATCAGCGAGCGCCGCACCGACCGTTTCCTCGACAAGGCGCGCAACCACGGGCTGCCGCCGTTCCTCGCCGACGACCCCGGTGTCGACAGCGGCCACATGATCGCCCAGTACACCCAGGCCGCGCTCGTCTCCGAGCTCAAGCGCCTCGCCGCGCCCGCATCGGTGGACTCGATCCCGTCCTCGGCCATGCAGGAGGACCACGTGTCCATAGGCTGGTCGGCCGCCCGCAAACTGCGCCGCGCCATCGACGGCCTCACCCGTGTGCTGGCCATCGAGGCGCTCACCGCGGCCCGCGCCCTCGACCTGCGTGCGCCGCTCACACCGTCGCCCGCCACGGCAGCGGTCCGCGATGCCCTGCGCACTCGTGTCCCCGGTCCCGGCCCCGACCGTCACCTCGCGCCCGAAATCGAGGCGGCGGTCGATCTTGCCGCGTCCGGCGCACTGCTGGAGGCCGCTGAAACCGTTGTCGGCCCGCTGGATTGACCCGGGTGTTCTGATCGCGCCGCTGTAACCGATTCGGCCCCAGGTGGTTCCCGCCACCTGGGGCCGTTTCGTGGTGGATTCCCTGGCTCCGTGTGATGAAACCGCCGACCCGGGCCGTCGCGCCTTGCTGGAGGCTGTAGGAGCCGCGACTCACCCAGGTGATCCCAGCATCCGCCGCGTAGACACCCGTGACACGATTCGGCGCCGGGTGCATTTCGCACCCGGCGCCGAATTATGCGAGATCAGCTCTCCTGCATCGGGATTCGCACACCGCGTTCCCGGGCGACCTCGGCCGCGTGCTCGTAGCCCGCGTCCACGTGACGGATCACGCCCATACCGGGATCGTTGGTGAGCACCCGCTCCAGCTTCTGCGCCGCCAGGGGCGTGCCGTCGGCGATACACACCTGACCCGCGTGGATGGAACGGCCCATACCGACACCGCCGCCGTGGTGGATCGACACCCACGAGGCGCCCGATGCCGTATTGAGCAGGGCGTTGAGCAGCGGCCAGTCGGCGACGGCGTCCGAGCCGTCGGCCATGGCTTCGGTCTCGCGGTAGGGCGAGGCGACCGAACCGGAATCGAGGTGATCGCGCCCGATCGCCAGCGGCGCCGACAGCTCGCCCGAGGCCACCATCTCGTTGAAACGCAGTCCGGCGCGGTGCCGTTCGCCGTAGCCGAGCCAGCAGATACGCGCGGGCAGACCCTCGAATCTCACCTTCTCACCGGCCATGGTGATCCAGCGCTTCAGATGCTCGTTGTCGGGGAACAGCTCGAGAATCGCGCGGTCGGTGGCGGCGATATCGGCCGGGTCACCCGAGAGCGCCGCCCAGCGGAACGGGCCCAGGCCCTCCTCGAACAGCGGCCGGATATAGGCGGGCACGAAACCGGGGAACGCGAAGGCACGGTCGTAGCCGCCCTTACGGGCCTCGTCACGGATCGAGTTGCCGTAGTCGAACACCTCGGCGCCCTTGTCCATGAACCCGACCATGGCCTCGACATGCTTGGCCGTCGATGCCTGCGCCTCGGTGGTGAACCACACGGGGTCCTTCTCGGCCATGGTGTGCCAGTCCTCGAGCGCGACCCCGATCGGCAGGTAGGACAGCGGGTCGTGCGCGGAGGTCTGGTCGGTCACCACATCGATCGGCGCGTCCATGGCGAGCAGCGCCGGGAACACCTCGGCGGCATTGCCGACCAGACCGATCGACAGCGGCCTGCGCTCGTCGCGCGCGGCGACGGCCAGCTCCAGCGCCTGCTGGAGCGAGTCGGCCTTGGTGTCCAGATAGCCGTGCGCGATGCGGCGATCGATGCGGGCCGGATCGACATCGACACACAGAGCCACGCCGTCGTTCATCGTCACCGCGAGCGGTTGCGCGCCGCCCATCCCGCCGACACCCGCGGTGAGCGTGATCGTGCCGGCCAGCGACCCGCCGAAACGTTTGCGCGCCACCGCACCGAAAGTCTCGTAAGTACCCTGCAGAATGCCCTGGCTGCCGATATAGATCCACGAGCCGGCGGTCATCTGCCCGTACATCATCAGGCCGGCCTGTTCGAGTTCGCGGAACTTCTCCCAGTTGGCCCAGTCGCCGACCAGATTGGAATTGGCCAGCAACACCCGCGGCGACCATTCGTTGGTGCGGAATACGCCGACCGGCTTCCCCGATTGCACGAGCAGTGTTTCGTCGGACTCGAGGGTTTCCAGGGTCCGCACGATGGCGTCGTAGGCCGCCCAGCTGCGGGCCGCGCGCCCGGTACCGCCGTAGACGACCAGATCGTCGGGGCGTTCGGCGACCTCGGGGTCGAGATTGTTCATCAACATCCGCAGGGCGCCCTCCTGCTGCCACCCCTTGGTGTGCAGCTGGGGACCGCGCGGGGCGCGGACGTGGCGCGGGCCTGCGGCGGGCGCGGTGTCGTCGGTCATGTGTTCACTCCTCGAAAGACGGGTGTGTCCGGGGTCACTGAACATCAGATTAGTGGTATAGTCCTGTCTATACAAGTAGCTGCCGAAATCGGCCGCGACGTATTCTCTTGGTCGAGCGGAGGGAAATACCGGTGGTGGCGATCGAAGTGGCCGATGCGGAGCTGGCCGCGCTCTACGGCGAGCTCGGTACGGAGTTCGCGGCGTACGAGCGGGTCAAGCAGCTGATCATGGCGCAGATCAAGGGCGGCCGATGGAGCGCGGGGGAGCAGATCCCATCGGAGAATCAGCTGGTCGCCGCGCTCGGGCTGTCGAGAATGACGATCAACCGTGCCCTGCGCGATCTCACCGCCGACGGTGCCCTCACCCGGGTGATGGGCGTCGGCACGTTCGTCGCCGCGGGCAAGGCCACCTCGCCGCTGTTCGAGGTCAGGAACATCGCCGACGAGATCGCGCGGCGTGGGCACCGGCACCGCACCGAGGTCGTCTTCGTGCGCGCCGAGCAGATCGACGAAGGCCATCCGATCCTCGGAAACGACCTGAGCGGCACGGTGTTCCACTCGCTGCTGGTGCACCGCGAGGACGAGGTGCCGATCCAGCTCGAGGATCGCTACGTCAACCCGGCCCAGGCGCCCGACTACCTCGCCCAGGATTTCACCACCGTCACCCCCAACACCTATCTGAGCGAGGTCGCCCCGCTGCTGCGCGGTGAGCACGTCGTCGAAGCCGTGCGGGCGAGCCAGGACGAGTGCGCGCTGCTCGGCATCGACCGCGACGAACCGTGTCTGCTGATCCGGCGCCGCACCTGGTCCTCCGGCGGCCTGGTGAGTGCGGCGCGGCTGATTCATCCGGGATCACGTAATCGTCTCGAAGGCACTTTCGGTACCGAACCGAGCTGAGGGCGACTCGCGCGTTCCGGTGACCGCGTTCATCGGGGTCGCTGAATTAACATGACCCATGAGCAAATATTTCGCAAACCGAGTTATCACCATTTCGTGACAATCGGGCGAATGGCGTTCACCGGGCTGTAGCTTTGTTTATGGATCGCTGAGTTCGACGTTCGCTGAGTTCCATCCATGGAGAGGGCGGAAATGGCTACGATCACGCGACGCTCCGGGGCGACGATGGCGCCCTCGACTCTGGTAACTCTCGGTTTGATCCTCTTGATCCCGGTACTGCTCACCGCGGGCCCGATCGCCGCCTCGGCGATGATCGCGCACTACGCCGGTGTCGGCTGGTCCGGGGGACTCGTGCTGTCCGCGATCGCGGTGGTGGTCGTCGGGTCGATCCTGGCCGCCGCATGGTCGTTCCGGCTGGCTTGGCAGCGCGGTCACCGTCCCTTCGGTTCGCGCCCCCGCTGACAATCGCCGCGCCGCACCGCGGGGTCCTCACCCGTGGCGTGTCGTCGCACGGAAGCCCCCTGAACCGGTGTTTCGCTGCCGCACAGCCCATTTCGGGGCTGTGCGGCTGTGGTTTTCGAGTCGCGCGACCGCGTCACCGATTGTAGAGTCGCGAACGTAACACTTCTCGGCCGTCGAAGTCGCCGGCCTTCGGACGTCTCCCGCTGACCTCTCAGCGCAGATGCGTAAGCCCACAGTGTCGTGGCACCCCTCCGTGAAACCGTACCCGCGATGAACAGTCGCGCGCTGACCGCACCCCTTCGGCTTGCTTGCCGCACGTGCGTAATCGCCTGTGCCGCAGCGTGTTTCATGTCACTACGGTGATGACACCAAGACGTCGGCTGTAACTCTGTCATCAGTTACTTCTGCTCAAAAACATTGTGCTCCAGTGCTATTCGTGCACGTCAGAGCGAAACCTTCACCAATGCTTGACAATTGGGACAACCCTCTACAAAACTACCCGTCGGTAGCCAGTGATCGGGACACACGACCCCGACGCCCGCCGGTGGCGACACCCCTCCGACTCCTCCGAGGCGATTCCTCGAAAACCCCTGTCCACCAGGCGCAATGAGCCCTGCCGCCATCGTGACCACACCAAAGGAGTTCAGCGCTATGGACAACTCCGCGCTAGCCTCAGCCCATCGCCCCGAGGTTCCCCAGGCGGTGCACGTGGAGCACCCCGGTGACCAGGTGAGGGTCCTGCCGCGACCGGCCGGGCCGGTCGAGCAGCTCCCGCTCGTCGCCGCGCGCCTGCCCGAAATCCTGCTCACCGGTGAGGATTTCGACGACATCTACCGCCATGTGCTCGCCGCGCCCGGCAAGCGGGTACGGGCCAGACTCGTGCTGGCCTGCGCCACGCTGCTCCCCGAGGCGCCGGGCGACGCGGTGTCGCCTGCCGACGCGGTCGACCTGGCCTGCGCGATGGAGATGCTGCACGAATCCTCGCTGATCCACGACGACATCTGCGACGGCTCCCTGCTGCGCCGCGACGCGCCGTCGGTCCCCGCGGCCTTCGGTGTCCGCCAGGCCGCCCGCGCCGGCTTCCACATGGCGGGCGCCGCGATGAAGGTCGTGGCCCGCGTGCTCGCCGACAACCCGGCGATGGCCGAGCGCATCACCGACGCTCCCGGCATCACCTTCGCCGACCGGCTCTCGGAGCTGTCGTTCGGCCAGCTCATCGAAACCCTGCCACCCGCCGTCGACGTGCCCGCGCTGCGCAGGCACTACGAACTGGTCGCCATCGCCAAGACCGGCACCCTGTTCCGGCTGTCGTGCGCCTACGGCGGCACCGCGGGCGGCGTCGACCTGGACCGGCTGCACGCGCTCATGGTGTACGCCGACCAGCTCGCCATGGCCTTCCAGATCATGGACGACGTCCGCGATATCGAGGGCGGCCCCGGCCTCGGCAAGGACGCAGGCGGTGATCTCGAACGTCGCGTGCCGACCTGGCCGGTCATCGAGTGGCTCGAGCTGCGCGAGGGCGCCCGCGACCTGTGGCTCGACCCGGCCACACCGAGCGAGACCCTGCGCACCGACCTCGTCGACAGCGGCGCGACCAAGGCCGCCCGCGTGGTCGCGGTGACCGCCACCGAAACCGCGGCCGACGCGCTCGACGTGTTCGGCCCCTCTCCGGCGCGGGACGACCTGCGCGAACTTCTGCGGCAGGTGATCTCCCGATGAGCGATGTCCGACTCCTCCAGCTGGCCCGCGGCCTGCGTGTGCTGCGCCGCGCCCCCGACCTGGCCGCCATGCGCGCCGCGCGCACGCCCGGGGAACTGGCCCGGCTCGCCCTCGTTCCGGCCGGACGCAACCTCGGTATCGCGGTGAGTTTCCTGCCCGCCCACCAGCGCGCCGAAGCCGCCGCGGCCCTGCTCGCGTGCCGGGTGCTCGACGCCTACGAAGATCTCGCCGACCGCGACCACGCGAGTTCGGCTGTGCTGGCCGCAGCCGAATACCTGAACGGCACAAGCGATTCCGCCCCGCCCGCGCTGCCGCCGACCACTGGCGTCGTGCGCGACAGCGAGGCGCTGGATCTGTTGCTCGCCGAGCGCATCGCCGACATCCGCGCGCTGGTCACCGGATTGTCACCGCAGGCGCGCGAACGAGTGGCGAGCGTGCTCACCGACATGGCCGCGGTGATGGCCCGCAACCTCGACAAGCCGCTGCCGCGCGTCACCTACAGCGAGGGCGTGCTCGGCCGCGTCACCCACTACGCGTGCACCCTGGTCGCCGACGGCGTACTGCCCGAGGACGACCTGCGCGAGCTCACCGGCTGTATCGCGGTGATCGCCCAGTCGGCCAACGATCTGCGCGACGGCGAACTCGAGCTCTACGGCGCCGCCGACCGCGAGGAACTCACCCGCATGGTGATGCTGCGTCAGCTCGCCCCGACCCTCGGCGGATTCGCGCTGCTCGCCCGGCTCGGCCCCGGCACGCCGGGATTCGGCGCCCGCGCGGCCATGGCCTACATGACCATCACCACCTCGGCGTTCCTGTGCGGTGCGGTCGGTGCGCCCAAGCCGTACCGGCGTCCGCTCACGGCGTCCGTGCTGGCCGCGGGTTCACCGAAGTACTGGACCCGGATGCTCGAGCGGGTGCGCGCGGGGGCCGACGGCGCCATCCACACCATGCTCGACGCCGCGCCGGACTTCGCGGCCGAGCGCCACGTCCCCAAGACCGATGTGCTGCGCGCCGGTGGTGAGAACTCGGCGGCGACCTCGCTGGTCCCGCTGATCGTCGACACCACCTTCGCCCTGGTGCGGGCCCTGCCCGAGGAGCCGATGACCGGCGAACCGGCCGGCTCGACGGTGCGCACCATGATGATCGCCGACCACCTCGCCTTCGGGGCCATGGAGCGGGTGCCGGGCAACCGGCCCGACGCCCTGCGCGACCTCGCCGAGCGCCTGCAACAGGCAGCGCTCGCCACCGACGCAATTCGTTCATGAGCATCGTCACTACTAGCGAAGGAGCTCGCCCATGAGCACCCCAACGCCCGTCGCGCCTACCGAGAAACCGCCGTTCAGCCGGCGGGTCCTCAAACTCGAGCACGCCTCCAATGTCGGTCCGCTCGTGCACATCGCACTGTGGATGGGGATGACCGCGGCCGCCCTGTTCGTCCCCGCCGCGGGCAACTGGTACATCGCGATCCCGCTCATCATCGTGCTGTCGCTGCTCAACCTCTCGCTCACCATCGGCGTGATGCACATGCACACCCATCGGCCACTGTTCGTGTCGAAGCTGCCCAACCGCGTGGTCGACATCCTGTGCTGCCTGCCGGGCAACCTGACCGCCGCCGAGATGCGCGAGGTGCACGTCCTCAACCATCACCGGTTCAACGACGGCCCGGGTGACGTCACCGCCACCACCGGCATGGAAAAGGGTCTCGGCGCCATCTGGTACTGGATCCGCTACGGAACCATCGTCAAGATCCACACCGTGCGCACGGTGTTCGCCGCGAACCCGGCCCCGCGCCGCCGCCGCACCCGCCACCAGTTCATCTTCGACCTGGCGGTGTACTTCGTGGTCATGGCCGCGGTCTGGTACGCGGCGGGCACCGAACGGTTCGTGCTGTTCTACTGGGTGCCGTTCCTCATCACCCAGGTCAACGCGGGCTACTTCGCCTGGCTGAGCCACGCGCCTGCGCGCCGGTTCGAGGACGAACCGAGCACCTCGCTCAACAACGCGGGCAACATCCTCAACTTCCTCATCTTCAACCAGGGCTACCACAGCGTGCACCACCGCTACCCCGGTATCCACTGGAGCCAGATCCCCGACAAGCTCGATTACATGCGTGATGTCAACCCCGGCGTCATCGTGCCGTACTGGATGGTCGCGCAGTCGGGCTGGCGCCTGGTCGTGCCCGGTGGCTTCCTCAACGAGCGCTACGGCACCAAGTGGAAGGCGCGTCTCGAGCAGCGCCTGGAATCGGGCACCGTCCGCAACCGCTACCTGCCGTGGTTCGCATGGATCTGATGACTCCCCAGCAGGCGCGGGGCGTGCTGAGCACGCCCGGTCGGCTCGTCCCGTTCCTGTTCTCCTTCGCCGTGTACGCCTTCGCGGGTATCACGGTTCCGCTGATGCTGTTGTTCGCAGGCGGCTGGTTCCTGCCCAAGACCGTCGACAAGGGACCGCACCTGTCCGCGGTGCCCGCCGTCGCGATCGACCTGGTACTGCTGGCCTTGTTCGCCCTGCAGCACTCGGGCATGGCCCGGCCGGCGTTCAAGGCCTTCATCACCCGCTGGGTGCCCGAAGCGCTCGAGCGGACGGTCTACATCATCGGTGTCTGCCTGGTGATGTGGGTCATCATGCTGGCCTGGCAGCCCATACCACACGTACTCTGGTCTGCTGAAGGTGCGGTGGGTATCGCGCTCGATATCGGGTTCTGGATCGGGTTCGTGCTGGTCTACGCGGCGACTCTGCTGCTGAACCATTTCCATCTACTCGGTATCAGCCAGGCCTACCGGCAGTACGTGATCCAGGTGCCGGATGCCACCGTCGACCGGTTGCAGGTCAATGGTGTGTACCGGCTGGTGCGGCATCCGCTGATGACCGGGCTGCTCGTGTCGTTCTGGTTCGCCAGGGAGTTCACGGTCGGCCACCTGGTGTGGGCGCTGGGTCTGACCGGGTACATCCTGCTCGGTACCTACCTGGAGGAGCGTGACCTGATCGCCCGCTTCGGTGCGTCGTATCGCGCCTATGCCGCACAGGTGCCCGCGTTCTTCCCGTCCGTGCGCAGTATTCTCGGCCGATCGGCTCGGTAAGCGCGAGGCCGACCGCCCGGCGTCGTTCCGGTAGGAAGGATGTCGGGCGGTGAACCTGCCCGAGTTGGGAGAGGAATCGATGTGACCACGAAAACGGGCATGGTCGTAGGGATCGGGCGCGCCCACGCCAAAGCGATCCTGCTGGGCGAACACACGGTCGTGCACGGCACGCCCGCGATCGCGTTCCCCCTGCCCGCCCTGCCGGTGCGCGCCCTGGCGCGCCCGGCCGAACCCGGCACCGGGTCGCAGGTTCCGGTCGACGGGCACTTCCGTTTCACCATCGGTGGAACCGACACCGCCTTGTCCGGCCCACGGGTCGCGGCCGAGGAAGCGTTGCGGCGGTGGGGAATCACCGATACTACCGTCGAAGTCGTTGTGGAGTGCGGGATTCCGCTGGCTCGTGGGCTCGGCTCCAGCGCCGCGTGCGCGGGGGCCGCGGTGCGCGCGGTCGCGGATCTGCACGGGCTCGTCGTGGAAGCCGGCGAACTGTACGACCTCGTGCAATGTGGCGAGCAGGTCGCGCACGGGCGGGCCAGCGGCATCGATGCCAGTGCCGTCCTGGCGAACGGTCCGATCCGGTTCCATCAGGGCCGGGCCGAGCCGATGCCGATCGGGCTCGACGCCGCGCTCGTCATCGCCGACACCGGCGTGCCCGGCTCCACCCAGCACGCGGTGGCAGGCGTGCGGCGCAGGCTCGACGAGGACCCGGTGCGGGCCGGGTCGCTGCTCGAGCGCGCCTCGGGCCTGATCGAGGCCGCGGGCGACGAGCTGTCGGCCGGTGCCGCCGAATCGCTCGGCAAGACCATGCTCGATTTCCAGGAACTGCTCGCCGAGCTGGGGGTGAGCACGCCGCACATCGACACTCTCGTCACCGCCGCGCTCGGTGCGGGCGCTCACGGCGCCAAGCTCACCGGCGCCGGTCTCGGCGGCTGTGTGCTCGCCCTCACCGAGCCCGCCTCGGCGCCCGGGGTGAGTGCCGCGCTGCGCCGTGCGGGTGCCGTGCGAACCTGGACGGTGCCGACTCGCGCCATGCACGCCGGCGCCACGCCCCTGTCCGCCACGACTTCGGAACCCGGTACCCACCAATGACTTCGACCTCCGCCACCGGCGAGGCCACCGCGCTCGCCTACCCGAACATCGCCCTCGTGAAGTACTGGGGCAAGCGCGACGAAACGATGTTCCTGCCCGTCACGAGCAGCCTGTCGATGACGCTCGACATCTTCGCGACCACCACCACCGTGCGCGTCACCGACGGCCCGGCCGACGAGATCGAGTTCAACGGCACCGCCGCCACCGGTTCCGCGTACACCCGCATCGCACGTTTCCTCGACCTCGTGCGTGCCAAGGCTGGTCGTACCGAACGCGCCACCGTCGTCACCGTCAACGACGGCCCGACCGGGGCCGGGCTGGCCTCCTCGGCGAGTGGTTTCGCCGCGCTGGCCACGGCCGCGGCCACCGCTTACGGGCTGGACCTGGACGGGCGTGCGCTGTCGCGGCTGGCCCGGCGTGGGTCCGGGTCGGCGTCGCGCTCGATCTTCGGCGGTTTCGTGGTGTGGCACGCGGGCGAGGGCGACGGCGAGGCGGGCGATCTGAGTTCCTATGCCGAGCCGATCGGCGGCGACGAACTCGACCCCGCCCTGGTCGTCGCGGTCGTGAACCAGACCGCCAAGACGGTGTCGAGCCGCGACGCCATGCGCGCCACCACCCAGACCTCCCCGTTCTACCGGCCGTGGGCCGAGTCGTCGATGCTCGACTTCGACGAGATGCGCCGCGCCGTCGCCCGCGGTGACCTGGCCGCCATCGGTGAGATCGCCGAACGCAACGCGCTCGGCATGCACGCCACCATGCTCACCGCCCGCCCCGGCATCCGCTACCTCTCGCCGCACTCGCTCGCGGTCCTCGACGCCGTGCAGGCCCTGCGCGCCGACGGGGTGCTCGCCTACGCGACCATCGACGCGGGCCCCAATGTGAAGGTGCTGTGCACCCGCGCCGACGCCGCCCGTGTGGCCGCGACCGTGGAGAGCCTCGGCGATTTCGTCACCACCCGCACCGCGCACATCGGTCCCGGCGTCGCCCTGCTCCCGGACACCGCGCAGGTCGGGGTCTCATGATTTCCTGTCGCGCCCCGGGCAAACTGTTCGTCGCGGGGGAGTACGCCGTCGTCGAACCGGGTCACCGGGCCGTGCTGGTCGCCGTCGACCGCTACGCCACCGCAACGGTCACGGCGACCGACGGCGACACCGTCCTCGCCTCGGATCTGGCGGGCGGCAGCTCCCTCCGGTGTCGCCGCGTGACAGGCGACCAGGCTGGTGTGGCTGCCTCGGCGGAACCGGCCACCACGAACTCGGCGACGGCCGCACTCGCAGGTCACCCCGGCTCCTTCGCGTCGGCGACCGGGTCGGTTCCGGCCACCTTCTCCTACCTGTTCGCCGCCGCATCGGTGCTCGACCGGCTGGTGCTCGAACGCGGAATCACCCCGCGCCCTTACCGTTTGGACGTCACTGCCGATCTCGGTGACGCCGACGGCCGCAAGTTCGGCCTGGGTTCCAGCGCGGCGGTGACGGTCGCGGCGGTGGCCGCGCTCGGCGAGTTCTACGAGCTCGGCCTGAGTTCGATGGACCGCTACCGCCTCGCCATGCTCGCCACGGTCACGGTCCATCCCCGGGCTTCCGGCGGGGATGTCGCGGCCAGCACCTGGGGCGGCTGGCTCGCCTACAGCTCTCCGGACCGCGCCCGGGTGGCGGAATCGGCCGAGGCCGACGGCGTCGACGCGGCACTTCGCCTGCCCTGGCCGGGTCTGTCCGTGCGCCCGCTGCCCACTCCCACCACGCTCGACCTGCACATCGGCTGGACCGGCACCCCCGCCTCCACCCCCGCCTTGGTCGCGGGCCTCGGCGCACCCCTCGACCGCGCGGAGTTCCTGGTGCGCAGCGATGCCTGCGTCGAACGCCTCGCCGCGGCCGTCGACGCCGACGACCCCGCCGCCATCCGCACCGAAATCGACTGCGCGCGTGAGCTTCTCCTCGGTCTCGACGCGGCCGAGCGGCTCGGCGTCATGACCGAACGCCTCGCCGCGTTGTGTCACGTGGCGGCCGAGGTCGGCGCCGCCGCGAAACCCTCGGGTGCCGGTGGCGGCGACTGCGGTATCGCCCTGCTCGAGAACGGCCGCGCCGACGCTGTCGCCGCACTGACCGACGGCTGGGAAGCCGCCGGAATCCGCAAGCTGCCCTTGCGGATCCACCCGTCCGAAGGAGTTCGCGCATGATCGCCGACCGCAAGGACGACCACGTTCGCCACGCGGTGAACCATCGCCGCAACCACAGCGGTGGCAACGATTTCGACTCCGTCGCCTTCGTGCACCACGCCCTGGCAGGCATCGACTCGGCCGACGTGCGGCTCGGCGTCGATTTCGCCGGAAAGCACTGGAACTCACCGCTGTACGTGAACGCGATGACCGGTGGCAGCACCAACACCGGCGAGATCAACCGGCAGCTGGCCGTCGCGGCCCGCGAGACCGGAGTCCCCATCGCCTCGGGGTCGATGAGCGCCTACTTCCGTGACCCCGCCGTCGCGGGCACCTTCCGGGTACTGCGCGAGGAGAACCCGCACGGGTTCGTCCTTGCCAATGTGAACGCCAACGCCACCCTCGACCAGGTGCGCAGCGCGATCGACCTGCTCGAGGCCGACGCGCTGCAGATCCACGTGAACTCGGTGCAGGAAGTCGTGATGCCCGAGGGCGACCGCGCCTTCGCCGGGTGGCCGCGCCGCATCGAGGAGATCGTCGCGGGCGTGCCGGTGCCGGTGATCGTCAAGGAGGTCGGGTTCGGCCTCAGCAGGCAGACCGTCACGTGGCTGCGCGAGGCCGGGGTGGCCGTGGCCGACGTGGGCGGACGCGGCGGAACCAATTTCGCGCGCATCGAGAACGACCGTCGCGCGGGCGCCGACTTCGCCTTCATCGAACAGTGGGGTCAGTCGACGGCCGCGTGCCTGCTCGACTGCACCGGCATCACCGGCATCGACATCTCCGCCTCCGGCGGCATCCGCTCGCCGCTGGACATGGCCCGCGCCCTGGCGCTCGGCGCCAAGGCGACCGGTGTGGCGGGAGCGTTCCTGGAAACGCTCGTCGACCACGGCACCGAGGCCCTCGTCGCCAAGATCACCACCTGGCTCGATCAGCTGCGCAACATCATGACCGTCCTCGGCGCGACCACTCCCGCCGAGCTCACCGGTCGCGATGTGCTCGTCACCGGCGACCTGGCCGGCTTCTGCGCGCTGCGCGGCATCGATGTGGCCTGCCTCGCCCACCGGAGTCCCTGGTGGCGCGAATCGAACCTCCGAGAAGGAGTCATCCATGAATGACATGTCGTACGCGGCTGTCCCGATGCAGTGGGTCGGTCCGCTGCGGATCACCGGCAATGTCGTCGACGACTCCGTCGATGTGCCGCTGGCGACCTACGAGACCCCGCTGTGGCCCTCGGTCGGGCGCGGCGCGCGGATCAGCACCCTCACCGAGAAGGGCATCGTCGCCACCCTCATCGACGAGCGGATGACCCGGTCGATCCTGCTGGAAGCCGACGACGCCTACACCGCCTACACCACCGTGCGGCAGCTCGAGGCCCGCATGCCCGAGCTGCAGGAGGTCGTCTCGGGCAGCAGCCGCTTCGCCCGGCTCATCGACCTGAACCACCAGATCGCGGGCAACCTGCTGTTCCTGCGGTTCGAGTTCACCACCGGCGACGCCTCCGGCCACAACATGGCCACCCTGGCCAGCGACCACCTGATGGACCACATCCTGTCGACCATGCCGGGTGTGCGCTACGGCTCCATCTCGGGCAACTACTGCACCGACAAGAAGGCCACCGCCGTCAACGGCATCCTCGGTCGCGGCAA
Organism: Nocardia sp. NPDC003979; assembly: GCF_053605015.1. Taxonomy (NCBI): domain Bacteria; kingdom Bacillati; phylum Actinomycetota; class Actinomycetes; order Mycobacteriales; family Nocardiaceae; genus Nocardia; species Nocardia sp. NPDC003979. Next base: position 467,816 of record NZ_JBSGIJ010000002.1, read on the forward strand.
GAACGTCGTCACCGAGCTGCTGATCCCGCGCGAGGTGGTCGAGGCGCGGCTGCACACCACCGCCGCCAAGGTCGTCGAGCTCAATATCCGCAAGAACCTGATCGGCACCCTGCTCGCGGGCGGAATCCGTTCCGCCAACGCGCATTACGCGAACATGCTGCTGGCCTACTACCTGGCCACCGGTCAGGACGCCGCCAATATCGTCGAGGGCTCCCAGGGCGTCACCCACGCCGAGGACCGCGACGGTGATCTGTATTTCTCGTGCACCCTGCCCAACCTGATCGTCGGTACGGTCGGTAACGGCAAGCACGCCAGTTTCGTCGAGGACAACCTGGTGCGCCTCGGCTGCCGGGCCGAACGCGAGCCCGGCGAGAACGCGCGCCGCCTCGCCGTGATCGGTGCGGCCACCGTGCTGTGCGGTGAGCTGTCGCTCATGGCCGCGCAGACCAATCGCGGTGAATTGATGCGTGCCCATACCCAATTCGAGCGGTCAACCACGAGCAACGGGACACAACGATGACCACAACGCCGGTCGGTATCCACGACCTTTCGTTCGCCACCACCCACTACGCCCTCGATCACGCCGTCCTCGCCGAGCGACTCGGGGTGGATCGCGACAAGTTCTACCTCGGCATCGGCCAGGAACGCATGAGCGTGGCCGCCGCCGACGAGGACATCGTCACCATCGCCGCCGCGGCCGCCCAGCCGATCCTGGAACGGCACGGCACCGACAACATCCGCACCGTGCTGCTGGCCACCGAGACCGGTGTCGACCAGTCCAAAGCCGCTGCCCTGTACCTGCATTCGCTGATCGGGCTGCCCAACGCGGCGCGGGTGGTCGAGCTCAAGCAGGCCTGCTACGGCGGCACGGCCGGGCTGGCGTTCGCCGCGGGCCTGATCGCGCGTGACCCGTCGCAGCGGGTGCTGGTGATCGCCGCCGACATCGCCAAGTACGAACTCGACACCCCGGGCGAGCCGACCCAGGGCGCGGCGGCGGTCGCGATGCTGGTCACCGCGAACCCGGCCATCCTCGCGCTCGACCCGATCTCGGGGCTCTACAGCGCCGACATCATGGATTTCTGGCGCCCGAACTACCGCTCCGAAGCCATCGTCGACGGCAAGACCTCGGTGAACGCCTACCAGAAGGCCGCCCAGGAGGCGTGGAGCGACTACCGCCGCCAGGGCGGTCGCGAGCTCGGCGAGTTCGCCGCGTTCTGCTACCACCAGCCCTTCACCAAGATGGCCTACAAGGCACACCGGCACCTGCTCGAGAGCCAGGGCCACACCGCCGACGCCGCCGACCTCGAGGCCGCCATCGGCGCTACCACCACCTACAACCGCACCGTCGGCAACAGCTACACCGCGTCGCTGTACCTCGGCCTGGCCTCGCTGCTCGACCACGCGGACGACCTCACCGGCAAGGCCCTTGCCATGATCAGCTACGGCTCCGGCAGTGTGGCCGAGTTCTTCAGCGGCACAGTACAACCCGGCTACCGTGCGCACCTGCGCACCGAGGCCAACCAGGCCGCGATCAGCACGCGCGAGATGCTCGACTACGACCGCTACCGTGCCCTGCACGAAGCGGTGCTGCCCACCGACGGCGCCTACCACGCCATGGTCGAGGAAACCCGGCGCCCGTTCCGGCTGGCCGCGATGTCGGGCCACAAACGCATCTACGAAGCTCGGTGACCGTGGCCGATCCGGATATACGGCACGTCAGGATCATCATCGTCGGAAGCGGGCTGTCGGGCGTCGGCGCGGCGGTCCGGTTGAGTCAGCAGGGGCACACCGATTTCCTCGTGCTCGAACGTGGACCCGATGTCGGTGGCACATGGCGGGTGAACACCTACCCGGGTGCCGGGTGCGACGTCCCCTCACAGTTGTATTCGTATTCGTTCGCGCTGAACCCGAATTGGACGAGGTCGTTCTCCCCGCAGGCCGAGATCGAACGCTACATCCGGGACGTGTCGGAGCGTTTCGGGGTGCGTGACAAGCACATCTTCGATTGCGAGATGACGGCGGCGCGCTGGAACGACACCGATGGCCGATGGGAGATCCACACCAGCCGTGGGCAATTCACCGCCGATGTGGTCGTGTCGGCGGCCGGTGTACTCGCCGAGCCGAATCTTCCCGATATCAAAGGGATGTCGAGCTTCGAGGGAGAGATCTTCCATTCGGCGCGGTGGAATCACGAGTCGACCCTCGCGGGTAAGCGGGTGGCGGTGATCGGTACGGGATCGTCCGCGGTGCAGATCATTCCGTCGATCGCGCCGGAGGTGGCGAGCCTCGATGTGTATCAGCGCACCGCCACCTGGGTGATGCCGCATCTGGGTCGTCGCTATACGGCGGTCGAGCGGTTCGCGTTCCGGCGGATTCCCGGCTTCCAGCGGCTGGTCCGGGCGATGATCTACCTGCTGCGCGAGATCTTCGTCGTCTTCCAGGCCAAGTACCCGCGTGCGGCGGTGCTGCTGGAGTTGGTCGGCCGGGTCAAGATGTTCCTCGAGATCCGTGATCCGCAGGTGCGCCGGAAGGTGTTGCCGGCGCATCGTCTCGGCTGTAAACGGATGCTCGTGTCCAACCGCTTCTATCCGGCGCTCGACCGCGACAATGTGGATCTGGTGACGGATTCGATCGCGGAGGTCCGGGCGAATTCGATCGTCACCGAAGACGGCACCGAACGCGAAGTCGATGCGATCGTGTTGTGCACGGGATTCCAGGTCTCGGATTCGCCGACCTACAACCTGTACGTCGGCCGCGACGGGCGCACTCTGTCGGAAATCGGTGAGGCGGAAGGGTATCGCAACTACAAGGGCACAACGGTCGCGAACTTTCCCAACCTGTTCTTCATGCTCGGTGCCAATTCCGGGCTGAATTACACCTCGCTGATCTACATCATGGAATCCCAGTTCCGGTACCTGATCTCGGCACTGGAAACCATGGAGCAGCGAGGCCTGCGCACCGTGGAAGTCCGCAAGGACGCCGAGGAAGAATACAACCGGGGAATCCAGCGCAAGATGGCGAAAACGGTGTGGGCCACCGGTGGGTGCCGCAGCTGGTTCCTCGACAGCACGGGCAACAACGCGGTGCTGTGGCCGGACTTCAGTTTCCGTTACCGCAGGCAGATGCGCGTTTTCGACCTCGAGGCGTATCAGACGACCACGAACTGAACCCGTCGATTCCGGAGCTGTCGTCGGCTCCGGAATCGACGGTTTACTCACGGATCGTTGTTCAGAGGATCGACCCGATGATCTTCAGAATACTGTCGATCAGGTCGCCGACTGCTGCAGACATCAGTTTCTCCTTCGAGATGGGGATCGTCTCGCAAAATTGCACGGCGATGGCACCGACAGCGTCGGTGTCATCAGGGTTGTGCAGCTCAACGAATTCGCGAGATGATCGCTGGATATCCGGATGCACACCTGGCTCGGTGTGGGACTGCGGTATCACCGTAGCAATGGAGTTTGGCTCCGACAAGCAACGGGTAGACGTGTCAGCACGGAATTTATCTGTGCCCTTCCGCATTTGCTGACAGTTGTCAGGACGAGCTCAGCGACGACATTCCCGGCGGCCGCGTCGAGGCGCGCAGTGGGTTCGCGGTCGGGAAGGTGATCGAGGGCAGCGTCACCCACATACGCACCCGGGTGCCCTTTTCGTCGTGTGTGAATTCGAGATCCTCGGTGAGTACCCGCATCATCTCCACACCTCGGCCACGGTAGCCGGGGTCGGTGGGGGTCGGCACCCAGCGGCCGGTGTCGGTGACCTCGATGACCACCCGGTCACCCTCGCAGGTGGCGGTGAGGACGACCCGGCCGGGTTCGGTGTCGCGGTAGGCGTGTTCGACGCTGTTGCTGCAGGCCTCGTTGGCGGCGGCGACGAGGTCGGCCGCCAGGTCGTGCGGCACGGCGGCCGTGGCGAACCAGCGGTAGAGCGTGCGCCGCAGGCCGGTCAATTCGATTGCGGCGGCGGGAATGTCGACATGCAGCGGTTCCGGCGGCTGACGGTAGACGACCATCGCGACATCGTCGTCGTAGCCCGCGGGCGGGCACAGTCGCGACAGCACGGCATCGGCCACATCGCGGGGGAGCGCGCCGCCGGTCTCGCTGAGGACGTCCGCGATCTTCACGAAGCCCTCCTCGATGTCGTAACCGCGCTGTTCCACCAGTCCGTCGGTGAACAGCACCAGCGAGGAGCCCGCGGGCAACGCGGTGGTCGCCTCGGGGCGGCGCGGAGTGTCGAAGGTGGCCAGTGGCACCGCCCGCCCGCCTTCCAGGATCCGGCCCGGCCCACCGGGAGCCGCCAGGATCGGCGGCATGTGGCCGGCGTTGGAGTAGCGAACCACGCCGCGCTCGGGGTCGAGCACGGCGGCGCACACGGTGGTGCACATGGCGCCGGGAATGCGCGCGGCGACCGCGTCGAGTTCGGCGAGCAGCTGTGCGGGTCCGGCGCCGCGCAGTAGCAGCGCCCGTGCGGCAGTGCGCAATTGGCCCATCACCACCGCCGCGGACAGGCCTCGGCCGACGCAGTCGCCGACGACCACACCGATGGTGCCGTCGCGCAGTGGGACCACGTCGTACCAGTCGCCACCGATCTCGAGCGGCGGCAGGGCTGGTTCGTAGTGCACCGAGAATCGCGGCGGCAGTTCGATCGGGCCGAGCATGGCACGCTGCAAAGTGAGCGAGGTGGCACGGGCCTGGTCGAAGTTGCGCGCCCGCTGCAACGCGACACTGAGGTGGCCGACCAGCAGCGAATACAGCGCCCAATCGGCGGCACTCACCGCGCGCGGCGCGCCGAAACGCACCCACAGCGCCGCGTCGCCGGTCTCACCGAGCGGCGCCACGACGGCGTCCACGCCGCCCTCGTCGCCGGTGATGGCCGACAGGCCGCGCGCGGACTGTCGGCGCGCCCGGTCGAGCAGTTCGTTGGTCTGCTCGTCGAGCACCACCGGAGCCTCACCGCGCGAACTCGGCTGCTGCACCGGCGTCGCGACGAATCTGGCGTTGGCGGAGACGAATTCGGGTTCCGGCGGGGCCTGTGCCGCGGTGGGGGACTCACCGCAGGAGTAGAGGTCGGGTCGACCGGTGCGGCTCGGCCACACCGCGACCAACGCCGTGCGCGCGCCCATCGTCTGCCGCAATTCGTCGAGCCCGACGGCGAGGACCTCCACCATGCTGGTGGCCGCGCCGACCGCGGTCGCCAGTCGCGAGGCCGCCTGATCACGGGCCTGTGCGTCGTGCTCGGCGGTGACGTCGCGCACGGTGCCGACGAAGATCCGCTCGTTGCTCTCCTGTTTCACCAGCGAACTCGCGCTCACCGCGAGCCAGCGTTCGCGACCGTCGCGGTGACACACCGGCATCACGAAACGTGAAGCCTCCGTACCGATCTGGGGATAGCCCTTGCGGTCGCTGAGTGCCCACGGATGTGGCAGCGCGAACGGCACCTCCTCGGGCCCGTACCCGGTGAGCACCCCGAACGCAGAGTTCACCTCGACGATCGTCCCGTGCTCGTCGGCGACGAAGAACCCGTCCTGCAGCGACTCGACCAGCGCGGTGCGGAACGCGTCGCGGCCCGCGAGATCCTCGGCGCGCGAACGCTGTTGCTCGTAGCGCTTGGTGCCGTCGAGGTAGCCGCGGGTGGCGATGTCGAGCGCGGCCATCGTCTGCAGCAGGAATTCCAGCGCCACCTCCGCCCCGCGCGAATATGCCTCGCTGCCGGCGAGTTCGGCGACGGTGCGGAAGTGGTGCTCGGTGAGATCGAGCAAACTGATGCCCTCGACGAGGGCGCGCCTGCCGAGGTCGTAGCCCTCGCTCAGGCCTGTCTGGCCCGGCGCGGCGACGTGGCGGCGCAGGGCAGCCGAATAGTCGTCGAGGAACGCGGCCAGGACAGCACTCATCGGCACCCTCTCATGATCCTGCTCCCCGGAATCGAGCCGCCAGGACCAGCGCGTCGTCGGTGTCCTTGGCGTCGCGGGCGAGCAGGTCGCCCGCGATGGCGGCCGCGGGCCTGGCCAGGTCGATCTTGTCGGCGTCGGCGGTGACGAGACCGTCGGTGGCCATCAGCAGCAGGTCGCCCTGTTTGATCGGCAGGGTCTGCGGCTGGAGATGCGCGGGCAGCCGGTAGCCGACGATGCCGCCGGTGAGCAGCATGGTCGCCCGCAGTTCCGGGCCCGCCGGACCGAGCGTGAGCAGCCGCGACTCCACATTGCCCACGCCGATCCATTGCAGGGTGTCGCCCGGCCCGATCAGCGCCAACGACATCGCGGCGCCACGGGTTTCGGCCATCGCCCGATGACACAGCACCATCAGCACATCGAGTGGTTCGCCGCGGTTGTCCGACAGCACGAGGGTTGCGCGATCGGCCGCGTCCGCTGCCGCGGCGCCGTGGCCGAGGCCGTCGAGTACGCCGAAGAGCACGCCGCCGTCGCCGGTGTCGAGGACGACGCCACGGTCACCGGAGACGTCCTGGCCGGGTAGTGCCCGGCCGGCCGTCGACCATTCCGTGCGGCCGGTGATCCCGTCTTCATGCACCGTCGGGTACCCACTTCCACATTTCGATCAACGTCCCTCGGCCGGGGGCGGAATCGATGGTGATGCCGTCCATCAGCCTGCGTGCGCCCGGCAGGCCGAGGCCGAGGCCGCGACCGGTGGAGTACCCGTCTTCGAGAGCGCGCGGAATGTCACGGATGCCAGGTCCCTGGTCCTCGGCTTGGACCACGAGGCTCTGGCGGCCGTCGCGGATGTCGACGAGCAGGCGGATCTCGCCACTGCCCGCGTAACTGGTGATGTTGCGGGCGATTTCGGAGATGGCGGTGGAGATCATGGTGCGGTCGGTGAGGGTGAATCCGAGGTGAGCCGCCAGCTCGTGCCCGGCCTGGCGGGCGGTCACGATGTCCTCGGACACCTTGACTGCGATCGCGACCTGCTCAGCGGCCACTGTCACGACCATCTCGTCGGCTGCGCGGGTGACGGTTCAGCCAGGCGAGACCTTCTTCGAGATCGAGGGCCGTCTGCATGTCCTCGAAGGTGAGCCCGAGCTGCACCATCGCGAACGCGACCTCGGGCTGTAAACCGACGATCACCGTTTCCGCACCGCGCAGCTGGGTCATGTGGGCGATGGTGCGCAGCGAACGGGCAGCGAAGGAATCCATCACGTCGATGGCCGTGACGTCGACGATGATGCCGGTCGCGCGATAGCGGCTGACCTGCGTCATCAGATCGTCCTGCAACCGCTCGGTGTCGGCGTCGGTCAGCGCCGACTGCACCGAGGCGATCAGGTATGTGCCCTGTTTCAGGATGGGTACCGGCATGGCGGACTGCTAGCGCCCGTCCCGCTCGCTCAGCCGCTCGGTGACCCGGGTGACCTCGTACCCGAGCAGCCGCTCGGCCTCTTCGATACCACCCTGCAGGTCGCCGACCGCGTTCATCTTGGACAGGTCGAGGCCGATGGTCACCAGGGTGAGCGCTATCTCGGAGGACAGACCGGTGATGATGACGCTGGCGCCCATCAGGCCCGAGGCGTCGACGGTCTGCACGAGGTGGTTGGCGACCACGGAGTCGATGGCGGGCACACCGGTGATGTCGATGACGACCACCTTGGCGCGATTGGCCCGGATGGCGCGCAGCAGCTGCTCGGTGAGCTGACGGGCGCGCTGGGAGTCGAGTACACCGATGATGGGCAGGATGAGCAGCTGCTCGCGCACCTGCAGCACCGGGGTGGACAGCTCGCGGATGGCTTCCTGCTGGCGGCTGATGACGCGCTCGCGCTCCTGCACGAACGACACGCCCACGGTGTTGGCGATGCGGTTGGCGGCGGGCTCGTAGGCGTCGAGCACCTGGTTGAGCATCTCGAAGTTGGACTGGTACTTGGAGAACAGCGAGCGGGCGAGCACGTCGCGCAGCAACAGCACGATTCCGAGGACCTCGTCGGTCTCGACGCCTCGGGGAATGATGCGCTCGGACAGGTCGCGGGCGTAGGCCTGCAGGGCCTCGACGCTACCGGTGACCAGCACCTCGACGTAGTTGTCGTACATGGAGGTGGCCTCGGAGAAGATCTCCTCCGGGGTCATCGCGGTGAGCAGTTCGGCCTCGGTGATGCGCCGTGCCCATTCCTCACGAAGGCCGGTGCGGTTCTGCCGGAGGTGCTCGACCAACTGGGGGAGCAGGTTGTTGTCCACCGGGCGCGCCGGTGGCGCATCCGCGGAAAGGCTCGTTGACACCTCGGACATGGAAGCTCCTGCCCCTTTCGACGTTTTCACCAGGTGCGCACCGCACACGTTGACCGAAGCCTACTCATACCCCATCCATGGTGCTGTCCAAACCTGCCGGTAACCGGCTATCCGGGGGTGAAGCCGCGGGCCAGCGCCGCCAGGGCCCGATCCAGGTACACGGTGAGATCGGCGTCACCGCGTTCGAGCCAGGCGTCGAAGGCCGCGCGGGCGGCGGCCAGGGTGGTGCGGCCGACGGCCAGGGGGATCAGGTCGTCGGCGCCGGTGCCGAGCCTGCGCGCGGCGAATTCGCCGACCGCGCGTTCCCAGGCGTCGTAGTGCGCGCCCGCGCCCGCCGACAGGGCGGGGATTCCCGAGATCAGGCGCATCCTGGTGCGCAGTTCGGGGATGTCCTCGGCGCGATACCTGTTGGCCGCCACCACGATCCGCCGCACCGCCGTCATCATCGGCTCGTCGTCGGCGACGGCGGCGAAGGCCGCGCGCAGGTCGGCCACCTCGTCGTCGAACTGGTGCCACAGCACCTCGCCCTTGCTCGGGAAGTAGCGGAAGAAGGTGCGTTCGCTGACGCCCGCCTCGGCCGCGATCTGCCCGACGGTCACCTCCTCGAAGCCGTGCTCGGTGAACAGGCGCATCGCGATGAGTTCCAGGGCGCGGCGCGTGGTGCGCGGTGGGCGGCCGCGCTGGGTCGGGGCTGACATGGATACAGCGTAGGGAGTGGGCCGCCGGGTGGAGGCAGGTCTTGATTATGTCAGTGACTGACGTTAATGTTCGGTCATGTTCGTGGCCCAGCTCACATCGCCGGAGGTCGACGCCTGTCGCGCGTCGATCCTGCTGGTTCCGCTTGGCGCCATCGAGCAGCACGGACCGCACCTGCCGCTGTCCACCGATCTCGACATCGCCGCGGCGCTGTGCGCGCGCGCCGCCGCCGCTCGCGACGACGTGCTCGTCGCGCCCGCCGTGCCCTACGGTGCCAGCGGCGAGCACGCCGGATTCGCCGGCACGCTGTCGATCGGGCAGGCCGCGCTGGAGCTGCTCGTGGTGGAGCTGTGCCGTTCGGCCACCGCGACTTTCGAGCGGATCGTGCTGGTCAACGCCCACGGCGGCAATGTCGAGGCGCTGCGCCGGGCCGTCAACCTACTGCGCTCGGAATCGCGCGACGTGCGTCTGTTCTGCCCGGGCTACGGCGGCGACGCGCACGCGGGCCACACCGAAACCTCCCTCCAGCTCGCCCTCGCGCCCGACCGGGTGCGCGCCGAGCTGGCCGAACCGGGCGACACCCGCCCGCTCGCCGAGGTGCTGCCGCTGCTGCGCACGGGCGGAGTGGCCGCGGTGAGTCACAACGGAATTCTCGGCGACCCGACCGGCGCGAATGCCGCCGCGGGCGCCGAACTGCTGAGTGCGGCGACCGCCGCGCTCCTGCACGACCTGGGCCGTTGGTGGCCGGGTGACAACGAGGAAGGACCACGTCGATGAACCCCTGGTTCGAGACCGTCGCCGAGGCGCAGCGTCGCGCCCGCAAGCGGCTGCCGAAGTCGGTGTACGGCGCGCTGATCGCCGGTTCCGAACGGGGCCAGACCATCGAGGACAACCAGACCGCGTTCACCGAACTCGGTTTCGCACCGCACTGCGCGGGCCCCATCGGGGACCGTGACCAGTCGACAACCGTCCTGGGGCAACAGGTTTCGATGCCGGTGCTGATCTCGCCGACCGGTGTGCAGGCGGTGCACCCCGACGGTGAGGTCGCCGTGGCACGGGCCGCGGCCGCCCGCGGCATCGCCATGGGCCTCAGCTCGTTCGCGAGCAAGCCGGTCGAAGAGGTGATCGCGGCCAACCCCGCCACCTTCTTCCAGCTGTACTGGTGCGGCAGCAAGGACCAGATCCTGGAACGGATGGAACGCGCGAAGACCGCCGGTGCGGTCGGGCTGATCCTCACCCTCGACTGGTCCTTCTCGCACGGTCGCGACTGGGGCAGCCCGCAGATTCCCGAATCGCTGGACCTGCGCACCATGATGAAATTCGCACCGCAGACCCTCGCCCGTCCGCGCTGGCTGGCCACCTACCTGCGCTCGGGTTCCATCCCCGACCTCACCGCACCCAACATGTCCGTCGGCGGCGGCGCCGCGCCCGGCTTCTTCGGCGCCTACGGCGAATGGATGCAGACACCGGCCCCCGACTGGGACGACGTGGCCTGGATCTGCGCGCAGTGGGACGGTCCGGTGCTGCTCAAGGGCGTGATGCGAGTAGACGACGCGCTGCGCGCGGTAGACGCCGGCGTCGCGGGCATCTCGGTGTCCAACCACGGCGGCAACAACCTCGACGGCACCCCTGCCGCCATCCGCGCCCTGCCGGTGCTGGCCGATGCCGTTGGCGACCAGATCGAGGTCCTGCTCGACGGCGGTATCCGGCGCGGCAGCGATGTCGTCAAGGCCGTCGCCCTCGGTGCCCGCGCGGTCCTCATCGGCCGCGCGTACCTGTGGGGTCTGGCCGCCAACGGCCAGGCCGGTGTGGAGAACGTCCTCGACATCCTGCGCGGCGGCATCGACTCCGCCCTGCTCGGCCTGCGCAAGACGTCGGTCACCGACCTGACCCGCGACGACATCGTGGTCCCGGAAGGTTTCGAACGCGCCCTCGGCATCCCCGACACGGCCCGCACCGCGAACACCGCCGAGAAAGTATTGCGGTAAGCGGTATTTCACCGAGGGCTGGACGGGTTGTCCGGGCGGGGACCGGTCGCTATGGTCGAGCGTTGACCTGTTGGTCGCCGGAGGGGGAGATCATGGATGTTCGGGTAATGCGGTCGCGCAGTGTGACTTTCACCCTGCCCGCCTTGGTCGCGGTGGCGCTGGTGTCGGCCGGGTGCAGTGCGCCGGGTTCGGCCCAGCGCCCGACGACCACCACCCGACCGCCGGTAACCACCCCGCGCGCCACCACCTCCGCGCCCGCCACCACCAGCACCGCCGCCCGCCCGGCCTCGGTGGGGGTCTGCGTGGAGACGGCGACCAACAAACGGGTGGCCGACGACCGGTGCGACACGTCCGACGCGAGCTACAAACGGTTCTGGTACAAGCACACCGACACGCTGGTGTACCCGGCGGTCGGTGCCGCGATCGTGCTGGCGGCGGGCAGTTTCCTCCGGCCGAGCACCGGCGACGTCTACGACCGCGGGGCACCGGTCGCGGGCGGAACGGTCCTGCGCGGCGGGCTCGGGCAGCGACCCGACTCGAGCGGTGGCGGCGGAAGTTCGGGGTCCTGACTTACGCCATGTCCGCGGCCGGTGTCGCCTCCTTCGCTGCTACGCGTGTGCCGAGTTCCCTTGCCGCACTGCGGTGGTGGTCGATCAGCACGTCGTAGATCTCGGCGAGTGCCGCCAGTTGCGAGCGGTCGAGCACATCGATCATGTGCCGTCGCACGCTGCGGACATGGGCGGGAGCCGCCGTGGTGAGCAACTGACCGCCCGCGCTCGTCAGCCGCGCGACGGTGCGGCGCTGATCGTGTGGCATCGTCTCGCGCACCACCAGCCCACGCTTCTGCATGCGGGTGATCTGGTGTGAGAGTCGGCTCTGCGACCATTCGAGCGCACCCGCCAGGTCAGCGAAGGTCAAACGCTGGCCCGGTGCGTCCGCTAGGTACACCAGCACGGAATATTCGACATAACTGAGATTGGCCGCCCGGCCGGCGTCACGCCCGATCGCCGCGGCGATCAGGTCGCGGGTACGGACATAGCCCAGCCAGGCGCGCATTTCGACATCATCGAGCCACTGTGGATCGGTCACGATCGAGCTCCAGATTCGCCGGTGCAAGCTTCGGATTGAACGGCGCACGCCCACCACCGCCCGGGAGAATGGGTAGCACCGTTTGTGTTGAACGTGCAACCTCGACTATACTTTATGTTGAGTAAGGTTTGCCTAATACGCAGGTCGGCGGCCGGTGGTGGATAGGCTCTGCGATGCTCTGCCCACCTGCCTGAAGGAGTGCGATCCGTGACCGCGCCGGAGTTCCGCTATTCCGATCTGCTGCCGATCGGCGCGGACGACACGCCGTACCGTCTGCTGACCACCGAGGGGGTCAGCACCTTCGAGCACAACGGCCGCACCTTCCTGCAGGTAGAGCCCGAAGCCCTGCGCCTGCTCACCGAGACGGCGATCCACGACATCAGCCACTACCTGCGCCCCGCGCACCTGCGGCAGCTGCGCAAGATCATCGACGACCCGGAGTCCTCGGGCAACGACCGTTTCGTGGCGCTCGACCTGCTCAAGAACCTCAACATCTCCGCGGGCGGCGTGCTGCCGATGTGCCAGGACACCGGCACCGCGATCGTGATGGGCAAGAAGAGCGAGGGCGTGCTCACCGGCGCCGACGACGCCGAGTGGATCAGCCGCGGCGTGTTCGACGCCTACTCCCGGCTCAACCTGCGCTACTCCCAGCTCGCGCCGATAACCATGTGGGAGGAGAAGAACACCGGTTCCAACCTGCCCGCCCAGATCGAGCTGTACTCCACCGAGGGCGACGCCGACAACCCGGTCTACAAGTTCCTGTTCATGGCCAAGGGTGGCGGTTCGGCCAACAAGTCGTTCCTGTACCAGGAGACCAAGGCCGTCCTGAACCCCGAGCGCATGCTCGAGTTCCTCGACGAGAAGATCCGCTCCCTCGGCACCGCGGCCTGCCCGCCCTACCACCTGGCCGTGGTCATCGGTGGCACCAGCGCCGAATTCGCTTTGAAGACAGCGAAATACGCCTCCGCGCACTACCTGGACAACCTGCCGACCGAGGGTTCCATCACCGGTCACGCCTTCCGCGACCTCGAACTGGAGGAAGAGGTCTTCCAGCTCACCCGTGAGTTCGGCATCGGCGCCCAGTTCGGTGGCAAGTACTTCTGCCACGACGTGCGCGTGGTGCGCCTGCCCCGCCACGGCGCCTCCTGCCCGGTCGCCATCGCGGTGTCGTGCTCGGCCGACCGCCAGGCCCTCGCCAAGATCACCAAGGACGGCATCTTCCTCGAGCAGCTGGAAACCGAACCGGCGCAGTACCTTCCGGAGCAGACCGAGGACATCCTCGGCGGCGACGTGGTGCAGATCGACCTGAACCGCCCGATGGACGAGATCCGCGCCGAGCTGTCGAAATACCCGGTGAAGACCCGGCTTTCGCTCACCGGCCCGCTGGTCGTTGCCCGCGATATCGCGCACGCCAAGATCAAGGAACGCCTCGACGCGGGCGAGCCGATGCCGCAGTACCTGCGCGATATGGCCGTCTACTACGCGGGCCCGGCGAAGACGCCGGAGGGTTACGCCTCCGGCTCGTTCGGTCCGACCACCGCCGGGCGCATGGACTCCTACGTCGACCAGTTCCAGGCCGCGGGCGGTTCGATGATCATGCTGGCCAAGGGCAATCGGTCCGCCCAGGTCACCAAGGCGTGCAAGGAACACGGCGGCTTCTACCTCGGTTCCATCGGCGGCCCGGCCGCGCGCCTGGCCCTCGACTGCATCAAGAACGTCGAGGTGCTCGAGTATCCCGAGCTCGGCATGGAGGCGGTCTGGAAGATCGACGTCGAGGACTTCCCTGCCTTCATCGTCGTCGACGACAAGGGCAACGATTTCTTCGCCGAGACCTCCAAGCCGATCGCCCTGCGCGTGCGTACCCGTTCCAAGGAACGCGTGTAGAGACCCGCTCCCGAGGACCCCGGCGGCTGCGTCTTCGCGGGCGCCGGGGTCTTCTGGTCGTGCGTCCAGCCGTCGCGGTGTAACGTGACCGGCGACATACGGTGAACGGGGTGGCTATGCCCGCTGGAATTCCTGGGGGCCGAGTGGCGCGCGGCGCCAAGCTCGGACAGTTCGCCGCGGGCCAAGCGGTGCGCGGGGTCGGCAGACGACTGTCGATGATCGGTCGCACCGAGGAGGCCAGGCAGGTGCTGGCCGAGCGCTCGGCGATGACGACCGCGCAGCAGATCGTCACGGTCCTCGGCAGCATGAAGGGGTCGGCGATGAAGCTGGGGCAGATGGCCTCGGTGCTCGACCTCGACTTCGTTCCCGAATCGCATCGCGAACATTTCCGCGCCCAGTTGGCCGCACTGCAGGACAAGGCGCCCGCGGTCGCGTTCCCGACCATGCGTGCGGTGATCGAGGAGGATCTCGGACCGCTCGGCGGCGTCTTCGCCGACTTCGACGAGACCGCCATCGCGGCCGCGTCGATCGGTCAGGTGCACCGGGCCACCCTGCGCGACGGGCGGGTGGTCGCGGTGAAGGTGAAGTACCCCGGGGTGGAGCGCGCCGTCCACGCCGATATCGGCAACCTCGAATTCCTCAGCAAGATGGGCAGATCCGTGCTGCCGAGCATGGCCGACACCGGCGTGCTCGAGGAGATCGCCGACAACCTGCGCAGCGAACTGGACTACGAACGCGAGGCGCGCACCCAGCGCCGGGTGGCGCGGCGGTATCGCGGTCACCCGTTCATCACCGTGCCCGACGCGATCGTCGAACACTGCTCGCACAATGTGCTCGTCACCGAATACGTCGAGTCGCAACCCTTTTCGCACATGCGCACGCTGCCCGACGCCGACCGCGACCACCTGGGCGAACTGATCTACCGGTTCTACATCTCCAGCCTGTTCGTCGACAACGAGTTCTGCGGCGACCCGCATCCGGGCAATATGCTGCTGGCCGCCGACGGAAAGCTCGCCTTCGTCGACTTCGGCCTGTACAAGCAGATGGACCCGGCGCATGTCGATTTCGAGCGCGACGTGCTGCGTGCGGCCGCCGAGGGGCGCGGTGAGGACCTGTACACCGCGTGGGTCGACCGGGGGATCATCGATCCGAGCGCCGGGGTGTCGGTCGAGGAGAGCCTGGCGTACGTGTGGGCCGCCACGGGCTGGCACCTGCTGGACGAGGACGTCACCATCACTCCCGAACTGGCCACCGGCGCACTGCTGCTCGCGGTCGACCCGCGTTCGTCGCAATTCCACGGCATGCACCGGCAGCTGCTGCCGCCGGAGCACGTGTTCTCCCGCCGGGCCGACCTGTTCACCTTCGCCACCCTCGGCCAGTTGCGGGCCACCGCGAACTGGCACCTGCTGGCCCGCGAATGGCTCTACCGCGAGCCGCCCGTCACCGAGGTCGGTCGCGAGATCGACCGGTGGCGCCGATCCGGGTGAGGCGAACCGCGCCGAAGCGGGGTCGATAGGATTCCGGCATGCACTCTGTTCTCCGCATCCTGGTCGGCGTGAGCGCGGTCGCCGCGATGACGGCCACCGGCACCGCGACGGCCGACCCCGATCAGCGCGAACAGGTCCAGTCCGCCGCGGGCACCGAGGGCCTCGACCCACCGCTCGCCCTGGCCTACACCCTGGCCGAGCAGCAGGCCCACGCCGAGGGC
The DNA here is from genome assembly GCF_053605015.1 of Nocardia sp. NPDC003979. Lineage (NCBI taxonomy): Bacteria > Bacillati > Actinomycetota > Actinomycetes > Mycobacteriales > Nocardiaceae > Nocardia > Nocardia sp. NPDC003979. The sequence continues at coordinate 483,402 of NZ_JBSGIJ010000002.1, forward strand.
GTGCCGCTGTCGGTCACCTCCGGTTACCGCACCCCCGAACAGCAGGAAGCGCTGTGGCAGGACGGCCTGGCCACCCACGGCACCCCGGAGGAGGCCCGCCGCTGGGTCCTCCCGCCCGCCGAATCGACCCACGTCTCCGGCCACGCGGTCGACGTCGGCCCGCAGATCGGCGCCCAGTGGCTCGAGACCAACGGCAACCGCTGGGGGCTGTGCCGGACTTTCGACAACGAGTGGTGGCATTTCGAGTTGGTGACGGTACCGGGGACGCCGTGCCCGCCGACCGTGCCCGACGCGAGCATGCGGTAGGTCGACCGGCGGGTCTTGTCTGTCAGTGCAGGGCGGCGAAGAACGTCCGGATGTCGGCGACATGTGCCGCCGGTTCCTCCATCGCCACGAAATGGTTGCCGGGGTTACCCGACGGCCAGTGGGTGATCTTGTTGTCACGTTCGGCGAGCTTGCGCATGAGTGGTGAGCCGCCACCGTAGACGCCTGTCGGCACCAGGTTCTGGCCGGTCGGCCAGTCGAAACCGCCGTCACGCAGCCCGTTGTACATGGGCCACGAGGACGTGCCGGTGGTCTGGGTGAACCAGTACAGCGACACCGTCGTGAGCAGGTGGTCCCGGTCGATCACGTCCTCGGCGAGCTCGGCCATGGGCGTGAACTCCTGGAACTTCTGCATCATCCACGCCAGCAGCGCGACCGGGGAATCGTTCCAGCCAAGCGCGAAGGTCTGCGGTGCGGCACGCAGCAGGGTGTGGTGGTCGACGCCGCCGGTCATCCACAGCTGCATCTGGTCCCACTCGGCGCGGTCCTCGTCCGACATCGTGGGCACGTCGGCCTCGGTCGGCATGCCGATCCCGCCGTCGAGATGGACCCCGATCACGTGCTCCGGGGCCGCGAGCGCCATCTCCGGTGCGATGTAGGCGCCCAGGTCACCGCCCTGCGTGCCGTAGCGCTGGTAGCCGAGCCGGTCCATGAGCTGCGTCCACATCCTCGCCACTCGTGCGGTGGTCATCCCGGCCTCGCGTGGAGCCTGGGAGAAGGCGAAGCCGGGGACCGACGGGACGACGACGTCGAAGGCCAGGGCGGGATCGAGACCATGGGCGCGGGGATCGGTCAGCGGGCCGATGACCCGGGTGAATTCGGCGAAGGTGTTGGGCCACCCGTGGGTGAGCAGCAGGGGCACCGCGTCGGGTTCGGGGGAGCGGACGTGGACGAAGTGCACGTCGAGGTCGTCGATGGTCGTCTGGAACTGGGGGAAGGCGTTGAGTGCGGTTTCCTGTGCCCGCCAATCGAATTCGTCGGCCCAGTAGGTGGCGAGCTCGCGCAGGTACGTGACGGGCACGCCGCGTTCCCAACCGTCGCCCGGCAGTTCGGGGGTCCATCGGGCTCGGGCCAGCCGGTCGCGCAGGTCGTCCAGATCGGTCTGCGGGATGTCGATGCCGAAGGGGCGGACAGTCATTCGGAACTCCTCGTGATCGGGGTGAACCCGACGCTACGAGGCATCTAGGACAGGTTCGGTCCTAGATGTGCGCGAGAATCGACATCATGACTGACACCGCCGCCCGACTGCTCCGATTGCTCTCGCTGCTGCAGATGCCACGCGAATGGCCGGGCAGCGAACTCGCCGACCGCCTCGGCGTCACCGATCGGACCGTGCGCCGCGATATCGACCGGTTGCGAGAGCTCGGCTATCCGGTGCTCGCCGCGCTGGGCGCGAGCGGTGGCTACCGTCTCACCGCCGGGTCGGCGCTGCCGCCGCTGGTGCTCGACGAGGACGAAGCGGTCGCGGTGGCCGTCGGGCTACGAGTCGCCACCGGGCAGGCGGTCGGTGGGATCGAGGAGGCGTCGGTGCGGGCGTTGACGAAACTCGAGCAGGTCCTGCCCGCGAAGCTGCGCCGGCGGGTGCGGGTGGTCGGTACGGCGGTCGCGGTCCGGGTGGGTGAGGGGCCCGCCGTGGAGCCGGAGGTCCTCACCACCCTCGCCGCGGCCGTCACCAACCGGGAACGACTGCGCTTCGGCTACTTCGACACCGACGGCGCCGAGTCACGCCGCCATGTCGAACCGGTCGGCGTCGTCGCGTCCGGTCGGCGCTGGTACCTGGTCGCCTACGACCTCGACCGAGACGCCTGGCGCACCTACCGCGCCGACCGAATCGCCCACCCGCACCCGACCGGTGCCCGGATCACCGCGCGCGAGCTACCCGCGGCCGACGCCGCCGACTATGTGGCGGGACGCCGCACCGACTGGGCCACCGCCCCGTACCGGGCCGACGTCACCATCGACGCCCCGCTCGCCCGGGTCACCGGCCGACTCGGCGAGGACCCCGCCACCTTGCACGCCACCGGTGCCACCACCTGCCGCCTCACCGGCGTCCGCGACGACGACCCCGAGTGGCTTGCCCGGCAGTTGGTTTCGCTCGGAGTCGCGTTCCGGGTACACGACTCGCCCGAACTGTCCGCGCGACTGCGCGCGATGGCGGAGCGCATCGGGCACGCGGTGGGGTGAGGACCGCGTCAGGGCCGGGCCGCGACCGCTTCCACCTCGAACAGCACATCGGGGGTGGCCAGCGCCGCGACACCGAGGAGTGTCTGGGTGGGCGGGGTGGTGCCCCAGTGCTCGGCGACGGCACCGGCGATCGGACCGAGTTTAGTGACATCGTGGTTCACCACGTAGGTGCGCAGCGCGACGACGTGGCCGAGATCCAGGTCGTGGGCCGCCAGGGCGGTGGCGATGTTGTCGAAGGTCCGCTTCACCTGGTCGGCGAAGTCATCGGAGACGACCGCACCGTCGGCGTCGGAACCGTACTGGCCGGAGACGAAGACCAGCTCGGTGCCCGCCGGGACGGCGGCGGTGTGGCTGTAGCCGAACGGAACCGGATTGTGCAGGCCGTCGGGGTTGACGATGGTGTGCGCCATGCGAGGCACCTCTCGTGTGATGGGTCGTTGTGACGCTGATGAGCCTGTCAGCAATACACGACATCCTCTGTCGTGTATTCCGGGTAATCTTTCGGCTGTGCGCGCCGACCGGCTTGTCTCCCTCGTGCTGCTGCTGCGCAGGCACGGACGGCTGACCGCGGACGTGCTGGCCCGCGAGCTGGAGGTTTCCACTCGCACTGTGCTGCGCGATATCGAGGCGCTCTCCGCGGCCGGCGTGCCGGTGTACGCAGAACGCGGCAGGCACGGTGGATTCGCCCTGCTCCCAGGCTTCCACACCGAACTCACCGGGTTGAATCACGACGAGGCGCTGGCGCTACTGGTCGCCGGATCACGGCGTGGGGCACAAGCTTTCGGCCTCGGCGGTGCGCTGGCGTCGGCCATGCGCAAGGTCGTCGACGCACTGCCCGAGAGCTATCGCGACACCGCGACCGGCGCCGCCCGTCGCCTGCTCGTCGACCCCGAGACCGACCTCCTGTCGCGTCGCGTCGCGCCCGAGGACCTGCCCGACGCCGTAGTGGCCGAGGTCCGCCGCGCGGTGCTGACCGGTCACCGATTGCGCATCAACTACGCCGCCGTCGACCGATCCGCCCAGTGGCGAACCGTGGACCCGATCGGCCTGGTCACCGTCGCCGACCAGAGCTATCTGCTTGCCACCAGGTCGGGGGAGGACCGCACATACCGCCTGTCGCGCATCCTCGACGCGGAAGAACTGCCCGAACCCGCGCAGCGGCCGGAGCACATCGACCTGGATCAGGCCTGGAGGGAACGCAGCACCCGGTTCCGTGCCGGCAGCGACCAGGTAGCCGTCGAGGTCCGGGTGAACCCCACCCGCCGTGCGGAACTCATCGGCACGGCGGTGTCACTTCGCTCCGAAACGGCCGAGTCCGACGGCAGGCTCCGCCTCGAGCTGACCTTCCAAGATCCGCGTCATGCCGAATGGGCACTCTGGCAACTCGGCACCCATGCGGAAATCCTCGCACCGCGATGGCTGCGCACCACCCTGCACGACCGCGCGACCACGCTCGCCACCCACTACCGGTCGTCCTGAGGCGCCCCTGCACTCATTCAGGGGTGGAGCCGCGCCGACGATCGCACCAGCCGGCCGCCGCTCCTGCGCGACCATCGGTGCGTCCCCGGAACTCGATGCGGAGTGCACTGTGCCGAGTTCCGCGTGCGCCGGTGGCTTCACCCGACCGGCGCCGGTTGTCCTGGCATCCCTTCCAGCGTGAGTCCACCCTCGATGGTGTTGGGGAGGCGGCGGCGGTTGGGGGAGCCGAGGGCGGTGGTGAGGTCGCCGCCGTCGTGTTCGGCGAGGAGTTCGCCGCTGTCCCACACCAGAAGGGTCGCGCTCACGGTGTTCTCGGCGGTGGAGTGGGCCAGGTCGTAGTGGGCACAGCCGGGGACGTGGGGGTAGGTGATCCACAGGTCGTAGCCGGTCATGAACAGGTCGAGGTCGAATTGCACACTGAGGCCTAGCAATTCGCTGCGGCCGTTGTCGTCGACGCCGGCGAAGGCCTCGTCCAGCGCCAGCAGGCGTGGGGCCTGCGGGTCGGCGGAATCGAGCATCACGTGGGCGGCGGCGAACAACGGCAGGTGCAGTGACACCGACTGCTCGCCACCGGAAAGCGCGCTGTGGCGGGCGACGGTGAGCTTGTCCTCGGAGCCGTCGCCGGAGATCAACGTGAACGAGAACACCCGCCACGATCGGTAATCCAGGGTGGCGGCGAGGATTTCGGGGTAGGAGCGTTCCGGGTGGGCGGCACGGGCGGCCCGGATCTCGGCCGCGAAATGCGCGCGGACCGCACCCAGATCGTCCGGGCTCAATGCCGAAGTGTCGCGGTCGAGGAGTTTGCACATGGCGCGCGCGGCCTCCGACAGGCCGTCGGCCAGTACCCAGTGCACGCCGATGGTGTTGCCCGACGACATCCGCCGCTGCTTCATCTCCGCACCCATGCGGGAGATGAGTTCCCTTGCGTCGGTCGTTCTTTCGTGGATCTGCTGGGCCAAGCCGGTGAGCAACGCGTCTTCGAGGATGCGGCGTTCGGCGTCGGTGAGCAGCAGTTCCTGGTCGCGGCGTGCGGCGTCGATGCGCGCCGCGAAATCGGCGAGTGCGGTCTGGCCGTTCTCGTCGTGCACGGCCACCACGGTGAGCCCGTCGGCGGCGTCCCAGTGCAGACGATAGTCGCGGCCGGAGGCGGTGAGCGCGGCGTCGAACTCCTGTAGTGCGCTGGTCACCGCTGATCGGGTGGACTTGCGCCCGGCCTCGGTGGCGCGAACCTGTGCGGTGGCGGCATCCAGGTCGGCGAACAGGGCCGCCACCTCGTCCGGTAAGACCACCGGATCGGTTTCCGGGCCCGCGGCGACGATGCGGTACTGCAGCTGCTCGGGTGTCGACCAGGCGGCCTCGCTGCTCGGCCACCGGTGTTCGACCGACGCGCCGAGCAGGCTCAGCAGGTCGGGCCGCGCGTACGGAGCCAGCGACCGCACTTCCGCGAGCACCTCGGTGAGCGCCGTGGCGAGCGCCTCGTGCGCCGTGCGATACGCCGCTTCCGCATCGCCCACCGCCTCGATCGCCGCATTGGCCGCCTTGCGCGCGGCCCGCTGCTCGGCTTTCGCGGCTTCGATGGCCGCACGCGCCGCATCCAGCTCTCGGTCGATGTCGGCAGCACTGGCGCCCAACGATTCTCGCAGCGTTTCGAGCTTGCGCTGCTGCTCGGTATATCCGGCGCGGGCCGCCTCGGCCTCCTCGGCGAATGCCTCCGCCAGGGCACGGGCCTCGTCGTGCCGATCGGCGCCCTCCCGTTCGCGCTCACGTTCCCGCTCGTGCTCGGCACGCAACCGCAACAGTCCGGTGCCGGTGTTCTCGAAATGCCGGATCGCCGCGGCCAGCGCGTCGAGTTCCCGTGCCTCACGCGGTGTGCGATGCGCCTGCGCCGCCGCCCGCACCTTCTTGTCCTGGGCAGCCACCTCGGCCACGGCCTGATCGAGCTCCCGCTCGGCCTGCGCCGCGGCCTCCACCCGCGACCGCATCAGTCCGGCGGTCTCCGCGACCGCCCGAAGTGCGGCGGTCACCGCCGAAGGTCGTGGCAACGACTTCGACGCAGCGGTGAGCTCAGCCAATCGCGCTGCCGCCGAATACTCTTCGGCCCGAGCCGCCTCGTATTCCGCGCCGGCCGCCTCGATCGCCGCCTCGATCTCGGCGAGCCGCAACGCTCGCCTGCGCGCCCGCGCGGTCGCACCGATGAACTCGGCCTGGGTCTTGTGATGCCTGCCGACCAGGACACCCAGTCGAAAGTGGCCCGCTGTTCCGATCACCACGGGGCAGGCCTCGGCGGTCAGCGCACTCAGCGTGGCGCCTGGCATAGTCCGTCCCATGCCTTCGCCGTCCGCAACACCGGCGCGATGCGCACCCGTCGCCGCGACTGTCGTCGATTTCGCCCCGCCTGCGCCGGGTGCGGAGTCTGCTCGGGCCGGCGTGGTCGGCGCCGGGTGCGTCTCGGCGGCTTCATAGCCTGAGTGGTCGTCGGCTGCCGTAGGGGCGGAGCTGTCCGATTCAGAGAGGAGTTCGTCGAGGGCGATGGAGGCGAGCACGGCAGCGACCGTGTCCCTCGGGACCTCGACCTCGGCCGTATTCTCCTCCACCACAAGGACATCGGCGAGGGTGCGACCGGTCGGGCACTGGTCGGGAGGCAGTGGGAGCAGGAAGTGGTCGGACTCGACCTCGGCGGGCATGGTCGACCCGCAGATCCAGCTGTCCAGCAGTCCTGCGGCCTGCAACGCGGCCTCGATCCCGGCGGCCTCCTGCGCGGACACCGCATCGCCGAAACGCACAAGCTTCCACAGCGGCGCACCCGGAAGTTCTTCACGGGCACCGGTTCTGGTCGTCGACGGCGGGGGAGCGTCGTCGTGCTGCGCCGCGATCTGCTTGCGTTCGGCGGTGAGTGCGTCGCGTCGCGCGGCCGCGGCATCAGCCCGCGCCCGCACCTCCTGCCGTCGAGTGCGGAGCTGCTCGCGTAGCGGCTCGATTCGCTCCGTCAAAACCTCTGCGGCAGAGGGAATATCCTCTACTCCGGCACCGGCGAAGGCGGTCTCGAGCGCCTCGAACAGTCCGGCGTCATCAGCGAGGCCGGCGAGGACACCGGAGTTGGTCTTCCACCAGGCCCGTAGGTTTGCAGCAGACTCCTTGCGCGCCAAGGCAACCGCGGCTTCCGCGTGGGCGACTTCGGCGGCTGCGGCGTCACGCAGCTCGATCGCGCGTTCGGCGAGGCGCTCGGCGCGGGTTCGGTCGGCGGCGGCGGATTCCCACTTGCTCACCGCCTTGCGGACCGCGCGCACGTCGGCGTCGCGTTCTTCGGCGTGGCCGCGGACGGCGGCGGTGAACTGGTCGCCCCGGCCGTCGGTACCGGGCGTGGTCCACTCGATGCCCGCTTCCTCGGCGGCCGATCGGAGGGCCTCTTCGCCGCGCACCAGCGCGGCGGCGGCGGTGCGTACCGCTTCGGCCGCCTTCTCGGCTTCCTCGGCGCGCCGCTGCAACGTCTGCGCCGCTTCGGCGGCCTTGTCGCGGTGGGCGGCGGCGGAGGTTTCGAGCCGGCGTACGGCGTCGGCGAGGTCGTCGAGTTGCTGTTTGCCCTCGTAGGCGCTGGAGCGCTGCAGGTTCTCGCGGTCGGCGATGGCCTGTTCGTAGGCGCGGTCGGCTTCCTCGGCACGGGCCTCGGCGGCGGCACGGTCGGCGTCGCGGCGGGTGCGTAGGGCGGTCGCGGCGAACAGGGCGGTCGAGGCATTGGTGACGGCGTCGAGCCGGGTGCGCACCTGATCGACGTCCGACTTCGCTTGCACCGCGAGGTATTTGCGATACACGTCGACGAAGCGCCGGGTGGCGGTGTCGGCCTGCACCAGCCCGTCGAGAGTGCGGCCCACTTCCTCCATATCGCTGAACGAACGCGCCGCGTCGAGGATGAGTTGTTCGTCGAGGGGCCGCAGACCGTCGGTGAGGGCCTGGGACAACCCGCGCGGGTCGAGGTTCTTGGCGAGCTGTGGGCGGCGCAGGGTGAGGATCAGGTTGATGAGCTGGTCGTAGCGCTGCATACCGAGCCCGAACATGCGGGCATCGATCGCGGCCCGGTATTCGACCGGCCGGTCGACGATGGCGTCGCTGCCGATCTGCTCGGCGAGCTGTTTGCGGGTGAGCGGGCGGTCGTCGGGACCGATGAGCGAGAAATCGACACCCGCACGGCCGTCGGCGACGAAATACCAGCGCGTCACCTTGTCCGAGGACCGGGTGGCGCGCATCCCGATACCGACCGTGACGACCTCGGGATCTTCCCAGCTGCCGCGCGCGAATTCCATCCACACATACGAGTACGCCGATTCCTGCTTGCGGTAGAGCAGGTTCGACTTCATGGTCCGTTCCTCACCGGCGAACGGATTGAGCCTGCGCGGCTCGATCCGCCCGTCCAGCACGAACGGGAACAGCACCTCGAGGGCCTTGGTCTTGCCGGAACCGTTGGGTCCGCGCAGCACCAGGCGTCCGTCGGCGAAACAGAACTCCTGGTCGCGGTAGTCCCACAGGTTGACGATGCCCGCGCGGGTCGGGACGAATCGCACTCCGCCGTGAATGAGCGTCATCTGCTCAGCTCCCTCCCACTCCGGTGCCGACTTCCGCGGCGGTGACGAACAATTCCTCGGTCTTGCGCACCCGTACCGTGACGACCGCACCCCGGTATCTGGCCAGCGCGGGTAGCACGAGCAGACCGTCCTCGACAGGCCTGATCAGCCGCAACTTGGTCAGCAAGGCCAGTACCTCGGCAGTGAGGCCGGCGGCGTCGGCCTGCCACTGGGCGGCGAAGGTGGCACCGTAGCGATCGGTGAGCGCGGTGACGGTGGTGCGCACCCACGCATCGTCGAGGAATGGATAGGTGTCGGGTTCCTCGGCGACCTCGTCGTCGGAATCCGTTGCCGGGTCGGGTGTTTCGTCGGCCAGCGGGACGAACACCCCCGCCTGGGGGATCGCGGTGTCGAGCTGGTCGAGGAGTTCCTCGGCCGGATCGAGGTCGGGCAGTGGCCGGTGCGGCAGCGGGTTGTCCAGATCCAGCACCGCGTCGGCGATCTCGCCGATCAGCAATAACCCCACCTGAGCAAGGGTGCCCGTGCCGGGGAACCGGGTATCCGACAGGCGACCCGACGTGTCGATGAGAGCGACACCTTCGGCCCGCCGTTCGGCCCGCAGTCCGGTGCAGTACTCCACCTCACCGATCAGGCGCTCCTGACCGAGCAGCGCCCGTTCGGCGGGCGTCAGATCCGCGAGATACACGACCGGCCGCTCCACCAGCGCACGCCGCACCCGGCGAGCGACGTCGGCCGCCACCTCGGTGTCCTCGGCCAGCAGACCACGCACGCTGTGCAGGTGCTGCAATGCCCGCGGCGGCCGGAACAGCGCGAACACCACCGGGCGGTCGATGTCGTAGAGCGCTTCACCCGCGTCGGGGTCGCTGGCCCACCCGCTCGCGTCACCGTCGGCCAGGGTCAACGCGCCGCGCGCACCGAGCCAGCCGACGGCGTCGACGAAGGCGTCACGATCGGCCGCCCGCTCGGTGGACAGTTCGAGCCCATCGATGCGGCTCGCGTAATCGGCGACATGCTCTGCCAGTTCCGACAGGGTGATCTGATCACCGGCCCGCCCCAACGCGGCCAAGGCCAGCGACAGATAGGCGTAGCGCCGCCGGTCGAACACCCGATCGTTGACACTGCGCGCGGGCCGGGCATCCTCGAGCCGATCGTGTACCGGATACAGCCGCGCCGTCGTCTCGGTGATCTCCACCCGATACCCGAACAGTTCGGCCATGTCCTCGCGCAGTTCGGTCGCCCACCGCCGGACCAGCGGCAACGCGATTCGGTCCGGATAGACCCGCGTGACAAGGTGATTGGCCAGCATCACCCGGACCGCCCGCTGGTAGCTGTCGAGCGCGAGCGCATCGATCCGCTGCCGCTTCACCGCTTGGTCCTCCGCCCCGTCGAACCCTGTACTTCGAGGCGCCGGTTGTTCAAGTGAAGCAATCCCGCCGCCGTGCGGATGACCGTCGACCCGTCGCACGGGCGAACCGTCAGGGTGACGCCGTTGTCGGAACCCGTTGTGCCCTCGACCCGTCCGCTCACCGGCACCCAGGCTGTGGAGGCCGCGTCCAGCAGGCGCAGCAGCACCTCGGTCTCGCGCTGGTCGAGTACCCGTTCGTGCACGTTGCCGGTGGACAGGGAGGCGGCGGCCGCCGCGCGTTCGCGCTGGGCGGCGAGTTGCGCCTCACGCAGGCGGCGTACCCCGGCGTCGTTGCGTGAGATCCGGGCGGGCGCGCCTGCGGCGGGGGCTCGGCCGGTTTCGGCGAGGGTGCGGGAGATCTCCAAAGGTGGTGCGTCCCACCAGGATCGGTCGGCCGGTACCAGGTCGGCGTCGGGGTGTTCCAGCGACAGGTGCCGTGGTTTGCCGAGGCCGAACACCGCGTCGTACAGGGCATGCGCACTGTCCGAGGTGGGGGTGGCGACGAACCATGCCGCCAGGTGGCGCAGCGCCGATTCCCGGCTGATCCCGCCCCGGCGGGTCTCGGTGACCCGGCGCAACAGCGACAACACGGCCGCGATGGCGCTCATCGTCGCCTCCCGCAGCCGGTCGGCCTCGCACGACTCGCCCGGCTCGGTGCCCGCGACGAACCAGGTGCGCAATCCGTCCCAGCGGGCGCGCCAATCCGCCTCCCGCTCGACCGAACTCAGCAGCACCCGCTCGTCGCACCCGGCCGCACGACCGATCAACGCCTCGACCCCGGTGTCCTCCACCTCGCCGATCGCGGCGGCCAGGCGCGGCGCGAACCGGGCCAGATCCATGCTGAACTCCCGCATGTGCGCGAGCAGCGCGTCCTTGTGCGCCAGAAACGACTCGGGGGTGATCTCGGTGGTCCGCACCAGGTCGCCCAGCGACAGATAGAAGTGCGCGGCGCGTGCCGCCATGTCGGTGAGCGCGGCGTCCAGCCTGCGCAGGGTGGTGTAGACCCGCTCGGCGTCGCCCTCGCGATTGGCGGTCGCCAGAGTGCGCAGGTCCGCGAGGAGTTCGGGGAGCACCAGCCGCGACAGCGACGCGTCCTCCATCCGCGCGGACAGCACCCCGGCCACCGCCTGATACGCCTGGAAACCGGCCTGTGCGAACTGGTACACGTAGTGCCGGTTGCGGTACTCGGCCAGCGTGGCCGCCCGGGTGCCATCGTAGCTGCGCTCGAGCACACCCCAGCGGTGCAGTTGCTCGAGCAGCGGACCGATCTCGGCCGCCGACAGCGGCACCCCCGCCGGAGCGGGCCCCTGCGTGCCCGCCTCGGCCTTGGCGATCCACTCGGCGACATCGTCGGCGTGCAGCAACACCACGTACGCCGCGCGCGCACTGTCGAAGGCGCGCAGAACCCGCAGGTAGTCGGCGCGTTTCTCGGCGGTGGCGAACGAGAACAACCGCAGCCGCTCGTCCCAGAGGGCAGGGACGGCGCTGGGCAGGCCGTCGGCGCGGTGGTCGGTCACCGTAGACAGATTAGTGGTGACCGAGCACTGCTCCGACCGACCCGCCCCGGATCGGCGTGGCATCGCCGCCGCGCTCACCCGACGTTGAGCGAGCGCAACTGCTCGAGGAACGACTGGGTACGCGGATCACCGGGGAAGCGTTCGATGATCTCGCGCGCCGCCTCGCCCGCGATCCAGGCCAGCGACGGCAGCGACTTGCGGCCCGCCGTGAACGCCGCGACACCTTCCTCCACCGCGCGCTCCAGATCGCGATCACGCACCGCGACCACCGCGAGCGTGAGCCGGGCCTCCGACACGCGCATCGGATTGCGCACACTGCCGTCGGGCCGCGTCGAATCCTTGATCACCTGCTGGGCATAGCGTTCGGCCAGCCGGTCCTGCCCGGCCACCCGGCAGCAGTCCATGGCGTAGAAGTCGAATTTCGTTGCGTCGACGACGAAGTGGTTGTCCAGATCGGCCGGATGACCCATCCGCGCCAGGATCGCCCGGCCCTCGTCGAGCGCCGTCTGCACCGCCCGGCGATCGCCCAGGCGCGCCCAGCCCTTGGCGCGTTGCGCGGCCAGCTGCACCCCGACACCCATCGACGTGGTTCCCGCCATCGCCTTCTCGGAAACATCGATGGCGCCGCGAAAGTTGCCCTGGGTCAACGCGAACCACGCCGACATCTCCGCCGCCCAGCCGACGATCTCGGGATTGCCCGCCTCCCGGCCGAGCGAATCCGCCGCGCGCCGAGTGGCTTCCGCGCCGGCCCGGTGGCCGAGGTCGTAATCGACGCAACCCACCAGCAACGCCACCCAGCCGGCCAGTACGAGGATCTCCCGATGCTGGCTCAGAGTGAGTCGGCCGTCGAGCAGCGAGGTGATCCGGCGCAACCACGCGGTTCCCTCGGCGTGCAGCTCGTGCGGGTCGGCATAGGCGTACTCGCAGCACAACCGTTCGGCGGTGATCCGCACCGCGTCGAGGGTGGCGCTGTTGACATCGGACATGCGTAGCCTGCCGATGAATTCCAGTGTGTCCATACCGGTTGCGGATAACAGCTCGTCATCGCGGTTGGGACGGGCTTTGGGGAAGAACGCGGCGGGGACGGTGTCGAACGCGGCCGCGATGATCGGCGCGTAGAACTCGTCGGGTCGTGATTCACCGGACTCCCAGCGGCGCCAATTGCGCAGCAGAGTACTGTCCGTCGGCAGGTTGTGTGAGGACTTGGCACGCATCGCGCGGACGGCGTCGGCTTGCGACCATCCCCTCGCGTCACGTTCCGAGCGCATCCGGACAGCCCAGACGGGTCGATCATCAGTTGCGGTCACGGCCGTAGTATTCCACCAGTTAACGTTCGGCGTCCCGGATAGGGCATGTAGATGTCATCGGTTTGACATCTGCTACAACGGAGGACGAATGCGCATGCTGTAAGTAGGTGCTCGGCCGGACCGATCACCCGCCCCGCAGGAGAGCTTGCGAGGCAACGCAGTACCCCCGCGCGGCGGCTGGCGCCGCGCGGGGGGATCCGACAACAGAACAGCGATCCCAATCCAACGGAGGTTCGGGTGGAAGCGTTGATCTATGGATACTTGCGTGACGATCTGGCCGAGGGCCAGGGCGATCAATTGGAGGATGCGCTACGCAGCCTCGCGGCTACAGCGGGGATGTGTTTCGCCGCGACGTTCCATGAATCGACCGCGGGTGACGGTGCGGCCTTCGCCGAGCTCACCCAGGAATTGAAGCGGGCCGACGCACACCACGTGGTGGTCCCGTCGCTCGATCATCTTGCCGGGCAGACGATTCCGCGCGACATGCTGATCGCCAAGCTGGCGCACGAAGCCGCCGCCCAAGTCCTCACCCTGGAGCGCTGAGATGGCGGCCTCCGACACCGAACCACCATCCTGACGGCGGCGGCCCGAGCGGGCCGGTGCGTCGGGTCTACAGCCCGAAGCTTCCCGGCCCGCGCCTGCGCAGGTACTTCTCGAACTCCGCGGCGATCGCGTCACCGTCGATCTTCGACATCGTCTCGTTGAGATCGAGTGCCGCGTCGCCCCGTTCCTCGAGCGAGCGCACGTATTCGCTGATCTCCTCGTCGCCGACGGTCATCTCGTTCACCGCGGCCTCCCACTCCTCGGCTTGAGCAGGCAGCTCACCGAGCGGCACCTCGATGTCGAGGACCTCCTCCACCCGGTGCAGCAGCGCGATCGTCGCCTTCGGATTCGGCGGTTGTGACACGTAGTGCGGCACGGCGGCCCAGAACGACACGGCGGGCACGCCCGCCTTCACGCACTGGTCCTGCAGCACGCCGGTGATCCCGGTCGGACCCTCGTAGCGTGTCTGTTCCAGATTGAATCGCTCGGCGGCCTCGGGGCTGTAGGCCGAACCGGTGACCGGCACCGGCCGGGTGTGCGGCGTGTCGGCCAGCAACGCGCCGAGGATCACCACCGTCTCCACACCCAGCTGTTCGATGAACTCGAGCAGGTCGTTGCAGAAGCTGCGCCAGCGCATATTGGGTTCGATCCCGCGCAGCAGCACCACGTCGCGATCGCTGCCGGGCGGCGAGCACACCGACAACATGGTCGAGGGCCACTGGATCTCCCTGGTCACCCCGTCGACCTGACGCACGGTCGGCCGGTTCACCTGGTAGTCGTAATAGTCCTCGGAGTCGAGTTCGGCCAGCGGCTCGGAGTCCCAGAGCAACTCCAGATGTTCGACCGCGCCACTGGCGGCATCTCCGGCGTCGTTCCAGCCCTCGAAGGCCGCGACCAGCACGGGATTGCGCAACGTCGGCAGTTCCGTCTCGGGGGTCTCACTGGCATCCACCAGGTCAGCCTAGTGTCTTGTGCCAATTGTTTTGTGGCGACCGGCAGGGTTGCGTGTTGTGTGGCCCGGGCCACTGGATCACCGACAGTGGTCTCGTGTGTCGGAGGCGCCCACTAGTCTTGAACCATGCCTGCGTCCTTGCCCACCACTTTCGATACCACGCTCCTCGACACGCTGCGACGCCGTGTCGTCATCGGCGACGGTGCGATGGGCACGATGTTGCAGGCCGCGGACCTCACGCTCGACGACTTCCGCGGCCTCGAGGGATGCAACGAGATCCTCAACGACACCCGCCCCGATGTCCTCGCCGACATCCACCGCGCGTACTTCGCGGCGGGCGCGGACGCGGTGGAGACCAACACCTTCGGGTGCAACCTGCCCAACCTCGCCGACTACGACATCGCCGACCGGATCCGCGACCTGTCCGAGCGCGGCACCCGTATCGCCCGCGAGGTGGCCGACGAAATGGGCCCCTCGGCCGACGGCACCCCGCGCTACGTCCTCGGGTCGATGGGTCCGGGCACCAAGCTGCCGACGCTGGGCCACGCCCCGTTCGCCGCGTTGCGCGACGCCTACACCGAGGCCGCGCTCGGCATGCTCGACGGCGGCGCCGACGCCATCCTCATCGAAACCTGCCAGGACCTGTTGCAGGTGAAGGCCGCGATCACCGGCAGCCGCCGGGCGATGCTCGCCGCCGGTCGCCGGATCCCGATCATCACCCACGTGACGGTGGAAACCACCGGCACCATGCTCGTCGGCAGCGAGATCGGTGCGGCACTCACCGCGCTGGAACCCCTCGGTATCGACATGATCGGCCTGAACTGCGCCACCGGGCCCGACGAGATGAGCGAGCACCTGCGGCACCTGTCTCGCCACGCCACCATTCCGGTGTCGGTGATGCCGAACGCGGGTCTGCCGGTGCTCGGTGCCAAGGGCGCGGAGTACCCGCTCACCGCCGAGGAGCTGGCCGTCGCGATGAGCGGTTTCGTCTCCGAGTTCGGGCTGTCGATGGTGGGTGGTTGCTGTGGCACCACGCCCGAGCACATCCGTCAGGTCGCCGAGGCGGTGCGCGAGGTCGAAAAGACGCTGCCGCCGATCGACGATCGCCGTCACCCCGAGCACGAGCCCGCCGTGTCGAGCATGTACACCGCCGTGCCGTTCGAACAGGACGCCTCGATCCTGATGATCGGCGAGCGTACGAATGCCAACGGCTCCAAGGCTTTCCGTGAGGCGATGCTGGCCGCCGACTGGCAGCGCTGCCTCGAGATCGCCAAGGACCAGACCCGCGACGGCGCGCACATGCTCGACCTGTGCGTCGACTACGTGGGCCGCGACGGCGCCGCCGACATGAACGAGCTGGCTTCGCGTCTGGCCACCTCGTCCACCCTGCCGATCATGCTCGACTCCACCGAGGTCGCGGTCCTGCAGGCGGGGCTCGAGCACCTGGGCGGCCGGTGCGCGGTGAACTCGGTGAACTACGAGGACGGCGCCGGTCCCGAGTCGCGATTCCAGCAGATCATGGCGCTGGTCGCCGAGCACGGTGCCGCCGTGGTCGCGCTGACCATCGACGAAGAGGGTCAGGCCCGCACCGCCGACCACAAGGTCGCCATCGCCGAGCGGCTGATCGCCGACATCACCGGCAACTGGGGGCTGGCCGAGTCCGACATCATCATCGACACGCTGACCTTCACCCTCGGCACCGGCCAGGAGGAATCGCGCAAGGACGGTCTCGAGACCATCAACGCGATCCGCGAACTCAAGCGCCGCCACCCGCAGGTGCAGACCACCCTCGGTTTGTCCAACATCTCCTTCGGCCTGAACCCGGCCGCCCGGCAGGTGCTGAACTCGGTGTTCATGCACGAGTGCGTGGAGGCCGGGCTCGACTCGGCCATCGTGCACGCCTCGAAGATCCTGCCGATGAGCCGGATCCCCGACGAGCAGCGCGAGACCGCCCTCGACCTGATCTACGACCGCCGCGGCGAGGACTACGACCCGCTGCAGAAGCTCATGGCCATGTTCGAAGGCGTGTCGACCGCGTCCTCGAAGGCCTCGCGCGCCGAGGAGCTGGCCGCGCTGCCGCTGTTCGAGCGCCTGGAACGCCGCATCGTCGACGGTGAACGCAACGGTCTCGGCGAGGATCTGGACGAGGCGATGAAGTCGGTGCCGCCGTTGCAGATCATCAACGAGACGCTGCTGTCGGGCATGAAGACCGTCGGTGAGCTGTTCGGGTCGGGTCAGATGCAGCTGCCGTTCGTGCTGCAGTCGGCCGAGGTGATGAAAACCGCGGTGGCGCACCTGGAACCGCACATGGAGGCCACCGACGACTCGGGCAAGGGCCGCATCGTGCTGGCCACGGTGAAGGGCGATGTGCACGACATCGGCAAGAACCTGGTCGACATCATCCTGTCCAACAACGGCTACGAGGTGGTGAACCTGGGCATCAAGCAGCCCATCGCCACCATCCTCGACGCCGCCCAGGACAAGAAGGCCGACGTGATCGGCATGTCCGGCCTGCTGGTGAAGTCCACCGTGGTGATGAAGGAGAACCTGGCCGAGCTCAACGCCAAGGGCGTGGCCGAGCAGTTCCCGGTGCTCCTCGGTGGTGCCGCACTCACCCGCTCCTACGTCGAGAACGACCTCACCGAGGTCTACGACGGTGAAGTGCACTACGCGCGTGACGCTTTCGAGGGCCTGCGGTTGATGGACGAGATCATGACCGTCAAGCGCGGCGGTGGCCTCGACCCCGACAGCCCCGAGGCGATCGAGGCGAAGAAGAAGGCCGCCGAGCGCAAGGTCCGCCACGAACGGTCCAAGCGGATCGCCGCCGAGCGCAAGGCCGCCGAGGCGCCCATCGTGGTGCCCGAGCGTTCCGACGTGGCCGCCGACCTGCCGGTGCCGACCCCGCCGTTCTGGGGCACGCGTGTGGTGAAAGGCCTTCCGCTGGCGGAGTATTCGGGCCTGCTCGACGAGCGGGCACTGTTCCTCGGGCAGTGGGGTCTGCGCGGGCAGCGTGCTGGTGACGGGCCGAGCTACGAGGAACTGGTCGAGACCGAGGGCCGTCCCCGGCTGCGGTACTGGCTCGACCGGCTGGCCACCGAGGGCGTGTTGCAGCACGCCGCCGTGGTGTACGGGTACTTCCCGGCGGTGTCGGAGGGCGACGAGGTCATCGTGCTGACCGAGCCGCAACCGGACGCGCCAGAACGGTACCGGTTCGCCTTCCCGCGTCAGCAGCGTGACCGGTTCCTGTGCATCGCCGACTTCATCCGCTCGCGGGACAAGGCACGCGAGACCGGTCAGGTCGACGTGCTGCCCTTCCAGCTGGTCACCATGGGTCAGCCGATCGCCGACTTCGCCAACGCCCTGTTCGCGGGCGACAGCTACCGCGACTACCTCGAGGTGCACGGTATCGGCGTGCAGCTCACCGAGGCGCTGGCCGAGTACTGGCACCGCCGGGTGCGTGAGGAACTGAGCATCGACGGGCAGTCGGTCGCCGACAGCGACCCGGCCGATGTGCAGGACTACTTCAAGCTCGGCTACCGGGGCGCGCGGTACTCCTTCGGCTACGGTGCCTGCCCGGACCTCGAGGATCGCGCCAAGCTCGTCGACCTGCTCGACGCGGGCCGGGTCGGGGTGACGCTGTCGGAAGAACTGCAGCTGCATCCCGAGCAGTCCACCGACGCCTTCGTCCTGCTGCATCCCGAGGCGAAGTACTTCAACGCCTGAGATCGGTGTTCGGTGATCGGGCCGGTCCACCTGGGACCGGCCCGATTCGTACTGTGCCCGTTGTGAATCTGATCACGAACCGGACCGGTCGACCATGGTGGTCGATGGTCGGCAACGGAATCGAAGCGCTGAGGCACGTAGGATTTTCGGAAGTTTCATCCCGCTGTGGCGCGGAGGGCTGGACGACTCGGCGGTAAGCAGGAGGGGCACACGTTATGACATCGGATCGGTTGATCGCGGGACGCTATCGACTCACCGACCCGATCGGCACGGGTGCGATGGGCGTGGTGTGGCGCGCCACCGACATCCGGTTGCGGCGCACCGTCGCGGTCAAGCAGGTGCTGCTCGCGCCGGGTCTCACCGGAACCCAAGCGCTGGAAGCGAAATTGCGGGCCATGCGTGAGGGCCGCATCGCCGCCCGCCTGCACCACCCCAACGCGATCACCGTCTTCGATGTCGCCGAAGAGGACGGCCAGCCGTGGCTGGTCATGGAATACATGAACGCGCCGAGCCTCGCGGTGAAGATCTCCGGCGGGGCGACGCTGTCGCCGATCGAGGTGGCCGGGATCGGCGCGCAGGCCGCGGCGGCGTTGTCCGCCGCGCACGACGCCGGAATCATGCACCGCGATGTGAAACCGGCCAACCTGCTCGTCGGTGACGACGGCACCGTCAAGCTCACCGACTTCGGCATCTCGCACGCCACCGGCGACGTCACCGTCACCGCGACGGGGTTCCTCGCGGGCACCCCCGCCTATCTGGCGCCCGAGATCGCCCGTGGCGACAATCCGAAACCGGCCGCCGACGTGTTCGCCCTCGGCTCCACGCTCTACGCCGCCGTCGAGGGCGCGCCGCCGTTCGGCGAGGGCGACAATCCCCTCGCTGTCCTGCACGCCGTCGCACGCGGGGTGGTGCCCGAGCCGAAGAAGGCGGGCCCGCTCGGACCGGTGCTGATGTGGTTGCTCACCGCCGACGATGCCGAGCGCCCGACCATGGCACAGGCGCGGCGCGCACTGGAAGACGTTGCGGCAGGGCGTGTTCCGGCGCTGCCTGCCACCGCGACCAAAGTGCTCGACCTGGGCGGGACGACAACCTCCGAGCCGCAGGCGCCCTCGGGTGGGGGAGTGAAGGCCGCCGGGTTGCTCGGCAGTGGCCTGGCTTTCGCCAAGGCTGCCCGCTCGGCGATCACCGGCGGTTCCTCGGGTGCGAGCGCGCCGGGTCTCGTCGGGCCGCCACCTCCGGCCGGACCACGCTTGCCCGAGCCGGCACCGGCACCCGGTGATGTCGACTCGGCCGCGGCCACCGAATTTCTCGGCGGGGTCCGCGATGCCGGTGCGCCCGACCAGCCGTCGCCCGCGCGCCCGCCCGCTTTCACCCCTGCGCCTGCCCGCATCGATTCGTCCAACAACCGTGCCGTCCTGTTGCTGGCCGCCGCCGTCGCCGCGTTCACGGTGATGCTCGTGGTCCTGGTCGTCACCCGTGACCGTGGCGGTGACGCCGGGCAGCAGGCGCAGGATCCGCCCTCGCCCGTCACGGTGACCACCCTGGTCGACGGCAAGGTGAGCACTGTCGTGATCGTGCCCGAGCAGGAGACGATCACCGTCTCGGCGCCGCCGCCGTCCGGGGCCACCACCGCACCCACCTCCACCCCGGCCACGAGCAGCGCGACCACCACCCCGCGCCCCACCACGACCACCATCACCACGACACCGTTCGGCCCACCGACGCCCGAACGCATCAACCAGTTCATCGCGAGCTATTACGGGATGCTGCCCGGCAACACCAGTGGTGCCTGGTCGCGCCTTGCCCCGGGCTACCAGGCCCAGACCGGCGGCTTCGGTCAGTACTCGTCGTTCTGGTCGACGGTGCGCTCGGTGACTGTCGGATCGATCACCCCCAGCGGGCCCGATCGCGCGGTCGTCTCGCTCACCTACCACCTCACCAACGGGTCGGTGAGCTCGGAGAACCGCTGGATCCAGGTAACCGGCGACGCGGGCAACCTCCAGATCGCCGGATCAGGGGTATAAACCGAACCCGTTAGGCTTGACCGGGCCCCGCGAGCGCTGGTGCCGGCGAGACGACGAGAACGAGGCGAGTGAACACGTGAGCGTGCGACCGGCCGCGGTGCTGTGGGACATGGACGGCACACTGCTCGATTCGGAAAAGCTGTGGGACATCGCCGTGCGCGAGCTGGCCCGCGAACACGGCCACGAGATGAGCGACGAGTTGCGTCACTCCCTCATCGGTGCTTCCGGGCCCAATGCGCTGCGCATGCTCTTCGACGGTATCGGCGTCACGACGACCCCGCAGGTGATCGCGGCGGCGGGGGAGTTCCTCGAACAGCGCGTCACCGAACTGATGCTCGGCCCCATCCCGTGGCGCCCGGGCGCGCTCGACGCGCTGAACATGGTGCGCGCCGCGGGTCTGCGCTGCGCGCTGGTGACCAACACCAAACGCTCGCTCACCGAGTACGGCCTCGACACCCTCGGCAGGCACTTCTTCGACCTGTCGGTCTGTGGTGACGAGGTGGCCCACGGGAAGCCCGCGCCCGACGTCTACCTGCGCGCGGCCGAACTGCTCGGTGTCGATCCGGCCGACTGTGTCGCGCTGGAGGACTCGCCGACCGGTGCGCTGGCCGCGCAGGGGGCCGGCTGCGCGGTGATCGTGATTCCCTGCGAAATCGAGGTTCCCGAGGTCGCCGGGCGGGTATTCAGGGAATCACTGAACGGATTGTCGGTGGCCGACCTGCGTGCCGCCTTCGCCGCACGGGACGAACGGGCCACTGCCACCGCGTGATAGGGCGTAATAGCCTACCGTGATAATTCCGTCATCGGGGTGGAATTTACGAAAACTGTTGTGGCACAGATGAATTCATCTCTCTGTGATCTGTTCGGGATTGGCCGATTCGACCGAATCCCGGGCGTGTCACAGAATTTTCGCGCAAACTGTTTCCATGACAGGCACGCGGGGGCTTGACGAAATCGTCGACATCGCACGGTATCCACTCACCGATCCGGGTGATCCGGGGAGACAGGCCGCGATCGACGCGGCCCGTGCCGAACTCGCCGAGGACGGCTGTACCGTGCTGCGGGAATTCATCCGCCCGCAGCTGCTCGACACCCTGCGCGCCGAGGGTGAGGCCATCGCCCCGCACGCCCACTACAAGGTGGAGCGGGTCAACGCCTACAACATTCCGCTCGACGCCGACCTGCCCGCCGATCACCCGGCGCGCATCGTGCTCGACCGGGGGAACGCCTTCGTCGCCCGCGACCACATCCCCACCGACGCGCTGATCCAGCGCCTCTACACCGACCCGGTGTTCCAGCGCTTCGTCGCCGACTGCTTCGAACTCGACGAGCTGCACGAATTCGCCGACCCGCTGGCCGGGCTGTGTCTGAACGTGGTCGAGCCGGGCATGTCGCACCCCTGGCATTTCGACACCAACGAATTCACCGTCAGCATGCTCACCCGCCGCCCCGACTCGGGCGGTGTCTTCGAGTACTGCCCCAACATCCGTGACCCGCACGCCGAGAATCTCGACGACGTGCGGGCCGTGCTCACCGGCGAGGGCGGGCGCTTCATCCGGGCGCTCGAGCTGCGCCCGGGCGACCTGCAACTGTTCAAGGGCCGCTTCTCCCTGCACCGCGTCACCGAGGTGACCGGTGCCGGACAACGACATTCGGCGATCTTCGCCTACACGGACCGGCCAGGGGTGATCGGCACTGTCGAACGCACCAGGCAGCTGTTCGGCCGTGTGCTACCCGATCACGTGGCCGCCGCGGCCGCCGCCGTCCGAGGTGACCGACTGCTCGACTGAGAGGAACCCATGTCCGTTCCGTTGCACACCACCGGTAAAGCATCCTTCGACGACATCTACGAGAGTCCGGACCCGCGCGCGTATTTCGCGCGCATGAACGAGCTGGACTACCGGATCCCGGAACTGGCGAAGCCGCATTTCGCCGAGCAGTTGCGCCAGCTGCGCGCCGCGCGTCCGGACCGCATCCCGACGGTGCTCGATCTGGGCTGCTCCTACGGAGTGAACGCGGCGCTGCTGCGGACCGACACCACCGTCGACGAGCTGGCCACGCACTACCGCGACCACGCCGACACCGACCGCGTCGGCCTCATCGCGGCGGACCGGGAGCGGTTACGCACCGACCTGATGCCCGACGTACGCTTCATCGGGATGGACGCCGCACGCCCGGCGCTGACCTACGCCCACGCCGCCGGACTCCTGCACGACTACGTGCACGCCGACCTCGAGGCCACCGAGCCCACCGAGGCACAGCGACGTGTGCTCGCCTCCGCCGATCTGGTGATCTCCACCGGATGCGTCGGCTACATCACCGAGAAAACCCTGTCCAGGGTCGCGCAAGCCGATCCACACAAGCGACCGTGGATGGCGCACTTCGTGTTGCGGATGTTCGACTTCGATCCCATCGCCGCCGAACTCGCCGCGCTCGGCTATCGCAGTGAGCAGCGGCCCGGTATGTTCCAGCAGCGTCGCTTCGCCTCGGCGCAGGAACGTCAGCAGGTACTCGATGCGTTGGCGGCCAAGGGAATCGACACCACCGATCACGAAGCCGAAGGCTGGCTCTACGCCAACCTGTTCCTGTCCCGCCCGCATCCCATCGAGACCTGAGGATCTGGATTGAACCAACCCACGTTCGCCGCCGAAGACACCCTGCCCCGGGTTCCGCTGCCGACACTGGAAGACAGTTGCGCGCGGTTCCTGCAGTGGTGCGCTCCGCTGCTCGGCGCCGAGGAATACGCCACCACCGAGGGCGCGGTAGCCGAGCTGCTGCGCCCCGGTGGGGCCGGGCGCACCCTGCACGCCGCGCTGGCCGAATACGACGCCACACCCGGTGTCGGCAGCTGGCTCGACGAGTTCTGGCCCTCGCGGTACCTGGGCCGCCGCGACCGGATCGCGCTCAACGCCAACTTCGTGTTCCTGTTCCGTGACGACACGCCGCTGGCGTCGTCGACGGTGGCGGGGCAGGCCGAGCGGGCCGCCGCGCTCATCGGCGCCGCTGTCGACTTCAAGCTGGCCCTGGACGCGGAGAAGATCCCGCCGGTCACCCAGCGTGGACAGCAGTTGTCGATGTGGCAGAACAAGTACCTGTTCTCCGAGACCCGGATTCCCGGCGAGGTGCAGGACTCCGTTCGCAAGCCCTACAGCGACGAATGGCCGGGGCCATCGAACGCCCGCCACATCGCGGTCTTCTACCGCGGCAACATCTTCCGGATGGATGTGGTCGGGGTCGACGGTGCGCCGTACGCGTTCTCCGACCTCGTCGACGGGCTGCGTGCGGTGATCAAGGCGGGCACCAAGCCGGCCGCCACCGATACCTCGGTCGGTCATCTCACCACCAAGGCGCGCGCCGAATGGGCCCGCAGCCGGGCCGCCCTGCGCACCGTGCCCGCCAATGTGGAGGCGTTCGACGTCATCGAGACCGCACTGTTTTCGGTGTGCCTCGAGGACTTCGCGCCCCGCGACGAACTGCACGCCTGCGATCAGCTCCTGCACGGCGACAGCGGCAACCGCTACTTCGACAAGTCGGTGTCGTTCATCGTCTTCGCCGACGGCCAGGCAGGCATCAATATCGAGCACTGCGGGCTCGACGGCACAACGGTGCTGTCGTTCGTCGACGCGCTGCTCGAGCGCGGCGCCGACGACCACGCCGCCACCAGCGGTGCCAAGGCGCAGGGACTGCCCGCCGTCGAGCCGGTCGAGTTCGAACTCGACTCGGCGGCACGCGCCGATATCGCCGCCGCCGGAGCGGATTTCGCGAAGTTCGCCGCCGACACCGCCACCTCGCTGGTGTCGTTCGACGACTTCGGCACCGCCGACGCCAAGAAGCTCGGCATCTCGCCGGACGCGTTCGCGCAGTTGAGTTATCAGCTCGCGCACCGGCGCAGCAAGGGCATCACCGGGGCGACCTACGAGTCCATCGCGACCCGCCAGTTCCGCAACGGCCGCACCGAGGCCATGCGGGTGGTGACACCGGAGATGGTGGCCTTCGTCGACGCCATGGTCGACCCCGAGGCCGACCAGGAGACCAAGCTCGCCGCCGCGCGGGCCGCCGCCACCGCGCACGTGAACCGCGCCAAGGAATGCCAGGCGGGCCAGGCACCCGAGCAGCACCTGTGGGAGCTCGAGTGGATCCAGCGCCGCCGCGGTGCCGAGCTCGGTGTGGACGGTGAGCGGATCGCGTTGTTCGACAGCCCCGGCTGGACGGTCATGCGTGACGACTACCTGTCGACCAGCTCGGCGCCCTCGCAGTACATCCGCTACTTCGGTTTCGGATCCACCAGCCCGCGCTGTATCGGCATCGCCTATGTGCTGCTGCCGGACCGCTGGAACATCTACCTGGCCACACCGAAGTCGGTGTCCGATCAGATGTACGCGTTCGCCGACCACCTGCGCACGGCGGTTGGTGAGCTGCGGGAGTTGTTGGCGTGAGTTGGCCGGGTACGCGTGTGTGGGGCGCGTACCCGGCACTTTTGGGTTTGCGCCCATGAAGTGCTGGCTGTGTTTTTGGAGCGCTGGCGCGCTCGAGCGCGGCCCCTGGAGGGCCGCGAGTTAGCCACCGTTGCTCGCGCTGCGCGCATGCGCAACGGCGGCTAACTCGCGGCCGGGCCGCTACGCCGCTTCGCGGCGATCCCTCCTCGAGGTCGGGATGTGCGGGGTTGGGGAGGCTGTCATGGCGGACTGCTGGGAATCCGGACCGGGGTGCGCATCACTCAGGGCCTCCAGCTAGCGGGTTGCCGGTGTGCGCCTCAGCTCAAGACGCAGGCTCCTGTGTCGACTGAAGCGTTGCTGACGCCGGCGGCTGCCAGCTCTGAGGCGACCTCGTCGAGGGTCAGTACGTAGCCTGTGTCGTCGTCGGTCACGGCGGCGCCGAAGACGACGCCCAGTACCTGGCCTTCGGTGTCGACCAGGGGGCCGCCCGAGTTGCCTGCGCGGACTTGGCCGCGAACTGTGTAGACCTCGCGTTCGACAGTTCCGTCGCGATGAATCGTCGGGCCGGTGAGGTCCAAGGTTTCGCGGACGCGGGCCGCGCTGGCGGTGTACGGCCCACCGCCGGGGTAACCGAGCACAATCGCGCTCTCGCCGGATGCGGCGGGCGTGGGTGCCAGCGGAATCACCGGTGAAGTCAGGCCGGGGACCTCGAGGACCGCGATGTCCTTTGACGGGTCGAACAGCACAACGTTGGCATCGAGCGGTCCGCGTGCGGTATCGACCGACACGCTGGTGGTGCCTGCGACAACGTGCGCGTTTGTCATCACGCGCTCCGGCGCTACGACGAAGCCGGAACCTTCCAGCGCGCGCTGGCAGCTCGGGGCGACACCACGGATGCGCAGCACACTCGGCTGCAACGAGGCGGCGACGGGGCTGGCCAGAACGCTCGGGTCGGGGGGTTCGACAGCGGCGATGGGCGCGCGGCCGAAGGGTCCGATGACATCGGGAAGCCCGGAGGTGTTGAGCAGTTTGGAGAACTCGTTGGGCAGCTTGCGCAACCAGGCGGGGGCAACGGCGTTCACGTCGGCGAGCACTCGGGAACCGTTGATGGCGGCAGCCACACCTGGTTGGGAGGCCGTGGCCAGGGGCAATGCCATCAGCCAGGCGGCGACCAGCACCGTGAGCGCCTGCAGCACCGCACCGACACCGCTGTCGACACTGCGTGCGAACGGATGCCGGATGCCGGAGCGGGCGGCCCGGCCGAGGACCATGCCTGCGACCTCACCGACGATCACCAACAGCACGATCAGCAGGATGCCGCCGAGTACCCGGCTGCGGCCCTCACTGAGGTGCTTGAGGATGTGCGGTGCGATCAGAATGCCCGCGACGGCACCGAGCGCGACGCCGAAGAACGCCAGCGCCGAGGCCACCGCCCCTTGCCGCCACCCGGTGGATGCCGCGACCAGCGCGATCAGCACCACCGCGATATCGAGCCACACCGAGGCGCTCATGCTTGCGCCTCGCAGACGTTCGGCTCCGACATGACGGCGATGACAGCTGTGCCGATGTGCCGCGCGCTCACAGGGTCATTCCGACCGCAGCCAGCGAGCTCTCCAGATCACGCACGTCGCCCCGATCCCAGTCTCGTTCCCACCCAGCAGTTTTGATGATGCCGGCGAGGATACCGCCGGTGAGTCCCCACACCAGCATGCCGTCGACCTGGAAGGCGGGACTCTGGTAGCCGAGACTGCCACGCACCATGAATCTGTGTGCGGGATCGAGTAATTCGCTCAGCGGCACCCGGACCACCCGTTCGGTTTCGCCCTGGTCGACGACCCGCACCTCGCTCGGCTCCCGCCACCAGGCCAGCACGGGGGTGACGTCGAATTTCGACGGCGGTACGAACAGGGTGGGCAGGGTCGCGAAGGGCTGCACGCCCGACGGGTCGAGGCCGGTCTCCTCCACGGCTTCGCGCAGGGCGGTGCCGACCGGGCCGTCGTCGCCGGGGTCCTCGGCGCCGCCGGGGAAGGCGACCTGGCCGCGGTGCTGACGCATGGTCGAGGCGCGCTGAGTGAGCAGCACCTCGGCGTCGGCGGGTGGTGCTCCGGGGCCGCCGTCGGCGGAGCCGCCGAACAGCACGAGTACCGCCGCTCGCCTCGGTTTGCCGGTGATCGACATGGCGCGGCGCAGGGCGCGGGAGGTGGCGAGGGTGTCGTCGGCGTCGGGGCCGCCGTGCCTCGTCGCCGGGTGGAGCCAGGCCGGAATCCCGGAGTCGTCCAGTCTCGCCACACCGTTCACGCTGTCATCCTCTTCGCCTGCCACCACACAACGCTGTCTGTCATACCGTGATACCGAGCTTCGCGGCGACCGTATCGGCGATGTCGGTCACGTCGGCGAAGGTTCGCACCTCCACACTCGCCACGCTGCCATCCGCGCGCAGCAACACCGAAACCGGGAGTACCGGCGGCGCGCCGACCGCGCCGCGCACCGCGGCCGCCGGGTCGGAAACGCCGGGCAAGGTGATGCCGAGACCCGAGAGCCGCGCGAGCGCTTTCGCCTCGTCGGGATCGCTGTGCACGGTGAGGACGGTGAGCGCCGAACCCGCACGCTGCGCGAATTCCTGCAGGTGAGGAAGCTCGGTGGCACAGGGACCACACCAGTAGGCCCAGAGATTGAGGAGCGCGGGCTTGCCCGCGAGGGCGGCGGCCAGGTCGGCTCGGGTCCCGTCGGCGAGGCAGCCGACGGTGAGCCCGGCCAGCGGCCCTGAACCGGACGTGCCGGGGGCTGCGACGGGACAGGCTGTCAAACCGGCGGCGGCACGTTCGGCGGCCGACACGCCCGACTCCTGTTGCGAAGTTTTGCGAGTTTCGGTGGAGCCGGAATCATCGCGCGGCCACAGGGCGACCGTCGCCGCGACGACGAGGATCAGTGCGGCGAGCACCCAGCGAACGCCGGGACGGGCGAGCGGGGACGCCTCGCTCACAGCCCGGCCATTTCCAGCAGGTGATCGCGCTCGGGCCCCTTCACCAACTCGGCGGCCACGGCGGGATCGGTCGGCCCGGCACCGAAGGAGGGGCAGTCGTTGGACAGCACGCAAGCGCCGCAGGCGGGTTTGCGCGCATGGCACACGCGGCGGCCGTGGAAGATCACCCGGTGCGAGAGCATCGTCCAGTCCTTGCGCTCGAACAGCTCGCCGACCGCGTGCTCGACCTTCACCGGGTCTTCCTCCGCGGTCCACCCCCAGCGGCGCACCAACCTGCCGAAATGGGTGTCGACCGTGATACCCGGCACATCGAAGGCGTTGCCGAGGATGACGTTGGCCGTCTTGCGCCCGATGCCGGGCAGCTTCACCAGTTGGTCGAGGGTGTGAGGCAATTCACCGTCGTATTGCTCCACCAGCGCCTGGCCCAGACCCATGAGCGCGCTGGTCTTGTTGCGATAGAAGCCGGTGGGCCGAATGAATTCCTCCAGCTCCACGCGGTTGGCCTCGGCATAATCGCGGGCGCTGCGGTACTTGGCGAACAGCGCGGGAGTGGTGAGGTTCACCCTGACGTCGGTGCACTGGGCCGACAGGATCGTCGCGACCGCCAATTCCAGTGGAGTCGTGAAGTCGAGCTCGCAGTGCGCGTCCGGGAAAGCCTCGGCGAGCGTGCGGTTCATCCGGCGGGCACGACGGACCGTCCCGATCCGCGTTTCCGCAGCTATAGCGCGATTCTTGCGTTTGCGGACCGCCGTGATCCCGGTGGTCACCGGCACCGGAACGGCGTCGCCTGCGGCGGCGGTTGCGGGGGAAACGGGCACCGCACCACCATACGGAACCGGTCCGACAACATTGCGCGACCGAGTTGGGCACCTGTGTTCCATCTGAGACCTGGACCGTGTTTACTGCCTGTCATGCAAGGACTCGCTGTGGTGCTCTTCCCAGTGCTGTTGATGCTGTTCGCGCTGGGGATGGAGCGGGTCGAGAATCGGCTCCGCAAACTTCTCGAACCCGATGAAGAGGTTCAGCAGTACCTGGACAACGCCAGCAACGCCGAAGTGAAAGAACTGACCAAGCTCGGGCTTCCCGCCGCGGTCGCGCGGGTGCGCAAGCGCCGCGCACGGACGCCGGACATGGACGTCGCCCGGGCCAGCTGAACCATCTCCTCATTCCCCGCCGACACAGTGTCGCGGCTCGCGCAATCCACTCTTTACGTGGTGTCTGTCACTGTGCTGCCGTAATGCCGCGTAGACTGCGCTGTTGGTCGATTCGCTCGACCAGGTTCGCAAGCCATATCCCATAAGGAGCACATTCGTGGACGAGGCCCTCGCCAGAGCAGGCATCTTCCAAGGCGTCGAGCCCACCGCGGTGGCCGCGCTCGCCAAGCAGCTGCAGCCCGTAGATTTTCCGCGCGGCCACGTCATCTTCAACGAGGGCGAACCCGGCGATCGGCTGTACATCATCACGACGGGCAAGGTGAAGATCGGCCGACGTTCCCCCGACGGCCGGGAAAACCTGCTGACCATCATGGGTCCGTCCGACATGTTCGGTGAACTGTCGATCTTCGACCCGGGTCCGCGTACCTCGACCGCAACCACGGTCACCGAGGTCCGCGCCGTCACGATGGACCGCGACGCACTCAAGTCGTGGATCGATCAGCGTCCCGAGATCGCTGAGCAGCTGCTGCGCGTGCTTGCCCGACGCCTTCGCCGCACCAACAACAACCTCGCCGACCTCATCTTCACCGACGTGCCCGGCCGTGTGGCCAAGGCGCTGCTGCAGCTCGCACAGCGTTTCGGCACGCAGGAGGCCGGTGCGCTGCGCGTGACGCACGACCTGACCCAGGAAGAGATCGCCCAGCTGGTCGGTGCCTCGCGCGAAACCGTCAACAAGGCGCTCGCCGACTTCGCACATCGCGGTTGGCTGCGTCTCGAGGGCAAGAGCGTGCTGATCTCGGATTCGGAGCGTCTCGCGCGTCGCGCGCGCTGACGTCCGGCGATTCGTCTGCCGTCCCGGTACGGCGGTCCACCGCGTGTGGCTCATGAGGATGAGGGCCTCGTCCACACCACGGCGGTTCCGTCATGCCGGGACTTCGGCGTTACCGCACACGACCTGATCGCCGACACGCGCGGTGCCGGCGATCAGGAAGCGGTCAGCCCTTCTCGGCCCGCAGGTATTCCAGCTGGGCCCGCACCGAGCTCCGCGCCGCGGGCCACAGGCGTTTGTCCACATCGGCGTACACCTTGCGAACAACAGCGAGAGCGCCCGCGTCGGAGCCCAGCTCCACCAGCGCCGCCCGGACCTGGTCGAGCCGTTCGCGGCGGTGGTTCAGGTAGTACCGCACCACCGGCTCGGCATCGGGGTGATCGGGACCGTGGGCGGGCAGCAGCGCCTTGCCCGCGCCGTGCTCGAGCAGCAGCTCCAGCGACGACAGGAACGCGGCGAGCGCACCACCCGAGGATTCGAGCACCGTTGTGCCCTGGCCGAGCACCGTGTCACCGGTGACGACCGCGTCGTCGAGCAGGAAACTCACCGAGTCACCGGTGTGGCCCGGCGTCGCGAGCACGGTGATCCGTAGCCCCGCCGCCTCGATGACCTCACCGTCGGCCAGCGGAGTCACGGTGCCGCGCAGGTACTTCGGATCCACCGCCCGTACCGGTGTCCCGGTGGCCTTCACCAGGTGATCGATGCCGCCGGTGTGGTCGGGATGGTGATGGGTGATGAGGGTGAGGGCGATGCGCCCACCGGTGGCCGCGACGATGTCGGCGGTGTGTTTCTTGTCCTTCGGGCCCGGATCGACGACCACATAGTCGTCGCTGCCGGGTCCGCGTAGCAGCCAGGTGTTCGTCCCGTCGAGCGTCATCTGGGACGGGTTGTCGGCCAGCAGCACCGACGCGGTCGGCGTGACCTGCCTGACCTGGCCGTACGCGGGATGTTCCAGTGCCATGACGGCTACCTATCCGACCTCGACGATCAGTTCCACCTCGACGGGCGTGTTCTTGGGCAGTTCGGAGACGCCGACGGCCGAGCGCGCGTGCACGCCCGCCTCGCCGAACACCTCACCGAGGAACTCCGAGGCACCGTTGATGACGATCGGCTGATCGGTGAACCCCGGTGCGGAGGCGACGAAGCCGACGACCTTCACGATCCGAACGACCTGGTCGAGCCCGACCAGATCGTGCACCGCGGCGAGCGCGTTGAGCGCGCACAGCCGCGCGGCCTCCTTGGCCTGCTCCACATCGACCTCGGCGCCGACCTTGCCCACCGCCGACAATTCACCGTCGACGAACGGCAGCTGACCCGAGGTGTACACCAGCGAACCGGTGCGGATCGCCGGGATGTAGGCCGCGACGGGGGCGGCGACCGGCGGCAGGGTGACCCCGAGCCGGTCGAGCGCGTCCTTCCACGCGGTGGCCACGACTACTTCCGCCGCTTCAGGTAGGCGACGTGCTGTTCGCCGGTCGGTCCGGGCAGCACCGTGACCAGCTCCCAGCCGTCGGCGCCCCACTGATCGAGGATCTGCTTGGTCGCGTGCGTCAACAGCGGCACGGTCGCGTACTCCCACAGGGTGACTTCACTCATGGTGTGAGTTTAGGGCTCACCCCGACCATCCCCGCGAAACGGGTTATAGGCTCGGCGACGTGGGAGCACCAACAGCAGAGCCGGTTTCCTCGG
The DNA here is from genome assembly GCF_053605015.1 of Nocardia sp. NPDC003979. NCBI lineage: Bacteria > Bacillati > Actinomycetota > Actinomycetes > Mycobacteriales > Nocardiaceae > Nocardia > Nocardia sp. NPDC003979. Next base: position 514,528 of record NZ_JBSGIJ010000002.1, read on the forward strand.
TTCCCGAGCCGACGACCGGCTGGCCAGAGCGCGCGGTCAAGGCCCGTTTGCATTACGTGACAGGCAAGGGCGGCACCGGCAAGTCGACGGTTTCGGCCGCGCTCGCCCTCGCCCTGGCCGCAGGGGGACGCAAGGTGCTGCTGGTGGAGGTCGAGAACCGCCAGTCCATCGCGCAGCTGTTCGACCGGCCGCCGCTGCCGCCCACCGAAACCCAGATCGCCACTGCCGACGGTGGCGGCGAGGTGGTGGCCCTGGCGCTGGACACCGAGTACGCCTTCCTCGAATACCTCGACATGTTCTACAACCTCGGCTTCGCGGGCCGGGCGATGCGCCGGATGGGCGCCATCGAGTTCGTCACCACCATCGCGCCCGGTCTACGCGATGTGATCCTCACCGGCAAGATCAAGGAATGCGCGGTGCGCGTCGGCAAGGACGGCAAACCCGCCTACGACGACATCGTCGTCGATTCGCCGCCGACCGGGCGGATCGCGTCGTTCCTCGACGTCACCCAGGCCATGGCCGAGATCGCCAAGGGCGGCCCGATCGCCTCGCAGGCCGAGGGCGTCTCCAAGCTGCTGCATTCCGATCAGACGATGATCCACCTGGTCACGTTGCTCGAGGCGCTGCCGGTGCAGGAGACCGCCGACGCGGTCGCCGAACTCACCGCGAACGATCTGCGCATCGGCACGGTGATCGTCAACCGGGCGGCCGCCGGTCAGCTCACGCCCGCCGACCGGGTCGCCGCCGTCCGCGGTGAACTCGACACCGCCGCGATCGCCGCCGGACTCACCAAGGCCGGAATCACCCTGTCCGACAACGATTTCGCCGGCCTGATCACCGAAACGGCCGACCACGCGACGATGCTCACCGCCCAGGACGCGAGCGCCGCCGAGCTGGCCGAGGTCGACGTCCCCCAGCTGCATCTGCCCGCGCTGAGCGACGGCATGGATCTCGGCGGGCTCTACGAACTGGCCGAACAGCTATCCGCGCAGGGAGTGCGATGAACGACCGTGTGACCACCCCGCCTCCCCTCGATGTCGCCGAGATCATCGCCGACCCGCAGGCCAAGGTCATCGTGTGCTGCGGTTCCGGCGGTGTCGGCAAGACGACGACCGCCGCATCGATCGCGTTGCGCGCGGCGGAGTCGGGCCGCAAGGTCGTTGTGCTCACCATCGACCCGGCGCGCAGGCTCGCCCAGTCGCTCGGCGTCGCCGAACTCGACAACTCACCGCAGCGCGTGGAGCTGGGCCCCGAGGTGCCGGGCGAACTGCACGCGATGATGCTGAACATGCGCCGCACCTTCGACGACATGGTGCTCGAGCACACCAGCCCCGAGAAGGCCGAGCAGATCTTCGCCAATCCGATCTATCAGACGGTGGCGTCGTCGTTCGGCGGCACGCAGGAATACATGGCGATGGAGAAGCTGGGGCAACTGGCCGCGCGCAAGGAGTGGGACCTGATCGTGGTCGACACCCCGCCCTCGCGCAACGCCCTCGACTTCCTCGACGCGCCCAAACGGCTCGGCACGTTCCTCAACGGGAAGATGATCCGGCTCATCATGGCGCCGGGTCGCGGTGTCGGCCGGTTCGTCACGGGAGCGATGAGCCTGGCCATGCGCGGGGTGTCGACGATCGTCGGCGGGCAGATGCTCAAGGACGCCTCGACGTTCCTGCAGTCGCTCGAGTCGCTGTTCGGCGGTTTCCAGGACCGGGCCGAACGCACGTTCGCGATGCTGGCCAAGCCGGGCACCCACTTCCTCGTCGTCGCCGCGGCGGAACCGGACGCGTTGCGGGAGGCGTCGTTCTTCGTCGACCGGTTGTCGACCGAGCAGATGCCGCTGGCCGGTCTGGTGCTCAACCGAACGCATCCCGTGCTGACGAGCCTGTCCGGCGATCACGCGCTCACCGCCGCCGATCAGCTCGCCGACACCGACCCGCTCACCGCGTCGGTGTTGCGCATCCATGCCGAGCGGGTAGCCACCGCCAAACGGGAGCAACGGCTGCTGCACCGGTTCACCGGGGCGCATCCCAAGGTCCGGATCGTGTCCGTGACCGCGCTGCCGTTCGAGGTCTCCGACCTCACCGCCTTGCGTGCGGTCGGCGATCAGCTGACCGGCGAAGCCGCTTCCTAATCAGACATATCGGCTATCGCTTGCTTCGGCGGTGGTACCCGCCAACGGCGCCGATCCCGCAAACCCAGCGGTCTCGGCGCCGTTGTGGTATTCGCTGTGTCAGATGGCCACTTGGTGCTGTCGCTGAGCCTGGAAGAAGTCGGCCCAGGAGGTCACATCGGGGTGCTGCTTGAGCAACGCTCGTCGCTGGCGTTCGGTCATGCCGCCCCACACGCCGAACTCCACCCGATTGTCGAGGGCATCGGCGCCACACTGCATCAATACCGGGCAATGACGGCAGATCGTGGCCGCCTTGCGCTGCGCCGCACCGCGCACGAAGAGCTGATCCGGGTCCACTTCCTTGCATCGCGCCTGGGCAACCCAAGCGATCCTTGCCTCGGCCTGCTCTACATCCAGTCGAGCGATGGGGGTTGTGATGTGCATTTGATGTGCCCCTTTGCAGTCCGAACACCGTTGTGCGGCGCTCCAGAATCGCGAGCGCGGATCACAGCAACCCAACTACCGCTGCGTTCCGCACCACATTCCACTTTGAGTGTTAGCTCTATCACACTGGGTTCTCAATCTAGGTAAAGGTATGGCCGTTACGCAAGACCGGCCGCCGATTTTTTGGTACGGGCGTCCATTCAAATCGCGTGTCGACGCGGCAGCGGCGCTGTTCACCGGCGTGCCCGGCCGCGACACGCCGATGTGATCATTTTGTTGACACGCCCGAGCAACCCCCCTGGCACCGGCCGGACAACCGACGTCGGCCAGCAGACCGTGTCCCTCGACACGCCACCCTTTAGTCTGGACCGGTGCCGATCACTCAAACGCTTGCGAGGCTGGCCGGCAGCTGCGCGCTGGCCGCCGTGCTAGTCGCCGGGCTGTTGTTCCCCTTGGCCGGTGGGTTCGGGTTCATCTCCAACCGGGCCGCCGATGCCGTCGACAACGTGTCAGCCGAGCTGGTGGAGGGCACCGTCCCGGCTGTGTCGACGATGGTCGACGCCAACGGGACACCCATCGCCTGGCTCTACGAGCAGAGACGGTTCGAGGTGCCGAGCGATCGGATCTCGAACAACATGAAGCTGGCGATCGTGTCCATCGAGGACAAGCGCTTCGCCGACCACAAGGGTGTCGACTGGCAGGGCACGCTGCGCGCGTTCCTGACCAACACGTCCTCCGGTGAGGTGCAGCAGGGCGCCTCGACGCTGGATCAGCAGTACGTGAAGAACTTCAACCTGCTCGTCGTCGCGAAGACCGACGCCGAACGCCGCGCCGCCATCGAGACCACCCCCGCGCGCAAGCTGCGCGAGATCCGGATGGCGCTCACCCTCGACCGCGAGCTGTCCAAGGACGAGATCCTCACCCGCTACCTGAACCTGGTGCCCTTCGGCAACGGTTCCTACGGCATCCAGGACGCCGCCCAGACCTACTTCGGTGTCGACGCGGCCGACCTGAACATCACCCAGTCGGCGATGCTGGCGGGCATGGTGCAGTCCAGCTCCAAGCTGAACCCCTACACCAACGTCCAGGGCGTCACCGACCGCCGCAACACCGTGCTCGACACGCTCATCCAGAACATCCCGAGCCGGGCCGAGGAGTTCCGCAAGGCCAAGACCGAACCGCTCGGCGTGCTGCCCGAGCCCAAGGGTCTGCCGCGTGGCTGCATCGCCGCCCAGGACAGGGGCTTCTTCTGCGATTACGCCCTGCAGTACCTGGCCGAGTCGGGCATCAGCCGCGAACAGATCGACAAGGGCGGCTACCTGATCAGGACCACCCTCGACCCGGTGCTGCAGGAATCGGTGAAGCGGTCGGTCACCGAGCACGCGCCGCCGGACCTCGAGAACATCGCCGAGGTCATGTCGGTGGTCTCCCCCGGTCAGGATGCACACCACGTGCTGGCGATGGCGTCGAGCCGCACCTACGGCCTCAACCGCGACGCCAACGAGACGCTGCTCGGCCAGCCGTACTCGCTGGCCGGTGACGGCGCGGGCTCGATCTTCAAGCTGTTCACCACCGCCGCCGCCATGGAGAAGGGCCTCGGCATCAACGCCCAGGTCGACGTGCCGAGTGTGTACGCGGCCAAGGGCATGGGTTACAGCAACTCGCCCGGCTGCCCCGCCGACTCCTGGTGTGTGAAGAACGCGGGCAACTACCCGGGTTCGATGTCGGTCACCGACGCGCTGGCCACCTCGCCGAACACCACGTTCGTCAAGATGATCCAGGACGTCGGCGTCTCCGCCGCGGTCGACATGGCCGTGCGCCTCGGCATGCGCGCCTACACCCAGCCCGGCACCTCCGGCCACGGCAACACCAGCCTGGCCGACCACATCAAGAACAACAACATGGGTTCGTTCACCCTCGGCCCGTTCGCGATCAACCCGCTCGAGCTGTCGAATGTGGCCGCCACGCTCGCTTCGGGCGGCAAGTGGTGCCCGCCCTCGCCGATCCGCGAGGTGATCGACCGGTATGGCAAGACTGTGCCGCTCACCCAGCAGGCCTGCGAGCAGGTGGTCGACCCCGGTCTGGCCAACACCCTCGCCAACGCCATGAGCAAGGACGACACCTCCGGTACCGCCGCCGCGGCGGCCCGGGCCAACGGCTGGAACGCGCCGATGTCCGGCAAGACCGGAACCACCGAAAGCCACCGCTCCTCGGCCTTCCTCGGTTTCACCAACTCGCTCGCCTCGTCGGTCTACGTGTACGGCGACAGCCCGACCCCCGGCGAGATCTGCTCGTTCCCGCTGCGCAACTGCGGCGCGAGCGACGCCAACGGCCTGTTCGGTGGTAACGAGCCCGCCCGCACCTGGTTCGGCGCGATCAAGCCGGTGATCGACCGGTTCCCGCCGCCCGCCCTGCCGCCGCTGGACGACAAGTACGTGCGCGGCGCGAACAACTCCCAGGTTCCGGACGTGGCGGGCAAGTCACAGGGCGAGGCCACCTCGATCCTGGTCGGTGCCGGTTTCCAGGTGTCGGCGGTGACCAGCCCCGGCTCGCAGCCCAAGGGCACGGTGATGGGCAGCTCGCCGAACGGTTCGGCCATTCCGGGTTCGGTCGTCACGATCTACATCAGTGACGGGTCGGTCCGGGTGCCTGCGCCGACCACGCCGCCACCCGCCGCGCCGCCGCCGGCCATCCCGGGTCTGCCGCAGATTCCACGTCTGCCACCGATCCCGATCCCGGTGCCGCGTTAGACACCACAAGGGCCGCCGTCCAGTCCGGACGGCGGCCCTTGTCGTTCGGTTCTACAGGCGCGACTTGACCGCCGCCGACAGCCGCGAGCCGTCGGCCCGGCCGTTCGCGAGTGCCGTCGCGGCCTTCATGACCTGCCCCATCTGCCGCATTCCGGGCCGCTCACCGAGTTCCTCGGCGACCTGGGCGATGGCGGTATCGGCCACCTCGGCCAGCTCCGCCTCGGTGAGCTGCGTTGGCAGGTACTCCTCGATGATCGCTTCCTCGGCGCGCTCGTTCGCGGCCAGCTCACCGCGCCCGTTCTGCTCGTAGACCGTCGCCGACTCGTTGCGCTTCTTGGCTTCCTTCTGCAGGACGGCCACCACATCGGTATCGGACAGTTCGCGCGCCTGCGTTCCGGAGACCTCGGCGTTCTGGATCGCGGCGAGCAGCATCCGCAGGGTCGACAGACGCAGTTTGTCCTTGGCTTTCATCGCGGAAGTCATATCCGCGCGCAGCTGTGCTTTCAGTTCCGACATGGGGTCACGGTAGCCCGAACGCCCGAAAACTCCCATCACATTTCGACACCGACAGATACATCCGGGTGAAATTCCCGACTCTTGTGCGGAAACACACGCGCCGATCCGGGAGGGGGTCACCTATGCTGGGCAAATGCCCGTTATCTCGACGACCGCTGTCCGCCGAACCGCGTTGGGAGCCGCCGGGGCCGCCGTCGCAGGCATCGGTTACGCCACTCTGATCGAACGGAACGCGTTCGTCCTGCGTGAGGCCACGATGCCGGTGCTCGCACCCGGGTCGCCGACCCTGCGCATTCTGCACCTCAGCGACCTGCACATGATGCCGGGTCAGCAACTCAAACAGCAGTGGCTGCGCGAACTCGACCGCCTCGAACCCGACCTGGTCGTGAATACCGGTGACAATCTTTCCCACCCCAAGGCCGTGCCCGCCGTTGTGCAATCCCTCGGTGCGCTGCTGGCCCGTCCCGGCTTGTTCGTGTTCGGTTCCAACGACTATTTCGCACCGGTTCCGAAGAATCCGCTGAAGTATTTCGACAAGGATCATCGCCGCGTCTACGGTGACCCGCTGCCCTGGCAGGATCTGCGCGCCGCGTTCACCGAACGCGGCTGGCTCGACCTCACCCACACCCGCCGTGACCTCGAAGTCGCCGGCATCCGCATCGCCACCGCGGGCGTCGACGACCCGCACCTGCAGCGCGACCGCTACGACACCGTGGCAGGCGCGCCGAACCAGTTGGCGCAGTTGAGCATCGGCCTCACCCACTCCCCCGAGCCCCGCGTGCTCGACCGTTTCGCCGAAGACGGTTACGACCTGGTGCTCGCCGGTCACACCCACGGCGGTCAGCTGGTCGTACCCGGTTACGGCGCGCTGGTCACCAACTGCGGTATCGACAAGTCGCGGGTGAAGGGTCCGTCGCAGTGGGGTGCGCACACCCAGCTGCACGTCTCCGCCGGCATCGGCACCTCACCCTGGGCGCCCTACCGCTTCTGCTGTCGCCCCGAAGCCACCCTGCTCACACTGGTCGGCGCGCCCCCGAAGCGTCCGGCCGCCGATGCGGGACACGACATCTCGGCCTCGGAGGCCGTCGCCCGCTAAGGTCGTCCCCCGAACGATTCTTGTCTCGAGGGGGCGGCCGTGAGTGCATCCGACGATCCGAACCTGTCCGGCGACCCCGGCGCGCAACCAGCAGATCCCACGGCGGTGTGGGCGCCGGGCGGCACGGGTCTGCCGCCGACCTTGCGGTGGGACGGGTCCGGGCCGCCGCCCGGGCTGCCGGATCCGACGCCGTGGAATCCGGCTGGGCCGCAGGTTTGGCAGGATCCCGGCGCACAGCCGGCCCGAGGGCAGTGGGAGGCGGCCGGCAGTCCGGGGCAGCCGCTTCCGAACCAGGTGGGGCCGGGCGGACAACCGAATCCGTGGGCAGCGCCCGGCAACCCGGCCCAGAACCGATCAGCACCCGGCGGGCAGCAGTGGGGCGCCGGGCAATCCCCCGCACAGTCTTCATGGGGCGCACCGGGATTCGGGATGCAGCCGAACGCGCAGTGGAATCACGGTGCGGGACAGGCCGGCTCATGGGTCCAGCCCGTGCAGAAGTACGGTGAGGTTCCGCCGCTCGAGCATTACGGGGTGCAGCCTTATGGGCAGCCCCTTCCCGGCGGGCCGAAATCCGGTGGGAAAGCTTGGGTTTGGGTGGCTGCGGGTGTGGCGGCGCTGCTGCTTGGCGGAGTCGCGATCACGGCCGTCGCGTTGTCCGGTGACGAGGCATCCTCGACGGCAGGCACCAGCACTCCCTCGATGGTCAGCGCCCTGACCACCTCACCGGCCCCGTCGTCGACCAAGCCGAAATCCACCACCCCCTCGCCGACGGGTGCGGCAGCCGGGAAGACCCCGCTCATCGAGGGCTACCAGGTCGTCGCCGCCCCCGACCGCGGCGCCGCCTACGACGTCCCACCCGGCTGGAAGGTCGCGACCGAGACAACCATCGGCGGCGTCGGCGAACCGCCCGGCGACACGGTGATCGGCAAGGGCTACGCCACCGACGGCCGCGACTACTGCCCCGGCTCCACCCGAACCATGTCCCTGCTCACCGGCTCCAAACAAACCGACCACGCCGCGGCGGGCGCCGAACTCGGCACCAAGGCGGCCCGCCTCGCCTACGACGGCGCCACCGGCACACCCCACCCCGCCGAACCCCTCACCTCGATCGACGGCACAACCACCGGCATGTTCACCGAAACCACCGGCACCGTCCCCACCCCCACACCCGGCTGCGCCCCCACCTTCGCCATCTACACCTACGCCTTCAAAGGCACCAAGGACGGCAGCTTCGTCATGGTCATGATCGCCGACACCGGCGTCCCCGACGCCATAGACCCCGCGACCGCCAAACGCATCTTCAGCTCCATCCGCGCCCTCTAACCCCACTTGACCAGCCAATTTAACGTTTCACACCCCCACGTTGTAAGCTACTTCAGGTTCGCCTCACGGGGTGTGGCGCAGCTTGGTAGCGCGCTTCGTTCGGGACGAAGAGGTCGCAGGTTCAAATCCTGTCACCCCGACGTGTTGGTTGAGACACCAAAAAGCCTCTGACCGGGTTCTCCTGGTCAGAGGCTTTTTGCATGTCCGCGTCTTCTCCCCCTTGGCAGGCCCGCCGAGGCAGCGAAAAGGCAGCATCACCGCTCAGGCGTCGCCGTAATCATCGTCGTCACCGTCGCCCATCGCCCGGCGAACCGCGTCGTGATCGTCGGTCTTGCGGATGTAGTGCTGATAGGTCGTCGCGACGTTCTCATGCCCCATCACCACCGCGATCTTGTGCGGCGGCACCTTGTCATCAGCAAGCCAGGTTCCGAACATATCGCGCAGATCATGAAAGCGGACTCCCCCAGCTTCCGACCGAGCCACCATCCGGACGGCCTGGTCGTACTTGCTGAACACTTCCGACTCCACCTCACCCTCAGCGTTCTTCCACACCGCTTCGAACTTGTCCCCGACTTCGGACACCTCGCCGAGCAGACCGGCACGAACCAGCGCGGGCCGCCAGACCCGAGACCGGAACAGGGTCCGACGCAGCGGGCCGCCGACCTCATTGGTGAAGATCAGCCCGTTTGCGCCCTGCTCGTAGTCCTCCATGTGGCTCACGAGTTCGTTCACCAGCCACCCCGGGATAGGGATACTTCGCCGACCAGCGCGCGACTTGGGAAACGCCTTGAACTCGACATGTCCAGCTACCTCGGTCACGGTGCGGATCACGTGAATGAGCCCGTTGTCGACGTCGACCGCATCGACGCACAGCCCAGCAGCCTCACCCCAGCGGAGACCGGCGAAGGCACCGCAGGCCACCAGCGCCCGGTAACGAGCAGGCTGGATCGCCGGGAGCAGTTGTTGCCGAACCTCTTCCCGCGTCAACAGCCGTTCGTCGGTGTCCCGCTCGCGCCGCTTCGGAATCCGCACGCCCGCAGTCGGATCGGAACCGATCAGCTTGTTCTTCACCGCCGACTGCATCACCCCGGCCAGCATCCTCTTCGCTTCGGCGACCGTTGCCCGCGACCGCTCTTTACCGATCTCACCCAACCAGGTCTGAACCGACAGGTGATCGATCTTCCCAAGCTGCCAGGTCGACCACTTGGGGAGGACGTGAGTACGCATGATCGACTCATCACGGGCGCGCGTAGTCCGCTCGGTGTTCCACGACTTCATCCACTCCTCGGCGTGAGCACCGAACAGCGCCCGGCCAGCATGCGGCGACACGTAGACACCGCTCGACTTCGACAGCTCGACCTGAGCGAGGAAGGTCGAGGCCTCCTTCTTCGTCCGGAACGTCTTGGACCGCTGCTTACCCGACGGGTCGCGCCAGAACGCTTTCCACTTCCCCGCGCTGGTCTGGTCAATGAATCCCACCGCTCTACCCCGCCTTCGGGAGGTTGTCGGACGCATCGAGCCATGCAGCGAAAGCGGTTCGCGAGATGACCCACCGGCGACCGATCCGCTTCGCCGGAATCACCCCCTCGTTGACGAACATGTAGGCCATGCCCCGCGAGATGCCGAGCAACCCGGCAACCTGATCGACCGTGTACGTGGCCGGTTCCGCCTTGACGATGTGCATTGTTCTCCTCCTATGCCGCCGACTGCTGAATGGATGAAATCTGTTGTGGCACAACGGTTTCACGTGGAACACCTGGTGGTCCCTCGTCTCTCGCGAGGCGGGCCGTTGTGTACTGGGCGCGTTCGTTGATCCGTCGCGTGATGAGGTTCATCACCAGGTGCGAGCGCGGTGGCGCATCTTTGTCGCCGGGACGTACCGGGGTGATCCGCAGGTGCGAGGTGTCAGGCGGGAAGATGCCGACACTGGCGAGTTCGGCGCGTACGAAGTCCATGCGTTCGGCTTTGTGGTCCGGGATCGTTTTGCCCGACCATTTGCCCGAGGTCAGGCAGCGACGACCGGGCAGGCCGAGAGTGTCGCGGCGGTGTGCGTTGCGCTTGCACCGGCCGGGCTGGGTCTTCTCGTCGGCGCCCTTGGGGACGATGCCGTACCGCAGCCAGACCCCGCATTCGGGCGTGCACGGGGTGTCTTGGAGTTCGGCGTGGAGTCGGTCGTAGTGCACGGCGACGCGGGTCGAGTCCGGTTCGAGGACTTCGGCGATCGACTTGGTGAGGTACTTGGTCAGGTAGCGGACCTTGTTGTCCATTTCCTCGGTCCCGGCGATGATCTGCACCGGTTTGGCCTGCCCACCGAACCGCATCGTGTGGGCCGGTTCGAGGTCATCGACGGTATCCATGACCGCGAGCGCGTCGTCCCAGTACGTCAACGGGCGACCGGTTCGGGGGTCTACGAACGTGCCGACGCTGTAGTCCCAGACCGGCATGTTGTCGTCGTTGTAGACGGGCCGGTCGAAGTGCGGCCACCACACGTTGACGTAGGTCGCGGCCGTCACCTGGTACAGCAGTTTCGTCGGAATGGAACCCCGGATCGCGATGTGAAGATGCGGGGCGCCACGCTTCTGCGGTTCGACCGAAGCCCAGTACTGCACGTTCCAGCCGACCGCGCGCCGGAGGTTCTGGACCCACCGGTCGAACAGCTTCGCGAGGTGGATCGTGTCACGGGCTTGCCGGGTGTAGTCGTAGGTCTCGGGGTCACGCGGGGAGCCGTCCGAGACCCACTCGCCTTTGCCGTTGTTCGCCTCGGGATCCCAGACCCGGTTGATCGACCCGTACGACGGCAGCGTCAGCGTGAAGAACGTCGAGGGCCGGTACTTGCCCTCAGCGAAGGCAGCGCCGACGGTGAGGTTCTTGTTCACCTTCTTACGCGGCAGGTCCGGCACATCATCCCGGCGACGAGTCGACTTCGCTTTCCGGCGCGGTTTCTCATCGAGGGCCGGGAGTCGGCCACGCACGCCGAGTTCGCGGAGCTCGGTGTCGAGGTCGGCCACCAGAGCCTTGATCGCTTCGGCGAGTTCGTGATCCCCGGCGCGGCGAGCGTCGTGGTAGTCGGTGAAAAGCAGTGCGCGAGCGCCCAATACGTCCTGCTGTGCCTGGGTGACGACCGGTGTCGGGTCGACCGGTTCACGTTCGGCGCACCACCCTTCGCGAAGCTGGGTCATCCGCAGGTACCGGTTGGCCCTGGCGCACGCGGGGCAGACCGACGCCACGGTCGACTTGCACGGCGCACCCACGTACGAGGTGCGGGAAGTGGTCGGGTCGAAGGCCCGCATGGGCACCACCCGGGCGCACACGCCTTCCTTCTCGGCCAGCTGTTCGGCGATGTCGGTCAGGTCTGGCATCGCGCGACGATCGGCAGCGGTTTCGCGGTTCGGCGCGAGCCCGACAATCGGTGCGGTGGTCATAGAGCGGTGGCCTCCTGGGCGGCACGGGCTTCGCGTTCGGCGATCGACATCGCTTCGGGCAAGGGATCGGCCGTCGTGCACCGAGCGGGCAACAGCGGCCGGTGATAATGCGGGTTGAACTCCGCATCCCAGTACGAGGACCAGTGCCCGACCTCACGACTCCCGCGAGAGCCCGGCGAGGGACGCAACCGGTAGACCACCGGAGCGACCAGGGCGAGCCCGAACGCGCACGAGCAGGCACCACCGGAGTCGAACGAGTTCGCGAACGCTTGGCCGGAGCCACCGCAGAACCGGCACACCCGCCACTCCGAAACATCGTGCAGGGCAAGGCATTCCGGGTGCACGCAGTCGGTTTCATCGCACCAGATGCACACACCGGCGAAGGTCAAGCGCGGCGGGCGAAGGGCTTGGCGGGTCGAGGTGTGCGAGCGACGCAGCGGGATCACCTGAGCGGACATGATCAGTACCCCATCCCGTAAGCGGGCGCGGCCTCAGCGGCGTAGCGCTTGGCGGCGGCGTGGTAGTCCCACGGCTCGACCACCGAGGTGCGGCGGGCCATCTCCGACAGCTCGAACAGGTGATCGGCAGCGCCGTCGAGGTGATCGGTCCGGCAGACCGCGCACAGACCCTGATCCGAACCAGCGGCCGGACGAGGCGGATAGGTAACGACCCAGCCAGACACCTCGACCGAGGGCGACACGGGACGGACGGAGTTGGTCGAGCAGAACGGTCGGCTACCGGCGATTGCGGTTTGAGTGTTGAGGTGACTAGACATTTTCGAGGCTCCCCAGTGTCGTTGAATGCTTCCTAGCCTCCCTAGGTAGCTTTCAGGTTAACCTACCTCCCTAGGGAGGTCAATAGCTACATGACTTACCTAGGGAATGACCCTTATGCTGGGCGAATGGAGACCATCGACCCCGACGACCCGCGTCCGGCCTCGCAGCAGATCGCCAATATCCTGCGCGCCGCCATCCTCACCCGGAAGTTCGCGCCGGGCGAGCGGCTACCGTCCGGCCCCCAACTGGTCGAGCGGTTCGGAGTCGCGAAGGCCACCGCGGAATCCGCCATCCGCACACTTCGCGAAGAGGGTCTGGTGGTCAGCAGGCCCGGCAGCGGCACCTACGTTCGCGAACGGACGGAACGCCCCGTCGGCCTTCGCCCACACATCGAGCAGGCATTCGAGTCGGCCAACGTCACCGTCGACTTCGCCGGATTCTCCGGGGAAACCCTGCATGGTGCGATTGCCGAACCCCTCGACCGCATCCGAGAGGGACGGCTTCGACCCGAAAGCCTGAGCATTCGGCTGCTACTCCCCGACCCGTCGCAGCCGTGGTCACTCCCGGCCCGCGTGGATGACCTCCAGGACAGCCCTGCCTTCCGCAAGCGTGCAACCAAGATCATGGAGCGCCACGGCAGCGCGATCGTCGAGTCAGTCGAGGAACTCGGTCGGCTCGGCCTGGTCCCCGCCGCAACCGCTCAGATCAGGACCTACCCGGCTGTCCCGCTGTTCAAGCTGTACATACTCAACGGCGAACAGGCATTTTCCGGGTATTACCCCGTTGTCGAGCACACGATCCCGCTCGAAGGCGAGAACGTCGCGATGTGGGACCTGATGGGCAAGGACGCGACACTGTTCCACCACGCCAGCGATGCCGACCCCGACTCGACCGGCAGCCAGTTCGTCGCGCAGTCGCTGTTGTGGTTCGACAGCATTTGGAACTCGGTCGCACAGGACTACCGGCCATGACCGAACTCCCTGCCCTCATCGCCGCCCGGCCGTGCCTCCTGCTCGATTTCGACGGCCCCGTTTGTTCCGTGTTCGCTGGTCTGTCGAGCCGACGTGTTGCCGAACGACTCGGCGCCGCGATGGGTGTTCCTCTCCCCGCGCACCTCAGCGCCACGTCCGACCCGTTCGACCTACTCGACTACGCCGCTCAGCTCTCCGACGACGTAGCCGTTTCCACCGAGCAAGAACTAACCCGCCTCGAGGTCGAAGCCGTCGCAGTCGCAACCCCAACACCTCACGCCCACAACGTAATTCGTGATGGAGCAGCCAGGCACGGCGGTTCAGTCGCAATTGTCAGCAACAACTCCGTTGCCGCGATCGACGCCTATCTCCGCCGCCACGGCCTGCGGACCCACGTCGCAGGCATCTACGCACGCAGCTCAGCCGACACAGCACTCAAGCCGAGCCCGCACCTACTCCACACCGCCCTGACCAGCCTACGAATCGAGGCCGCGGCCGCCACGTTCACCGGCGATTCAGCTACCGACCTACAGGCCGCCAACTCCGCAGCCATCCCCGCGATCGCATACGCGAACAAGCCCGGCAAGGTCGAGCGGTTCGCTCCCTACGCGCCAGCCGCGACGATCACCAGCATGTCCGCGCTACTCGACGCCGTTCACTGCCAAGTCGACTCGCGGTAGCCACCGCAGCGCCCGTCACCGCACGGAGTCGTTGCTGAATTTCGCTATATAGAGTCAAGGCGCCTGCGGCGGCGCGTGCGCGCCGCCGCCGCGCTGCGACGCGCACCCAGGCTGGTAAGGCGCCGCCTGGGCGCGTCGGCACGTCGGCGACGAGCACGCGCTATCAGCAGGCCGCCAGACTTCCGACAGCTCAGACAGCATCGCTGTTGGCCTGGACACGATGCGGCCCGAACCAAATTGCTGAACGGAATTCGCGAGCACGAATCGGCCGGCACTCTGCCCGATCGACGGCTACCAGCACACCGCCTCTCATACGGTGCTGCCGCACGAGCTTCGCTCGCTTGCCTCTTAGACCAGCCTGCCGGACTCGCGTACCGGGTCACCGAGTGCGATCCGGTCGGTCGAAATGCTCAGCTTCTCTGCCCGCCCACCAAGGCACTCACCGGGTGCGAGGAATTGCCGAACGAAGCCGCGGTGAGGTCGGTTGCTATCGCGACCGTTGGCCGCGTGGCCCTGGTCTGGGTCGGCCTGAATTTTGTTCGTACACCACTCACGCGTCAAGGGCGCCTGCGGCGTCACTACGTGATGGCTACTCGCCGGGATCAACTGGCTGTGGTCCCGACTGGCGCCCGATGCCTACACGGTTCATCGGTCTGCGCGGCGTACGTTCAGCCCATGGACGACTATTTGACTCGCGCTACGAGGTACGCAGACCAGGCCGACGCCATTCTCGCTGCCACACCCCCGAATGAAGTCCCGCTGGCCGCGATCCAGGCACAAGCTCAGATCTATGCAACCTTGGCGGTACGCGACTGGCTGTACCTCCTGTGCCTACCCGAAGACCAGCGCGGCATATAGTGCCAGACGCCCGCCTCCTCATGGCCCGATGATCTGACTTCGGTACGGGCGAGTCAAGGGCGCTTCGCGTCACTCCGTGATGCCTACCGGCACCCTTGACTAGCCCTTCCCTCAGTACAGAGATGGCCAGTATGAGGAAGCAGGGGAAGGGAAGTCACCCGGCGTCGGTATTGACGTGGGTAGCTCGGCCTGCGCGGGCGAGGGCCTCCAAAACCACATCCCTATCCCAGTCAAGCTCGTAGTACCCATCCATGCCACAGCTGTCCATGGCCCACCGTAGGCGGTTGCCGCGGCGCACAGCGTCGTCGATTTCGACGGCTAGTCCATGCATCTTGTCTGCGAGATTCTCTATATCAACGATGGCAGCCTGATATTCCTCAAGCCCCTTCCGGAGCCGGCTACGCACCACGTAAAAGATGCGGGAGTCTTCCGGGCTGTTTCGCGGGCGGAGTGTGCACCCGTCAAGGTAGCTCTTCTTCGACCAGTCACCGTGAACATACAGGTTGCGAACTCGGAACAATTCTCTCGCTGCGACCAGCGCCGAGTCGAAGCGCGCAACCTCTTGCAGGTCAAAACTTCGCAGACCCTCGGCCTCGCCTAGGATCGCCCTTCCCGAGCTGATCAGCCAGTCCACAGACTGGCCGTCGAACAAGATGTCTGTCTCTGGACTGTTTGCGAACCACGAAACTAGGTGTCTGAGCTCACATTCAAGCGCACTGCTTCGAACTACCAACATGCCCAAAGCTGTGTACAGCTCATCGAACTCACCGCCCATAGTGGCATGCTTCATCGAACCACCATGCCCTACCGTCTCCCTGACTCGCAGCTCAATTGATCGCTAACCTGGGCTCAGCCGGGACGCCGGACCCGTGAACGCAGGTTAGGCAGCGAAAAGGCAGCAGGCGCCCCGACACGGCCCGGTACACGACCGCACTAGAAGAGACTCGCTCCCAGCTCCATGGCACTCGGTGAGAACACCAAGCACCCCGGAGCAACGTTCGGGACGAAGAGGTCGCAGGTTCAAATCCTGTCACCCCGACGTGTTGGTTGAGACACCAAAAAGCCTCTGACCTGGTTCACCTGGTCAGAGGCTTTTTGCATGTCCGCAGCCGGGTTGCCCTCTTTCCGAGACGGCTAACGAAACCACCCGCGGTTGCGCTGCTCGTTGAGCTCGATGAGCTCTTCCTCGGTGAGCTCGTCTTCAGGAATACGCTCCTGCGCAGGCATCCGTGCCGGTTTAGGTGCGGGCTGTTCGGCAGCGATTTCGATCGACTCGACTGCCGCGGCTATGCGTGGGTCCGCAGTCAGTTCATCGAGGCGATCACGCGCATTCCCACGAGCCTTGTCCAAGGCATCGTGCACAAGGGTTGTGATGAGCTTGCCGAGCTCGGCCCCGTAGGGCGTGACGCTCTCATCGATGCGGACCGCTTCGAGCGTTCCATCCGCTCGGACATCGACCGCGACACCGTACCGAGACTCGGTGAACCGGTCAGTGAGCAGCGCACGCCGCACGGCACTCATTCGCTCGGTGATCGGGTCGATGTCATTGTTGTTCGAATGCAACTGCTGTCCACGCTCCCCAAAGTGGTCTACACGACCGTGTTAGCGTAACAAGATCGCTGATTGGGGAGAGGACTGCGATGACCGACGATCTGTATGTAGATCAGTCCGCACTCGAAGGGATGATCGGGGCGTTCAACGGTTCCCACGGGGTGCTCAATACTTTGCCGACAGAGAGTTTCATCGCCGCGATCGAGTCGGCGCTGCCGGGCTCCGGACTGGGGGCTGCTTTCATGCGGGCCGGTGTGCGTGCCAGACTCAGTGTGCGAGGAGTCGCCGTGCAGCTCGACGAGATCCACCGGGCCGCGACCGCGAGCATCATCGCCTACAACGAACAACAAGCTGCCTATGCGAAGGCACAGGCAGAGCTGGCCGAGGCAGGCCCGTTGGACGGTCCACGATGAGTTCGCTACCACCCACCAAGTCCGAAGTCCGCCAGTGGAATTTCGATTCACTGACCGAGCAGGGGAACGAGTGGGGCCGCGGGGCGGTGGCGGTCACGACCGAGTACAACACCGTCAATCAGCAGCTCGCCGACTCTCCCGGATTCTGGCGTGGCCAGGCCGGAGACGCCATGCGCGTCAAAGGCGAGGAAGCCAAGACCTCGTTGTCGAAAGTGGTCACGGCCTTCGACAACGCTCAGCCCGCCGTTACCCAGATCGTCCACGTTCTTGGATTCGCGAAGTCGTCGGCGGTCAATGCGATCAAGTCCGCTGAGGACGAGCGATACACCGTCGCCGAGGACGGAGCGGTCAGCTACTCCAGCGATGTGGTCTCGTGGCTGGCCACAGAAAAGGGAAAGTCGCTCGAGGTGGCGAAGGCCGCCCTCGACCAGGGACAGCGTCAGCACGAGGACGCGATCAAGAAGGCGCTCAGGGAGGCGGGCGACGCCGCAGCCTCCGCCGGTGACGCGATCATCAAAGTTTTCGCCGATGTGCCCATTCCGCTCGGCGCCGACCTGGAAATGATTCTCTACACATATCAGGTCAACCCCGACCAACAGAAGATGACGAAATGGCCGAGCGAAGACTTCATCACATGGGTGAACCGATTCAAACCCGGCTCGGACGTCGAGCAGAAAGACGTAACGGTCAGCGAGGCCGAGATGTTGAACAATCTGAGCCTCATGGACCAGTACAAGTTCTATCAGATCAGTGAGGACGCCAGCGATACTGCCGAGCGCCTGTTTCCCGATAGAAGCGTGGACGACCAGTACGACGGAAACTTTCAGGACAACCACGCCGACGCCTTCCGGCACGCCTACTGGAATGCCATGTTGACCGAGGAATTCGGTGCGGAGTGGACCGAGGAGTACACCACCAAACACGAAGGCAGAGAAGACAATCGCATGAGCCGTGAGGCGATGGACCTGTACAACAACGAACTCGGCCGCAGGATCGCCACCGAGAATCCCGGGCTCGGGCCGGTCGGGTTGCAGAACAAGATCATCGATGCGTGGAACAACGGGGACGGAGCCGTCATCGATCAGGACGGCAACCTCGCCAGACCACGAGGAACCACCCTCGGGTACACACCACCTACCGCGCGAATCGATGAACAGCCGAGCCTGCCCGGCTCACTGATCCCGGACAACAAGCCTTCGCCCAAGTGACCTCCGCTTGGCCAATATCGGAATCTCGAGGATATCGGTGGATACTCGGAAACGAATGAGCGTCGCATTGCTGGCCGTCGTTGTCACAGCAGCCTCCGCCCCGGTCGTGGCATGCGGTTCTCTGTCGAGTGGTGACCAGATCACCGTTCAGGATGGGAACCCCGCGTTGACAGCAGCGTTCAATCGACTGTTGGCGGAAAGGGGCACTGCCCGGTTGGGCGACGTCGTCGCATCGTCCGGAGCCGAGATCGGCCCATGGGACCGCATGTACAGCTTCAGTTCCCCGAATACGAGTGACGAACTGAATCGAGCACTGGGGACGGACGGCGCAAAATGGACCGGGCTGCACACTCACTCCGACTCGACAACGCAGGTCTTCGTACGTGATGGCAAAGTCGTTCTTGCCTATGACGACAGCGAACGAGGCCCGATTGTCGAGCGGCGGTCTTACGCCACTCCCGATTCCACCGTGAGCCCGACGTCCATGGTCACCAAGGGCATCGGCGGTGACCAAACGATCTGGTACCTGGAGGTACAGGGGTTCTCGTGATCGGCCGCGCCCCATCGGTTGCGGCCGTCGCGGGATCCGCGTCGGTTACGGGGGTGGTGAATCAGCATCGCCGCGGCTTCGGCGGTCGGCGGGGTTGGGCCACCAGACTGTGATGGCGGTGATGGCTACCAGGCACAGGATGAGTGTCAGGATCGCGGTCGAGTTGTTCATGGGCCCTCCTCTGTAGAGAAGGGTGCGCTCGGTGTGTGTCGGTGAGGGGTCCGTGGGTGTTGAGGGGTGGTTGAGAAGTGCTCTCGGCGGGGTGGGGCGGGTGGTGAGGTGTGAGGAAGGGATAACGTGGTGCTTACTTTCTGTCACTTGATAGAAATTCGGGGTGCCTAGCGTATACAGGCATGTCGACAAGGGTGGGTACCGCGGGGGAATCGCTGCGTGACGTGGTGTATTCCACCTTGCGTGGTGAGTTGATGAACGGGGATATCCGGTTCGGGGAGCGGCTCACCGAGCCCAAGCTTTCGGCGCGGTTCGGGATGTCGCGGACGCCTGTGCGGGAAGCGTTGACGATGCTGTGCTCGGACGGGCTGCTCCAGCGGGAGGAGTTCGGGTTCAGTCCGGTGCGGCCCAGTGTCGCGCGGATTCGGGATCTGTACGAGCTGCGACTCACCCTCGAACTCGGCGGGATGACCCGGATCATGGACAACCCGGACCTCACCCACGACGAGGAGCGCTTGCGGGCCGAACAGCAGCGCTGGCTGGCCCTGCAGGCCGACCCGCCGGCCAAGGAACCGGGGTTCGTCGTGGTCGACGAGGAATTCCACGTCGCCCTGCTGACGGCGGCGGGCAATGCGGAACTCGTGCGCGCGCTGGTGGCGGTGAACTCCCGGATCCGGCATGTGCGGATGTACGACTTCATGATCAACAACCGGATCGAGACGACGATCAGCGAGCATCTCGGCATCCTCGACGCCGTGTTCGCGCGGGACCTCCCCCGCGCACATCGGCTGCTGCACACCCACATCGGTGATTCGCTCGATGTCGTGCTCGAGCGGATCTCGCGGGCGATCGCCGCCATGTCCATGAGCGAATAGAGGAACCGATGTCCGAATCCCCCACCACCCGGGTCGCCGCCGCTTATCAGCGCATTGCCGAGGTCGACAGGCCGGAAGTCTGGATCACTCTGCGCCCGCACAGCGAACTCGACGCCGAGGCACGGGAATTGGAGCGAAGGCTCGCCGACGGCGCCGAGCTCCCGTTGGCGGGTCTGCTCCTCGCGGTGAAGGACAACGTCGATGTCGCGGGCCTGCCGACCACCGCCGCGTGCCCCGAGTTCGCCTACACGCCGACCGAAACCGCCTCGGCCGTGCGGCGACTGGCGGACGCGGGCGCACTGATCCTCGGCAAAACCAACCTCGACCAGTTCGCCACCGGCTTGGTCGGCACCCGCAGCCCGTACGGCGCGGTCCGCCACGCCGAAAGTCCCGAAATGGTCTCCGGCGGTTCGAGTTCCGGTTCGGCCGTCGCGGTGGCCCTCGGCATCGCCGATATCGCGATCGGCACCGATACGGCCGGTTCGGGCCGTGTCCCGGCCGCCTTCCACGGCATCGTCGGGATCAAGGCGAGTCTCGGCATCATCCCGGCTCACGGCGTGGTCCCGGCCTGCGCAGACTACGACGCCGTCACCGTCTTCGCAGGCACGCTCGACCTCGCCGTCACGGCCGCCGCGATCATGGCGGGCCCGGACGCGCGCGATCCACGCAGCCGCACCTGGCCCGCGGATGTCCCCTTGGCGGGCACCCGAAAACTTGCCGTCCCCCACGACCTCAGCCCGCTGAGCACCGAATACCGCGCCGCTTTCGCCGAAACAGTTGCGGCCCTGCGCAATCAGGACGTCCAGATCACCGAGGTGGACATCACCCCACTACTCGATGCCGCCCGCCTCCTCTACGACGGCGCCATCGTCGCCGAACGCTATGCGGCGGTGGGTGAGTTCATCGACAAGGGCGCTAAGGGTCTCGACAAGACCGTCGCGGGAATCATCAGCGCGGCAAAGCATCTGGACGCGCATACTTTCGCCACAGACCTCGACACCCTCGCCAGAATCCGCGCGGAGGCCAAGGCCCTACTCGTCGACTACGACGGCCTGCTCCTGCCGACAACCACCGAGCACCCCACCATCGCGGCAGTGCAGGCAGATCCGCTGACGATCAACCGCCGGCTCGGCACCTACACCAACTTCTGCAACCTCCTCGACCTCGCCGCCGTCGCCGTCCCCGGCGCCACGACAACCGACGGCCTCCCCTTCGGCGTGATGGTGGTTGTCCCCACCTTCGCCGACCAGATCGCCGTCGACCTCGCCGCACTCATCACCGGCACCCCAGCGCCCCTGCTGGTGAAAACCGGTGTGCCCCTTGCTGTTTTCGGCGCCCACCTGCGCGGCCAACCCCTGCACTGGCAGCTGGAAGACCTGGGCGCCCGCTTCGCAGGCGGGATCACCACCAGCGACGCCTACCGCCTCACCGCCCTGGACACCACCCCGCCGAAGCCGGGCCTGGTCCGCCACGGCGACGGCCTCGGCGCCCCCATCGCGGGCGAGTTGTTCCTGCTCTCACCCGGCGCACTCGGCCGTTTCCTCGCCGACCTACCCGCGCCCATGGCCTTGACGAGTATCGAATTATCCGACGGCACAACAGTTGTGGGCTTCGCCTGCACCTACGACGCGGCCGTGGCCGCCACCGACATCACGCGCTATGGATCTTGGCCACGGTATCTGCGGGAACACTGATCCCGAGTTCGGCGAGCAGACCCGTCACGCGGCGGCCGATATCGTCGCGGATGGGTCGCACCTGCTCCACCTCGAGACCGGCGGGGTCCTCGATGATCCATTCCTCGTAGCGCACGCCGGGAACCAGCGGGCAGGTGTCACCGCAGCCCATGGTGACGATCACGTCGGCGGCGCGGATGATCTCGTCGGTCCACGGCTTGGGGTATTCGCGGGAGATGTCGATCCCCACCTCGGCCATCGCGGCGACCGCCGCCGGATTGAGCTGCCCACCGGGCACCGATCCGCCCGACCAGGCCACGGCGCGGTTCAGGGCGAGCGCCTCGAAGTAGCCGAGCGCCATCTGGGAACGGCCCGCGTTGTGGGTGCACAGGAACAGCACGGTCGGCCGCGGCTTGGCCACCTTGCCTTCGATCTTGGCGACGGCGTTCAGGCGCTGGGCGGCGAACCGCTCGGCCAGCAACGGCAGGTACAACGTCACCGTCGCTCGCGCCGCGAAATCCTCGTAGGAACTGTGGAGGAACTGGTGGATCGTCGCCGGATCGAACATTGTCGCGAACTCTTCACGCAACCGTTCTTCGGCACGATCAAGGGCATCGGAGTGCTCGGTTATGTCGACCACTCCTCAACCCTTACCGCACTGTCCACGTAACGCAAACGACCGGGCCGCTCACCCCTCGTCGACCGGCCCGGCCGATATCCTCCTGTGACACCCCATCGGAAGCGGCTTCGGTTGTAGTCCTCGGTGTGGTTACCGTCGGCAGTTCGTCTTCAGCGTCTGGAAGAGCCACCCTCCGGCTACACCGCCGGGTCCGGCTGATCACCCCTCGAGACCTGCCGGACCCGGTTGCTCCCGGTGCCCGAGAAAAGAATGCGACCTGGGTCTCTAGAGGTTCTTAAGAACAACTTGTCGGTTCTCGGCGAGAATGGAAGGACCGAAGAGATGGAGTACGACGATGGAGACGATGATCGTCTGGTTGCTGGCGAGCCTGCTGTACTGGTTCAGCAACTTCTGACACGCACAACGGCGCGGAGCCGAACAGCTCCGCGCCCCGACCTCCTCGGGCAGTGAGCAGCGTCACCACCCGGATCCCGGAATAGTTCGCGAGGCGCACCGGTTGAACACCACTGTCGGCGTCCGAACAGCCCCGGGCCTCACCCCTTTGTCGCTACGAGCGACCACTCGCCGAGAGGCGCTTGTGGGGCGTCGACACCGGAGACCGGATCGCCCCACGCGATCCGTTCGACTCGCGAACGCCGCCAGGTCACCCTCATCGACCTGGCGGCGTTCGTCGTTTCTCGGGTCGCGCCGGTGACCGCGATGCTCGACGATGGTTGCCATGGAGCTGACGCGGGGTCTCGGTCTGCGCGACTGTGTGGTGATCGGGCTCGGCGCCATGATCGGTGCCGGGGTGTTCGCCGCGCTCGGTCCCGCCGCCGGTGCGGCCGGGTCGTGGATGCTGCTCGCCTTGGGCATCGCGGCCGTCGTCGCCTATTGCAATGCCCAGTCCTCGGCCCGGCTGGCCGCGCTCTATCCCGTGTCGGGTGGGACGTACGTGTACGGACGGGAGCGGCTCGGACCGTTCTGGGGGTACCTGGCCGGCTGGGGGTTCGTGGTCGGGAAGACCGCCTCGTGCGCGGCGATGGCGTTGACGGTCGGCAGCTACGCGTGGCCCGAACACGCGCACGTGGTCGCGGTGGCGGCGGTGGTCGTCATCACGGGCATCAACTATGTGGGTGTGCAGAAGTCGGCGCTGGCCACGCGGGTGATCGTGGGGTCGGTGCTCGCCGTGCTGGCGGCCGTTGTGGTGGCCGGGATGGGTGGGAACCATTCGGCGGCAGTCGTTCTCGACTCCGAGATCGGTCCGTACGGCGTGCTGCAGGCCGCTGGGTTGTTGTTCTTCGCCTTCGCCGGATACGCGCGCATCGCAACTCTCGGCGAGGAGGTGCGTGATCCGCAACGCACCATCCCGCGGGCGATCATGCTGGCACTCGCCGGTGCCCTCGCGGTGTACACGCTGGTCGCGGTGGCCGCCCTGCTGACGCTCGGCTCCGGCGGACTGGCCGCCGCGCACGACCCGCTCGCCCGCGTCGTCGAGGCCGCAGGTGCCGGGTGGCTGGCGCCGGTGGTGCGGGTGGGGGCGGTGCTCGCGGCGGCCGGTTCGCTGATGGCGTTGATCCTCGGCGTCTCGCGCACCACGCTGGCGATGGCGCGGGACGGGCACCTGCCCGCCACCTTGGCCGCAGTCCATCCGCGCTATTCGGTGCCGCACCACGCGGAACTGGCCGTCGGTGCGGTGGTCGCCGTGCTCGCGGCGACCGTCGACCTGCGCGCCGCCATCGGGTTCTCCTCGTTCGCGGTGCTCGCCTACTACCTGATCGCCAATCTCTCGGCCGCCACCCTGAGCACTGCCGAAAACCGTCCGGCGCGGTGGGTGCCGGTGGTCGGTGCGCTCGGCTGTGTGGTGGTCGGCTTCTCGTTGCCGATCGGCTCGGTGCTGGCCGGACTCGCGGTGCTCGCCCTCGGCGCGGCGGTGTACGGAGTGCGGCGGAACATACCCGCGGGTTAGGGGCCTCGCTTTACGGGTTACGGCGCCGCGAGCGAACTAACCTCGAATTATGCGAATCAGGGGTGTTCTCGCAGGGGTATTCGTCACGGCGCTGGTATCGGCGACGCTGTTCGCCGCCCCCGCCCAGAGCGCACCGTCGACGACGTGCGAGGTGACCTCCGCCCGCGACCTGGAACGCGCCGAACCCGAAGCAGTCGGCCTCGATTCGGCGAAACTCACCGAGGCACTGCAGTTCGCGGCCACCCGCAACCGGCTCAATGTGCAGGTGTTCCGGCACAACTGCCTCGTCGGCGAGGGCCTGCGCAATCACGAGACGGGCAAGGTGGCGTGGAACATCTGGAGCGTCACCAAATCGGTGACATCCATGCTCGCCGGAATCGCTTCGGACCAGGGAAAACTCGCCATCGACGCCCCTATCGACCGCTACCTGCCACCTGGTCTCGGTGATGCGACGCACCGGTCGATCACCGTGGAACATCTGCTCACCGAAACCTCCGGGATGAAGGTCGGTGTGCTCACCGAGGGCATCACCGCCGTGGTGCCGGTCGACCCGAACAGTGCGGTGCAGGCGCTGGCCGTCCCGCTGGCGAACCCACCGGGCACGGCGTTCAGTTACAGCCAGCGCAATGTCGACTTGCTGTCGTATGTCATCGAATTGGCGGTCGGCGAACCGCTGCAGCAGTTCGCGCAGCGCGAGCTGTTCGACCCGCTCGGCATCCCCGCCACCGACTACTACTGGGCACGTGACCGTTCCGGGCACACCTACGGCTACGCCCACCTGATGCTGCCGCCCGACGACCTCGCCAAGGTGGGCCTGCTCGTCGCCAACGACGGCCGCTGGGGCGCCGAGCAGGTGATCTCGGCCGACTACCTGCGCAGAGCACGCACACCGTCGAAGCAGAACCCCTGCTACGGCTACCTGTTCTGGGTGGGCGCCGGATGCAACGAGTCACCCGAATTCCTACCGGACAACACGTTTTTCATGTCGGGCCTGGCCCTGCAGAACGTCTTCTTCCTGCCCGAGCTGGACATGATGGTGATGTGGACCGGCGCCTTCGGCAACATCTCCGCCTACGGCCCGAGCGGAATCCTCGCCCACGCCGAAGAACTCCCCCACGAATTCTTCCGCCGCCTCTTCGCCGCCGTCACCGACGCCCCCGTCCCGACGCCGGCCCCCTACGTCGAACCACCCCTGAACTTCGACCCGAAATCCCTGGTAGACGCAGAAATCCTGCTGGCCGTCTTCGGCATCGGCCCCGGCGCCTACCCCGGCTGCACCGTCTTCAACTGCCTCAACCAACCCCTTGCCGCCCCCTTCGCCAGCATTCCCCCCGGCTGCGCCATCCTCGCCTGCGTAGGCAACGACCCCCGAACCCCCGGCATCCGCTGACAAAGCCGGGCCACCCCGCAGGGTGACCCGGCTTCGGAAAGTACCTGTCAGCGGTTGTTCAGCAGAACTTCCGCGATCTGAATCGTGTTCAGCGCGGCGCCCTTTCGCAGGTTGTCACCCGAGATGAACAGGGCCAGACCCCGACCGTTCGGCACACCCGGATCCTGACGAATGCGCCCGACGAGCGAATCGTCCTGACCCGCGGCAGCCAGCGGAGTCGGCACATCGACCAACCGCACACCCGGCGCCTTCGCCAGCAACTCCTGCGCCTGCTGCACCGAAATCGGTTCGGCGAATTCGGCATTGATCGACAGCGAGTGCCCGGTGAACACCGGCACGCGCACACACGTGCCGCTCACCAGCAGGTCGGGCAGGCCGAGGATCTTGCGGCTCTCGTTGCGCAGCTTCTGGTCTTCGTCGGTCTCCCCCGAGCCGTCGTCGACGAGCGCGCCCGCGAGCGGGATCACGTCGAAGGCGATGGGCGCCACGTACTTGTTCGGGGCGGGGAAGTCGACGGCCGAACCGTCGTGCACCAGCTTCTCGGCGTCGGCGGCCACCGCGCGCACCTGCGAGGCGAGCTCCTCGACACCGGCCAGTCCGGAACCCGACACCGCCTGGTACGACGACACGATCAGACGCTGCAGCCCGGCCACGTCGTGCAGCGGCTTGAGCACCGGCATCGCGGCCATGGTCGTGCAGTTCGGGTTGGCGATGATGCCCTTGGGCAGCGAGCGGGTGACTTCGGGGTTGACCTCCGAGACCACCAGCGGCACATCGGGATCCTTGCGCCAGGCCGACGAGTTGTCGATGACGGTGACACCGGCGGCCGCGAAGCGCGGCGCCTGCACCCGCGACATGGTCGCCCCGGCGGAGAACAGCGCGATGTCGAGACCCGACGGATCGGCGGTCTCGGTGTCTTCGACGACGATCTCGCCGCCGCGCCACGGCAGCGTCTTACCGGCCGAGCGCGCGGAGGCGAAGAAGCGCACCTCGTCGGCCGGGAAGTTGCGCTCCTCGAGCAGTTTGCGCATGACGGCGCCGACCTGACCGGTCGCGCCGACAACACCTACACGTACACCCATGATCAGCGCCCCGTTCCGCCGTGGACGACAGCGTCTTCGTCGCCGCCGAGATCGAAGGCCTTGTGCAGCACCTGCACGGCCTCGTCGAGTTCGGTGTCGCGCACGAGCACCGAGATCCGGATCTCCGAGGTGGAGATCAGGTCGATGTTGACGCCCGCGTTGGCCAGCGCCTCACAGAAGGTGGCGGTGACGCCGGGGTGCGACTTCATGCCGGCACCGACCAGGGACACCTTGCCGATGTGGTCGTCGTAGAGGACCTGCGCGAAACCGATCTCGTCCTGACGCTTGGTGAGCATCTCCACCGCGCGGGCACCGTCGGTCTTGGGCAGGGTGAAGGTGATGTCGGTCTTGCCCGTGTCGACCTTGGAGATGTTCTGCAGCACCATGTCGATGTTGATCTCGGCGTCGGCGACCGCGCGGAACACCTTGGCCGCGTAGCCCGGCTCGTCCGGCAGTGCCACGACGGTCACCTTGGCTTCGCTGCGGTCGTGCGCGACGCCGGTCAGGATTGCCTGCTCCACGGGAATGTCCTCCATCGATCCGAAAACAGTGGTGCCGATCTTGTCGGTGTAGGACGACCGGACATGAACGGGCACGTTGTAGCGGCGCGCGTACTCGACGCAGCGCAACATGAGCACCTTCGAGCCGCAGGCCGCCATCTCGAGCATTTCCTCGTAGGAGATGTTGTCGAGCTTCTGCGCGTCTTTGACGATGCGCGGGTCGGCGCTGAAGATGCCGTCGACGTCGGTGTAGATCTCGCAGACATCGGCTTTCAGTGCCGCGGCCAGGGCGACGGCGGTGGTGTCGGAGCCGCCGCGGCCCAGTGTGGTGACGTCTTTGCTGTCCTGGCTCACGCCCTGGAAGCCGGCGACCAGCACGATCTGGCCTTCGTCGAGGGCTTCCTGCAGGCGGCCGGGAGTGACGTCGATGATCTTGGCGTTGCCGTGCGCGCCCGTGGTGATGACACCGGCTTGGGAGCCGGTGAACGAGCGCGCCTCGGCGCCGAGGGTGTGAATGGCCATGGCCACCAACGCGTTCGAGATGCGCTCGCCGGAGGTGAGCAGCATGTCCATCTCGCGAGCGGGTGGCGCGGGGGCCACCTGCTCGGCGAGATCGAGGAGTTCGTCGGTGGTGTCACCCATCGCCGAGCAGACCACGACCACGTCGTGGCCCTGCTTCTTGGTCTCCACGATCCGTTCAGCGACGCGCCGGATCCGCTCGGCGGTGGCCACCGAGGATCCTCCGTACTTCTGAACAACGAGAGCCACAGCAAGGTCCTTCGCGATCGGGTATCAGTTCGGTATCAGGGACCTAGAGTACCGGCCGCCGGTCCCGTGATCTGCCGCTACCTCCCTGACCTGTGCAAAACGACACAGGCTCGTCACTTGCGCACGACTGCGCCGATCAGGCTCGTTCGAACCAAGTGACCTGGGCGCCGTTGCCGTGTACCTCGCGCCGTACAGCCGCGAAGTTTGTCGGTTTGAAGACACCACCGAAGGCCGGAATGCCGTCGCCCGCGACGACCGGATAGCTCTTGACGATCATCTCGTCGATCTCGTCGACCAGCTGACTCGCCAGCTTTCCACCGCCGCACAACCAGATGTCGAGGCCTTCCCGCTGCTTGAGTCCGCGCACGAATTCCGCCGCGTCGCCGGAGACGATCTCGACGTTCGGGTGGTCGACCTCGAGTGCCGAGGAGAAGACGTACTGCTTCAGGTGCGCGAACGGGTCGACCGCACCGACGAGCAGCCCCGGTTCATAGGTGCCGCGGCCCATCAGCACGGTGTCCCAGCGCTTGTTCGGCGCATCGACGTCCATGCCGAGGTGGGCGCGCATGTGCGTGGGAATGGAGTCGGGGAACTCCGCTGTGAGCGTGGCCTCGTACTCCGGGGTGACCGGATAGAAGTCGACCTCACCGCCGGGACCTGCGATGTAGCCGTCGAGGGAGACGCCGATGTAGTAGACGAGCTTTCGCATGGGTACCGCCTCAGTTGTTGTACTATGTGTGAAGTGGTTAAAACGTAGTACTACAGACGGAGTGGTGTCAAGTGCGAAAAAATCCCGAACGCCGACAAGCCCTGCTCGACGCCGCCATCGAGGTCCTCGCCGCCGAGGGCGCCCGCGGCCTCACCTTCCGCGCCGTCGACAAACAGGCGAACGTGCCCGCCGGGACTGCCTCCAATTACTTCGCCAACCGCGACGAACTGCTCACCCAGGCGGGCAGCCGCTTCTACGAGGTGGTCCAGCCGACCGAGGAGACGCTCGCCCTGGTCAGCGAGGGACCCAAAACCGTCGAGAACATCACCGCGTTGATGAAAGAGGTCGTCGGCAGGCTCGAATCGCACCGCACCGCCTACCTCGCGCTGCTCGAATTACGTCTCGAAGCGACCCGTCGTCCGGAGCTGCGCAAGGTGCTCACCGAACGGGTCGGCGCGGATCTGGAATTCAATGTCCGCAATCACCTGGCGTCGGGCCAGCCGGGCGACGAAGCCTCCGTACTACTGCTGTACCTGGCGCTGAACTGGCTGATCCTCGAACACCTAACCCTCCCAGGGGTGTTCACCGAGCAACAGAGTTCCCAGCTGATCGAAACAGCCGTCGAGCGGGCAATTCGCGGCTGACCCGGTCGTTTGTCCAGACCATAGACGTGTTGACGATCACTGGTACAACTGTGCACAATCGGGCGCGAGAGACAGCGGGGGTTCGGAGGACAGGCAAGATGCGCTCGAAGATCGACATCCGTTTCACCGTTGATGCTCATATCGACCAGGTCATGGATGCCCTACTGGCAGTCGATCGCCTAGCGGAGTGGTCGCCGTCCTACAGCGATGTGCGGATGGGCCCGCCCGATGCCGAAGGCAGACCGCGGCGAGTGTTCGTCACCGCCCACTTCATGGGTGATTCCGACACCCAGGTGCTGGAATATCACTGGGAACCGAACCGGGTGTCCTGGGAGGTCGTCGACAGCAGTCGCGGTTCCAAGGGTGGCGGCTCGTTCGAGCTGTTCGAAGCGGGCGAGGGCACCGAGGTCGATCTGCACGTCGAGCTGCGCTATCCGCTGCCCATCCCCGGCATCCTGTTCAATCGCACCTTGCGCAAGCAGAACGAGGAAGCGGTCGCCAACTTCATCGACTTCGCCGAGCGATTCCCGGAGAACGAGGGTTACGCCGTCGGCTGAGTAGCGCGCCGCCTCGGCTCCGAGGTGACACGATAGGCCCATGATCGGAAAACCACGGGCCAGATTCCAGCCCGTGACCGAGGGCAGCTCGGTCACCCAGCTCGAACTGTTCTTCGACCTGGTGATCGTCTTCGCCTTCACGATGGTCACCGACCTGGCCGCCGACAACACCTCGGCCGTGAACATGCTGCGCGCCCTGCTGGTGCTCGCGCTCATGTGGTGGTTGTGGATCGCCTATTCGTGGCTGGGCAATGTGGTGCGCGCCGACGAGGGCATCGCCCGAGTGGGCATCTTCATCGCCATGGGCGGGGCGTTCCTGGCCGCGCTCACCATCCCCGAGGCGTTCGCCGACCTGCCCGGTGGCTGGTACG
Source organism: Nocardia sp. NPDC003979 (assembly GCF_053605015.1). Taxonomy (NCBI): domain Bacteria; kingdom Bacillati; phylum Actinomycetota; class Actinomycetes; order Mycobacteriales; family Nocardiaceae; genus Nocardia; species Nocardia sp. NPDC003979. The sequence continues at coordinate 544,524 of NZ_JBSGIJ010000002.1, forward strand.
GACCGCTCGTCTTCGCCATCGCCTACCTGGTCGTGCGGTTGGTGCACGTCGTCATCTTCTGGACGGTGAGCCGCGACGACCCCACGTTGCGCGGGCAGCTGCTGCGCTGGGCGCTCGGGTCGATCACGATCGGCACCGCACTGCTGGTGATCGCCGCGACCACCTCCGGGCTGGCCCAGATACTGCTGTGGCTCGCCGCGATCGTCGGCGACATGGTCTGGACGGCGGTGGCGGGCACGGATTGGCGGATCAACTCGGCCAAGCATTTCGCCGAACGGTACGGGCTGATCGTCATCGTCGCGCTGGGTGAGTCGATCGTGTCCATCGGCATCGGCGTGGCCGGATTGCCGATCTCGTGGCCGATCACGGTGGCCTCCATGCTCGGGCTCACGGTGTCGGGTCTGCTGTGGTGGCTGTACTTCGACGTGGCCGCCATCTCGATCGAAGAAGGTCTGGCGAACGCGAAGGGTTCGGCGCAGATCAAGATCGCCCAGTTCAGCTACACCTACGGGCACTTCCCGATGATCGCCGGTGTCATCGCGCTCTCGCTTGGGCTGAAGAAGGTGCTGTACTACGTGGGCGACTCCTCGCACCATCAACTCACCGATCCGCTGTACGGCATCCCGCTCGGCGCGCTCTACGCCGGGCCCGCGGTGTTCCTGCTCGCGGTCGTCGGCGCGAAATACGCCGCGGTGCGGCAGTTCTCGACCGCCCGAGTGCTGGTGGCGGCCCTACTGTTCGCGTTGATCCCGGTCGCCGCGCAGCTGCCCGCGCTCGTCTCCCTCGGCCTGCTGTGCGCGATCCTCGCCGCGCCGGTGATCTGGGAGACGGTGCACTATGCGCGCAGGCGCGACGAGATCAGGCACGCTTGATCTGCGCGAGATGATGGCGCACACCGTGTTCGGCCGGCGTCGCGCCGCGCTGTGAGGGCGGCACCCGCACGCCGGCGCGCACGGCCTCGTTGATCTGGTCGAGGTTCTCGCGCAGCATGTCGGCGACCAGTTCGTCGGTGCGCGGATCGTCGAGCAGCTGGTTCAGCATGCGATACACGGTGTCGGCGACGAGCCGGATGATGTCGTCGTGGAACGGCACGTAGCGCAGCTTGCCGGTCTGTGGGTCGTTCTTGATGAGATCGACGATGAGCTGGTCGATCTCGGCGTGGTTCTCCTCGAGCGCGGCGGCGATGTTCTTGGTGTAGTGGCCCGCGCGCAGCACATTGGAGACCTCGTCGAGGATCGCGACGGTCATCGGGCGGCGGATCACGTCGACGATGGTGCCGACGAACCGGTTGACGATCTTGGCCGTCACCCGCTCACCGAACGCCCGGTCGGCCACCCGGCCGAGCCGGATCAGGATCACCACGATCCGCAGCAACCGGAAGCCACGGAAGATCGGGCTGGTCACCGGGATCATGCCGAGCACTTCGTACCAGTAGACGAACGGGAACGTCCACGGCCAGCCCGCTCGCCGCCAGCGCCACAGGAACTCGATCGCGAAGATGCCGCAGATGGTCCAGTCGACCACCACGATGGCGTGATAGGTCTTGCCCGACACCGGGAAGAAGGTGATCCAGGCGACCAGCACCACCGACACGATCGCCAGGACGAGCATGAAAATGTCGAGGCGCATCGACGGCGTAGTGGTCCGCACGTCCTGTACCTCGACCGGTTCGATCCCCGGTGACGCCAACTCGACCGCTCCTGTGGTTCCGGCGGCTGACGCCGCTACTCGGCCCGCCCGATCGGCGGCCAGTACTTTGCCCACGCTAATTGGTTGCGGCGCCGTGCGAGTGGGCTTCGGCGCGTGTCAGCCGCGCAGGATCGCCTCGATATTGCGTTCGGCCAGCGCCGTGATGGTCAGTGACGGGTTGACGGTGGCGGTGCTGCCGGGAATCGCGGCACCGTCCATCACGTACAGCCCGGGGTGTCCGTGTACCCGGCCGTAGGCGTCGGTGGCCTTGCCGAGCACGGCGCCGCCCAGCGGGTGGGCGGTGAACTCGGCGTTGGCGTCGTAGCCGAGGGCGCCGTATTCGGCCAGCGCACCGGCCCGGTCGGCGATCCGGCGGTCGACCGTGCGTGCCGCGTGCACCACGGCATCCTGGGCGGCGGTCGGCCAGGTGAGGCCGACGCCGCCGGTGGCCGGGTGGTAACCGAAGCGGGCGCGGGTCGGGTCGAGCACCATGCCGAGCGAGGCGAGCGCGCCGGTTTCGAACGGGATGCCGGGGATGTACCAGTTCTCGAGCGTCAACGGCATCGTGGACTCGTCGTAGATGCGGCTCGCGCTCGGCACGCCCTGACCGAAACCGGCCAGCCCGCTGGCGCCGCGGGCCAGGACCACGTCACCGTTGGTGCCCCAGCCGTCGCCGATGTGCTCGTTGAGGTTGGGCAGCGCGCCGGTGGCCTGGGCGCGAACCAGCAGTTCGGAGGTGCCGACGGAACCGGCGCCGAGGAACAACTTGTCGCAGGTCAGGGTGCGGGTGCCGAGCTGCGCGCCGGTCGGGGCCAGTTTCGTCACGGTGACCACGAACTTGCCGCCGGGTTCCTGGGCGATGCTGTCGACCCGGTGACCGGGATACACCCGTGAACGGCCGGTCTGCTCGGCGTAGCGCAGGTAGTTCTGGTTCAGGTCGAACTTGGCGCCGTTGGAATTGCCCAGGTTGGACCGGGCGACGGTGGCCGACGGGCGCGAGCCGCCCGCCAGCTCGGCGCGCAGCACGTCCCAGGTGAAGATCGAGTCGTTGGGCACCGGCTGGTACCCGGCCGCCCGCACCTGATCGTCCCAGGCACGGGAGTGCGTGAACGGCTGGGACTGGTAGATGTCACCGGGCATCGGGTCGAGGCGCAGCATCTGGCGCACCCTCGGGAAGTACACCCGTTCCAGCTCGCCGTAGTCGACGACACCGCCGAAGACCTGGTCGAAGAGCCTGCGCTCGGGAGCGACCATGGCACCGGTGAAGATCACCGAACCACCGCCGACGGCCGCCGCCCGCCACACGTCGATACCCGCGAACTCGGTGACGTCGAGGACACCGCCGAACGTACCGAAACTCATCGGCACCTTGGTGACCCCGGTGAAGCTGGTGCGGTGCCAGAAGCCACGCCCGTCGGGCAGGTCGTCGCCGGTGAAGATCTCGCGCCACGGGTCGTTGGGCCAGCGCGAACCGCGCTCGAGCACGGTGTTGTCGATGCCCGCCTCGGCCAGGCGCAAGGCGGTGACGGCGGCACCGAAGCCGGAGCCGATGACGATGGCGCTCGTGTGCGCGGGCGCGTCCGGGACGGGGGCGAAGATCTCGGGAACCCACGATTCGAACATCGCCGATCGCGGGTCGGCGTGCGCGGACGTGCCCGTCAGGGTCGATCCGACAGTCCCGGCGAGCGTCGCCAGTCCCGCCGCCTTGAAGAAGGCGCGTCTGTGCACCAGGCCACCTCCCTCATCACGCATGGCCGAGCGCAGAATACCGCGCAACTTCCGAATCGACCCCGCTAGTGGCCGGATTTGTCACCGATCACCAGTGGGCGCCCACGTCAGGTCGTCAGCAGGCGGATCACGGCGATGGAGCCGACGACGACGATCACCGCGCGCAGCACATTCGGCGGCAACTTGCGCCCGACCTTCGCGCCGAGCTGACCGCCGATGATCGAGCCGACCGCGATCAGCGCCACCGCCTGCCAGTTCACGTCGGCGATCACGATGAAGATCACCGCCGACACCGCGTTCACGATCAGCGCGAGCACGTTCTTCACCGCGTTGAGCCGCTGGATGTCCTCGTGCACGAACACCCCGAGCAGCCCGACGAGAAGTACGCCCTGGGCCGCGCCGAAGTAGCCGCCGTAGATGCCGGTGCCGAACACCGCGACGAGCAGGATCGGCCCCCCGTGCGCGGGTGCGGGGGTGTCCTCGCCGCGGCGACGTTTCACCCAGGCCGCCAGGCGCGGCTGCACGATCACCAGGATCAGGGCCGCGATGATGAGCACCGGGACCACCGCCTTGAACGCCGCCTCGGGCGTGGTCAGCAGCAGTACCGCGCCGGTGATGCCACCGAGCAGCGAGGCGGTGCCCAGTTGCAGCAGCCGCTCGCGCTGGCCGACCAGTTCGCGGCGGTATCCGATCACCCCGCTCACCGAGCCGGGGACCAGACCGATGGTGTTGGAGACGTTCGCCGTCACCGGTGGCAAACCGAAGGCCAACAGCGCGGGGAAGGTGATGAGTGTGCCGGACCCGACGATGGTGTTGATGCCACCCGCCGCGATTCCGGCCACGAAGACGGCCAGTTGCTCGAACCAAGTCATGCGAATTCCTTTGGGACGTCTCGTCGTGCGCCAGGCACGTACAAGCGTTGCTGTCCCTGGAAACCGTACCGGTCGGACGGTGCGGTAGATATCGGCGTACCCAATTCCGCAGGCCGCTTACCAGCGCGGCTTCGCACACGGTAAGCTCGGGGAATCATGCAGCGGGCACTTCTTCTCGGCCGCCGCGACGGGTTCTGATACGGACCGGCTCCCGTCGCGGGGTTCCAACGCGCCGGTCGACCCGCTCCCATCAGGGAATCCACCACACCCACGGAGAAACTTGCATGTCCTCGGCTGACGCATTCGTATCCGCTTCGCGCACCATCACGGCCCCCAGCAAACCTGCCCCGGCCGACCAGCCCGCTTGGAACAACCAGAAGAACTCCTCGATGCCGGCCTTCCGGTACCGCCCGTACGGCGAGGAGGTCGAGCCGATCACGCTGCCCGACCGCACCTGGCCGGACAAGATCATCGACCGCGCGCCCGCGTGGTGCGCCGTCGACCTGCGCGACGGCAACCAGGCCCTCATCGACCCGATGAGTCCCGCCCGCAAGCGCCGCATGTTCGACCTGCTGGTCCGGATGGGTTACAAGGAGATCGAGGTCGGCTTCCCGGCCGCCAGCCAGACCGATTTCGACTTCGTCCGCGAGATCATCGAAGACGGCGCGATCCCCGCCGACGTCACCATCCAGGTGCTCACCCAGTGCCGCCCAGAGCTGATCGAGCGCACCTTCGAAGCGTGCAACGGCGCGCCGAACGTGATCGTGCACTTCTACAACTCCACCTCGATCCTGCAGCGCCGGGTGGTGTTCCGCGCCGACCGCGACGCGGTGAAGAAGATCGCCACCGACGCCGCCGCGCTGTGCCTGGAGATCGAGAAGCGCTACCCCGACACCGAGTGGCGCTACGAGTACAGCCCGGAGTCCTACACCGGTACCGAGCTGGACTACGCGCGCGAGGTGTGCGACGCGGTCTCCGAGATCATCGCGCCCACCCCGGCCAAGCCGCTGATCATCAACCTGCCCGCGACCGTCGAGATGGCCACGCCCAACGTGTACGCCGACTCGATCGAGTGGATGCACCGCAACCTGGCCCGCCGCGACTCCATCGTGCTGTCGCTGCACCCGCACAACGACCGCGGCACCGCCGTCGCGGCCGCCGAGCTGGGCTACCAGGCCGGTGCCGACCGCATCGAGGGCTGCCTGTTCGGCAACGGTGAGCGCACCGGCAACGTCTGCCTGGTGACCCTCGGCATGAACATGTTCTCCCGTGGCATCGACCCGCAGATCAACTTCTCCGACATCGACGAGATCCGTCGCACGGTGGAGTACTGCAACCAGCTGGCCGTGGCCGAGCGTCACCCCTACGGCGGCGACCTGGTCTACACCGCGTTCTCCGGCAGCCACCAGGACGCCATCAACAAGGGCCTGGACGCGATGAAGGCCACCGCCGACGCGCAGGACGCCGACGTCGCCGACATCGTCTGGGAGGTCCCGTACCTGCCCATCGACCCGAAGGACGTCGGCCGCACCTACGAGGCCGTGATCCGGGTGAACTCGCAGTCCGGCAAGGGCGGCGTGGCCTACATCATGAAGACCGATCACGGGCTGGTGCTGCCGCGCCGCCTGCAGATCGAGTTCTCGCAGGCCATCCAGGCGATCACCGACGGTGAAGGCGGCGAGGTGACGCCCAAGGAGATGTGGGACGTCTTCGCCACGGAGTACCTGAATCCGATTCTGCCGCTGGAACGTATCAAGCAGACGGTTACCGCCGCCGAGACCGATGGTGGGGTGGACTCCATCGTCGCGACGGTGAAGGTCGATGGGGTCGAGCAGGAGATCAGCGGGTCGGGCAACGGTCCGCTGGCTGCCTTCGTCGATGCTCTGGCCACTGTCGGTTACGACGTGCGGGTGCTGGATTACAGCGAGCACGCCATGTCGGCAGGTGACGATGCTCAGGCCGCCGCTTACGTCGAGGTCGCTGTGGGTGACAAGGTGGTTTGGGGCGTCGGCATCGCCACCTCCATCACCACGGCCTCGCTGCGCGCGGTCGTCTCGGCTGTGAACCGGGCTGCCAACCGCTGATCTACCCCACCGAGGGCCGGGCACGCACACGCGTTGCCCGGCCTTCAGGGTTTTGTGCACCACAAAGGTATTGGGCTGTATTTTTGGAGCGCTGGCGCGCTCGAGCGCGGCCCCTGGAGGGCCGCTACGCCGCTTCGCGGCGTCCCCTCCTCGAGGTCGGGGAAGGGTGGGGGCTGGGAATGCGGTCGTGGCGGACTTAGGTGTGCTGTCGGACTGGGGGGTGGCGGCCTACCTGCCAGTACACCGGGACCTCGCGTAAGGCAGCTCCGTGTTAGCGTTTTAGTGCACATTCAGGCCGACTTTCCTGCTCGAGTCGATCGAGCAAGTGGGGGAACTGTGACCGACAACGACCATAATCCGACCTCTCCGCCCTGGCTGCAGAGTCCGTCGGCTGATACGGCCGACGCTGCGTCCGGTCCCTCCGGGGTGCAGACGGTGCGCGACGACGAGAACGAAGCCGTCGAGGCCGCTGCCGACCCGGCGGCCGAGAGCACCGACAAGCCCGATGAGCAGCCGCCCGCCGAGGCGGAGGTCGGGATCTCCGAGCAGACCGTCTTCCAGCCGGGCGGGTTCGTGCCCGGACCCTTTGCGCAGAACACGTTTTCGGTACCCGACCCGTATCAGAGCGGTGGCGCGCATCCGGTGGCGAATGCCCCGGAGCAGCAGCCGTGGCCGGGTCAGCCGGGTCAGTATCCGACGGGTGAGCAGCCGTATCCCGGTGCGCCGCCGCAGCATCCGGGCCAGGAACCGCAAGCCGGGTTCGATCAGCCGCAGTTCCCCGGACAGCAGTTCCCGGGCCTGGAGCAGCCGCAGTTCCCGGGACAGGAACCGGTCGCGCCGCAGGGCCCGCAGTCGGAGCCGATCTACAGCTGGGCGCCGCCGCCTCCGCCGATGTACCAGCCGCCCATGCAGGGTGGGATGCCTCCGGGTCCGCCGCCGGGTGAGTTCGGCCAGCCGGGTCAGATGCCGTCCGGGGAATTCGGGCAGCCCGGCCAGATGCCGGGTCAACCGCAACCGGGTGAATTCGGTGGGCAGCCGATGCAGCCGCAGGGGCAGTTCCCCGGTGGCGCGCCGATGGGTGCGCCCGGGCAGCAGTGGGGCGCACCGCAGCAGCAGCCGTTCCAGCCGCAGCACATGACGCAGCCCGGGCAGCCGGGTCATTCGGTCAACGACCTGAATCTGCTGAAGCGGGCGCGTAAGTCGCCGCGCAGCGGGTGGCGCAAGGCTGTGCACAAGGTGTCCGGTGGTGTCATCAATCCGGGTGAGTCGGCGGCCGATGTGGTGCATCGCGACCTAGTCGAGCGGGTGAATCAGCCGGTGCGCGGCGACTACCGGATCGCGATCCTCTCGCTCAAGGGTGGTGTCGGTAAGACGACGACCACCGTCGGCCTCGGCTCCACCTTCGCCTCCCAGCGTGGTGACCGCGTGATCGCCATCGACGCCAACCCCGACCTGGGCACTCTCGCCCACCGGGTGCCGCGCCAGACCCGTTCGACGGTGCGCAACCTGCTCGAGGACCAGAGCATCACCCGGTACTCGGATGTGCGCGCACATACCTCGCAGGCGCCGAGCCGGCTGGAAGTGCTTGCGTCCGAGCAGGACCCGGCCGTGTCGGAGGCGTTCAGCGAGGCCGATTACCGCAAGGCGATCGGCATCCTGCAGTCGTTCTACAACATCATCCTCACCGACTGCGGCACTGGTCTGATGCATTCGGCGATGGCGGGTGTGCTGGATATGGCGAGCTCGCTGGTGCTGGTCACCTCGCCCGCGATCGACGGTGCGCGCAGTGCGTCGGCGACGCTGGACTGGCTCGACCACCACGGTTACTCCAAGCTGGTCGAGCGCACGGTCGTGGTGGTGAACGCGTCGCGGCGCGGCGCCTCGACGGTCGACCTGGACCAGCTGCGCAAGCTGTTCCTCGACCGCACCCGCGCGGTGCAGGTCGTCCCGTTCGACGACCACCTGGCCGAGGGCGCCGAGATCGACCTCGAACTGGTGAGCAAGCCGACCCGGCGCGCCCTGCTCGAGCTGGCCGCGATGGTCGCCGACGATTTCGGCTACCACGGTCAGCAGCAGTTCCAGCCGGGTATGCAGGCCCAGTTCCAGACCGGGCAGTTCCAGCCGGGCCAGTACCAGCACGGTCAGTTCTGACGTAGTCGGCCGGCGTGGCCTCGCCACGTCGGCCGTCGCACCGCACAGGCCAGGTCGATGCGCGCCGGTCGAGTCGACCGGCCTCAGCGAGTCAGCACGTCCGCTGCGGCTGCCTCGAAGGCCGCGAGCACCGTGGCGATCGCCGGACGGCGATGCGCCTGTGGCCGGGTGACGATCTCGTACACCCGCGCCGCCCGCACCCCGTCGAGCCGCAGCACCGTCAGGTCCGGGTGGGCGACGGCGAATCGTGGCATCAGCGCGACGCCGTAGCCCGAGGCGACCACGGTCTCGATCACCCGGAACTCGTTGAGCCGCTGGGCGATCCGTGGTCGCACCCCGGTGACGGTGGCGATGGAGTTGAGCACGTCGTCGACCGGGAAACCGCCGCGCACACTCACCCAGGTCTCGTCGGCCAGTTCCTCCGGCCGCACCGAATCACGGTCTGCCAGTGGGTGATCCGCCGCGACGACCACATCGATCGGTTCGCGCATGAGCACCCGCGCGGCGAGTCGCGGCCCGGCCAGCGAGGGTGCGCGTTCGTCGCGGTGGGTGAGCACGATGTCGTAGTCGGCGAGCAGTTTCCACGCTTCGCTCGGCGGCAGATCCTCGTCGCCCGCGACGAGTTCCACACCGCTGTCGGCGAGCGCGGTGAGCACCGGCGGCAGCAGCAGGGCGGCACCGGACGGGAACGACGCCACCCGCACCTGACCACGCGGCGACCCGCGATAGTGCGCCATCTCCGCCACGGCCCGGTCCATGGCGGCGAGCACGTCGTCCGCGCGGAGCACGAGAGCCTGCCCGGCGTCGGTGAGCCGCACCCGCCTGCCGTCCGGCTCGAGCAGGGCGACGCCCGCTTCCCTGGCGAGCACCTTCAATTGCTGCGACACCGCCGAGGGTGTCATCGACAGCGCCTCGGCCACCGCGGCGACGGTGCCGCGTTCGGCGAGTTCCCGCAGAATCCGCAACCGGTCGACCGAAAACATGAAGTAAATCTACTTCATTCATCCACTTTAATTCGATTGTCCTGATGATTAGCCGACCGCACGATGGACCATGTGACCACCCGTGACCGCCTGCTCGGCCTGACCGTCGTCGTTCTGTGGGGCCTGAACTTCCTGGCCATCCGCATCGGCCTCGACCACTTCCCGCCGTTCTTCTTCGCCGCCCTCCGCTTCGCCGTCATCGCGCTGCCGGTGCTCGTGTTCATCCCCCGCCCGGCTGTACCGACACGCTGGCTGCTGCTCTACGGCGCCGGTTTCGGCATCGCGCAGTTCGCGTTCCTGTTCACCGCCATGCACCTCGGCATGCCGACCGGCCTCGCCTCACTGGTCCTGCAGTCCTCGGCGCCGTTCACGGTCGTGCTCGGCGCGGTGCTGCTGCGCGAGCGGTTGCGGCCGGTGCAGATCGCGGGCCTGGTGGTCGCCGTGCTCGGGATGACGATCATCGGTGCCGACCGCATGGCCCATGCCACGCTGCTGCCGGTCCTGCTCACCCTCGCCGGCGGCCTCGGCTGGGCGTTCGGCAATATCGGCGCCCGCAAGGCAGGAGCCGACTCCCCCGGCTTCGACCCGCTGCATCTGACGCTGTGGATGTCGGTGGTCCCGGTGCTGCCGCTGCTCGCCCTGTCGATGGCCGTCGAGGGCCCGACGACCGGTTTCGCGGCACTCGGCTCGGCCTTCGTCACCGAAACCGGGCCGCCCGCGCTGATCGCCGTCGCCTACATCGCGATCCTCGCCACCGTCTGCGGTTCCGGGCTGTGGACGTACCTGATGAGCCGCTACCCGGCCGGTACCGTGGCCCCGCTGTCGCTGCTCGTCCCGGTCGTCGGCATCGCCGCGGCGTGGCTCGTGCTGGACGAACAGCCTACGGCCGCAGCCCTTTTCGGTGGCGTGATCGTCATCGCGGGAGCCTTCGCGGCGACCACCGCCAAGGCCCTTCTGGTCTCGACACCGACCACCGGACCGGCACCTGTCCCGGTCGATGCCGCGGTTGGTCAGTCCCTGCGTCCGCCGAGCGCACGCACGATCGGGAACGAGGCGAGATAGCCGAGCACACACAGCACCACCACGACGCCCAACCCGATCAACGCCACATTCCGCGCGGTGTTGTCGGGCGCGGGCGGAGTGGGCGGCACGGCCAGCTGCACCTGGCGCCCCTCCGCGCTCGACGGCTTCTTCACCAGCGGTGTCGTCGTGTCGACATCGTGGGTGAGCGCGGCGACGGGGTCGATGGTGCCGAACCCGCCGTAGGGGTTCCAGCCCTCCGGGGTGGAGTGGGTGGTCGCCTGGATGCGATGGATCACCTGGGCGGCGGTGAGATGCGGGAATCGGGCCCGCACCAGCGCCGCCACCCCGGCGACATACGGTGCGGCGAACGAGGTGCCGGCGATATTGCTGTCGCCCTGGTTGGTGACGGTGGCGTACGCGAGCCCACCGCTGTTGGGATCCAGCGACACGATCTGCTCACCGGGCGCCGACACCCCCACCCACGGGCCGGGCACGGTGAACGACGAGGGCTGTCCGTTGAGGTCGACCGAACCGACCGAGAGCACGTACTCGTCGTACCAGGCGGGAGTCACGGCGGTAGCCAGCGAATCCCACGGATCCGCACCAGGATTGAGCGGGTTGATGCCCGGATTGCCGGTGCAGGCCTTGTTGTCGCTGTTGCCGGCCGAGGCGATGATGACCGCGTCCTTCACCGTCGCCGCGTACGCGACGGCCGCGCCGAGCTTGCGGTCGTTCATCGTCGGTGAGCCGCAAGCGACCTCGGAGATGTTGATGACGGTCGCGCCCATGTTGGCCGCGTGCACCACGGCCTCCGACAGGCTCGACACATTGCCGACACCGCCGCCGTTCTTGGGGTCGTTCGGGTCGACCTCGCGACCCTTGGGCCGGTACGCGCTGGACGACTGCCTGATCCCGATGATCTGCGCCTCCGGTGCGACACCGGAGAAACCGTCCGTCGAGGACGGTTGACCGGCGATGATGCCCGCCACGAAGGTGCCGTGGGCGTCGCAGTCGACGGTGCCGTCGCTGTCGGCGACATAGTCACCGCCGCCGATGATGTCCGGCAACCGCGGATGGCGGGCGACGCCGGTGTCGATCACCGCGACGGTCTGCCCCGCGCCACGGCTGAACTGCCAGGCCGGTTCGAGACCGAGGAATTTCTGGGCCGGTGGGGTGGAGGTGGACGGGCTGGTCCGCGTGCTCGTGCACGGGTTCGCCGCTTCGACCTCGGTGTACGGCTTGGGCGCCCCGTCGCCCGGCAGGGCCGAGGCGTCGATGGCGGGCGGCCGTGCCGCGGCGGCGGTCGGCGTGCCGATGCTCACCGAACAGCCGACGATCCCCGCGACGAGAACAACCCGTGTGACTACGTTGTGCGCCCGCCGGCGCCCCCACCAATTCCCACGCACTGCGGCATTGTCGCACATCCGCCACCTACCCGGTTCGCCGGTGAACGGCCGGACCCGATTGCCGAATCGCCGCCGCGACCGGCGGGTGGTCGCTAGCATGTGACCGGTCGGTTTCGAGCTCGGCGAACTGCGCACAGGTCGATATAGCCAGGTCTTCGCCGCGCTCTAGAGTGGTGGCAAATAGCAGGCAATACTCGAGCAAGGCAGCTGAACAGCGTATGGCGGAACAGCGGTGGCCCGTATCGCGCAGGAATTTTCTGCACGGCACGGTCGCAGCGGGGGTGGTAGCGGCGGGGGCCGTGACAGGAGTGCCCGCGAAGGCCGCTCCACCCGGACGCCGGGTCGCGGTGCTCGGCGGTGGTGTGGCCGGGTTGACGGCGGCGCACGAACTCGCCGAGCGCGGCTTCGAGGTGACGGTCTACGAGGCGCGCGCGCTCGGCGGCAAGGCGCGCAGCATCGCTGTTCCCGGCACCGGGCGCGACGGCCGCCCCGACCTGCCCGGTGAGCACGGTTTCCGATTCTTCCCCGGTTTCTACCGGAACCTGCCCGACACGATGCGCCGAATCCCGGTGCCCGGCAACGCCGATGGGGTGTGGAACAACCTGATCGCCGTGCCCGAGGCGCGGTTCTCCCGGCGCGGCGGCGACGACATCTCGCTCGCCCTGCCCGGCACGGGGCTGCCCGTGACCACCGCCGACGCGGTCCGCGAAACGCTCACCGCGACGATCACCACCACCTCGCGAATGCCCGCAAACGAGGCCGCGTATTTCGCCAACCGGCTGCTGGTGTTCAACAGCAGCTGCCAGGCCCGCCGATTCGGGCAGTGGGAACACACCTCGTGGCGTGATTTCGTGCAGGGGCACACGCGCTCGCACGAGTTCCGCGCCATCGTGGCCCGCACGCTCACCAGCATCATGGTGGCCGCCAAGGAAGACCTGGCCAGCACGAGAACCATCGGCAGCATGGGTGAACAGTTCCTCGGCAACCCGCTCGGCATCGGCAACGACGGCGGGCTCGACCGGGTGCTCAACAACGCGACCAATACCGCCTGGATCGACCCGTGGGTGGCACATCTGCGCGGGCTGGGTGTGCGTTTCGAGCTGAACGCGCGAGTGGAGGAGCTCGTCGTGCGCGATCGGCGCATCGCCGCCGCGCGGGTGGCGGGGGTCGGCGAGGTCGACGCCGACTACTTCGTGGTCGCGATGCCTGTCGAACACGCGCGGACCCTGTGGTCGGCCGACGTGCTGGAGCTGGCGCCGCACTACGCGGCGATGGACCGGCTGTACGTCGACTGGATGAACGGCATACAGATCTATTTCCGGGCGCCGCTGCGCATCTCACGTGGTCACGCGGCATACGTGGATTCGCCGTGGTCGCTCACCTCGATCAGCCAGAACCAGTTGTGGACGCGCAAGCTGCCCACCTTCGGCGACGGCTCGGTGGCCGACTGCCTGTCGGTCGACATCTCCGACTGGCACACCCCCGGCATCCTCTACGGCAAACCGGCCACCGACTGCACGCACGAGGAGATCTTCCGCGAGGTGTGGGCACAGCTGAGCGAGCACCTCAACGATCGCGAACAGCTGTTGCGTCCCGCCGAGGTGCATTCGTGGTTCCTCGATCCGGGAATCTCCTGGCAGGGCGGCCGCAATGCCAACGCCGACCCGCTGCTCATCAACACCGCCGGTTCCTGGGACCACCGCCCCGAACCCCACGGCCCCATCGAAAACCTTTTCCTCGCAGGCGATTACGTGCGCACCGATGTGGACCTGGCGACGATGGAAGGCGCCAACGAGTCCGCCCGCGCGGCGGTGAACGCCCTGCTCGACGTGGCCGGTTCGGCGGCCCCGCGCTGCGAGGTGTTCCATCTGCGCCGCACGCCCGGCCTCGAACCGCTGCGCGTGATCGACGCCGACCGCTACGCCAAGGGCCTGCCCAACCTGTTCGACGTGCCACTGTGAACGCGACCGGACACAGCTCACACCGCTCCCGAAAGTCAGCCGTAACACCGCGCACATAGACTCGCGTCGTGGCAGACATCTCGGTGCGTGGGCGCCTGGCCTTGCGAGCGGCGGCGGCAGCGTCGTGGGCTTCGCAGAAGGCGGGCCGCGGCAAGGGTTCGATGATCGGCGGCCTGATCGCGCTGAAAATCGATCCGACGATCATGACTCAACTGGGTCGCGACCGCCGGACGGTGCTCATCACCGGCACCAACGGCAAATCGACGACAACCAGGATGACCACGGCCGCGCTCGGCAGCCTCGGTCAGGTCGCCACCCAGGCCGACGGCGCCAATATGGACGCGGGCATCGTCGCGGCGCTCAGCCTGCACCCCGGGGTGGCGCTTGCCGCGATCGAGGTCGACGAGCTGCATCTGCCGCACGTGTGTGACGCGCTCGACCCCGCCGCCGTCGTGCTGCTGAACCTCAGCCGCGACCAGCTGGACCGGGTCGGCGAGATCAACATGATCGAACGCAAACTGCGCGCCGGGCTGCAACGTCATCCCGATGCCGTGGTGATCGCCAACTGCGACGACGTGCTCGTCGCGTCGATCGCCTACGACCATCCCAATGTGGTGTGGGTCGCCGCGGGCAGCGGCTGGGCCGTCGACGCGACCAGTTGCCCGCGCAGCGGTGAACCCATCGTCTGGGAGGGTGAGAACTGGCGTTCCACCGGCACCGATTTCCATCGCCCGCAACCGGATTGGTGGCTCGAGGGCGAACAGCTGTGCGGTCCCGATGGTTTCCGCGCGCCCCTGCACCTGGCCCTACCCGGCCGGGCCAACCGCGGCAACGCGGCCCAGGCCGTTGCCGCCGCCGTGGCGCTCGGCGCCGACGCGACCAAGGCCACCGATGCCACCGCGACGGTGCGTGAGATCGCGGGCCGCTACCGCACCGTCACCGTCGGCGAACACGACGCGCGGCTGCTGCTCGCCAAGAACCCGGCGGGCTGGCAGGAGGCGCTGTCGATGATCGAGCCGTCCTCGGCGGGGCTGGTGATCGCCGTGAACGGGCAGGTGCCCGACGGTGAGGATCTGTCGTGGCTGTGGGATGTGCGGTTCGAACACTTCGAAGGGGTGCAGGTGGTCGCCTCCGGTGAGCGGGCCACCGACCTGGCCGTCCGCCTGACCTATGCCGGTGTGGAGCACACGCTGGTGCCCGATCCGGTGCGTGCCATCGCGTCGTGCCCCGCCGGGCATGTCGAGGTGCTGGCCAACTACACGGCGTTCCGCGATCTGAATCGTGATCTGGAGGCCCGCAAATGAGCGAGTCCACTGTGCGTATCGGGCTGGTGCTGCCCGATGTGATGGGTACCTACGGCGACGGCGGCAACGCGCTCGTGCTGCGTCAGCGGTTGCGGATGCGCGGGTACGACGCCGAGGTCGTCGAGATCACCCTCGCCGACCCGGTCCCCGATTCGTTCGACATCTACACCCTCGGCGGTGCGGAGGATTCCGCCCAGCGCCTGGCCACCCGTCACCTCCAGCGCTACCCCGGCCTGCAGCAGGCAGCCGCCAAAGGTGCTCCCGTGCTTGCCATCTGCGCCGCCATCCAGGTGCTCGGCAACTGGTACGAGACCTCGGCGGGCGAAAAGGTCGACGGTGTGAGCCTTTTCGATGTCACCACCTCACCCCAGGACACCCGCGCCATCGGTGAGGTGACAACCACGCCCTTGCTCGAAGGCCTCTCCGCTCCGCTCACCGGGTTCGAAAACCATCGCGGTGGGACAACTCTCGGCCCCGACGCGAAGCCCCTCGCCCGCGTCACCCGTGGTGTCGGCAACGGTGTCGGCGACGGCACCGAAGGTGTCGTCCAGGGCTCGGTCCTCGGCACCTACCTGCACGGCCCCGCCCTGGCCCGCAACCCCGAACTGGCCGACTACCTCATCGCCCGAGCCCTCGGCATCTCCCCCACCGACCTCACCCCCCTCGACCTCCCGGTAGTCGACCGCCTCCGCCGCGAACGCCTCCGCGCCTGAGTCAACACCGTAGTACGGACACCTCGTACTGCACTACCGTCAGCCGACCGGGGCGACGTCTACGGAGACGTCGATGGTGGAGGTGGCGGCTTCGGTGTAGATGATTCCGCGGAGGGGGGCTACGTCTTGGTAGTCGCGGCCCCAGGCGAGGGTGGTGTAGCGGTCGTCGGGGAGTTGGTTGTTGGTGGGGTCGAAGGGGAGCCAGGTGGTGGGGGTGGGGAGCCAGACGGCGGTCCAGGCGTGGGTGGCGTCGGCGCCGATCATGCGTTCGCGGCCGGGGGGTGGCTCGGTGGCCAGGTAGCCGGAGACGTAGCGGGCGGCAAGGCCGTGGGAACGTAGGCAGGCGCAGGCGAGGCGGGCGAAATCCTGGCAGACGCCTTCGCGGGCGGTGAAGACGTCGGCGACGCTGGTGCTCACCGTTGTCGAGCCGGTGCGGTAGTGGAAGTCGTGGTGGATGCGGGAGTTGAGTTCGGTGATCGCCTCCAGGAGTGGGCGGCCCGGGGTGAAGCTCTGCGCGGCATAGGTTTTGACGTCGGGCGTGATTTCGGGCTGGGTCAGGTCGAGGGTGAATTCGACGGCGAGGGGGCCGGTGCTCGCGGTCGGACGGGCCTGTTCCCAGGGGAGATCGGCGTCCGGTGGTGGGGGTTGGTCGACTTCGACGAGCGATTCGGCGGTCACCACGAGCCGGCGATGTTCCTGTGTCACATGGAAATACGTGGTGGCGTTGCCGTATACGTCGGGGCCTGCCGAGCGGTCGGACGGGCCTGGGTCGATGTGGATGTCGTGGGCGAGCAAGCGCTGGCCGGGGAACTCTCGTGGTGTGAGATACGCACGTCCGTAGGAACTGCTCACCTCGTCGGAGTAGGTGTAGGTGGTGTGGTGCAGCACGCGGTAGGTGCTCATCCGACCACCCGCGTGCTGCCCCACAGGGGCTGAATGCCCTGCGGCACGGTCAACTTGGAAGTCTCGAACGATTCGGCCAGCTTGCGCAACCGCAAGTGCACCCCTTCCAGCTGTTCCACCAGTTCGGTGCGCACACCGTCGTCGGCGTGTTCCAGATCGGCCGGGTCGACCCGCCGCACCATGCGTTGCGCGTCGGCGAGCAGGCGTTGCGAACGCGACGTACCCGAACTGCCCGGCAGCGCCTGGAAACCGGTTTCGAGCCGGTCGAGTTGGTACACCAGCGAGCGGGGGTTGGCGGCGTCGAACAGCAGTAGATCGGCCAGGGCAACGATCTGCGGTGCCCCACGATGTCTACGCCGGTACATGACCGCCGACTCGGTGGCCGCGAGCACCGCGTCGAACAGCACCTGCTCCTCCTCCGGCGGCTGCTCACGCGCGAGCGTCGATTCGAGCAGTGCCGTCAGCGCGAGCCCGCGCTCCACCCGCTTGCCGATCTCCATCACCTGCCAACCCGTGTCGCGCACAAGGGATTCCGCCCCGATGCCCGACAGGGCGAGCAGGGCCGCCAGCGACAGCGAATGCACCGACGACATCGCCGTCTCACCCTCGGCACCACGGAATTCGGCCAGCGCCCGGTCCACCGCACCGAGGATCATCCAGGTATCCCCCGACACCTGGTCGCGCACAGCCCGAGCCGCCGACCCGTAATGGTCGATCGCGTAGGCCAACGACCCGGCCCGCTGCCGGTCCCCGGTCAACGCCGCCAGATACCGGAACCCTTCCGCCGATGCTCCGACGACGCGAGACTCCGCGGCCGTTACGTCCGCGACCGCCGAACCGGGAGACGACTCTTCTTCGGCAGCTCTCGGTACGCGAGACACTCCGGCGGTCGACGCCTCCGGCGAGTCCGCACCGGACCCACTGTCGGCAGGCACCGCCGCCGCTCGCTCGGCGGGCTCCTCCATCGCCTCGAGAACACGGTCGGTACCGGTTGTCACCGCGAGCGCGTGCCACAGAACCGGCAGCGCCGCACCGCCTTCCAGCCACGGCCGGTAGCGATAGTCCTGGTAGACGCTGTGGGTCGCGGCGAGCAGCCGGACCACCGCTTCGGCTCGTTCGCCGTAGCGACCCATCCAGAACAGGTCGTTGAGGACGCGCGGGGAACTCACCGCCTCCACCACCGGCGTGGCGCGGCGCGTGCGGTCCTCGTGCGGGAGATCGGCGGCGGCGGGCGCGGCGGCCGGGGCCGCGCGGACCCAGACATCCTTGGCCGCCACCTTGATCGCGGCATGTCCCGGTTCGCGCCGCAACCACTGCTGGCCGAGACCACCGGCCATCGCCGTGTACCCACCACGCCGCGCCAGCGAGAACAACCGCATCCCCACCGGGGCGGGCGCCAGCCCCGACCGCTCCCGCACCGACGGCGCGACGGAGAATTCGGCGGGTTCCTGACCCACCCACCGCCACGTCTCGGCCTCGATCCGTGCCGCGAGTTTCGCGCGTTCGGCGGCGGTGAGATTCGGTCCGAAGATGGTCGTCCCGTCGACGGCCGAACGGATCACCAGGTCACCGACATGTGAAACCAGATGGGCGCGTTCGGTTTCCACCTCGCCCCAGTACGACTGCACCCCGTCGAGCAGCAGTTCCTCACCGAGTACCGTCCGCGCGATCCGTGGCAGGCACACGCTCAGCGCGGGTGATTCGAGCAGCCCGCTGCCGAGGGTGTTGACCACCGTCACCGCTCCGCGCCGCAACACCTCGACCAACCCCACGACTCCGAGCCGCGAATCGGGACGCAAGTCCAGCGGATCGGCGAATTCCGCGTCGACGCGCCGCAACACCACATCGACCCGTTCGAGACTGCCGAGCGACCGCATCCACAGCGCACCGTCGCGCACGACCAGATCAGCGCTCTCCACCAGCGGGAAACCGAGGGTCTGCGCCAGATAGGCCTGGTCGAAGGCGGTTTCGGACTGCGCACCCGGACTCAGCACGACCACAACGGGTTCCGCGCCGTCGGCCGATTCGGGGGCCGCCTCGGCGAGCATCGACCGCATCGCCCGCGCGAAGGGGCTCAGCGGACGTGGCCCGGCGTGTTCGAACGACTCCGGGATCGCCGAGGCGACAACGCGGCGGTCGGCCAGCGCGTACCCGGCGCCCGACGGCGCCTGCGCCCAGTCGGCGAGCACCCGGAAGTCACCGTCACCGAACCGGCTGATGTCGCAGCCGTGCAAGAACAGCTGATGCGTGCCGGGGACGGTGATGCCGTGCGCGGCCCGCACGTACCCGGCGCTGCCGAACACCACCTGCGGCGGAAGTACACCGGAGGTGAGCAGCCTGCGCGGCCCGTACACATCGGTGAGTACCTCGTCGAGCACGCGGGAACGCTGCACGAGGCCCGCTTCCAGGCGGGTCCAGTCGTCGGCGGAGACCAGCAGCGGGATGGGATCGAGCCGCCACGGTCCGGCGCTGCCGTCGGGGCCGGTGTAGGTGACGCCGTCGTCCTCGATCCGCCTGCGCACCCGGCGATCGATGTCGGCCAGGCCCGCGACACCGCGCTCGGCGAAGGCCGCCGACAGCTCGGCCCACATCGGGCGAACCCGGCCCTGGCCGTCGACCAGTTCGTCGTAATAGCCCGGGGTCGGCCCGCCGCATTCGTCGAACGGCGCGTCGGCCCGGCTCGCGGACCGGTACCGGGCGAACTGCTCGGCCACCTGCGCCCGCACGCCCGGCGCGAGTCGCGCCTCATCGAGCTCGGTCACGGGCCCTCCGTATCGTCGCCGGTCGACACCACGCACATCGGCCCCGATTCTCCCCCGCCACCGCCCCGGGCGGAGTGTTCCCGCCCTCGGTGAGTTCGGTCCGAGCACCTACGTAGGGTTGACCAGGTGAGCTACGACCACATCCTTCTGCCGTCGGGCGCGGCCTCCTCCCTCGACGAGATCGACGCCTACCTGACCGCGCAGGAAGGTCTGCCCGAGACCGACGCCATCGCCGAGATCGCGGCCGAACTCAACGCCCGCGACAGCGCGCTGCCCGAGGAGGACGGCTTTCTCAGCAGTCCCGTCAGCGGCCCGACCGGCGACACCCTGTTCGTGCCGTCGCCGTACGACGCGATCGGCTTCGTCCGCAATCTGCTGTTCGACCTGGCCACCCCGCGCGGCTACGCCGTCTACGACCCGCAGCTGTCGTGGCTGATCGATCCCGCCGGGCACATCCCGATCGCCGTCACCCACGGCGGCGCGGGCGAATTCCCTTACCTCACCGAGGAATTGGCGCACCGCTGGGTGGCGGGCCTGGCCGCACCGAACCCGTACCTGATCGTCGAACGCGGCGAACAGAACTACATCCAGACCTACCGCGACCCCGACGGCGCCTACACCCTGGAATACCGCGACGGCTCGGCCGACCGGCATTTCGGGACGAAACTCGGCGACGCCGACGAGGTCGCCCGCATCATCTGGGACTGGACCGACGGCAAACCCGTTGCCGACGAAGCGAACTGGGCCCGGGTCGAGCTCTAGAGCGCCCGGCGACCCGACAGCGCGCGACCGAGCGTCAGCTCGTCGGCGAACTCCAGGTCACCACCCATCGGCAGGCCCGACGCCAACCGGGTCACGGTGAGGCCGGGGAAATCGCGCAGCATGCGCACCAGATAGGTGGCGGTGGCCTCGCCCTCGGTGTTCGGGTCGGTCGCGATGATGACCTCGCTCACGTCGACACCGTCGTCCTGATTGCCGATGCGGGTCAACAGCTCCCGGATCCGCAGCTGGTCGGGCCCGACACCGCTGAGCGGATCGAGCGCACCACCGAGCACGTGGTAGCGACCACGGAACTCACGGGTGCGCTCGATCGCCTGCACATCCTTGGGTTCCTCGACCACACAGATCATGGTGCGGTCGCGGCGGGGGTCGGCGCAGATCCGGCACAGCTCACCGTCGGCGACGGTGCCGCACGACACGCAGAACTGCACGCCGTCGCGCACCTTCTGCAGCACGGCCTGCAACCGGTCGATCTCCGGCGGCTCCACCTGCAGCAGATGAAAAGCGATGCGCTGCGCGCTCTTCGGACCGACACCGGGCAGCTTGCCCAGCTCGTCGATCAGATCCTGTACCGGCCCCTCATACATCAGAAATCAGGCAGTCCGGGCATGGAACCGCCCAGGCCCTGCGACAGCGGGCCGAGCCGTTCGGCGGCCAGCTGCTGCGCGTTGGCCATCGCGTCGTTGATCGCGCCGATCACCAGATCCTGCAGACCGTCGACATCGGACGGGTCGACGACTTTGGGGTCGATGGTGAGGGCGGTGATCTCGCCGCTCACCTTGATGGTCGCCTGCACGAGACCGCCACCGGCCTGGCCCTGCACCTCCGATTCGGCGAGCTCGGCCTGGGCCTGCATCACGGCCTGCTGCATCTGCTGGGCCTGGGCAAGCAGCGCTTGCATGTCGAACTGACCATCACCGGGTTGCACAAAGGCTCCTGTGTCGTTGGCGGCTGGCGCCGCGGGTTTTCGGCCCCGTGAGCCGCGGCCGACGACCGGGTGGTGCATCGGGTGGGGGCTCGGGCCTTGTCCACGTACCAGCCTAGTCGGGGGACTCGGCGGGCGGTGCCTGGCCTTCGGCGTTGCGCGCGGCCTAGGATCGACACAGGTCGGGCTATGGGTCGACAACCCTAGGAGATCGGATGAATGCCATGCGTGCTCGTCTGGTGACCACATCGGCTCTGTGTGCGAGCCTGCTCGTTCTCACCCCGGTCGGCGCCGCCGCCGCCGATCCACCGACACCCGTCGCCGATTACGGCGCCGGATGTGTGCTCGACCCCGGCAATCGTGCCGCGACCATCGACGCGCTCCGGTTCCGCTGCAGCGTCGGCCAACAGGACCAGATCTACCGCGACGCGGGCGCCGGTGCGGTGCCGATGGGCGTCACCAACGGCTGGGTGCTCCGTCCGGAACGACTGGACGGCATCGCGCAGTCGGTGTGGATCGGCAAGGTGTTCCGCACGGGCCCTGACGGCGGCACGCTGACGAACCGGGTCACCGGTGCCGGATTCGAGGCCTTCCCGGCCGATGTCTACCGGGCGCCCTCGATCCTCGACGCCGCCCCGGCCTGGGCCTTGAACTACCCCACGCCGGTGTACGACGAGATCAGAGAGGTGACGCCCGGCGTCTGGCTCGGCTATTCGTGGTGGCGCGGCGGCGGCCTGCTCGCGGCGTTCGTGCTCACCCCGGCCTGATCGTTGACCTTCCCGCTACTGGAGGGTGTTGGCTTGTCTGCATGACAGCCACCGTGACGATCGGCGAGTTCGCCCGCCTCACGCTTCTGAGCGTCAAGACGCTGCGCTACTACCACGAGATCGAGTTGCTCGAGCCGGTCGCGGTGGCGCCCGGTTCCGGGTACCGCCGCTACTCCGTCGACCAGGTCGAGCAGGCGCACCTCATCCGCAGGCTGCGCGATCTGGCCATGCCGCTGCCACGGATCCGTGAGGTACTCGCCGCACCCGACCCGACCACCCGCGACGCGACCCTGCGCGAGCACCTGAGCGCGATGGAAGCCGAACTGCAGCGCACCAGGGACGTGGTCACCTCGTTGCGCGCGCTGCTCACCGTGCCCGCGCCGATGCTGCGGGTGGAATACCGGATCGAGCCGGCGTGCACCGCGCTCACCCGCACCGACCGGGTCGCCCGCGACGCCATCGGCGCATGGTGCGGTCTCGCCTTCGACCAGCTGTTCCAGACGGTGCTCACCGCGGGCGTGACACCGGGCGGAATCGCGGGCGCCACCTACTCGACCGAATTCTTCACCGACGAGTCGGGCGAGGTGAGTGCCTACCTGCCACTGCCCACGGGCACGAAACTCACCCCGCCACCCGGCCTCGAACTCACCCACATGCCGGCCCGCCGCTACGCCGTGGCCGTGCACACCGGCGCGTTCGACGACTTCGACCGCACCTACGGCGCCCTCGGCAGCTATGTCGCCGAACACGACGAAGCCCTGGCCGACGAACCGATCCGCGAGCGCTACCTCGTGGGACCGCAGCACACCGACAACCCGGCCGAATACCGCACCGAAGTGTGCTGGCCCATCACCGAAGGAGAAACCCGATGACCCTCGCCATCGCCAATGTCGTCGTCGACTGCCACAACGCGGCCGCCCTCGCCGAGTTCTACGCCCAACTGCTCGACATGCCCGTCGAACCGGCGGCCTCACCGTTCTTCGCCGAGGTCGGCCGGTCGACAGGCATGTCGCCGGTACTGATGTTCATCCAGGTACCCGACCGGACACCGGGCAAGAACGCCGTGCACCTGGACTTCCACTCGACGCAGTGGGCCGATGCCCTCGAACGCGCGATCAGCCTGGGCGGCAAGCACATCGGCGACTTCGACCAGTACGGCGTGCAGTGGGTGACCGTCGCCGATCCCGAGGGCAACCTCTTCGACATCGGCAAATACTGACTCAGGCCAGTTCGCGCTTCAGGTTCTCCAGCAGCTCGGCCTGGATCTTCTTCAGGCCGAGCGGCGCGAAGATGCCCTCGAAGATGCCCGCGATACCGCCCGCGCCCTTCCAGGTGGTGCGCACGGTGACGCGCGAGCCGGCGCCCTCGGGGGTGACGGTCCAGGTGTTGACCATGGTGGAGTTGGCGTCGCGCTCGGTGAGGATCGAATCGGCGACCGTCACGCTCGCGCGCACATTGCGCACCCGCTTCTCGGTGGCCTGCAGGGTCCACTCCACCACGGTGCCCGCGCCCTTACCGCCCTCGATCACCTTGTAGTCGCGGTAGTGCGAGGAGAGGATGCGCGGACGAACCGTCTCGTAGTCGCCGATCGCCTCGAGGGTACGCTGCGGATCCGCCGCGACGACGATCGAACTGCTGGCACTGACCTGACCCACCGTTGACTCCTGTGTTTTTGGAGCGCTGGCGCGCTCGAGTTCGCGGCCCCGCATGTCCCGACGATCAGGCACCGTGGCTTGCTCCTTCGTCGCCTACGCCACGGCACCTGATCGTCGGGACGGCCGCGAACCGCCGCTTCGCGGCGGACCCTCCTCGAGGTCGGGTCGTGCGGGGCTCGGATACATCTTGCCTTGCGTCCCACTGTGTTGCCTATCAGGGGCTGGAAGAAACAGCTGAGTGACATTTCACCGTGGCGTGCATCTATCTGGTAGCCGGGCAGGCGGGCGCGTACTAGCGTCGACACAGTGGCAGTGAGTCTTTTGGGTAGGGCCGGCCACGAACCGGCCGCACGCGAGTCTGGATACGCCGCGCACCGCGCGGGTGTGGAGCGACTGCTGGCAAGCTATCGCGCCATCCCACCGGGTGCCGTCGTCCGGTTGGCGAAGAAGACATCGAACCTTTTCCGTGCCAGGGCGGCGACGACCGCGCCCGGGCTCGACGTGTCGGGGCTGGGGCAGGTGATCGCCGTCGACCCGCAGGCCCGAACCGCCGACGTGGCGGGCATGACCACCTACGAGGACCTGGTGGCGGCCACCCTGCCCTACGGGCTCGCCCCGCTGGTGGTTCCGCAGCTCAAGACCATCACCCTCGGTGGCGCCGTCACCGGGCTCGGCATCGAGTCGACCTCGTTCCGCAACGGTCTTCCGCACGAATCCGTGCTGGAAATGGACATCCTGACCGGGTCGGGCGAGATCCTCACCGCGACGCCGACCGGCGAGCACGCCGACCTCTTCCACGGTTTCCCCAACTCCTACGGCACCCTCGGCTACTCCGTTCGCCTGAAAATCGAGCTCGAAGCTGTCAAGCCCTATGTCGCGCTGCGGCACGTGCGGTTCCACGACCTGCGCACGCTGGAAACCGAGCTGGAACGCATCGTCACCGAACGCTCCTACCAGGGCGAACAGGTCGACTACCTGGACGGCGTCGTCTTCAGTGCCACCGAGAGCTACCTGACCCTCGGCAGGCAGACCGACGAACCCGGCCCGGTCAGCGACTACACCGGCATGGACATCTACTACCGCTCCCTGCAGCACGACGACGGCGTGAGGACCGACCGGCTCACCATCGCCGACTACCTGTGGCGCTGGGACACCGACTGGTTCTGGTGCTCACGCGCCTTCGGCACCCAGAACCCGAAGATCCGCCGGTTCTGGCCCAAGTCGTTGCGCCGCAGCAGCTTCTACTGGAAGCTCGTCGCGCTCGACCGCAAGTACCACTTCGACGACCGGCGCCGGGCCCGCAAGGGACTCGCGCCGCAGGAGCGGGTGGTGCAGGACATCGAGGTGCCGGTCCACCGCACCGCCGACTTCGCCGAGTGGTTCCTGCGCGAGATCCCGATCGAACCGATCTGGCTGTGCCCGTTGCGTTTGCGCGAGACCGGCGCCGCCGACGGCAGCCGACCGTGGCCGCTGTACCCCCTCGAACCGCGCCACACCTACGTCAACTTCGGATTCTGGTCGGCGGTGCCCACCGTGCCCGGTCAGCCGGAGGGGGCGGCCAACCGCGCCATCGAGAAGATCGTCTCCGAATTCGACGGACACAAGTCCCTGTACTCGGACTCCTATTACGACGAGGCAGAATTCGCGAAGCTCTACGGCGGCCAGACCTATACCGCATTGAAGAACCGTTACGACCCGGACCAACGACTGCTGAATCTGTATTCGAAGGCGGTGCAACGCAAGTGACGACATTCAAGGACAGATCAGAGATCCTCGCCGAGCTGGGAACCCGGCTCAGCATCGCGGAGGTGTTCGAGAGCCTCATCGACGGTGACATCCCGGTCCGGCTGACGGCCTACGACGGCAGCGCGACCGGGCCCGCCGATTCGCCCTACACCCTCGACATCAAGAACCCGCGCGGCATCAACTACCTGGCCACCGCCCCCGGCGACCTCGGCATGGCCCGCGCCTACATCGCGGGCGACATGGTGGCGCAGGGGGTGCACCCCGGTGACCCGTACGACATCTTGAAGGCCATGCAGGACATCAAGTTCCATCGTCCGTCGGCCCTGTCGTTGGTGACCATCGCGCGCTCGCTCGGCTGGGAGCGGCTCAAGCCGATCGCCCCGCCGCCGCAGGAGACCCTGCCACGCTGGCGTCGCATCGCCCTGGAAGGCTTACGCCACTCCAAGACTCGCGACGCCGAGGCGATCCACCACCACTACGACGTCTCCAACAAGTTCTACGAATACGTGCTCGGCCCGTCGATGACCTACACCTGCGCGGTATACGGCGACCGCGACTGGACGCTCGAGCAGGCACAGGAGAACAAGTACCGGCTGATCTTCGACAAACTGCGCTTGAAGGAAGGCGACCGGCTGCTCGACATCGGTTGCGGCTGGGGCGGCATGGTCCGCTACGCCGCCAAGCGTGGCGTGCGCGTCATCGGTGCCACGCTGTCGGCCGAACAGGCGGCGTGGGCGCAGCAGAAGATCGTCGAGGAAGGCCTCGCCGACCTCGCCGAAGTCCGCCACAGCGACTACCGCGACATCGTCGAGGGCGAGTTCGACGCCGTCTCCTCGATCGGTCTCACCGAACACATCGGGGTGCACAACTACCCCTTCTACTTCGGTTTCATCAAGGACAAACTCCGCGACGGCGGCCTGTTCCTCAACCACTGCATCACCCGCCCCGACAACACCCGAACCACCAAGGCGGGCGATTTCATCGATCGCTACGTCTTCCCCGACGGCGAACTCATCGGCTCGGGCCGCATCATCTCCGAGATCCAGAACCTCGGCCTCGAGGTCCTGCACGAGGAGAACCTGC
This sequence comes from Nocardia sp. NPDC003979, assembly GCF_053605015.1. NCBI lineage: Bacteria > Bacillati > Actinomycetota > Actinomycetes > Mycobacteriales > Nocardiaceae > Nocardia > Nocardia sp. NPDC003979. The sequence continues at coordinate 571,059 of NZ_JBSGIJ010000002.1, forward strand.
GCGAGCACTACGCCCTCACCCTGCACGAATGGTGCAAGAACCTGGTCGCCAACTGGGACGCCTGCGTCGACGAGGTAGGCGAGGGCACGGCAAAGGTCTGGGGCCTCTACATGGCAGGCTGCCGGCTCGGCTTCCAACGCAATGTCGTCCAGCTCCACCACGTCCTCGGCGTGAAACTGAACAAGAACGGAACCTGGGACGTGCCGTTGCGGCCCTGGTGGCAGCCCTAGTGCGGTGACCGGCCCGGGTAACCGGGCCGGTCAGGTCAGCAGTTCGTCGAGGAAATGGCCGGGCATCCCCTCCAGGATCGGATGCTGCTGGGTGTCGTGAGCCTGGGTACGCAGGACGTGCAGGAGGCCGACCACGCCGGGGCCCGCGTCGAGCAAGGGGCGGGTCCAGCCGAGGTCGGCGCAGGTGCGCAGGACCGGCAGGACCAGGTTGGTCGCTTCGCCGATCCAGCCTGCCGCCGCGAGGCATTCGGCGAGTAGCAGGGTGGCGTCCAGTTCCGCGCGGGGGCGGGATTGTTCGAGGACACGCGAATACAGCACGCGGGCGTGGCGGGCGGCGCGGTCGTCGGCGCGCAGGCGCTGTTCGGTGAGCAGGGTGCGGATTTCGGCCACCTGCCTCGCCTCGGTGATGAGCGCGGCGGCGCCTTTTTTGCGGCGTCCGCCGTTGCCCGACGGGTCGACGACGATCCCGTTGGCGCCGTTGCCCGGCGGCAGCCCGAGGCGCGAGCGTTCCGCACGCACCTGGGCGTCGAGGCGGGCCAGGCTGTTGGCCGCGGCCACGCGCGCGCCTTCCTCGAGCCGGGCCGCGGCGGTGTACTGGTCGCCGAGGGCCGCTTTCACGCGCGCTCCGATGACGAAGGTCGCGACGAGAAAGTCGACGGGGCCCACGCGCGTGAGCAGCTGGTGGCTCTCGTCGAGCAGGCGGTCGGCCATGGCCAGGTCACCGCGCCGGTAGGTCACTTCGCCCAGCATGGCCGCCGCCACGCGCGCGGCGTCCGAGCGCGGCCCGGCCCTGGTGCGTGCTGTCTCGTAGGCCTCCTCTAGACAGGCGGTGGCCGTGGCGATATCGAGTTGTTCATAGGCCGCGGCGGCGCGGGCGCAGAGCCCGAAGACCGGGCCGAGCGGGTCCTTGGACCGAGCGTGATATTCGGCCGCCCAGTCCTGGGTGTCGGTGGCCGCGGCGAAATCGAACTCGCACAGGCGCACGAACGACATCAGGTTGGCCGCCGTCGAGACGATCCAGTCCGGCAGGCCGTCCGGCGCGTCCAAGCAGGTGGCGAGCTGATCGGCCACGCCCTCGGTGTCGTCGTGGGCCACCCGGTCGGCCGCTTCGAGAACCGTTGCCGCGCAGCGTTCTTCCGCCTGCTCGGGACCGCCGGTGCTGCCCCGGGCCAGCAGGTTCGACAGCCTGCCGAGGGCGGTGCGGGCGGTGCCGGACTGTTGCAGGTTCATATTGGCCCGTGCCACCGCCATCAACAGCTTCGATCGCGAACTCACCTGCTGCATGGGCAGTTTCGACACACTGCCGAGCAACGTCGCGAGCCGTGACCCGTCGATGAGGTCCATGCCGCCGCTTTCCAGCAGGTCGGCAGCCAGTTTGAGATCGGTCGCGGCCAGCGCATGATCCACCGACTTGCGCAGCAATTGATGCTCCGCGTACCAGCGGGCGGCCTTGCGGTGCAGCACCTTCGAGCGTCCCGGGTGATCGCGATCGAGGCGTGCGCGCAGGTGCTCGGCGAACAGCGGCTGCATGCGATACCACTCCGGATCGTGCGGGAGCCGATGCAGGAACAGCTCGCGCTGCTCGGCCTGCTCCAGCAGAGCGGCACCGTCGGGCACGTCGGCGAGCAGCGTGGCCAGCGAACCGTTCACCCGCTCCACCACCGAGATCGCCATCAGGAAATCCAGCAGGTCCGGTTCCAGCGTGTCGAGCACGTTCTCGGCCAGATACTCCCGCATCCCGTGCCCGCCTTCGGCGAGCTGCACCAGCAGCTGACCGGGATCCGCGGTACCGCGCAGCGTCAGGCTCACCAGCTGGATGGCGGCGGGCCACCCGTCGGTCGCGGCGTGGATCTGCTCGACCTGTTCGTCGGTGAGCGCGAACCCGTTGCGCTCCACCAGGATCTGGCGGGTTTCCGACTCGGTGAGCCGCAACGCCGCCGCGTCCAGCTCGACCAGCTCGTCGCGCACCCGCAGCCTGCTGATCGGCAATCCGGCCTGGTCGCGGCTGGTCACGACGAAACGCACATGGTGGCAACCGTTGTCGAGCAGCGCCGCCATCGCCCGGTGCACGCCGGGGTCCTGCACGCGGTGCCAGTCGTCGACGATGACGACCACCGGCCGGTCACTGGCATGGATCTCGTCGATCAGCGTGGCGATCACGAACGCCACCGCATCGGACGGGCGTTCCTCCAGCACCTGTTCGAGCCCGGCGCCGACATCGGGACGCACCCGCCGGATCGCCTGGATCAAGTGCGCGAGGAACCAGATCTCACTGTCGTCGTCGGAGTCGATACCGAGCCAGGCCACCGGAATATCGCGGGCGGCGAGGTCGGCGCGCCACTGGGTGGCGACGGTGCTCTTGCCGAAGCCGGCGGGCGCGTGGATCAGCGCGAGCCTGCGCAGACCACCCGAACGCAAGGTGTCGAGCAGTCGTGGGCGGGGGAAGGGATCGCGCGCCGGGGTCGGCGGGCGGAACTTGGTCGCGGCGGTGGGCGGCAGGGTGCCGGTGGTCGGCTTGGGTACCGGCACCGACGCGCCCGCCGGCTGCAGGGTGAGCGGCCAGCTGCGGCGCGCGGTGACCGCTTTGAGGGCTTCCGGTGGTGGCTCGGCGAGCTCGTCGCCGGTGACGAGCAGCGCCATCTCGTCGGGCATCTGCCCGTGGGCGCGCTGCACGTCGCGCAGGAGTTCGCCGAATTCGTAGGCCGAGGCCGGGCGATCGGCCGGGTCCTGGGACATGGCCTTTTCGATGGCTGCGGCCACATCGGCGGGGAAGTCCTTGGCGCGCAGGTCGGGGACGGCCTGCGTGGTGATGCGCAGGAATTGGGCGACGACCTTCTCCCCCGCCTGCCGCTCGAACGCGGCATGGCCGGTGAGCAGCGCGAACAGAGTGGCGCCGAGCCCATAGATATCGGACCGCACGGTTGGTTCATGCCCCCTGAGTACCTCGGGGGCCGTGAACGCGGGCGAACCGGTGATGAGGCTGCTCGAGGTCTGGAACCCGCCGGGAATGCGGGCGATGCCGAAGTCGGTGAGCTGCGGTTCGCCGTAACCGCTGATGAGGACGTTGGCCGGCTTCACATCGCGATGCAGGATGCCCGCCCGGTGCGCCGACTCGATCGCCGCCGCCAGCTTCACTCCGGCGCGCAGGGTGTCTTCCCAGGTGAGCGGGCCCCGGTCGTGGATGAGACGCTCCAGCGAGCCGCGCGGGCAGTACGGCATCACGATCAACGGCAGGCCGGTGCCCGTGACGTCGACCTGCAGGATATCGACGATGTTCGGGTGGCCCGACAGCCTGCCCATGGCCTGTTCCTCGCGCAGGAACCGCTCGCGGCTCTCCTGATCGATCTCCGAGGACAGCACCTTCACCGCGACGACGCGATCCAGCGCGGGCTGCACCGCCCGATACACCACACCGAACCCGCCGCGCCCGATCTCGGCGGCGTCGGTCAACCCCATCGCGTCGAGTTCGGCGACCACGGCCTCGTCGGTCTCACCCGGCGCGGTGGTCCGTTGCGTATCGGTCCCGACCGGCGACGATCCGGGTCGCCCATCCTGGATGCGCGTCGGCTCCGGTTCCATGTGACCACCTCTCGATTCGAAATGGCGTCACCGGTCTTACATATCCAAGCTAGCGCGATCCGGCATCCAACGGGTGGAGATTCGATGCAGTGGCGGCAACGGATGGCCCCACGGTCAGCGAACGGCGAGAACGATCACCTGGCTGCGCTGACGTGCGCTGAAGTTGTTGTCCGCGACCAGCACCAAGGTTCGCTCGCCGGAGGACAGCCGAGGTCCCCATGTCATCGCCTCGATGTTGTCGACGGCCGCGACGCCGAGGTCGGTGAGGTCGGCGACGAGACGTTTGGTCACCGGACGCGCACCAGCGACGGGCGCGTCGAGGATATTCGTCGCGCCTGCCGTATCGATCTCGAAAACGCGGACCCGGTTGCCCGCACCCTCGGCGAACGCGCGCTCGAGCACCAGGAATCGGGTCGGGTCGACGGGATCGACGGCCAGGATCGCGGTGACGCCGTTGCTCGCCCGGCCGGGTTCCGGACGCGAATCGGTGAAGACCGGTTCGAGTTGGTACGGGTACTGGGCAAGGAGTGGGCCGAACCTGGCCTGCACGGTGATCCGGGTGATCGCGCCGCTCGTCGGCGTGGCCTCGGGACCGTCGCCGAGCAGGGGTCCTTCCAGCGCGGTGACGAACAATGCGCCGCCCGCCGCGAAGGTCGCCGCTTCGAGTGCCTGGTTCTGACGCGGGCCCGAATCCGGCAGCATGCGTTCGTTTTCCGGGATCGGCAATTCGGAGACGAAGGTTCCGTCCTGCTTCGCGACGCGCACGGAAGGGTCGGCGAGTACCGCGGCTCGTTCGCCCTCCTGCGTCCAGAAATAGTCACCGGTCAGCGGGTCGACACGAATGTCCTCCGGGTCGACCGACTTCGGCGGATACAACGAACCGTCGGCGCGACGCAACGGCACGGTTCCGGTGAAATCCACGGCCCCGACACCGGTGTCTCCCAGCGGGATCCGCGCCGTGTACACCCGGGCCGGGCTCTTCTCGGAGCGATCGTCGCTGATCAGCGCGAAATCGCCGCTGCCGGGCCGGTAGTCGATGCCCGACAACCCACCGACCACCGTGCCTCGAAAATCCAGGTCGTGCTCGATGACCTGCTCCCCGAGCACCCGCACCATCGGTTCGGCGTCACCGACCGGGGCCCACACTCCAGCCAGTACCGCACCGAACACCACCGCACCCAGCCGACGTCCCATGACCGGCACGCTAGCCACCCCGGAGTGCCGTCGGGTGAACACCGTTCGAATACTTCCACCGACCCGGCCGGACAGCGCCGATCGGTAAGCTCGGGGCAGGCTCGGGCGCGATTGTCGTCCGGGGAAGGGGGAGCTGAGATGACTTATCCACCACAGGATCCCGCGCCGTGGGGGCTGCCGTCGAAGGAGACGGCGTATCCACCGTTCGCGCAGGAAGTTCCGCCGCTCGCGCCGCCGCCGCGCAACTCCGGCGGGGCGTGGATCGTCATCGCGCTGGTGGTGGTCGCGGGACTTGTCGGCGGCAGCGGTTTGCTTGTGTGGGCGGGTAACAACGGGGTGGACGGTTCCGCGGTCGCTGCGTCGGCGACGGATGTGCCGTCGACCCGCAAGCCGACCACGAGCAGCACCACGGGTAAACCACCGTCGAAATCTGGTGAGCGCCTGAGTTACACCGATTACGAAGGCCCGTGGGATTTCAAGTTCGACAATGTCGAATTGCAGGCGGACTGGGTGGACGGCCGCGATCACACCAGTTGCGCCCCCATCGAGCACGCCGGGAAACTCACCGAGCTCGGTTGTCAGTACGCAGCCGAACTGGTGTTGTCCGCCGAAGGCGGCAGCCTGAAATTCACCCAGTTCATCCTGGCGATGCCGGACAAGGCCACCGCCGAGGCCGCCGCCGACAAGATCGAGGACAAAGACTTCGAACTGCGCCCGGCAGCTACATCAAGGATTTCGCGACCGGCAAATGGCGCGCGGGTTCACAGGCCGAGTTCGTGGTGATCACGCTGGCAACCGCCACCTCCGCCGTCGACGCGGCCACCGTCGAGAAATACCTCCGCTACCGCCACACCGACATCATCACCGCCATCCTGTTCCGATAACAGCCATACTCTTGCGCACTTCGGCGCAGCGGCGAAAGATGAGATTTCTCGGTGGGCTCGGCCGTGGGCCGTGCCAGATTCCACACGGTGGACCACGACATGACCGCTCATCACCCGAGCAGAAGTGAGATGTCATGTCCACGCTCATCCGCATGAATTTCGACGCGCCCGAGGAAACCCGGCCGTTCGAACAGAACAAGGGTCGACTCGACCTGGTCAACACCGAAGCAGGCCCGGTCGGGCGGGCCGTCTTCGAACCCGGCTGGCGCTGGAGCGACCACGTGAAACCGATCGCAGGCACCGACAGCTGCCAAGCACCCCACATCGGCTACTGCCTGTCCGGCCGACTCATGGTCGTGATGGACGACGGCGAAGAACAGGAATACGGCCCCGGCGACGTCATGGTCGTCCCCCCGGGCCACGACGCCTGGGTCGTCGGCGACGAACCCTGCGTCATGCTCGACTGGCAGGGCTACGCCGACTACGCCAAGCCCCACTGATACGCCGACAGCCCCGGCTCGCGGTGGCGAGGCGGGGCTGTCGGGTCAGCAGCGCCGGGGTGGGGCGCTGGTGGGTACTACTTGCGCAGGGAGGCCGGGACCTCGAAGCGGGGGCCGAACTTCTTGGCCAGTTCGTCGGCGCGGGCCACGAAGGCCTCCTGGCCACCGGGGTAGCCGACGATGAACTGGTGCGAGCCGCCCGACCAGGCCGGGAAGCCGATGCCGAAGATCGAGCCGATGTTCGCGTCGGCGGTGCTGGTGAGCACGCCTTCGTCGAAGCACTTCTGGGTCTCGATGGCCTCGGCGAACATCATCCGGTCCTTGAGGTCCTGGAAGGTGACACCCTCCGGGAGCTCACGCTGCGAGTTGTACAGCGAACGCAGCTCGCTCCACAGGCCCACGGCCTTACCGTCGACGTAGTCGTAGAAGCCGGCGCCGCCCGCCTTGCCCTTGCGGTCGAACTCGCCGACCAGCTTGTCGAGCACCGCGGCGGTGGTCTCCGCGGCCGCGTTCAGCTCGCCACCGGCGGCCTTGATGGCGTCGGCGGTCTCCTTGTAGATCTTCTGCATGGTGGTGAAGTTCAGCTCGTCGCTGAGCTTCAGCGGCGCGGCCGGGTAGCCCGCCTGCAGACCGGCCTGCTCGACCGTCGAGGGGTCGACACCCTCGGCGACCATGGAGATGGCCTCGTTGATGAAGGTGCCGATCACGCGCGAGGTGAAGAAGCCACGGCTGTCGTTGACGACGATCGGGGTCTTCTTGATGGCGAGGGTGTAGTCGTACACCCGGGCCAGCGCCTCGTCGGAGGTGTTCTCGCCCTTGATGATCTCCACCAGCGGCATTTTGTCCACGGGGGAGAAGAAGTGGATACCGATGAAGTCCTCGGACCGCTTCACACCCTCCGACAGCAGGGTGATGGGCAGGGTGGAGGTGTTGGAGCCGAGCAGCGCGTCGGGATCGACGATGTCCTCGATCTCCTGGAACACCTTGTTCTTGAGGTCGGGGTTCTCGAACACGGCCTCGATCACGAAGTCGACGCCCTTGAAGTCGGCGGCGTCCGCGGTCGGGGTGATGCGGGCCAGCAGCGCGTCGGACTTCTCCTGGGTGGTCTTGCCACGGGAGAGGGCCTTCTTCTCGATGGCCTCCGAGTACGCCTTGCCCTTCTCGGCGTTGGCGAGCTCGACGTCCTTGAGGACGACCTCGTAGCCGGCCTTGGCCGAGACGTAGGCGATGCCCGCGCCCATCATGCCCGCGCCGATGACGCCGATCTTCTTGATCTCGCGCTTGGGCACATCCTTGGGACGCGAACCGCCGCCGTTGATGTGGTTCAGGTCGAAGAAGAACGCCTGGATCATGTTCTTCGCGACCGGGCCGGTCAGCAGGCTGATGAAGTAGCGACCCTCGATGGCAAGCGCGTTGTCGATGTCGACCTGCGCACCCTCGACCGCCGCGGCCATGATGGCGCGCGGGGCGGGCATGTTGGTGCCCTTGATCTGCTTGCGCAGGTTGGCCGGGAACGCGGGCAGGTTCGCCGCGAGCGCCGGGGTCGACGGGGTGCCGCCGGGGATCTTGTAGCCCTTCTTGTCCCACGGCTGGGCGGCCTCGGGGTTGGCCGCGATCCACGCCTTGGCGGCGGGCAGCAGCTCCTCGACGGAGGAGACGACCTCGTCGATCAGGCCGATTTCCTTGGCCTTGGTGACGCGGTGACGCTGGCCCTGCAGCAGCACCTGCATCAGCGCGTTCTGCAGGCCGAGCATGCGCACGGTGCGGGTCACACCGCCGCCGCCGGGCAGCAGGCCGAGGGACACCTCGGGCAGGCCGATGGCCGAACCCTTGACGTCGGCCGCGATGCGGTGGTGGGTGGCCAGCGCGATCTCGAGGCCACCACCGAGGGCGGCACCGTTGATGGCGGCGACGACGGGCTTGCCGAGCTGCTCGAGGCGACGCAGCGGGGCCTTGACACCGTCGAGCATCTTCGCGACGTCGGCGGCGTTGTCCGGGCCGACCTGCATCATGTTCTTCAGGTCGCCGCCGGCGAAGAAGGTCTTCTTGCCGGAGGTGATGACGACACCGGTGATGTCGTCCTTCTCGGCCTCGAGGCGGTCAACGGTCGCGGCCATCGAGGTGATGTACGCGTCGTTCATGGTGTTGGCGCCCTGGCTCGGGTCGTCGATGGTCAGGACGACCACGCCGTCGGCGTCCTTCTCCCAACCGATGATGTTGTCAGTCATAGTTTTTCGTTCTCTCCTATGAGAAGTTCCGGTTGGAAGGTCAGACCCGCTCGATGATGGTGGCAACGCCCATGCCGCCACCGATGCACAGCGTGATCAGGCCGTAGCGAGCGTTGCGGCGCTCCAGCTCGTCGAGCACGGTGCCGGTGATCATCGCGCCGGTGGCACCGAGGGGGTGACCCATCGCGATCGCGCCACCGTTGACGTTCAGCTTCTCGTCCGGGACGTTCAGGTCCTTCTGGAACTTCAGCACAACGGAGGCGAAGGCCTCGTTGATCTCGACGAGGTCCATGTCCTCGATCGTCAGACCGGCCAGCGCCAGCGCCTTCTTGGCGGCCGGGGTGGGGCCGGTCAGCATGATGGTGGAGTCGGCACCGGAGGTGGCGGTGGCGACGACGCGGGCGCGCGGGGTCATACCCGAGTTCTTGCCCGCGTCCTCGGAACCGATCAGCAGCAGGGCGGCGCCGTCGACGATGCCCGAGCTGTTGCCACCGTGGTGGACGTGGTTGATCTTCTCCACGTAGGTGAACTTCTGCAGCGCGACCGCGTCGAAGCCACCCATCTCGCCGATGCCCGCGAAGGCCGGGTTCAGCTTGGCCAGGTCCTCGGCGGTGGTGCCGGGGCGCATGTGCTCGTCGTTGTCGAGCACGACCAGGCCGTTGATGTCCTTGACCGGGACGATCGACTTGGCGAAGTAGCCGCCGGTGGTGGCCTTGGCCGCCAGGTCCTGCGAGCGCACGGCGTAGGCGTCGACGTCATCGCGGGTGAAGCCCTCGATGGTGGCGATCAGGTCGGCCGAGATGCCCTGGGGCACGAAGTAGCCGTCGTAGTTGGTGGCGGGGTCGAGCGCCCAGGCGCCGCCGTCGGAGCCCATCGGCACGCGCGACATGGACTCGACGCCACCGGCGATCACGAGCTCGTCGAAGCCCGAGCGCACCTTCTGCGCGGCCAGGTTCACGGCCTCGAGGCCGGAGGCACAGAAGCGGTTCAGCTGGAAGCCACCGACGGTGTCGGGCAGGCCGGCGATGGTGACCGCGGTGCGGGCGATGTCCATGCCCTGGTCACCGACGGGGGTGACCACGCCGAGGATGATGTCGGAGATCCGATCCTCGTCGAGGTTCGGGAAGCGGCCACGCAGCTCCTGGATCAGACCAACAGTCAGATCGATCGGCTTGACCGAGTGCAGCGAGCCGTTCTTCTTGCCGCGGCCGCGCGGAGTGCGGATGGCCTCGTAGATGTAGGCCTCTGTGGTCATATCGGAGTGTTTCCTTCCTTGGGGTGCGGTGGCCGCACGAACGCCACGACCAATCGTCTTCGACGCCGTACAAATCCGGCAAGCACCAGCGGAGCATAGAACCATGCCCATCCGGAGTTCCCGGCCACCCGTTCATACTACCGTGGTGTGCGAACTCCGGTTAACTTAACGCGGTATGGACGGTGGCTGTCAACCATCGAGAGACTTTGCGCCGAGCTCGCTGCGCAGCAACGACAGGGCGACCTCGTCCGGGTCCTGCCGGTCGCCCGGAGCCACCGGAACCGCGGCGGCGGCCAGCATCTCCTGCTCCTCCTCTGGGGTCGGCGGGGCGGGAATGCCCGGCGCGGGGCGCGGGGCGCCTGCCGACTCGCCGCCGGAACGCGCCGGATCGACGGCATAACTGTCCTGCGGACCCGGGTCGTCGGGTAAGTCGGGGAAGTCGGGCGGCGGAATGTCGTCGTCGGGCTTGCCGGTGCGCGCCCGCCCACCCTTGGCCTGGCTCGGCCGCGAGAACTGCGGCCGGGCGGCGGGCTTGCTCTCCGCCGGACCCGCCGTGTTCTTGGCCTGCGGCGCCGGGCGTGCCGCGGGGGCACCGGTCTCCCAGCGCACATCCAGTTCCCGCCCGAGCACCGCCCGCACGGCCGCCCGCACCGACTCGATATTGCGCGGATCGGACAACCGCTGCGCCAACGGAGCACTCTGATGCGCGAAAACGATGGTCTGCCCCTCGACCCGCGACACCGCGGCCCCCGACATCAACGCATGCAACGTGAGCCCGAACTCCCGCACCTTCGTCTTGATGTCGGCCCACGCCGCGTCGACGAGGGCGAGCAGATCTTCCGTCGGCGCCTGCCCCTGTGGTGACCCGGGCCGGTCCGTCGCGCTTGAGGGCGCAGCACCTGCCTGTACGGACGTCGAGGGTGCGTCGGCTCGTCGAGCCTCCGCCATCGGCTCAGCTCCCGCACCAGCGTGCGAATCGCCCTCCCTCGCACCACCGACATGCGCGGGCCCGGACGGGCTATCGGCCCGCCGAGCGTGATCACCCTGCGGCGCACCACCGACGTACGCCGGTCCCGACTGGCTATCGACCCGTGGAGAGGCTGCTCCCGGCTCATGGTCCATCCGACCGCGCGAATCGCCCTGTGGCGAGGGAACTTCCGGCCCGTCGCGGCGGGTGTCCGGCGCCGGTGCAGAGCCGACTGATCCGGTAGCGGAATCGGATTCCGTCGAGGTCGGCGGGTTCGGGGCGACATCCTCTGCGTCGACGACCCGCGCTGCGGGGCTGGGCGGCTGCGACTGCGTAGCAGGACCCTGTTCGTCGCCACGCGACGTCGGTGTAACCGGCGAGCTCATCGGGGACGTTTCACGACGCGCGTCTGCCCGGTGGGGATCTGCGTCGGGGGCACTCGACGGCGGTGCAGCCGAGTGCGCTGCCACCGACGGCGTGGTGGTCGAGTCGGTGACCGACGACTGCGTGGCGCCCGACGGTGCGGCGGCCGAGTACGCGGTCGACGGTCGGTCGATCGGCTCGACAGTCGGAGCGGGCGAGGGCGGGACGCGACCGTTGTCGGCGGCGTCGCGGTCGGCGACCGGGGCATCCGGGTGCGGCCCGCGGTCGGCGGCGGGACCGTCGGACGTGTGCGCGCGGGCTTCCGCGGCGCCCGAAGCGTCAGGCGTTGCGGCGGTGGCGCCCTCAGCGGCCGAGACACCCGACTTCCGTGCTGCGGCTTCCTTTTCCGCCATGGCGGCGGCGAGGATTTCCGCACCTCGGCGGCGCCCTTCGGCACTCGAACCTTGCGCACTCGACGAGGCCGGGCCGGGGGCGTCGCCCGGAGGGCGAGCGGGGGCGTCGCCGGCGGGGCGGGCAGAAGGGATTGCCCCACTGGCGAATCCGCGTTCCAGGCGTTCGAGGCGTTGGAGGGTGGCGGATTCGGTGTCGGAGACCGACGGGAGGAGCATGCGGGCGCAGATGACCTCGAGCAGCAGGCGGGGGGCGGTGGCGCCGCGCATTTCGCCGAGGCCCTCGTGGAGGAGTTCGGCGTAGCGGGTGAGGGTGGCGGGGCCGATGCGGGCGGCCTGGTCGCGCATGCGCTCGAGCACGTCGCCGGGGCCCGCGACGAGGCCGCGCTCGGCGGCATCGGGGACCGCGCGGAGCAAGATCAGATCGCGCAGGCGTTCGAGCAGGTCGACGGAGAATCGGCGCGGATCGTGCCCGGCCTCCATCACCTGGTCGATCGTGCCGAACAGGGCGGCGCCGTCGTCGGCGGCGAGTGCGTCGACGGCGTGGTCGATCAGCGCCACATCGGTGACGCCGAGCAGCGACACCGCCCGCGGATAGGTGACGCCCTCCGGCCCGGCACCGGCGAGCAGTTGGTCGAGCACGCTGAGGCTGTCGCGCGGTGAACCCCCACCGGCCCGGATGACCAGCGGATACACCGCCTCCTCCACCGGCACGTGCTCCTGCTCGCAGATCTTGCCGAGCAGTCCGCGCATGGTCGCGGGCGGCAGCAACCGGAACGGGTAGTGGTGGGTGCGCGACCGGATGGTCGGCAGCACCTTGTCGGGTTCGGTGGTGGCGAAGATGAAGATCAGATGGGCGGGCGGTTCCTCGACGATCTTGAGCAGCGCGTTGAAACCGGCCGTGGTGACCATGTGCGCCTCGTCGACGATGAACACGCGATAGCGCGACTCGGCGGGCGCGTAGAAGGCACGATCGCGCAGCTCACGGGTGTCGTCGACACCACCGTGGCTGGCCGCGTCGAGCTCGATGACGTCGAGGTTGCCGGACCCGCCCGGCCCGAGCGCCACGCAGGACGCGCACGTGCCACACGGGCGCGAGGTCGGCCCCTCCACACAGTTGAGCGAGCGGGCGAGGATGCGCGCCGAGGACGTCTTGCCGCAGCCACGCGGCCCGGAGAACAGGTACGCATGGCTGATGCGGCCGGTGTCCAGCGCTGTACTCAGCGGGTCGGTGACGTGCTCCTGACCCACTACCTCAGCGAATGTCGCCGGTCGATATTTCCGGTACAGAGCCACGGCCCAAAGGCTACCGGTGCGGTGTGACATCCCGGCTGGCGCCGCAGAGGTGGAGCCGAAAGGCATAGCGGTACAGCAAGTTACATGTGTTGTAGATCACATGGTAGTTAAAGGTTCAACTCCAGGCCGCATAGCGGGTCCGGTGGGTGCAACTCACCGGTTATCGAGGGTTCCCGATTCGGCGAATCGCGACAGGACGAGTTCGTCGATCCTGGTTGTCGCGTAATTCCGTACCCGGTCCCCGAATATCGACCCGTTTCCAGATGTAACGAAACCGTGAACCGTCGTGACAGCGGCGCAAGCAGCTGGCTACCGTGGTTATCGGCAACTTCGGTGGCCAAACCTTCATCAGGTTGGTGACCCCGGCCGGTCCCTCATCCCGACCGGGGCACAACCTTCGCGCACCGATCGCTCCCCCACCGCATCGACCGGAGGAACGTTTCATCGTGCTGTCGTGTGATGACATCGCAGCCGCCTGGCTGGCCCACACCGAGTTCGCGGGCGACCACGCCGCGGTCGGACTGCTGAGCCGGGCGATCAGCCCGCAGGACTTCGACATCAAACGCGACTCCTTACCCGTCGCGGCGGCCGCCGACCCGGCCACCGCCGCCGCCATCCTGCAGCTGCTCGAGCGCGGGCAGGTGCCGACGATGGCCGCGATCCGCACCCTCACCGCGCAGAACGAGATGCGTCGCGAGGCCGAACGGATCGAACGGCTCGGCAGGCGGGCACAACGCAGCATCGACGAGTTCGGCCGCATCCTGGCCAGGCTCGCGGCCGCACATTGGACCGAGCACGGCATCGGCCCCACCCGCCGCGACATCCTCGCCGACCCCCAGATCACCGAACTCATCGCCGACCGGGTCGGTGAGATCGCGCCGACCGCCGTGAAACACCTGTGGCTCATCGAACGCGCGCAGCGCGCGGGCTGGATCGCCTCCAACGCGAACCCGGGCTCGCTGTGCCCCGCCCGTCGTTGGCACACAACGAAATACGGCAACCGGGTGTCACAGAAGCCGGTGAACACGATCGGGAAGATGGTCGCGGGTTTCGTCGCCGAGCACACCGTTGACAAGGGCCGCGCACCGAGCTGGGCGGCACTGTCGCGCGACCTGCGTGACGATCGCGGCCGCCGGGTGTTCTTCGATGTGGCCGACGCGCACGCCCAGCGCCGCTGGCTGGTCACCGCCGAATGGCTCGCCGACACCGGCGACGACCTGCCCGCCCCGGGCAAACGCGGCCTGCGCGCGCTGGCCAAGGACGCTCGCGGCTGACTCAGCTCACGTCGCCGGCCGCCGCGATGAAGGTATTGCACTGCGGCGTCAGGTTTTCCAGCCCGGCTTCGAACCACTTGCCGCCGTTGTCGGCGGTGCCGTGGTCGCGCATGTCGCCCGGCCGGTCGCCGCGCCCGTAGGAATCGCGGGTGGCGAGGGTGACCTGGTCCGACGACAGCGAACCGCCGCCCTTGGACGCGGCGATGAACATGGCGTCGAAACAGTTGGCCTGCAACTCGACTCGGCGTGACAGCTCGAGTCCCTTCGTCGAGCGCGCCCCCGCGTCGACCCGTTCGCTGTTGGCCTTGCGCAGGATTCCGGACTGCGCCTGGACGTGGTGCCCGTATTCGTGCGCGAACACCGACAGGTAGACCACCCAGTTGTCACGGAACTGATCGGTCTGCAACTGGCTGATCGGCATGTAGATGGTCTTGTTCGCCGCGCAGTAGAAGGCGGCGAAGTTGCTGGTGGAGCCGGTGCACGGGGTGGTGATGCCGTCGGTGGTGGCGGTGATGCTCAGCGTCGGCGACTCGAAGGGCAGCCCGTTGGCGGCCATCAGCGGCTTCCACGCCGCTTCCAGGCAGCCCGCGGCGGATTCGAAGAACTTGCGGGCCTTGTCGACCTGTGCGCCCCACGGCGCGTAGTCGCAGGAGGCGGGCACCAGTGAGCCGTCGGCATCGGTGACCAGCGGGTTGTCACCGGTCTTGGCGGGCGCGCTCCCGGGTTGCGGCGTGTAGGTGGTGGTCGGTCTCGGGCCGAACGCGTCGATGCCGATATCGACGCCCTTGTTCACGGCGAACTTCACCAGACCACCGACGACGAGGAAAATCACCACCAACATCAGCGAGGTGAAACCGCCGCGTCGCTTGCGTGGCGGCGGGGTGGGCCTGCCGGGTGGCCCGTAGGGCATCGGCGGCGGACGGTAGCCCGGCGGCGGTCCGTAGGCCGGACGCTGCTGCGGATACCCTTGCGGCGGTGGGTATCCGGGCGGACCGTAGCCCTGTTGCGGGCGATAACCCGGGGCACGACCATAGCCGGGGGGTGGCGGAACCGGTCGTCCACCGGGCCCGTATGGGCCGTAGCCGTACGGTGGTTGGTTCACGTCCCCCGTACCCCCTCGTCTAGTTCGTCGCCGACAGCCGCTGACGCAGGATAGCAAGCTGTCTAGAGTAGGCAGCCATGCTGACTTTTCGGGGGGGCGCCGCGGGCGCGCTGCTGCTCGCTTCGGCGGGCCTGCTCGCGGCCGCTCCGGTAGCCCACACGCAGCCCGCGGGGGTGTCGATCACCGCCGATCTCACCTTGACCGAGACAGGCGTGCTGCGGGTCGTCGAAACCGTCGCGGTGCCCGCCGACGGAAACTTCACGATGTCGCTGCCGTTGCGCCTCGGCCTCGGCGACGGTGTGGAGCGGGTGTTCAAGGTCACCGATGTGTCCGCGACCGGGGCGGGCACCGCGACAACCGTCGACGACCAGTTCGTCGTGGAGGCCGAGCCCGGTGAATCCAAGTTCACGTATACGGTGCACAACACCGTCGCCGACGCGCCGGGCACGCAGATGTTCCACTGGCTCGGCGTGCTCAACGCCGACATCGCCTCCCTCGATGTGTCGGTGATCAGCCCGAGCTTCCAAATGGGCATCGTCGACTGCAAATTGGGCCCTGCGGGCAGTGCGCGCCCGTGCGCCGAGGTGCACGTCGAACCCGACGGTGTGCTGTACCTGAGCCAGACCGACCTGCGCAAGGGCGACGCGATCGACCTCACCCTGCAGATGCCCCCCGGCACGGTGCCCGCCAATGCCGATGTGCGCGACGGGGATTCGAACAACTTCTTCGCCTTCACCACCCCGGTCCTCGCCGCCTTCGGCGCCCTGCTGCTGGCACTGGCCGGGATGATCGCCTACGTGCTCACCGCCCGCAAGCGCGGTGCGACGGCCCGCGCCACCAGCGACACGTTCGACCCGCTCGTCACCAGCGGTGACCGGATGGAATTCACCTCCCCCGACGGTGTCCTGCCCGGCGAGGCCGGTCTGCTGCTCGACGAACACGTCGACCCTGTCGACATCGCCGCCACCGTCGTCGATCTGGCGGTGCGCCGCTACCTGTGGATCGCCCCGGTGAACGCGCGCGGCGAGGACGACTGGCGGATCAGCCGCGTCAACGCCCCCGACGACCAGCTGCGCGAGTACGAGCGGGTCGTCTACGACATGTTGCTGCCCGAGGGCACCGACACCGTCGCCGTGCGTGAGCTGCGCGCGCCCGGACGCCTGCAACTGGACCCGATCCGCGAGGCCATGCGCCGCGACGCGGTGTCGACCGGCGCGCTGGCCGATCCGAAGCAGCGGATGCTGCCCCGCTGGATCGGCGCCGCGCTGATCGCCGTCGGCGCCGTGACCACCGTCGCCCTGGCGTTGACCGCCGGGCACGCCCTGGTCGGCGTGGCGATCCTGCTGGCCGGGGTGGCCGCGGTCGTGCTGCCGAACTACCTGCCGACCCGAACCACGCTGGGTGACACCGTGGTCGGCCGGATCAAGGCGATGGGACGCGGACTCGACTCGGTGTCACGCGACCGCATCCCACCGATCGATCAGGAGACGATCTTCTCCCGCGCCCTGCCCTACACGGTGATCAGCGGTCGCGCCGACAACTGGATCCGCACCTTCCGCGATATGGACCCGTCCGCCGATTCCCAGCCCGGCCTGTACTGGTTCGCCGGCTACGACCGCGACCGCAACCTGCACCGCTTCGCCTCCCAGTTCCCGTTCTTCATCACGGCACTGGAAGGCGCGTGCAAGTAGCTACACCCGGCGCAGGGCGGCCAGCGGGTCGGCGTACAACGCGCTGAGCGAGGTGACGACGGCGGCGAATTCCTGCACCTTGCCGCCGAATCCGCTGACCCGGATGTCGGTCGGGGGCAGCTGGGTGCTCTGGGTGAACGCGCGGGCCACGTGGCCGAGGGCCGGGCGGTAGCCGGTGAAGGCCTGTCCGCCGAGGACCACCCGGTCCGGGTTGAGCATGTCGCGGACCAGGGCGACGGTCTGGCCGAGCATGGTCGCGCGTTCGGCGAGCAGCTCGCGGGCGCCCTCGGAACCGGACTCGGCGGCCCGGTACAGGTCGGCGATGGTGGTGCCCCCGGTTCCGTTGTGCGCCGGGATGATTCCGCGCCCGACCGCACGCGCCTGCAGCGCCCGATCGCCGACGGTCACTTCCAAGCAGCCACGCCTGCCGCAGGTGCACTGCACGTCCGAACCGGTGGGCAGGTGCGCGATGGAACCCGGGCCGTTGCTCGGGGTGTGCACCCGCCCGTCGAGGGTGACGGCGATGCCGGCCGTCTCGCGGACGTAGAAGTACAGGCTGCTGCCGGGCTGGTCGGCGGGCTGTTCCGGGCCGCGCGCGTCGAAGGTCGGCAGCAGCAGTTCCGAGGCGGCCATCGCTTCCACGTGCGGCGCGACGGAAACCGGCAGCTCGAGCACGTCGCCGAGGACCTGGCCGAGCGGTGCGCCCTGCCACGCCAGTTTCGGATGGTCGACCACACCGGTGTGCGTGTCGACCCGGCCGCCGATGGCGACGCCTGCCCACAGCGGGGTGCGCCGGTGCCAGCGCTGCAGGAACGCCTTGGCACTGCGGGCGACCGTGGTGACAGCGAAGTCCTGCCCGGTCTGCGGTGTCGCAATGGCCAGCCCACCGAGGATGCGGCCGCGCAGGTCGGCGGCCACGATTTTCGTCGCGGCGGCGCCGATGTGGATGCCGATGGTGAGGTAGGCGTCGTGGTCGATCTCGAAGGGCACCCGTGGCCGCCCGACCGCACCGGCGGCGGTGAGATCGGCGCGTTCACGCAGCAGACCGGCCGAAAGCAGCGCGGCCACTTGGCGGTTCACCGTCGCGATGCTCAAACCCGTTGCCCGGGCGGCATTGTCGCGGGAGATCGGGCCGCCGACAGCCGCACGCAGCACGGCGGCGGCAGGGTTGTCGCTGCGCCGCAGTTCAGGGGCGACGACGGGACGCGAAACTCGGGGACGACCGGTGACCACCCGCGAAATCGGGCGGTCGAGAATGGGGGCAGACATATGCAGTTCCTTGCCGAAAATCCCGTTTCACCAACGGGTTTGCCTACACGAGGGGTGTGGCAGCTCGCGAGCCCGACAGGCTCAGCTGCAGCGGCAGGAACGACACAGTTCGCGCGTCAACGGCAACCGCAGACCCAGCGCGGCGGTCACGTAGGTGACCCGCGGGGCGGAGTGATGGTTGCCGGACATAACAATCAAATTAACACCGAATCGGCCCCCATCCAAGACCGACCGGCGAATTGTGTGGTGACACACAGCAAATCACCAGGTCAGCGGGGTGCGACGGAAGGCGTAATGGTGCTGTGACACAGCACGAACCCCTCCCGAGGACGCCGGGAGGGGTTCGCGCGCGGGCGGCCTACTTGGCCGGTGGCGTGAAGGGCTGGTTGATGGTGGTGAAGTACTGGATCGCGGCGGCGACGGCTACCGGGCCGGTGACGAACAGCTGCCCGGCGATCACGCCGAGGAAGCCCACGGCGGCCGCACCCGCGACGCACCCGCCCAGCGGGCCGAGGCCGAACAGGGTGAGCAGCGCACCGGTGGCGACGAGGCCGAGCGCCGCGCCCGCGATGCAACCGGCGGCGGCCCCGCCGAGCCCGCCGACCAGGGTGCCGATGGTCGCGCCCATCGAGATCGTCGAGGTCAGGCGCGACCAGGCCGCCTGCTCACGCTCGTACTCCGACTTCCAGGGCGCCTTGTCCTCGTACGGCAGGGCGACCGGCTTGTACACGGCCTTGGCCGGGTCGAGCTGCGGGGTGAGGGTGGCGGTGTTACCCGAGATCTCGGCGGCGATCGGCAACTCGAACTCGTCGAGCCGGAACGTCAGCGGGGTGGCCGCGACGGTGGTCCCATCGGCGGCTTTGATCTTGAACGCACCGTCCTCGGTGACCAGCGATCCGGCGTCGGTGGTGACGACAGCCCTCGACTCGTCGACGACCTCGGCGGTGTAGTTGATCGGTGCTGCTTGCTCGGGCGCCGCGTTGACGGTGCCCGAGGTGACCCCGGTCGCCACGATCAACAGTGCCGCAACCACGGCGAACTTCCTCATCTTCATGCCGGAAAGCTTCCGGTAAACGCGTTTGCCTGACGAGGAATAAACGCACCCAGATCGCAATCGCCGAATTCACTCGGCCGCTTTGGCCGCCGCTTTCGCTTGTTTCTTGAATTCCCTTACTTCGGCGAGGGTTTCGGCGTCCACGACATCGGCGACCGAACGGCGCGAACCCTCGTCGCCGTAGGCACCCGCCGCTTTTCGCCAGCCCTCCGGTTGCACACCGCGTTGTTTGCCGAGCAGGGCGAGGAAGATCTTCGCCTTCTGCGCGCCGAAGCCCGGCAGGTCCTGCAACCGGCGCAGCACTTCCTTGCCGTCGGGGTCGCCCTCGGTCCAGATCTTCGCTGGTACGCCGTCGTAGTGCTCGATGATGTAGTTGGCGAGCGCCTGCGCGCGCCGGGCCATCGAGCGGCCGTACCGGTGGATGGCGGGTGGGGTGGCGGCGAGTTGCTCGAATTCGGCCGGGTCGGCCTCGGCGATACGGCGCAGATCGAATCCGCCCATTCGCCCGGCCAGTTTCTGCGGCCCCCGAAAGGCGTGTTCCATCGGGTACTGCTGATCCAGGAGCATGCCGAGCAGCAAGGCGAAATCGTCGGTGCTGAGTAGTCGATCGGCCTCGGCGTCCTGGGCAAGGCACAGCGTTCGGGTCATATATTCATCGTGACACATTTCACTGCACCCACATCGGCGGTACGAATGACGGATTACACCCCACGCCCGGACCGTTTCGATCGGGCGGGACAACCCCAGCTGATCGATGCCCATGACCTGGAGGTGACACAGCCCGGCGTGCGCGCTCTCGGCGCCTGGACCCATGAACGACTCGGTTTGCGGCCCGGCGACAGCGCGCTCGACATCGGTTCCGGCACCGGCTCGGAAGTGTTCACCTTCGCCGACGCGGTCGGCCCCCGTGGCACCGCCGTCGGCGTGGAACCCGACCCGGATCTGCTCGCCTCCGCCACCCGGCGCGCGACCGAACGCGGCTCCACCGCCACCTTCGTCTCCGGCGACGCCTACGGATTGCCCTTCGGCGACAACACCTTCGACGCCGTTCTGTGCGAACGCGTCTTCCAGCACCTGACCGCCCCCGCCCGCGCCGCGACCGAAATCGCGCGCGTCCTGCGCCCCGGCGGACGCGCGGTGGTCGTCGACGCCGACTGGGCGACCGCCATCATCCACCCCGGCGCCCCCGAGGTGGCCCGCGCGGTGATCGACACCCTGATCTCCGGCACCACCAATCCCTTCTCCGGCCGCAGACTGGCCGGCCTCCTCACCGACGCGGGCCTGACCGTCGACGAGATCGGCTCCCACGCCCTGGTCCAGGACCGAACCATCGGCGCGGGCGCGCTGGTCAACCGCATAGCCGACCTCGCGGTCCTGCGCGGAACCGTCACCCCCGAAGCCCGGGACCGACTCCGCACCGACCTCCACGAGGCCGCGGCCCGAGGCCACACCCACATCTCGGTCACCGTCTTCGCGACCCTGGCCCACAAGAAATGACGAAACCCCGCGTATCCCGGCAGGCGGGGTACGCGGGGCCTCGTTCGTGGTCAGGCTTCGAGCAGCTTCTCCGTCGCGGCCAGCAACACACAGGTCGCCAACCCGTCCATCGCCTTCTCCAGCTCCGGCAGCTGCGGGAAACTCGGCGCGATCCGGATGTTCTTGTCCTCGGGATCGTTGCGGTACGGGAACGCCGACCCAGCGGCCGTCAGCGCGATTCCCGCGTCCTTGGCCAACGCGATCACCCGCGCCGCCGTCCCCTCGAGCACATCGAGACTGATGAAGTACCCACCCTTGGGCTCGGTCCACGACGCGACCTTCGACGCACCCAGCCGATCCTCGAGAATCCGGCGCACCAGCGCGAACTTCGGCTCGAGCAACCGCCGATGCTTCTGCATGTGCTCGCGCACGCCTTCGGCGTCGGTGAAGAACCGCAGGTGGCGCAGCTGGTTGAGCTTGTCGGGGCCGATGCTCTTCTTGCCGGCGTGGTCGAGGTACCAGTCGATATTGGCCTTGGACGCACCGAAGAAGCTCACGCCCGCACCGGCGAAGGTGATCTTGGAGGTCGAGGCGAAGACCAGCGGCCGGTTCGGGTGCCCGGCGGCCGCCGCCATGCCGAGCACGTCGAGCACGGGTGCGGCGGTGTCGGTGAGCGGGTGCACCGCGTAGGCGTTGTCCCAGAACAGGCGGAAGTCCGGTGCCGCGGCGGGCATCGAAACCAGTTCGCGCACAATCTCTTCGGAGAAGACCACGCCGGTGGGGTTGGAGTAGTTCGGCACCGCCCACAGACCCTTGATCTGCGGGTCGTTTGCCAGCAACCGCGCGATGGCGTGGGTGTCGGGGCCGTCGTGGCGCATCGGGATGGTGATCATCTCGATACCGAGCGCCTCGGTGATGGCGAAGTGCCGGTCGTAGCCGGGGGCAGGACACAGCCACTTGATCGGCTCGTCGGAGGCCCAGCGGCGCGGGGAGTCGGGGGTGCCGTAGAGCATCGAGAAGACGATGATGTCGTGCATCATCTCGAGGCTGGCGTTGTTGCCCGCCACCAATTGGTCGACGGGGATGCCGAGCAGTTCGCCGAAGATGGCGCGCAGTTCGGGCAGGCCGGTGAGGCCGCCGTAGTTGCGGCAGTCGGTGCCGGTGCCGTCGCGGAAATCACCGTCGCCGGGCAGTGCGAGCAGCGACGAGGAGAGGTCTAACTGTTCCGGTGACGGCTTACCTCGGGTGAGGTCCAGCGTGAGCTTCTCGGTCTTGAGCGTCGCGTAGTTCGCGGTCTGGGACTCGTGCTCGGACACGAGTTCCGCGTGGCTCATCAAACCGATCTGCGTTTGCCGGGGCATCCTGGGCAGCCTTTCGAAGCAGCAAGGTGGGTGTACCCGCAACGTTACCCGGCGGTTGCCGGGAATCGGCAGGGTATCCGGGGAGGATGGGCTCGCACGCTGCGAAGGTGCGCAGCGGAGTCCCGAGATTAAGGGGACCCCGCGCACCCGGCAGAGCCCGTTGACCCTTGCTGCCTTCCGGCCCTGGGGGAGTTCACAGGATGCGCGCCGCGCGGGATCCGTCGGCCAGTGTAGCCGCAATCGCGCGCACTAGCGATTTCGGGGTTCGAACAGCAGGTCGGCGGCTCGGATGAGCACCTCGACACGGGTGCGGCCCTCGTGATCGGCGGCGAGGAAGTGCCCGCCGATCACGGCGCAGAAGGCGAGCAGGGCTCGGGCTTCCACCTCATCGGGATCATCGCAGAATTCGCCGATCGTCTCGCGCAGCAACGCCATTCGCGCGTTGTCGACGCGGCGCAGGCGGGTGGCGACGTCGTCGTCGCGGCGGGCCCAGTCGCGAACGGCCAGATCGATGGGCAGCAGCCGGTGATCCGAGAGAGTGAGGACACCGGCCATGCGCGCCCGGTTCTTGGGGTCGAGGCCCGCGTTGTCGACCTTGGCGAGCACCTCGTCGACGGCCTCGCGCTCCCAGGCTTCCAGCATCGCCGTCAGCAGGGCCTCGCGGTCGGCGAAGTAGCCGTAGAAGCCGCCCTTGGTGACGCCGATGCGTTTGGCGAGCGCTTCCACCCGCACCGCGTCGACACCCGAGGTGGCGAGCACGTGCAGCCCCTCTTCGATCCACCGTTCGCGTGGTGTTCGCGCGACGCCCACGTGTGCTCCGTTTCTGCTCGCCCGACGACGGAAGAACCAGTGTACGTAGGCGTATAGATACGTCATCGCATGACGAAGCTGGCTACGATCAGTGCGATATCGGCAAGGGGGGTCCCGGTTCCCCATGACTACGAGGGGGTTCCGCGCGTGACCGGCCCGAACCAGCAACCGCCCGGCGGCGACGTACCGCCGTCCGACCCGACTGTGCAGTGGTGGGAACGCCCAGGCCCCGACTCGGGTCAGCCACCACAGCAGGCCGATCCGACCATCCTGCGCGGCGACATCGGCACGCCCGGCCCCTACACCGCGCCGCCCACACCGCAGCACAGCGGCGCCAACCCCTACACCGCTCCCCCGGCGGCGACGCCGTACCAGAGCGGTGCCAACCCGCAGCCTTACACCGGCATGCCCTACCAGGCGGGCGCCACCGCACAGCCGTTCGCGGCGCCGCCGCAGTACCCGGCCCAGCAGTGGGGCACGCCGCCGCGTCCGCCGTCGTCGGGCAACAAGGCCGTGTGGTGGATCGTCGGCGGCGCGGTGCTGCTGGTCGGCGTGCTGGTGATCGGCCTCATCGCGTTCGCCGCGAACAAGGCCGACGAGACCAACCCGTTCGGCCCCAACCCGTCCGAATGGGAAGGCGACTACGCCTTCCAGAAGGGCAAGAACGCCTGCGACCTGATCGACCTCACGGTGCTCAACCAGTGGTCCTCGACCAGGGAGACGACCACGCACACCGAGCGTGAGCCCTCGGAGTACGGCGGTGGTGGCTCCTACAACTGCGATGCCAAGAACCAGGACTCCGGCCGCAGCGGCACCGGCGCGAAGATCTCGCTCGAGGTGGCGTTCAAGTCCAGCTACGAGACCGAATCGGACTACTCGCGCTGGAAGGGCTACGACACCAAGACCACCGGCAAGGACTACGACCACGGCCCGCTCAGCGGCCTCGGCACGGAGGCGTACTACGCCTACGAGCAGCGCATCTACGGTTCCATCCCGAACGACTACATCTACGTGGTCGCCGCGCACGACAGCAATATCTCGGTGAAGGTGGAGATCGAGGTGGACAAGATGGGCAGTGTCGACAAGTCGACCCTGCGCTCGGCCGCCGAAACCCAGGTCCGCAAGGTCCTGACGGCACTGAAGAAATAGCAGGTCAGCGGGGTAGGACGGGGGCCGGTTTGGCATCGGCCCCCGTCGACCCGCTATGCTGCTCCACGGAGGATTCGCCTAGTGGCCTATGGCGCTCGCCTGGAACGCGGGTTGGGTTAACGCCCTCAGGGGTTCAAATCCCCTATCCTCCGCCACAGCAGGGCCCTGATCGGTTCGCCGGTCAGGGCCCTGTTCGTTTGATCCGGTGGATCTGTCGGTGGGTGTCCGTAGAGTGACCCCCGATGGTGCGGGAGACCCCCACCGCACCCGACCGCCGTCGTCGCCGCGATAAATCGCGCGTGCAGACACAGCGGAACTGGGTATTAAAGGCTTCGTGCCCGTCGAAACCGACGGCGCACACCGGCCGGCGCCGAGAGCGCCGGCCGAACACACCAAGAGGAAACTTTCGTGAGTACACCTGACACGACTATCGGTCGCGACACGGCGGGCCCCATTCGCCTGATGCTGCGCGACCGCAAGACGGCACCCGGCCCGATCGACGGCGCCTGGTGGCCGCGCACCGACGCGCCGATGACCGAGATGCACCAGCTGGTCACCGCGGTCGGACCGCAGATCGGCAAGCTGGCCCAGCTCGGATTCGACTGGACCGCCGACGAATCGGGCGCCGACGAGGCCGCCCGCATCATGCACCTGGTCGGCAGCAACGGCGCGAGCCTCGCGCTGCTCGTCATCCCCGCCTCCACCGAGGCGGCCGCCGCGCGCAGCCAGATGCGCTGGGCCGCGGGCAAGCCCCGTATCCAGGATCCGGCACCGGCCGACACCGCCGCCGACGGACCGCGCACGCTGATGGGCGCGGTCTGAGTCAGCGGTCGCTGGTGTAGGTCGGGTCGAAGTCGCGCGGTGTGCCGCGGCGGCTGAGCAACCGGTCGAACCATTCACCGAGAATGACGCCGGCCGCCAGCGCGCACCCGACGCCGAAGGCACCGAGAATCTGCCCGAACCCGAGCAGCGTTTCGTCCTCGAGCAGGGCGTACAGCCCTCGGTACACCTTCAGACCGGGCAGCAGCGGCGTGATGCCCGCGGCCGCGACGACCAGCGGCGGAGTGAGCGCGCGCCGCGCCATCAGACCACCGGCCATGCCGATCAGCGTGGCCGCGGCACCCGAGGCGACGACCGGCCCGAATCCGATGTCCTGAACGACGAGGTAGGCCGCGGTGCCGCCCGCACCGCTGAGACCTGCCGCGAACAAGGCCCGCCGCTCGGCGTAACAGGCCATCGCGAACGCGACCGCCGCTACCGCACCGGCACTGAGCTTGAGCGCGAGGAACTCGGTATCGCGACCCGCGTTCGCCGCGATCTCGGGCACCTCGATGCCCAGGATCGTCGAAACCCGCAGGGCCAGGCCGATGCCCGCGACGATGCCGCCGGTCATCATCACCACTTCGAGCATGCGGGCCGCGGCGGTGATCGGCGCGCCGGTGATGGCGTCCTGTACCGAACCGACCAGTTGCAACCCGGACAGCAACACGGTGATGCCCGCAGCCACGATCAGCGCGGCATCGGCCCGCCATTGATCGCTGAACGCGGCGAGCGCGATCGCCGGAACCGAGGCGATGATGCCGCCGACCATGTTCTGGAAGAAGAACGGCAGGCCGAGCTGATGCAGCGCGCGGTTCACCATGTCGATGACGGCGGTCGTCGCGAAACTGATCACCGCGAGCATCACGCCGCCGCCGAGCAGCACCGCGATGGCCGCGGCGAGCAGCGACCAGCCCGCCGTCGAGACCCAGCGTGGATACGGGTGCCGGGCGGAGACGATCTCGTCGAGCGCGGCGTGCGCGTTCTCCACCGGCACCACCTGGGTACGGATGCGCCGGGTCAACCGGTCGACGGCGGCGAGGCGGGTGAAGTCGAGCGAGCGGTACTTCACCACCCGCATATCGCTGGCCGGTGGCAGGTACGGGCCGCGGTCGGCCCAGATGCGGATGGCGTCGAAGGTGACGTCGATATCGCATTTGTCCAGACCGTAGGTGGAGGCGATGAAGCGCACCTGCGCTGAGGTGTCGCCGACACCGGTACCGGCGGCGAGCACCACCTCACCCACCCGTACCGCCAGGTCGAGCACCTGCGACACCTCGGCGTCGTCGGTGAGGTCGATCGGCCGCAGCGGGGTGGGCGCGGCGACGATGTTGTCGGCGGTCGCGCGCTCGAGCGGACGCCAGAACGGGCGGCGCAGGCGCAGACGCGGACGCGAACCGAGGCGTCCGAGGGACGAATCGTCGCCGTCCGCCGTGTGCTCCGCTGTCATACTTCGACCGTAACGGCGTTTCGTGCCGGTGCGCCGTCTCGTCACGAGTTCGTCAACGTGTCGTTCGTAACTCCCCGCGACCTGCTCAGATGTCGTCGATCAGACCCGTGCTGTAAGCGGTGGCGGCGAGGTGCTGCAGGCAGCGTGGTCCGCACCCGTCGTGCTCGGTCAGCACGAAACGGGCCTGCTGGAGCGAAGAGATGGGAGAATCGGCCACGCAGTCGGCATGTGCGGTGCGCCAGTGATGTTCGATATCGCCGGTGACGACCCGTGGCGGCGGGTCCGGCGCGGATGTGTCGGGCAGGGTGTGACGGTAGGGGCCGGCAATGGAGGCGATGACTGTATGAACACCGGGACGGGGAAGGTGATTCAGGAGCGGCGGCGCTTGCTCGGGCTGTCGCAGCCCGCGCTCGCCACCGCCATCGGGGTGAGTTCGCGGCAGATCACCCGGTATGAGTCCGAGGAGCAGTCGCCGACCCTTCCGGTCGCGATCCGGTTGGCCGACGCGTTGCGCATCTCGCTGGCGGAACTGGCCGGGATCGTCGACAACCGGGTCGACCTGGCGGGCCGCTGGTGGGCAGCCTGGCAGAAGGCGGCGAAACACGGCGACGAGGTCGAGGTAGCGGAGGTGACGATCCGGCACGAAGGCGACCACCTGCTGCTCGACACCGCCGAAGCCGCTGCGGCCGAGGACGATCCGGGCCCGGGTGTGCGCGGTGAGATGCGGGTATGGGACGGCGACGCGATCACCGGCTGGGTGCGTGGCATGGATGTCGCCTTCCCGGTCGGCACCATCTACTACTCGCTGCACCCCCAGGGCGCTCATGCGGTGGGCTCGTGGACGACGAAATCGGGCCCCGACGGGGTGGTGCGCGGCTGGAGCGCACTGGCCAGGGAGAAGTCCGACGCCGAGAAGCTCCTGCTGGAGATGTTGCGCGGCGACGGTGTCGTCGAATCGTGGCCGGGTGCCCGCTCGGACTGAATCCTGCGGCGGATGTCGGCAACGGTCGGACGGCCGGTGACGGTCTCGGCGGGCGGTAGTAACAGCAGGTACCGGATGAGTGCCCCGAATCCCAAGAGGCCGACGGCAATCCACAGGTAGACATCCATGCTTTCCCCTCCGAACGTGTCAGTGCTGCACGGGTGGCGCGGTATGGTTCTGGTGAATCCGCCAGGAAAAAGTATGGTCACTGTCAAGACCTTTTGGACAGCAAAAAGCGTCTACAAACGTCTACAGTTCTCTACGATGGCTGCATGTCCAGTCGGGGCGAGCAGGGGAGACTCGTAGGCGCGCGGTTGCGGCGGCTGCGGGAAGAAGCCGGATTGTCCTTGGCGGGGTTGGCCACCCGCGTTCCGTACAGCCGGGCCGCGCTCGGTCACTACGAAACCGGCACGCGCGCCGCGCCTTCCGAGGTGATCGACTGGTACGAGCGGGTGCACGCCCAGGCGGTGCTCGCCCTCCCCCGCGTGCGGCGCGATCCACGCGCGGCCGACGCGGCCCTCGCCGCCGCTATCGCGCATCGGACCGGCCGTCCTCTCATCGAGATCGGCCGCCCACACCAGGGTGATACGGGGTACTTCTGTCCGTTCCGGATCGACGGGTTGATCGAGGGCGAGGCGGCGGGCACCGACGCGGCCACCGCGCTGCGTTCGGCGCTGCGGGCGATCGGCGACGAGCTGGGGCGGGCGGGTAAGCGCTAGCCGCGCACGGCGTCCACCGCTTCGGCGAGCAGGGCCAGGTACCGATCGGGATCCGGCACGGCCGCTCTGTCGGAATGCACGGAGAGCGTGATGGTTTCGCCGAGTCCGTGGATGCCGTGGGTGAGGTGCATGACGGTGCCGAGCGCCGGAAATCCGCCGGTGAACAGGACCGGTGCGCCTGCGAAGGTGAGGTCGGCGGCGCCACGATTCACGCTGGAGACGACGGTGTTGCCGTCGATCGCCTGCGGTGGTGTGTCGAGATCGGCGCGGGCGACGTCACGCACCGCGAACAGCGCGGGAACGGTGTCACCGACTCGATCCTGCACGGCGAGCAGCGGATTCAGCGCGCGTTCGCGACGGGTTCGCAGTTCGTCGGCGATCAGTTCGGCACGGGCGCGCAGGTCGGGTTCCTCGATGTGCAGGTCGATGGACAGGCTCCGGTAGTTGTTGTGCGCGTCGCCCGATGCGGGCACGGCCATCGGCAGTGCGGCGCCGACGCGTTCCGGTGTCCGACCGTGCTCGGTGAGGTAGGTGGTGAGTGCGCGCGAAATCGCCGTCAGCGCAAGCACTGTCACTGTGACGTGCGGGCGGCGGAGCGCGTCCGCGGGAACGACGAGCATGCGGACCTGATGGTCGAGCGCCGCGACGGGCCGCATCGTGTTGAGCGCACCGGGTGTGAAGCCGGTTGTGGGCGCGGGCACTTCACCGGCGGCGGTGCGCTCGGCGAGTTCCCGGTGGGCACGGCCCGCCGCCAGACCACGGCGGAACGTCGCGGCCAGCTGCTGGGGAAAACGCAGCACCCCAAGCACACTCGGATCCATCCATCCACAGAGTTGTCCCCAGTAATCCACAGGGCCCACCGGCGTTTTCACTGGATCCACTCGGTGTTTCACCGAGTTATCCACAGGCGCTCCGGGAACCCTGTGGATAAAAAGGGATCTGGTGAGTGCGGCCGCACGGGTGCCGTCGGCGAGAGCATGGGAGATCTGAACCACCGCGACCAGCGACGGCCCGGTCGACATCGGCGCATCGCGAACGCCACGGAAAACGTGCAGCCGCCAGGGTCGTTCGGTGGCATCGACGCCGGTGCCCAGAAGTTCGCCGAGCCGGTCGAGCAATGTGGGCCACGGCAGGCCGTCGGGCCGGTGGGCAATGAATTGCTGGGGAATGAATTCGGCCGGAATCCAGTGCGGATAGTCGAGATCGCGCGCGGTCTCACGCAGCCGGCGGCACAGACCGGGAATGAGCGCTACGCGTTCGGCAACGGCGGCGCGCAGTCCGTCGGTAGGAGTAGGGGTTTCGGCGAAACAGTAGAGCAGGAACACATCATTGGCGGTGCGGCGCGACAGCCAGAACATCGTCGCGTCGCGCGGGGCCATTCCGGTCACCCGGCCACGATAGGCCACGCCGAGAGAAGGCCCCGAGTCCTATCGACCCGGGGCCCGGACTGCCCGGTTCAGGCGCATTCGCGGTTCAGCCGCGCGCGAACTGTCCCGCGGTGACGTCGGCGAGAAACGCTCGCCACGCTCCTGGTCCGAAGGCCAGCACGGGGCCACGCCCGTGATCCTTGGTGTCGCGGACCGCGATTTCGCCGCCGGTGAGAAAGGCGACTTCCACGCAGTTTCCATCGGGACCGCTGTAGGTGCTCTTGCGCCACACAGCGCCCGTCACATCAACCTCCACAGCACTTGCTCCTTCGCATCAGTGAGAACGGGATAACACCGCCGAATCGGTTCAGCATTTCCGATTTACGGCGCGACCGACGAGTTACTTCGTGGCACCCACAGCACTGCCACCCGGAACGCGCAACCGATCGGCACGAACCAGCGCATGAGGCGTTTCCGCCTCCGGGGGCTGCCCCCGCGGAAGAAACACTAGCAGGTCTTCCGCAAGTTTGCGGATGAGAATTTGCTTTCTCATATCCGTTTGCCAAGCTTGCGAAGGTTCGGGTTTGCGGCGGCATTGCCGGAGCCTCTTACCCATTCCCCACGGGCTTGACACATGCGGATTTACTTCCATGTGATTCGTTCGTGATACGTCACTTTCCTGCTCGCCTCACCGGCCACATCAGCACCATCCGACGTGGACGTGGATCATGGGGGAATGATCTCCCGTGACCGCGACGCCGCAGGTCGTGCCCGTAACGACCGCCCACGCGACCGACTCGGCCGACCACTGCCGCCCGGCAGTGCCGGAGTCGCCCGAATTCCCGACGATCTCGAGTTGAGCCCCCAGCAAACTCTGGCCTTCGCCCAGCAACTGCTGGACGACGGATTGGCATTCAACGCACACGAGGTTTTGGAGGCGGCCTGGAAGAACGGGCCGGTTGCCGAGCGGATGCTCTGGCAGGGTCTTGCCCAATATGCCGTCGGCCTGACCCACATCCAGCGCGGCAACACCAAGGGCGCGACGACGCTGCTGCAGCGCGCCTGCGAGCGGCTCGGCGCCTACCCGGCGAATGCCCAGCAGCACGATGTCGACCGTGCGGGCCTGATTTCCTACGCCGAACAGCTGCTCGACGCCATCGACGGCGGCGCCCAGCTCACCGACGAACAGCTGCGGCCGAGGCTGCGCCGCACGACCGACTAGGATCGGACAGGTGTCCAGTTCACCAGGTGCAGGCCGCTACGCCCCGAGCCCCTCGGGCGAGCTCCACCTGGGCAACCTGCGCACCGCCATCCTGGCCTGGCTCTACGCCCGTACCACCGGGCGCGCGTTCCGGATGCGCATCGACGACCTCGACCGCGTCCGCCCGGGAGCGGCACAACGCCAGCTCGACGACCTCGCCGCCATCGGGCTCGACTGGGACGGGCCGGTGCTGCGGCAATCCGACCGGCTGCCGGTCTACGAGTCGACGATCGAGGAACTCACCGCGGCCGGGCGCACCTACGAATGTTTCTGCACCAGACGCGAAATCCAGCAGGCCGCCGCCGCACCGCACGGTCCGATGGGCGCCTACCCCGGCACCTGCCGCACCCTCACCGACGCACAGCGTGCCGCTCGCCGAGCCGAAGGCCGTTCACCCGCAGTGCGATTGCGCGCCGACGTGACCGACTACGAGATCACCGACCTGCGCCACGGCCGCTACCGAGGCGCCGTCGACGATCTGGTGCTGCGCCGGGGTGACGGCATCCCCGCCTACAACCTCACCGTCGTGGTCGACGATGCCGCCCAGGGTGTGGATCAAGTGGTGCGCGGCGACGATCTGCTGCCGTCCACCCCACGCCAGGCCTATCTCGCCGACCTACTCGGCCTGCCACGGCCCACGTACGCCCATGTTCCGTTGGTACTCAACACCGAAGGCAAAAGGCTTGCCAAACGTGATGGGGCGGTGAGCCTTTCCGACCAGATGGCGCTCGGCAACACGCCCGGCGACGTGGTGGCGGCGATCGCCGATTCACTCGGATATGCCGCTCGCACAACGGCAGAGCTCCGCGAGGTTTTCGACCCGGCGCGCATCCCGGAGAAACCATGGATACTCGAGCCTATCGGGTTGTTCCAAGCAGACCGATGTCCGTAACGTACGCAACGACCGATCTACTGATCACGACGAGGACGAATTTATGACCAGCGGTGGTTACGACCCCAATCAGTACCCGCAGGGCGGTCAGCCCGGCGGCTACGGCCAGGACCCCTACGGCCAGCAGCAGCCGGGTTACGGACAGCAGCAGCCTTACGGTCAGCCGAACCCGGGATACGGCCAGCCGGTGCCCGGTTACGGGCAGGCCGACCCCTACGGTCAGCAGCAGCCCGCCTACGGCCAGCAGCCGTACGGGCAGCCGCAGCCCGGTTACGGTGCCGATCCGTACAACCAGCAGGGTTTCGGTGGCTCGCAGGCCGGTGACCTCGGCACGCGCTTCGGCGCTCGGTTCATCGACGGCCTGATCGTCGGTATTCCGATGGCGATCGTCAACTTCATCCTGCCCGCCAGCATGTTGGTCACCTTCGTGGTCATCCCGATCCTGAGCACCCTGGCGCTCGTCGGCTACAACGTCGCCATGGAGGTGACCCAGGGCGCGACTGTCGGCAAGAAGCTGCTCGGCCTGCGCGTGGTCGCCCCCGGTGGTGCGCCGAAGCTGACCCCTGAGGTTTCCATCAAGCGCAACATCTACCTGGTGCCCTCGGTCATCTACTGCCTCGGCAACCTGGCCACCGCGGGCCTGGGGATCTACATCGCGGTCACCATCAACAACGACCCGAACAAGCAGGGCTGGCACGACAAGTTCGCAGGCGGAACCCAGGTCGTCAAGGGCTGATTCAGCTCCGACCGCGTAAACACCAAGGGGCGCTTCCGGATTCCGGAAGCGCCCCTTGTGTTGTCCGCGAAAGTCAGTAGGTGGACGAAGAATCCATCCCGCCGACCACACCGAGGACCACGACGAAAACGATGTAGAGCAGCCAGAGCACCAGGGAGATGGCACCGATCCAGATGCCGGCCTGCGCCATCCCCTTGCCTTCACCGCCGCGTTCCTTGATCTGGTTGATCGCCATCACACCGAGGATGATGCCGACGATCGAACCGACACCGCAGCTGCACAGGCCGATCAGCGACGACACCAGCGCGCCGATGGCAAGGCCGTTGGTGCCCTGCGGCTGCGGGTACCCACCGTACGGGTTGTAGGCCCCGGCCGCCGGATACCCGCCGTACTGCGGCTGCTGCGGGTACTGCGGGTACTGCGGCGCGGCAGGCTGCTGATAGTTCGGGTACTGCGGCTGCGACGGTGGCTGCTGCTGCGGGTATTGCGGCGCGGACTGCTGCGGGTTGGACGGGTAGCTCGAAGGCTGCGACGGCGGGGCGGTCGGGTACTGCGGCACCGAACCCGGCGCGCCGGATTCCGGGGACACGCCGGAACCGCCGTACTGCTTCCACCACTCGTCGGAATCGCCGGGATTCGTCATTGCTACAGCGTATTGCATTCCTTGTTGGAGCGCTGGCGCGCTCGAGGCGGTGGCCTGCGTGCCCCTGCTGGGAAGATGTAACCCGTGACTGATGCAAATTCGCTCGACAAACCCGCCGAATCTGGGCACCCCGCGCCGGAGCATGCGGCATTCGCCCAGGTAGCGCGGGGGTTCTATCCGGTAATCGTCGCCGTGTTCACCGCGACGCTGATCATCTCCAATATCTGCGCCACCAAGGGCGTGGAGTTCTTCTCCGGCAGTTCGGTCGTGCTCGGCCCGCTGCAGATCCTGCCGATCGCCACCGACGGCGCCTTCTTCCTGTTCCCCCTGGCCTACATCCTGGGTGACGTGCTCAGCGAGGTCTACGGCTTCCGCGCCACTCGCCACGCCATCTACACCGGTTTCGCGGCGCTGCTGCTCACCGTCGGCTGCTTCTTCGTCGCCGTTCGGCTGCCTGCCGCCGGTTTCTACGAGAACCAGGAAGCGTTCCGCACCGTTCTCGGCACCACCCCGCAGCTGGTGCTCGCCGGGCTCGCCGGGTACTTCGTCGGCCAGTTGCTGAACTCGGCGACGCTGGTGTTCATCAAGGAACGCACCAAGGAAAAGCACCTGTGGGCCCGGCTGATCGGGTCGACCGTGGTCGGCGAGTTCGCCGACACCCTGATCTTCTGCTCGATCGCCGCCCCGGCGATCGGCATCGACACCTGGCAGTCGTTCGTCAACTTCGTGATCGTCGGCTTCGTCTGGAAGACCGTGTGCGAGGTGCTCGTCCTCCCGATCACCTACCGCGTCATCGCGATCCTCAAGAAGAAGGAGCCGACCTACGCCCCCGCGAAGGTCGACGCCCTCCACGACTGAGCCTGGACAGTTGATCACCACGCTCTGGTGGCGGCATCGACCGAGAGCCCCGCGCCACCAGAGCGTGGTGATCGAGCGTCCGGCAGCGCTTACTCCCCCGGCGCTTTGATACGGCCTTGCCACTGGCCGAGGAATTCCTTCTTGAACTCGTCGAAGTAGCCGCCTTCGATGCTCGCCCGGATCCGGTCGACCAGGCGGACGGTGAACCGCTCGTTGTGGATGGTGCACAGCGTCGCCGAGAGCATCTCCTTGGCCTTGAACAGGTGATGCAGGTAGGCGCGGGTGTAGTGCGCGCAGGTGTAGCAGTCGCAGTTCTCGTCGATGGGGGTGAAATCGCGGCGGAAGCGGCTGGTGTTGATGTTGAACCGGCCCTCGTCGACGTAGATCGCCGCATTGCGCGCCACTCGCGAGGGGTTCACGCAGTCGAAGGTGTCGGCCCCGTTCTCGATGGCGACGAACATGTCCTCGGGCTCGCTGATGCCGAGCATGTGCCTCGGTTTGGCCTCGGGCAGCTCGTCGCAGCACCAGCCGACGATGGTGCCGAGATTGTGTTTCTCCAGCGCACCGCCGATGCCGTACCCGTCGAATTCCGTTCCGCCACTGCCCCGGATGGATTCGAGCTCACGACAGGCCTTGCGGCGCAGGTCTTCGTACTGTGCGCCCTGGATCACCGCGAACAGCGCCTGGTAGGGCCGGTGCGTGCGGGCGGCGGTGAGCCGTTCGTGCTCGTCGATGCAGCGTTGCGCCCACTCGTGCGTGCGCTGCAGCGACTTCTCCTGGTAGCCACGGGTATTCATCAGGGTGGTCAGTTCGTCGAAGGCGAACATGATGTCGGCGCCGAGCTGGTGCTGGATGCCCATCGACACCTCGGGGGTGAACCGGTGCTTCGAGCCGTCGAGGTGGGAGCGGAAGGTGACACCGTCGTCGTCGACGGTGGCGAGCCGCTCCTTGCCCGCCGCGATCACCTGATCGGAGCGCACCCCGACGGCCTCCATCGCGAGCACCTTCTTGAAGCCCACACCCAGCGACATCACCTGGAAGCCACCGCTGTCGGTGAAGGTCGGCCCGTCCCAGTTCATGAACTTCCCGAGCCCACCGGCCTCGTCGACGATGTCGGACCCCGGTTGCAGATACAGGTGGTAGGCGTTGGCGAGCAGCGCCTGCGCCCCCAGCTCCTTCATCGTCTCCGGCAGCACCGCCTTCACCGACGCCTTCGTCCCCACCGGAATGAAGGCGGGCGTCGCGATCTCCCCGTGCGGCGTGCTGATGACGCCGGTACGCCCGTGCCGGTCCCCGTCGAGACGGGTACCTACCGTGAAGGAGAATTCGCTGCTGTCGGCCACCCGCCCATGGTGCCAGGGCGCTACTGGGCGGCCGCGAACTGGGCGTTGTACAGGCGGTAGTAGGCGCCGCGTTCCTCTAGCAGGCGTTCGTGGTTGCCGTGTTCGACGATGCGGCCCTTCTCCATCACCACGATCAGGTCCGCGTCGCGGATCGTCGAAAGCCGGTGGGCGATGACGAAACTCGTGCGGTCGCGACGCAGCGCGGCGGTGGCGTGCTGCACCAGCAGTTCGGTGCGGGTGTCGACCGAGCTGGTCGCCTCGTCGAGGATCAGGATCGACGGCTTGGCCAGGAACGCGCGGGCGATGGTGATGAGCTGCTTCTCACCGGCGCTCACCCCGCCGCCTTCCTCGTCGATCACCGTGTCGTAGCCGTCGGGCAGCGAGTGCACGAACCGGTCGACGTAGGCGGCGCGGGCCGCGGCGATGATGTCGTGCTCGGAAGCGTTGGGATTGCCGTAGGCGATGTTCTCGCGGATGGTGCCCTGGAACAGCCAGGTGTCCTGCAACACCATGCCGATGCGTGAGCGCAGGTGGTCGCGGGTGATGGTGGTGATGTCGACGTCGTCGATGGAGATGGTGCCGGCGTCGATCTCGTAGAAGCGCATCAGCAGGTTCACCAGCGTGGTCTTACCCGCACCGGTCGGGCCGACGATGGCGATCACATGACCGGGATCGGCTACCAGCGAAAGCCGTTCGATGACAGGGGTTTCCGGGTCGTAACCGAAGGACACCGCGTCGAACTCCACCCGGCCGCGGTCGACCGGGCGCGAGTTCTCCACCAGCGGGTCGGGGCTCTGTTCCTCGGCGTCGAGGATCTCGAAGATCCGCTCGGCCGAGGCCACCCCGGACTGCAGCAGGTTGGCCATGGCGCCGATCTGGGTGAGCGGCTGGCTGAACTGGCGCGAGTACTGGATGAAGGCCTGCACCTCACCGAGCGAGAGATTGCCGGTGGCCACCCGCAGGCCACCGACCAGCGCGATGAACACGAAGTTCACGTTTCCGAGGAACATGATCGCAGGCATGATCAGGCCGGAGATGAACTGCGCCTTGAAGCTGGCGTTGTAGAGCTTGTCGTTGCGCTCGTCGAACTCCCGGCCGACCTCGCGGCTGCGGCCGAACGCGGTGATGATCTCGTGGCCGGTGTAGGCCTCCTCCACCGAGGAGTTCACCTCACCGGTGTATTTCCACTGGTCCACGAAGTGCGGCTTGGACCGCTTGGCGATCTGCGCGGTGACGACGATGGCCGCGGGCACCGTGAGCAGGGCGATCAGCGCCAGCAGCGGCGAGATCCAGAACATCATGATCAGGATGCCGACCACGGTGAACAGCGAGACGAGCAGCTGGCTCATGGTCTGCTGCAGGCTCTGGGAGACGTTGTCGACGTCGTTGGTGACGCGGCTGAGCACGTCGCCGCGCGGTGCGGTGTCGAAGTAGCGCAGCGGCAGGCGGTGCAGCTTGTTCTCCACGTCGTCGCGCAGGCGTTTGACCGTGCGGTTGATGACGACGTTGAGCAGATAACCCTGCAGCCAGCCGAACACCGCGGCGACCACGTAGAGCACGAGAACCAGCGTGAGCACCCGGCCGACAGCACCGAAATCGATACCGGTGCCAGGGATCACGTTCATGGCCGAGAGCATGTCGGCACGGGTGTTCTCCCCGCGCTGACGCAGCATCTCGACGGTCTCGTCCTTGCTCAGCCCCGCCGGGAGCTGCTTGCCGACGAACCCGTCGAACACCAGGTTCGTCGCCTTGCCGAGCAACCACGGGCCGAGGGTGTTGAGCACCACCGAGGTGACGACGAGCGCGATGATGACCGCGACGGAGAACTTCTCCGGCGCGAGCCTGCGCAGCAGCCGCTTCAGCGACGGAACGAACGATTTCGGTTTCGTACCCGGGGCGCCGGGGACGGGTCCACCCGGCCTCATCGAGCCTCCTCCACACTGAGCTGGGACTCGACGATCTCGCGGTACTCCGGGCACCGCTGCATCAGTTCGTCATGGGTGCCGAGGCCTGCCATCGCGCCGTCCTCGAGGACGACGATCTGGTCGGCGTCGCGAATGGTCTGGATCCGCTGGGCCACGATGATCACCGACGCGTCGGCGGTCTCGGGTTTCAGCGCCGCGCGCAACCGGGCGTCGGTCGCCACGTCGAGCGCGGAGAACGAATCGTCGAACAGGTAGATGCGCGGCTTGCGCACCAGCGCGCGGGCGATGCACAGGCGCTGCCGCTGCCCACCCGACACCGTTGTCCCGCCCTGGGCGACCGGGGTGTCGAGGCCCTGCGGCATCTCGCGCACGAAGTCGGCCGCCTGGGCCACCTCGAGCGCGTGCCAGAGCTCGTCGTCGGTGGCGTCGGGTTTGCCGTAGCGCAGGTTGCTCGCGACGGTTCCGGAGAACAGGTACGCCTTCTGCGGCACCAATCCGATTCCGCCGCGCAGGGTTTCGAGGTCGAGGTGCCGCACGTCGGTGCCGCCCACATACACCGCGCCGTCGGTGACATCGATCAGGCGCGGGATCAGGTTGACGAGCGTGGTCTTGCCGGCACCGGTGGAACCGACCACGGCCGTTGTCGTTCCGGGTGCGACCTGGAAGCGGATGGCTCGCAGCACCGCCTTCTCCGCACCGGGGAAGGCGAATTCGGCGAACTGCAGGTCGACGGTCGCCGGATCGCCGGCGAAGGGCTGCGGCAGGCGCGGCGGGCGCACCGAGGACTCGGTCTCGAGCACCCCGCCGATCCGGTCGGCCGAGACCGCCGCACGCGGGGCCATCATCGCCAGGAACGAGGCCATCATCACGGCCATCAGGATCTGCATGATGTAGGACAGCATCGCGGTGAGCGAGCCGATCTGCATGGTGCCGTCGTCGACGTGATGCCCGCCGAACCAGATCACCCCGACGGCGGTGACATTGGAGATGAGCATGACGATCGGGAACATCAGCGCCATCAGCTTGCCGACGCGCAGCGAGGCGTCGGTGAGCGAGGTGTTGGCCATCCCGAAGCGCCAGATCTCCTGACGTTCCCGCACGAACGCGCGGATCACCCGGATGCCGGTGATCTGCTCGCGCAGCACCCGGTTCACCCCGTCGATGCGTTCCTGCATCTGCCGGAAGCCCGGCACCATCTTCGCGACGACCAGCCCCATGCTCAGCGCCAGCGCGGGCACCGCGATGAGCAGCAGCCACGAGAGCCCGGCGTCTTCGCGCACCGCCATGATGATGCCGCCGACGCACATGATCGGTGCCATCACCAGAATCGTCACCGACATCACGATGAGCAGCTGCACCTGCTGGATGTCGTTGGTGGAGCGGGTGATGAGCGAGGGCGCGCCGAACAGGCCGACCTCGCGCGCGGAGAACGTCTCGACCCGGTGCAGCACCGCGCCGCGCATGTCCCGGCCCGCGCCCATCGCCGCCTGCGCACCGAAGTACACCGAGGCCGACGAGGCGATGATCTGCACGCAGCTCACCGCGAGCATCCACAGGCCGGTGGTCCAGATGTAGCCGATGTCGCCCCTGGTGATGCCGTTGTCGATGAGGTCGGCGTTGAGGCTCGGCAGGTAGAGCATCGCGATGACCGAGACCAGCTGGAGCACGAGGACCCCGGCCAGCTGGGCGCGGTACGGGGCCAGGTAGGTCCGCAGCAGGGTGATCAACATGATGGACGCAGGCTACCGCGTGCGGCGAGGCCGCGCCCCCGGGTTATCCAGGCGTTTCACCAGGCCTGTGGATAAACCAGAACCTGTGGATGAATCACGCGTCGGCGGGCGTACGTGGCTCGCGCCGCGCCCAGGCGCCGGGATCCGCGATCAACTCATCGATGAAACCGGGCAGTCGGTCGGCGGCGATATCGGCGATCGACACATTCTCGAGCACGGCCCGGATATTCACCCGCAGCGCGATCCACACCTTCTGCAGCGGCTCTCCCGCACCGGGGTAGCGCACGTCCTCGGGACGCTGCCCGCGCACCGAGGCCAGCGGCGACTCGACGCCACGGATCACATCGGCCACCGAGATCTCCTCGGCGGGCCTACCGAGGCGGTACCCGCCGTCTGGTCCGCGCCTGCTGCGCACCAGTTCGGCGCGACGCAGCTCGGCGAGCACGGTCTCGAGGACCTTCGGCGGGATCTGCGCCGCGGCGGCGATGGCCTCGGCCTTCACGACCCCGTCGGCCGCGGCGAGCTCGAGCAACGTTCGCACCGCGTAATCGACCCTTGCGGTGATATGCACGGTCTCGAACCTACGCGGTCGCGCCGCCGGACAGCACGGCGGTCGCCGCGTCGAGCAGCGTCTGCTCGACGAGCGCGTCGGTGGCTCCCGGCGCCAGCTCGATCGACAGCAGTGCCACCCCGAGCACCTCGATGGCACCGGCCGCGCGCAGCATCGACTCCGGCGTCGGATTCGGTCCGGACAGCCAGGTCCGCAGCTCGCGAGTGGGTTCCATGAGATCCGGGTAGCGGTCGGCGATGGCGTTGACGATGGCGGCGGTGTCGCGCACACACAGCGCGCCCGCGTCGCGGTGGCGGATCATGCCGCGCAGATAGGTGCGCAGGACGGCGCGGATGCCCTCGCTGTCGTAGGGCACGGCGTCGATATCGGTGACGATGTCGCGCATGTGATCGATGATCGGGTCGATGATCGCCAGCAGCAGATCGAGCTTCGACGCGTAGTGGTAGTACAGCGACGCCTTTGTGATTCCCACCATATCGGCGACTTCGCGCAGGCTCGTCTGCTCGAAGCCTTTCGCGGCGAACAGCCGGAGCGCGGCATCACGAATCGCCTGTTTAGTGCCTCCACCTGCGGTAACGGTGTCGGCGGTGTCCCGGGCAGCCATGTGGTAATCCTCCCATGAATCGTTGGTGATCTAGCCGGCGCCCATAAAATTGAGGTTGCCCCTCCGCTTACGCCGTCGGTAGTCTACCTACCGCACGGTAGACAAATCATTCGCGATGTGGAGGCGGGGACACGTGTCCGTATACCTGTACAGATGGGGAAAGTTCGCTTTCCGCCGTAAATGGATAGTGTTGCCGGTCTGGCTACTGCTGTTCGTGCTGCTCGGCGCGCTCGGCGCCACCCTCAGCAAGCCGATGAGCAACGACTTCAGCATGCCCGAGCTGCCCTCGGCTCGCGCCAACGAAATCCTCGACAAGCACTTCCCCGGCATGTCCGAACAGTTCAAGTTCGACGCCGTGGCAGGCACGTACGTGATCGCCGCGCCGGAAGGCCAGCAGCTCACCGATCCGGCCAACCGTGCCGCGATCGAAGCGTTCATCGGCAAGCTCGGTGAACTGCCGATCGTCGACAAGACCAAGCCGCTGGCCAACCCGATCGAGATGACCGACAAGATGGGCTGCCTGAGCAACCCTGACCCGTCGACCTGCTCGGGCGCCCCGCTCAACGTGCTCAACGAAACCGCGCCGAAGACCGTCGCCACCCTCAACGTGCCGTTCACCATCGAGAACGTCACCGACGTGACCGACGCCGAGCGCGACGCCGCCTTCGAGGTCGGCGCCGATGCCCGCAACGCCGGCCTGACCGTCGAACTCAGCGGTTCCATCGCGATGAAGCAGGAACAGCCGAGCGGCAAGTCCGAGCTCATCGGTATGGGCGTCGCCCTGATCGTCATGGTGATCGCGTTCGGCGCCATCGTCGCCGCGGTCGTCCCGATCGTCACCGCCATCGTCGGCCTCGGCGCCGCGACCTCGACGATCATGCTCGGCACCTCCTTCATGGAAGTGCCAGGCTTCACCACCTTCCTCGCCTCGATGATCGGTATCGCGCTGTCGATCGACTACGCGCTGTTCATCGTCTCGCGCTACAAACACGAACTGTCCGTGCGTGATTCGGCCGAGGAAGCCGCCGGTACCGCACTGGGCACCGCCGGTTCGGCCGTGGTGTTCGCCGGTCTCACCGTCATCATCGCGCTCGGCGCGCTGAGCATCGTCGGCGTGGAGTTCCTGACCTTCATGGGTCTCGGTGGCGCCATCGCCGCCGCGTTCGCGGTGCTCACCGCCGTCACCCTGATGCCCGCCCTGATGGGCGCCTTCGGTAAGGCCCTGTTCAAGCCGAAGCTGCCGCTGGTGGCCCAGCACGATCCCGAGGACGACAGCTCGGTCACCAACGGCCAGCGTTTCGCCCGCCTGATCGGCAAGGCGCCGTGGGTCGCCCTGATCCTGTCGGTGGTCGTGCTCGGTGCGCTCGCCGCACCCGCCGCGGGCCTGAACCTCGGTCTGCCCGGCGAGGACAGCCTGCCCAAGACCTCGACCGTGCGTAAGGCCTACGACCTGCGCACCGAGGGCTTCGGTGAGGGCAGCAACGGTGTGCTCATGGTCGTCGCCGACCTGAGTGCCACGCCCGAGGGTCAGCGTGAGGCGGCGCTCGGCGCGCTGCGCGACAAGCTCGCCTCCTACGAGGGCATGGACTACGTCACCGAGCCGCAGTGGAGCGAGGACAAGCAGGGCGCCATGCTCAACGGCGTCCCGGTGTCCGGTCCGAACAACCAGGAAACCAAGGATCTGGTGCAGTCGGCGCGCGGCGCCGAGGCCGAGTTGCAGGCGCAGTACGGCATGCAGTACGGCATCACCGGTACCACCGCGATCTACGCCGATGTCGACCACGCGCTGCTCAGCAAGATCGTGCCGTACCTGGCGATCGTCGCCGGTGCCGCGTTCATCCTGCTGATCCTGGTGTTCCGCTCGATCCTGGTTCCGCTCACCGCGGCGCTCGGGTTCCTGCTGTCGATGGCTGCCACCTTCGGTGCCACCGTGCTGATCTTCCAGGAGGGCACCTTCGGGCTGATCGAGGACCCACAGCCGCTGGTCAGCTTCCTGCCGATCATGTTGATCGGCTTGGTGTTCGGTCTCGCGATGGACTACCAGGTGTTCCTGGTGACCCGCATGCGTGAGGAATTCGTGCACGGCCGTTCGCCGAAGGACGCCATGGTCGCCGGTTACCACCACGGCGCCCGCGTGGTCACCTCGGCCGCGATCATCATGATCTCGGTGTTCGGCTCCTTCATCATGGAAACCGACGTCACCGCGAAGTCGTTCGGTTTCGCGCTGGCCGCCGGTGTCGCCATCGACGCCTTCGTGGTCCGCATGGTGATCGTGCCCGCGCTGTTGGTGATCATGGGCAAGTGGGCCTGGTGGATGCCGAAGTGGCTCGACCGCATCGTTCCCGATATCGACGTCGAGGGCGCCAAGCTCGAGCAGCTGCGCAACTCGGGTTCCGAGACGGTGAAGCACCCGGTCGCCGTCGGCTGACCGTAATCCCCTACACGACCCCGCGATCCGCCCCATGGATCGCGGGGTCGTCGCATGTGCGGGCCCGGTTGCTTGATATCGCGGTATCGCGGCAGCAGACTCAGGTCTAGTTCGACCCGGCTCTACCTCCACGTTCTGCATCGAATCACCGAGGAGAAACCCGTGTCCGTCTATCTGTACCGGTGGGGAAAGCTGGCCTTTCGCCGCAAATGGATCGTGCTCCCCGTCTGGTTACTCTGCTTCATGGTGCTCGGCGGACTCGGTGCCCAGCTGCAGAAACCGATGACCGACGACTTCAGCATGCCGAACCTGCCGTCGGAGCGGGCGACCGAAATTCTCGACAAGCACTTCCCCGGTATGTCGGAGGCGTTCGCGTTCGACGCCGTCACCGGCACCTATGTGATCGGCGCGCCCGCCGGGCAGAAGCTCACCGACCCGGCCAACCGGCAGGCCGTCGGGGGAATCATCCAGCGACTCGAGCAGTTGCCGATCGTCGATCACACCGAACCGATCGTCGACCCGATCACGGCCACCGAGGAGATGGGTTGCCTTACCGCGCAACCCGATCCGTCGACCTGCAGTGGCGCGCCGCTGAATGTCCTGAACGAGTCGGCACCCGACACCGTCGCCTACTTCAGCGTGCCGTTCACCATCGAAGAGTTCGCCGATGTGAAGCCCGAGGACCGCGAGGCCGCCTACGCCGTCGGCGCCGACGCCCGCGCCGCCGGGCTCACGGTGGAGATGAGCGGCAGCCTGCCCATGGAACAGGAGATGCCGAGCGGTAAGTCCGAGATGATCGGTATGGCCGTTGCCCTGGTGGTGATGATCGTGGCGTTCGGCGCGATCGTCGCGGCCTTCGTGCCGATCATCACCGCCATCGTCGGCCTCGGCGCCGCGACCTCGCTGATCTTCCTGTCCACCACCGTGCTCGAGATCCCGAGCTTCACGACGTTCCTCGCCTCGATGATCGGTATCGCGCTGTCGATCGACTACGCGCTGTTCATCGTCTCGCGCTACAAACACGAACTGACCGTGCAGGGTTCGGCCGAGGAAGCCGCCGGTACCGCGCTCGGTACGGCGGGCTCGGCGGTGGTGTTCGCCGGTCTCACCGTGATCATCGCGCTCGCCGGGCTGGCCATCGTCGGTGTCCGGTTCCTGACGTTCATGGGTCTCGGTGGTGCGGTGGCGGCCGCGTTCGCCGTGCTCACCGCGATCACCCTCATGCCCGCGCTGCTCGGTGCTTTCGGCAAGGCCCTGTTCAAGCCGAAGCTGCCGCTGATCGCCCAGCACGATCCCGAGGACGACAGCGTCGTCACCAACGGCACCCGCGTCGCCCGGGTGATCGCCAAGTTCCCCGCGGTGACGATGATCCTGGCCATCGTGGTGCTCGGGCTGCTCGCCGCGCCCGCGCTGAACCTGAATCTCGGCCTGCCCGGCGAGGACAGCCTGCCCAAGTCGACCACCGTGCGTAAGGCCTACGACCTGCGCACCGAGGGTTTCGGTGAGGGCAGCAACGGTGTGTTGCAGGTGGCCGTCGACCTGGCCGACACCCCCGCCGATCAACGGCCCGCCGCGCTGAACGCCTTGCGCGACAAGCTCATGTCCTACCCCGACATGGAACTGGTCACCGAACCGCAGATGAGCGCCGACGGTGCGGGCGCGCTCATCAACGGCATTCCCAAGGCCGGACCCAACGATCAGTCGACCAAGGATCTGGTGCAGTCGGCCCGCGATGCCGAGGCAGCGCTGCACGAGCAGTACCAGATGTCGTACGGCATCACGGGAACCACCGCGATCTACGCCGATATCGACCACGTGTTGTTGAGCAAGATCGTGCCGTACATGGCGATCGTCGCGGGCGCCGCGTTCATTCTGCTGATCCTGGTGTTCCGCTCGATCCTGGTCCCGCTCACGGCGGCGCTCGGGTTCCTGTTGTCGATGGCGGCGACGTTCGGCGCGACCGTGCTGGTCTTCCAGGAGGGCAAGCTCGGGCTGATCTCGGACCCGCATCCGCTGGTGAGCTTCCTGCCGATCATGTTGATCGGCTTGGTGTTCGGGCTCGCGATGGACTACCAGGTGTTCCTGGTGACCCGCATGCGCGAGGAGTACGTGCACGG
The DNA here is from genome assembly GCF_053605015.1 of Nocardia sp. NPDC003979. Classification (NCBI taxonomy): domain Bacteria; kingdom Bacillati; phylum Actinomycetota; class Actinomycetes; order Mycobacteriales; family Nocardiaceae; genus Nocardia; species Nocardia sp. NPDC003979. Next base: position 615,596 of record NZ_JBSGIJ010000002.1, read on the forward strand.
CTCCGAACCGACCGAGGCGGTGGTGAAGGGTTATCACCACGGCGCGCGCGTGGTCACCTCGGCGGCGATCATCATGATCTCGGTGTTCGGTTCGTTCTTGCTCGAATCCGATGTCACCGCGAAGTCGATGGGCTTCGCGCTGGCGGCGGGCGTCGCGCTCGACGCGTTCGTCGTGCGCATGGTGCTCATTCCCGCTCTGCTTGTGCTGCTGGGCAAATGGGCGTGGTGGATGCCCGCCTGGCTGGACAAGATCGTTCCCGATATCGACGTGGAGGGTTCCAAGTTGCGCGAGATCCACCGCAACGACCGCGAGATGGCGGCCGCGGAACTGTGAGGCCCGGGCCGGGCACTCCTTCGGGTGTCCGGCCTACTTGCTCGGCTGCGGAACCTCGCATTCGGTGACCCTCGGGTTCAGCCCGATGTAGTTGCCCGGTCCCGCCGCCGCCGTGACGGCGATCGTCGCCCAATCCGAGCACTCCCTCGGGAGTTTCGAGAAATAGTGCCGCTGACCTGCGGCGAGCAGCCCCACGGCCACCCACCCGAGCACGATCAGAACCAAGAGCTTCCCCCCGAGCCCGATCCCGGACTTCGCGGGTGGCGGCACACGCCCGCGCATAATCATCGTTCCTTCCCGGATTTCGGTGTAACTCAGTCTATTACGCGAGTACTACACCGCAGGTCGGACGCAGGTGAATAGCCGTCGACAGCTCTCGATCAGCGCGTTGTGGGTTTCGCGGGTTCACGCCGGGCCGCGGCGGGCGGGCATACCCCGTGCCTGATGGCGTTCGCGGCGTGAATGCCGAGTGCGAATTCCTTCAATTTCTTCCACATGAATCCATGGTCGCGAGCTGCGAAGGCCACGAGAAGTGGCGTAGATGACGACTATCGCTAAGATTCAGACATGGGTTCGACCGTGTCGGTGCTGGCCTACGACGGGATGACGGCGTTCGAGGCCGGCATCGTCATCGAGGTGTTCGGCCTCGTGTGGCCCGACATCGATCAGCCCTGGTACGAGCTGAAGGTCTGCACCGAGACCCCCGACCCTATCCGGGTGATCGGCGGCGCGACCATGAGCAGCCCCTACGGCCTCGCCGACTTCGCCGCCGCCGACACGGTGGTGGTGCCCAGCGTCGCCGACCCGCGCGCCGCCACCTCGCCGGAGCTGATCGAGGCACTACGGCACGCGCATCGCAACGGGGCACGCATCGTGTCGATCTGCTCGGGTGCTTTCGCGCTCGCGGCGGCCGGGTTGTTGGACGGTCGCCGGGCCACCACGCACTGGCGATACGCCGACCTGCTGCGTGAGCGGTATCCCGCCGTGGTCGTCGACGCCGAACCGCTCTACACCGACGACGGCGACATCCTCACCAGTGCGGGCTGCGCGGCGGGCCTCGACCTGGCGCTGCACCTGGTGCGCACCGACATGGGCGCGTCCGTCGCGAACGCGGTCGCCCGCAGACTGGTGATCCAGCCGCACCGCACCGGCGGGCAGGCGCAGTACATCGAGTCCCCGATGCCGCCCGAACCCCTCGACGACCCGGTCGGCCGCAGCCTGGCCTGGGCCGCCGAACACATCCACGAGCCGCTCGGTGTCGCCGACCTCGCCCGGGTTGCCGGCCTGTCCCAGCGCACCTACCTGCGACATTTCGTTCGGTCCACCGGTACCACTCCGAGCAAATGGCTCACCACGCAACGTATTCAGGCCGCCCTCGCGATGCTCGAAACCAGCTATGCCCCGGTGGAGGAGATCGCCACGGCCGTCGGCTTCGCCACCGCGGTCACCTTCCGCCACCACTTCGCGAAGGCCTTGCACACCTCCCCCTCGGCATACCGCAACACCTTCCGAACCGCGCAAAGCAAAAGCCCCTCACCTGCCGGAACAGGTAAGGGGCTTGCTGGCGGTGGCGGAGGGATTTGAACCCTCGGACGGGGGTTACCCGTCACACGCTTTCGAGGCGTGCTCCTTAGGCCGCTCGGACACGCCACCGCCGACTACGGTACCGGATAGGGGGCTCGATCACTAAATCGGCTGGTCAGCGCTGGTTGCGGAAGAAGGTGTCGAGGAGGGCGACGCACTCGGATTCGAGGATTCCGGCGCGTACCTGAGGGCGGTGGTTGAGGCGGCGGTCGCGGACTACGTCCCACAGGGAGCCGACGGCGCCGGTCTTGGGTTCCCAGGCGCCGAAGATCACCTTCTCGACACGGGCGAGTACCAGCGCGCCCGCGCACATCGTGCACGGTTCCAAGGTGACGGCGAGGGTCGCGCCTTCGAGCCGCCAACCGTCGCCGTGGACGGCCGCGGCTTTTCGCAGGGCGAGGACTTCCGCGTGGGCGGTCGGGTCGCCGAGGGCTTCGCGGGCATTGGCCGCGCGGGCCAGCTCACGGCCCTGCGCATCGAAGACGACGGCGCCGACCGGCACATCGCGCGGGTCGGCGTCGGCGGCGGCCGCGAGCGCGGCGCGCAGCATGTCCTCGTCGGTCACTTCTGTAGTTTGTCCAGCACCGCCGCGTATTCGTCGGCGAAACCGAGGCGCTCGGCGATCAGTTTCAGCTGTTCGTCGGGGTAGAGATCGGTGTCGGCGAGGATCACGCTGAGCACCGGTTCGGGCAGGCCGAGGTCGGCGAGTACGCCGAGGTCGCCCTCTTCCCACGGTTCGATGTCGTCGAGCTCGTCGGGGTCGATGTCGGGGATCTCGACATTGAGTGCGTCGAGGACGTCGGCGGCGATGTCGTAGTCGATCGCGGCGGTCGCGTCGGAGACGAGCAGCCGGGTGCCGCTCGGCGCGGGCCGCAGCACGATGAAGAACTCGTCGTCGACGTCGAGCAGCCCGAACACCGCACCGGAGCTGCGCAATGCCTTCAATTCGGTCTCGGCGGTGGAGAGGTCGACGAGGGCGTGGTGGCTGAGAGGACTGCACCGCCACGTACCTTCTTCGCGGACCACCGCCACGGCGAACCCTTCGACGTCGAAGTCGTCATCCGACGCCGCCCTGTTCGTGCCCGAGCGCTGTGCTGCCATGGACCAAACGGTAGTCTGTCCCGCCCGTAATGATGAACTCGTGTGCCAATCTGTTCTCGTGAGTATCGACGAGCGTGGTGCCTTGTGTGTCCTCGGAACGGGTCTGATCGGCGGCTCCGTGCTGCGCGCGGCCGTGGACGCTGGGTACGAGGCGTTCGGATACAACCGGTCGGCCGACGGCGCTCAGGCCGCCCGGCTCGACGGTTTCGACGTGTCGGGTGAGCTACCCGAGGTGCTGAGCCGGGCCGCTGCCGGCGACGCGCTCGTGGTGCTCGCGGTGCCGATGCCCGCCGTCGCGCCGGTACTCGCGGAGGTCGCCGCCTATGCGCCGGAGTGTGCGCTGACCGATGTGGTCAGCGTGAAGGGGCCGGTGGCCGACGCGGTGCGCAAGCAGGGACTCGAGGCCCGGTACGTCGGCGGTCATCCGATGGCCGGTACGTCTGAATCCGGCTGGGCAGCAACCGATCCCGAGCTGTTCCGCGGCGCGGTGTGGGCTGTGGGCGTGGACGAGGGCACCCGGGTTGAGCCGTGGTCGCGGGTGGTTCGGCTGGCTTTGGACTGCGGTTCCGTCGTGGTTCCGGTCGTTGCCGAGGAACACGACCAGGCCGTCGCGCGGATCTCGCATCTGCCGCATGTGCTGGCCGAGGCGTTGGCCGCGGCCGGGGCGGGCGGCGGTGAGCTGGCGCTCGGGTTGGCGGCCGGTTCGTTCCGCGACGGGACCCGGGTAGCCGGCACCGCGCCCGACCTGGTTCGCGCGATCTGTGAACCGAATGCCGGGGCATTGGAACTGGTGCTCGACGAAACCATCGAGGCGCTGATCGCCGCGCGTGACGCTCTTCGCGCCGACGGCACGCTCGGCGAGGTTGTCGAGGCGGGTTACCGGGGGCGGTCGGCGTACGACAGCCGGGCGCAATGGGAGATCACGGGGGTGACGCCCGGCGCCGACGGCTGGCTCGACGAGCTGCGGCGTGCTGGCCGGCGCGGCGGGGTGCTGCGGGCGCTGTAGCCGGTCGCGACGGTTCTCTGGCCGCCGCGGCCGGGTCGATCAGGGCGGTCGGCGCCGGCAGGTGGCCGCCGGCGATGGGCGGCCGTTGCCGCGGTTCAGACGCGCTCGGCCAGGCCCGGATAGTCGAGGACGAACCCTTCCGGATCCACCTTCAACGTGGCGCTCGAAACCGGGGAAAGCACGTTGATGCCGTCGGCGGCACTCGAATAGGTGAGTTCGGCCTCCTGCACCAGCAGGTCGGGCAGACGCACGTAGACGACCGGCACCTGCACGTCACCGACGGCGTTCTGCAGGCAGAACCGGCGGATCGGCAGGGTGTTGAAGAACGGACTGAGCACCACATCCACATCGAGGGCGCCGGCGAAGGTCGAGCGCACGTGGGTGCCGCCCGCGTCGACGAGCCAGTAGTTCTCCTCGTCCCGCGAGACCGAGGCGTGGCGTTCACCGGCGGCGGTCGTGGTGCGCAGCGACAAACGCCTGGTGGCGCCCGCTTCGTCGGTGACCAGATCGTAGGAGGCGCTGAACGCCGGGTGCTCGTGGTTGGCGCTGCCGATCATCCGGCCCGCGGCCCTGATCCGGTTGCCGTTCACCGTCACCCGGACCGATTCCATCCGGGAGTTGTCGTGGGCTCGCCAGGTGAGCACCGCCGGCCACCGAGAGGCCGGTCTGTTCTCGGTGGGGCCTGCGGCCGGGCCCGGGGCTGGGGTCGTCACCTCTCTACGGTAAGCGACACCGGCCCCGGCGCTGTACAACACGAGCGCATCACACCAGCGAATCCCGCCAGGCGGCGTGCAGTCCGGCGAAGCGGCCCTGGCCTGCGATCAGCTCGGCCGGTGCGCCGTCCTCCACCACGCGGCCGCCGTCGAGCACCAGCACCCGGTCGGCAATGGCGACCGTGGACAGGCGATGCGCGATGATGACGGCCGTGCGGCCCCGCAGCAGCGTCTCCAGCGCACGCTGCACCAGGCGCTCACCGGGGATGTCGAGACTCGACGTCGCCTCGTCGAGCACGATCACCACCGGGTCGGCGAGGAACACCCTGGCGAAGGCGACCAGCTGACGCTGACCGGCCGATAATCGCCCGCCCCTGGTTCGCACGTCGGTGTCGTACCCGTCCGGCAGCGACCCGACGAACTGGTCGAGCCCGACCGCACGGGCCGCCGCCCGCACCTCGGCATCGGTGGCCGACGGCCTGCCGAGCCGGATGTTGTCGGCGATCGTGCCGGAGAACAGGTACGCCTCCTGCGTGATCATCACGACGTGCCTGCGCAGTTCGGCGTCGGCCAGTTCGCGCAGGTCGACACCGTCGAGGGTGATGGTGCCGCCGGACGGGTCGTAGAACCGGGTGAGCAGCTTGGCCAGCGTCGACTTGCCCGCCCCCGTGGCACCGACCAGTGCGACGATCTGCCCGGCCGGGATGTCGAGGTCGAATTCCGGCAGCACCGGCGAGGCCGCGTCGTAGCCGAACCACACCTTGTCCATCCGCACCGCACCGGTGGGATGTTCGACGGTGACCGGCTCGACCGGTTCCGCGACCGCCGGTTCCTCCTCGAGCACACCGGAGATCTTCTCCAGCGCTGCCGCGGCCGACTGGTAGGAGTTGAACACCTGGGCCAGCTCGTCGAGCGGTCCGAAGAACTGGTCGAGGTAGAGCAGGTAGGCCGCGAGCACACCGATGGCCAGGTTGCCCTCCATCACCTGCCAGGACCCGACGAGCAGCACGACCACGGTTGTCACCTTGCCGATGAAGTTCGACAGGCCCACGTAGTCGCCGACGCCGCGCATCGCGGTGGTCGTCGCCTTCTGGTACGCCGCGTCCTCGACGCCGAGCACTTCCTGGTTGCGGTGTTCGCGCCGGAACGCCTGCACCGCCCGCATGCCGCTCATCGATTCGACGAACTGCACGACCACCCTGGCGATCGCGCCACGGGTCCGCCGGTAACCCGCCCGCTGACGCCGCTGCGCCCACCGGGTGACGAACACCAGCGGCACGAACCCGAGCAGCACGATGGCCGCGAGCATCGGGTCGAGCCAGACGAGCAGGACGGCGATGGTGACCACCGAGAGCAGCGCGCTCGCCGCCTGGTTCAGCGCGCCTTCCAGCAGATCCTGCAAGGCCTCGATGTCGCTGGTGAGCCGGGTGACGACCTTGCCCGAGGTGTATTTCTCGTGGAACGACACACTCAACCGCTGGGTGTGCGCGAAGGTGCGCACCCGCAGGTCGAACAGCACCCGCTGGCTCAGCGCTCCGGCCGCGCGCAGGAAGGCGAAGGTGGTGAGACCCGACAGCACCGTCACCGCGATGAACCCGGCGACGGTCGCGATCAACGGCGTCCAGTTCCCTTGGCGCCCTTGGGTTATGCCGTGGTCGAGCCCGTAGGCGATGAACAACGGCACCGACACCTTCGCCGCGTTGTCCAGCACGATCAGGACGAAGGTGAGGACGGCCAGCTTGCGGTAGGGCCGGACCAGATCGAGCAGCAGTCTGCGGGAACGGCCGGCGAGCACCACGTTTCCGGTGCCGGTGACGGCGTCGTCCTCCTTGGCGATACCGCGCCAGTCGGCCGCCTGATCCTGTTGTGGTTCAACTGTTTCGGTGGTGGTCATCAGGCACCGCCCATCAGTTCGCGGTAGTGGCGGCTGGTGCGAAGCAGCTTGTCGTGGGTGCCCTCGGCGACGATACGTCCGTCGGCGAGCAGCGCCACCCGGTCGGCCAGTGCGGCGGTGGACGGGCGGTGCGCCACCAGCAGGGTCGTCGCACCGGAGAGCACCGCGCGCAGCCGATCCTGCACGCGCTCCTCGGTCTCCACGTCCAGCGCGGAGAGCGGGTCGTCGAGCACCATGATCCGGCCCTCGTCGGCATCGGCCGCGCCGGTGAGCACCGCCCTGGCCAGCGCGAGCCGTTGCCGCTGCCCGCCGGACAGGCTCATGCCCTGCTCGCCGATCCTGGTGTCGAGCCCCCACGGCAGCGCGTCGACGAACTCGGTAGCCTGGGCGATGTCGAGCGCGCGGCGCACGTCGTCGTCGGTGGCGCTCGGGTCGCCGAGGGCCACGTTCTCGCGCACGCTCGCCGAGAACAGCACCGGTTCCTCGAAGGCGACCGTCACCACCCGGCGCAGGTCGGCCAATCGCAGCGTGGCGATGTCGACGTCGTCGATGGTGATGCGCCCGGCGTTCACGTCGTAGAGGCGCGGAATCAGCTCGAGCAGTGCGGTTTTGCCACTACCGGTCGCACCGACGAGCGCGACCGTCTCGCCCGGCCTGATCCGCAGCGAGACATCCTCCAGCACAGCGTTTTCCGGACCGCCGTCGACGCGCGGGTAGCCGAACCGGACGCCCTCGATCACCAGTTCGCCGCGCACCGGCACGGGCAGGGCGGCCGGGTCCGGCGGATCGGCGATATCAAGCGGGGTGTCGATGATCTCCCAGTACCGGTCGGCGGCGGTGCGTGCCTCGAACAGCTCCGACAGCAGGAAGCCGAGCCAGATCACCGGCCACTGCAGGAACGTTTCCAGCGTGACGGCGGCGACCAGGGTGCCGATGGTCATGGAACCCTGCGCCACCGCGCATCCGCCGACACCGAGCGACAGCGCGATCGCGATGGTCGGCAGCGCGACCAGCGCCGACCACAGCGTGGCGTCCAGGTGCACCTTCGTCAGCTCGGTGCGTTGCAGCTCGCGCGACAGAGCGGTGAAGCGGGCGCCGAAGAATTGGCCGCGGCCGAGCGCCTTGAGCACCCGCACGCCTTGCGCGGATTCCTGGGCGATGGTCGCCAGGTCTCCCGCCTGGTCCTGGGAGCGGCGCGAGGCCACCTCGAACCGGCGGACGAAACGCGCGCAGTACACGGTGAGCGGCAGGCAGGTCACCGTGAAGATCAGCCCCACCTGCCAATTCAGCACGAACAAGGCGATGAGCCCGACGGGCGCGATCACCGAGTTGACGATGAGGAAGGGCCCGGCGAACGCGACGAACCGGCGCAGCGCCGACATGTCGTCGATCGCACGCGAGAGCAGCTGACCGGACTGCCACCCGTCGTGACGGCCGATCGACAGCGCCTGCAGCTTCGCGAACAGCTTTGCGCGCATGGTGATTTCGAATGTCGTCGCCGGTTTGGACACCAACCAGCGTCTGCCCCACATGCCGAACGATTCGAGTGCGCCGAGCAGGAACACGAACGCGACCGGCACGAGCAGGCCCGCGAAATCGCGGCGGGCGATCGGTCCGTCGATGATGCGGGCGATGACCAGCGGTGTCACCACCGCGGTCGCGGCCATCATGATGGCCAGCAGGTTCGCCAGGATCAGCGGAACCCGGTACGGCTTCAGGTAGGGCAGGAACCGGCGCAGCGAGCGCATACCCCCGCGCGCCGGCTGTGTGGGCTGCCCGGAACTGTCGGCCTCCGATTCGGCGACCGCCAGTTCTGATGTGACAGACAAAGACTCCCCCTCGGGTCCGGTTGGATGGTTGGTTACCGGAACGGACTCCCAGACGATGTTCGCATCGGGGTCCGACAAGTAGGCCCTTCCAGAGTCGCACCGGACCCCCGTTCCCGGCCACCGATTTTTCTGCCGGACGAAAGCATCCACAGCCGTGCACAGTCCCGGCCGCTACGCCCTCTGCCGCTGTTCAGCGGCCCGATACAATGCCGCAGGCGCGAGAAGTGGGTGGTCGCGCGTTCCGACAAGCACAGGAGGACTGTTGACGCGGATGGTCGGGTTGTTCGCCGGGATCGGCGGGCTGGAACTCGGCCTCGGCAGACACGGATGGTCCACCGAGTTGCTGTGTGAGATCGATCCGGGCGCGCAGGGCGTGCTCGCCGCGCGCTTTCCCGAAACACCTCTGCACGCCGACATCACCCGCCTGCGTTCGCTGCCCGCGCGCACCGAACTGGTCGCGGCGGGGTTCCCGTGCCAGGACCTCTCCCAGGCCGGGCGCACCGCGGGTATCACCGGTCGCCGTTCCGGGTTGGTCGACGAGGTGTTCCGGCTGGTCCGGCGGCAGCGTGGGCCGCGCTGGCTGCTGATCGAGAACGTGCCGTTCATGCTCCAGCTGGGTCGTGGTGCGGCGATGCGCCACATCACCACCGCCCTGGAGGAACTCGGATACACCTGGGCCTACCGGGTGGTCGACGGTCGCGCGTTCGGCCTGCCGCAACGGCGCCAGCGCGTGCTGATGCTCGCCTCCCGCACCGAGGACCCGCGCCAGGTGCTGTTCGGTGACGACGCGGGCCCGCGCGACTACGGCGACCCCGACCGCGACCCGTGCGGCTTCTACTGGACCGAGGGCGTGCGCGGCCTCGGCTGGGTGGTGAACGCGGTGCCGACCTTGAAGGGTGGTTCCGGGCTCGGTATCGCCAGCCCGCCCGCGGTGCGGCTTCCGGCGGGCGAGATCGTCACCCCTGGCATCATCGATGGGGAACGATTACAGGGTTTTGATGCCGAGTGGACCGCGCCCGCGCTCGACGTGCCGGGTGTGCGGCAGGGGCATCGGTGGAAGCTGGTCGGCAACGCGGTGAGTGTGCGGATGGCGAACTGGGTGGGTGAGCGGCTGGCCGCGCCGTTGGAACCGCTCACCGTCGGTGCGCCGCTGCGGCCGGGCGCACCGTGGCCGAGTGCGGCGTGGGGGCGTGCGGGCGTGGTACATCAGGTGCCGCTGTCGACGTGGCCGGTCCACGAGCCCTATGAGGATCTGAAGAACTTCCTCACCGAACCGCGACTACTCTCCCCGCGGGCCACCGCCGGGTTTCTGCGACGAACGTCCATGGGCAACTTGCGTTTTCCACCCGGATTCCTCGACGACGTGCGCGACCATCTCGATCGCATGGGCGGCTGGGCGGCATGACCGGGCGGCGGGTCCACGGAGACGACGCTGCGCGGTCGGCACCCGTCACCGACGCGGCGACCAGCGCGCGGATGTCGCGCCAGCGCCGTGCCCACACCGCTCCCGAACTCGCCCTACGACGCGAGCTGCACCGCGCGGGCCTGCGCTATTTCGTCGACCGCGCGCCGATCAAGGGCCAGCGCAGGCGCGCCGATGTAATTTTCCCACGCCGTCGCGTCGCCGTGTATGTCGACGGCTGCTTCTGGCATCGGTGTCCCGAACACGCGACCGATCCGAAGAACAATGCCGAGTGGTGGGCGCAGAAGCTGGCGGGCAATGTGGCACGCGATCGCGCTACCGATGCCGCGTTGAGGGAGGCGGGCTGGCAGGTGGTGCGGGTGTGGGAACACGAGGACCCGCGGGTCGTCGCCCAGCAGATCGTCGCGTTGGTTCGCGGGACTGGTTGATCGGGGTTCGACCATCGTCCGAGAATGCCCGGTGACCGGCGCGCTTGGTCAGCGGCGGTAGGGCGAGCGGTCGGCGCGGACGCGGACCAGGGAACGGGGTGCGTTGGCGGCGGCGTAGCCGGAGACCACCATCGCCAGGATCGTGGCGAAGCCGGCCAGTGCGATCACGTAGCTCATCTAAGACCTTCCGGTTGGTTGCATCGCCCAGCTTGCCCGTCCAACCTGACAACAACCTGTGCGCCCTGTGATGAAACCGCGTGTGACGCCGTCACACACCCCGTTCTCCCACCTACTCCACGGTGATCTTCACCGTATGACCTCCCACCTTCGCGGGCAGCTTCGTCGTGTCGACCACCAGCACCTCACCGGTGTCCTGTAATCCGTTGGCCAGCGTCTTCGGCTTCAACCCGAACGGCGGCTGCTCGCCGGTGCTCGCGGCGAGACCGAAGTCGCTGTCGTTGGCGATGTAGATGGTCTTGCCGCCGTCGAGCGAGGCGATGCCCTCGATCTTGTCGTGGCCGAAGAACCTGCCCTTGTCGTCGAGCGCGGTGACCAGGGCAGCCAGGTCGAGATTGCTCTTCTTCTCCACCGTGGTGATACCCGACTTCTTCAGTGCGGCAACCGCGTCGGCGGTCGGGACGGTGCCGATCAGGGTTTCGATCGGCTTGCCGTCGATCAGCAGACCGCCCTGCTCGGCGTCGTACCGGGCGCCCGCGAGGGTGGAGTGGGGGCCGACGTCGGTAGCGCCCGCGATGTCGATCGTCCAGATCTTCTTGTTCGCCTCGGGCGCCAGGTTCCCGTCACGTTCGGCGACCAGGAAGGTCGTCGCGCTCAGCGCTGTGATCTCGGAGACCGCGACCTTGTTCTGCTTCGGGTTCTCCAGCGGGTACAGGAATTCCTTCTGCACCTTGGTCTTCAGGTCGACGGTGACGATCCGGGCGAACGGCACCTCCTTGGCAGAGCCGTCGAGACCAGGTGTCTTCAGCGCGCTCTGCACCATGCCTACCAGCGTGCTGCCGTCCGGGGTGATGGTGAGTCCTTCCATGCCCTGGTTGGGGCTGCGCAGGGCGATCTCCTTCGGCAGCCCGGTGCCGGGCGCCAGCCGTTCGATCTCGGTGCCGTCGGCGGCGAAGTGCACCAGGAACGGTCCGTATTCGTCCGATACCCAGAACGTGCCGTCGGCAAGGGCGACAAGGCCTTCCGGGTCGAGGCCGTGGTCGGTGGCCGGCAGCACGGTGCCCGCGAGATCTTTGATGGTTTCGCCGGTACTGGCCGCCGAATCGACCTGGCCGTTGAACGGGACGCCCGCCCGGTTGCGCAGCTCGATGCTCGACTGCAGCACGGCCTTGCTGCCGACCAGCTTGAACTTGCCGATCTTCGGCACGAACGTCGGTGTGGGCGAGAGCTTCTCGTTCTTTCCCGGGCCGTCGACATTGGGGCCGCGGTCGGTGAGACCGTAGAACTCGTCGGTGGTGCCCGGCACCGGCGTCCACGCCGACCCGAAACCGCTGCCCTGCACCGTGGTCCCGCCGAATTCACCGAGCACCGGGATGTCGGTGGTGTACAGCCGGACCGCGTCGCTGGTGGTCACGGTGAACTGGTCGAGCCCGGAGTAGCCGGCGACCGGTGTGTACACGTAGGACCCGTCGGTCTTGCGGGTGAGGTTGCCGTGCTCGGGCTCCATGCTCACGCCGAGCACCGCGTCCCCACCCACGCTCGCCACGAGTTCGTCCAGCGAGATCACCAACGACTGGTCCTTCGCCGTGGTGAAGTCGGGATCGGAGCCGGGCGTCGAGCAGGCCGCCGTGACGGCGGCGGCACACAGCGCGGCCGTGAGCGGGAAAAGACGAAGAGCTGGTCGTGCGTTCATCCGCCTTGCGTACCGCGCGCAACCGACCAGCAGACGACCGGGAAATGAATTGTCCTCCCGCAGCCGGTGCCCCATTCTGGCCACCATGACAACAACCCGGTTCAACATTTCCTCTGCCTCCGACTTCGAAGATGTCGTCGGGTATTCGCGTGCCGTGCGGGTGGGCAACCATGTGCTGGTCAGCGGCACGACGGCGGCGCTGCCAGGTGGGGGCGCGGTCGGTGGCGACGATATCGGCGCCCAGACCCGCGAGATCCTCGCGCGGATCGCCACCGCACTCGACCAGGCGGGCGCGAGTGTGCGCGATGTGGTGCGGACCAGGATGTTCGTCACTGATATCTCCCGTTGGCCGGAGGTCGCGGCCGCGCACGCCGAAGTGTTCGGCGATATCCGGCCCGCGGCGTCGATGTACGAGGTCACCGCGTTGATCGCGCCCGGGCTGCTGGTGGAGATCGAAGCCGATGCGATCGTCGCCGGCTGATCGTCGCATCACGGGCACTTCGCGCCCCGGGCGTCGACGGCGAAAAGTGCACAGTTGTCCACAGGTTTCGAGTTATCCACAGCCCGGGTCGAGGGCGTCGTGAACGCCGGTGTCGCGCGCACCGAACTACTACCCTCGATCTCGTGACCAGCGAAATGGCAACGCCCACCGACCTGTTGGCTCAGGTCTCCGCTTCCACCGCGCGTCTCGGAGCCTCGATCGACGCGCTCGGCGAATCGGCCCTGGCCGAGCCGTCCCAGCTGCCCGGCTGGACCCGCGGCCATGTCGTCGCCCACGTGTCCCGCAATGCGGACAGCTTGCTGAACCTGCTGCTGTGGGCGCACACCGGCATCGAGATCCCGCAGTATCCGAGCGTGGCGGTGCGCGACGCCGACATCGAAACCGGTGCGGGCCGCGCGCCCGACGTGCAGCGGGCCGACTTCGCCGCGTCGGCTCATCGCTGGCAGGCCTTGGCCACCACCATGTCCGCCGCCGACTGGGCGGCCGAGGTCCGCAACCGCCAGGGCGGCACCCTCACCGCCGACATCGTCCCGTGGATGCGTTTGCGCGAAACCGAGATCCACCACGTCGACCTCGGCGTCGGCTACACCCCCGCCGACTGGCCGAAGGAATTCGTCGCCCGCCTGCTCCCCGAAACCGTCGCCGACCTGTCGGCCAAGGTCCACCCCGAAGCCACCCCGACCTTCGACATCCAAGCCACCGACACCGACTTCATCGCCACCATCGGCCCCGACCGCCCCCACCACACCGTCCTGGGCCCCGCCACGTCCCTCCTGGCCTGGCTCCTGGGCCGCACCCCCGGCACCGACCTGACCGGCCCCCTCCCCCCACTCCCCGCCTGGAAATAACCACACAAAAAAAAATCCGCCTCCTACCGGGGATACCGATAGGAGGCGGATTGTTGTGCGCCCGAAGGGATTCGAACCCCTAACCTCTGGATACTTTCCGCCGTATGTACTTGTCTGCCCCTGTCCGCTTAGTCTACTGCCGCGCAACGCTTCTCGGCCAGAAGGCGCAGCAATCGTCCCGGCAAGTCCGCGCCAGTCCGGGGACGTTTGTAAGAGGAAAGTACGGAACGAGTTCACTGCGTACGGTGCCGCCTGCGTGAAAGTGACAGATTCTACGACGTCGGACGGGCAGCCTCGACTACCACGCCCGCCTCCCCATACGACCGGCTTTATGGCCCGACAGCCCGGGGGCTCGTTGACACACCGGCGGGGGCAACCGAAAATTGAGTACAGTCGGCTCAAGATACTACCGCAGCAATTCGTGAATGCCGTTCCACGACACAACATGTTGCGGTAGATGATTCTGTCGCCCACTAGGTGTAGTGTTTGTGTTGCCACAGACCTTGAAAAGGAACGAGCCCCAACGGGGGCACCCGGCTGAGGCTCGTTCGGTATTGCACTTCGTGGTGGTTGTGCCCTCCGAACATACCTCAACCAGCGCGAACCGGTCCGATACCGGTTCATGCTGCCGGGTTGGCATATCAATAGGAGGACAGATGGCTCGCAACGAGCGTCACGTCACGAAGAATCCAGGCGGCGGCTGGGATGTCGTCAAGCCGAACGCCAGCCGTCCGAGCGGGCACGCCGATACTCAGGCGGAAGCCGTCGGCATCGCTAAGCGCATCCTCGGCAACGACGGGGGTGGTGAGGCCGTAATTCACCGGCCCAATGGACAGATTCGCGGATCGGATACCGTCCAGCCGGGGAACGATCCGCACCCTCCCAAGGGGTGACGCCATGCCGACGAAGCGCCTCACGATCCTCCTCGGTTCGGTGAAGTAGCTCGTCATCGCTCCAAAGCCTCGGCAACAGTTAGAGGCACCACAAAGACCCCCGTCTACTCGGCGGGGGTCTTTGCATACGGCCCCCTCGACTGGACCGCCCTGTTCGGCGAGGCGGCTGGCCCTGACAGTCCGGTGTTCGGCAATCGTGATGGCGGGTGGATGAGTCTCGCGAATCTGCGGCGCTCGCTGCGGGCTGCATTGCCCGACGAACTCCAGTGGGTGACCCCGTACAGCTTCCGCCGAACGGTGGCGACGGTGGTCCGCAACGAACTCGGGGCGACGCAGGCTCAGGCTCAGTTGTCCCATGCTCAGCTCGCTACGACCGAACAGCACTACCTCGAACGCCAGACCCAAGGTCCCGATTTCCGGAGCACCCTCGACCGGTTCGCCGAGGGAAAGTAACGGGTCGTTTGTAAGGGGAAAGTAAGTGATCCTGTCCGGATTGTCCGGAAACGTAATCCGCCTCCTACCGGCTGACGCTGGTAGGAGGCGGATTGTTGTGCGCCCGAAGGGATTCGAACCCCTAACCTCTTGATCCGTAGTCAAGTGCTCTATCCGTTGAGCTACGGGCGCATGGTCTTCAGTTGTACCGGCGAACCGGTGTGGCGGAGGCGAGAGGATTTGAACCTCCGGTCCCCGTGAAGGGACAACTCATTAGCAGTGAGTCCCATTCGGCCGCTCTGGCACGCCTCCTGGAGCCTTCTCTTTCGAGGGCACCGGTCCTTGTCGAACCGCCGGGAATGAAGATTACACGAGCAGTCGTAGGAGTCCAAAACGCCTGGTCAGCTAGCGTAAATTGCTGTCGAACCAGTCGTAGATGCGGGTCTGGGAATCGATGCGGATGGCGGCGGCAGCGTCGTCGTCGGGGTCGGGGCGGTCGGCGCGGTGACGCAGGCCGGGGTAGGTGACGGTGAGACTGGCCACATTCGCGCGGGCGGTGGCGTCGCGGAGCTGGTCGACGGCCTCGGGTGGGGTGGCGGGATCGTCGGCACCGAACAGGCCGAGCCAGGGGGCTTGCAGGCTGGGGGCCACCTCCACCAGTGAGGTGCGCTGGTCGGGGAGCGGGTCGACGATGCCGGCGGCGGCCACGCTCACGGCGGCGCCGATGGGTCGGTTGGTGGCCACCAGGAAGGCAGCCGTGCCCGCGGTGTCGAAACCGAGGACGCCGATGGTGTCGGGGAAGACACCGCGGCGGGTGAGCCAGTCGAAGCCCGCGTCGAAGTCGGCGAACAGTTCGTCGCCGAACACCTCGTGGACGTCGTCGTCGGGGAGACGATCGAACAGGTGCGGGGCGACGACGATCCAGCCCTCCTGGGCAAGCGATCGCATGAGCTCGACGAGCTGGGGCGGGAACTCCCGCGATTCGTGCAGGACGACGATGCCGCCGCGCGCCGTTCGTTCCGGCTCGACGACGGTGATCGGCACCGAGGTGCGCGCGCTGGTTTCGGCACCACCCGGTTCACCGGCGGACTCCACCGGCCGCAGTGGGGCGACATCGTTGTAAGTGCCCGGCATATTCCCAGCGTAGGCGGCAGAACTGGTCTTGGGTAGGGTGAAGCGGTGACCGCGCGTATCCGGCCCGACCTGGCCACCATTCCCGCCTATGTTCCCGGCCGTACCCACCCGGACGCGGTGAAGCTCGCCTCGAACGAGACGACGTTCGGCCCGCTGCCGAGCGCGGCGAAGGCGATCGCGGCGGCGGCGGAGCAGGCCAACCGGTACCCCGACAACCAGGTCACCGAGTTGCGGGCGGCGCTGGCCGAATTCCTCGGTGTGAGCGTTGCCAACGTTGCGGTCGGCTGCGGCAGCGTGGCGCTGTGCCAGGAACTCGTGCAGATCACCTGCGATGCCAGGACCGACGAGGTGGTGTTCGCGTGGCGCTCGTTCGAGGCGTACCCGATCGTCACCCAGGTGGGCAATGCCACCTCGGTGCCGGTGCCGCTGACCGCCGATCATCGCCACGACCTGGACGCGATGGCCGACGCGATCACGGAACGAACCAAGTTGATCTTCGTCTGCAACCCGAACAATCCGACGGGCACGGCGCACCAACGCGCCGAGCTGGAGCGTTTCCTCGATCGGGTGCCCCCACACGTGCTGGTGGTGCTCGACGAGGCGTATTTCGAGTACCTGCGGCTGCCGGAGACCGACGGTATCGAGATCGGCCGCACCCGACCCAATGTCGTCGTACTGCGGACGTTCTCGAAGGCGTACGGCCTGGCCGGGTTGCGCGTGGGTTACGCCGTGGGCGATCCCGAGGTGATCACCGCGCTGCTGAAGGTGCACATCCCGTTCAGCGTGAACCGGGTGGCCCAGGCGGCCGCGATCGCCTCGTTGGAGGCGCACGGCGAGCTGCTCGATCGCACCGACGTGCTCATCACCCAGCGGGCGCGGGTGCGCGACGCACTGCTGGCGGCCGGGTACGAGGTGCCGCCGAGTGAGGCCAATTTCGTCTGGCTGCCGCTCGGGGCGCGCAGCCTGGAATTCGCCGAGGCGAGCGCTGCTGCGGGTGTGCTGGTTCGACCCTTCGCCGGTGACGGCGTGCGCGTGACTATCGGCGACCCGCACGAGAACGAGTGTTTCCTCGCCTTCGCCACCGCACCGGAGACGGCGCTCCGCTTCCGCTGACCGCTGCGCCACTTGCCTTTTCGGGCGTAAAGATGGACGACCGACCGATTACGTCGCGTCCGTCGCGGCCCCATCTCATAACCGCGCCCTCACCTCGGGTTGTTTGGCCCCCTGGGCCCCGGGTATTTGCCGCCACGTAGCTGATCTGGTCAACCCGGTCACTGCGTCCCGACTGATCACCCACAACCACGCGGACCGTCACCCCGGATCCGGATCGACGGCTCCGCTCCCGGTAGGAGGGATGAAAATGAGCAAGGCAACATTGGATTCGCTGATCGGCGCCACCGCCTATGACGAGCGGGGCGAGAAGATCGGCAAGGTCAAGCAGATCTACATCGACAACAACACGGGATCCCCGACCTGGGCCGCCGTCTCGACCGGCCTGTTCAGTTCCGACTCGCTGGTGCCGCTGGCGGGCGCCGAACACAAGGCCGATGAGGACACATTGCGTCTGCACGTCGACAAGGAGCAGGTGAAGTCCGCCCCGCACCTCGACGACGGCGGTCGCATCAGCGCCCAGTCCGAGCAGGAGCTGTTCCGCCATTACCACGTGGACCCGCGCTCGGCCGGCTGGAACACCTATGGGCGTCAGCAGATCCGCCCCGGTACCGACGAGCCGATGACCCACGGTGATCCGGCGGCCATGAATCGTGGCACCACCGACGATTCGATGATCCGTTCGGAGGAGCAGCTGCGCGTCGACACCGAAAGCGAGGAGGTCGGCACCGCTCGGTTGCGTAAGTACGTGGTGACCGAGGAGCAGACCATCAAGGTCCCGACCACCCACGAAGAGGCGCACATCGTCCGCGAGCCGATCACCGGCGAGCGCACCGGTCGCACCGAGATCGGTGACGACGAGCGCGAGGTGACGCTGCACGCCGACCAGGTGCACGTCCAGAAGGAAGCGGTCCCGGTGGAACGTGTCCGTCTCGAGGTGGACGAGGTCGCCGACGAACAGACCGTCTCCGACACCGTCCGCAAGGAGCGTGTGGAAACCGAAGGCTTCGACGACGACCGTCGTCGGAACAAGCCGTGACGTAAATGCTCTCGCGTAGGCCCCGGTTTCGCGCCGGGGCTTAGGCGCGTCCGGGGTCAGATCGCCAGAGCGATCCAGGCCACGACCAGGAGCACACAGAAGGCCAACGCCACGTAACTGAGGGCCACTCCGGGCGTGGCCTGACGTTCCGCACCGAGCGCACCCTTCAGATAGATCTGGGCGGGCGCGGAGTAGTGCACCTCGGTGGTATGACCGGGAAAGACCTGGACGGAGGCATGGTTGCTGCCGTAGCCCATTCCCCACTGCGTGGTCTCGACGGTCAGCATGTGGGTACCCGGCGGCACGGGGACGAAGTTGGCGCCCCAGGTGATGTTCGGAACCTCGAAACCGTCGACCCTGACCCGCGCGCCGATCCCGAACGCGATCGGCAACTTCCGCGTGTGGACGACGACCCCGGTCTGCCCCGGTACAGCTCGGAACTGCGGAGCCGCGGGAAATGCAGCACCGGTCATGAGAACTCCCCCTCGAAACAACCTGATGCCGGGCGAAAAGCCCGGCGGTGGCGGAGACGGAGGGATTTGAACCCCCGATGGTGTTACCCATGCTCGCTTTCAAGGCGAGTGCATTCGGCCGCTCTGCCACGTCTCCCTGAGCAGAAATACTAGCGGACGCGACCGCGACAACAGATCTCGCACGAACATGGGTAACTCCCCGGGCACGGGCTGCCCCGCCCCAACACGATTCGCAAGGCGCCAACGCACAGCCCCACGCACTTAGTCTGGCCAAAAGACGCGGAGAGGCGGTCGAGCATGCGTGCTATCGAGCTGAACGGGTTCGGTGGGCCCGAGGTGATGGAGTGGACCGTGACGGTCGATCCCGAACCCGGCGCGGGCGAGGTGTTGATCGAAGTCGTTGCGGCAGGGGTGAACCGGGCCGATGTGATGCAACGGCGTGGCTTCTATCCACCGCCGCCGGATGCCAGTTCGGTGCCCGGTCTCGAGTGCTCCGGAACCATCGTCGAGCTGGGACCGGGGGTCACGGACTGGAAGGTCGGCGATCGGGTGTGCGCGCTGTTGGCGGGCGGTGGGTACGCCGAGTTGGCGGCCGTGCCGACCACCCAGCTGTTGCCGGTGCCCGAGGAGATGGACCTGGCCGCCGCCGCCGGCTTGCCCGAGGTGGCGGCGACGGTGTGGTCGAACCTGGTGATGACCGCGGGCATGCGCTCGGGGCAGCTGGTGCTGATCCACGGCGGTGGTGGTGGCATCGGTACGCACGCCATCCAGGTGGCGCGGAGGCGGGGCGCACGGGTGGCGGTGACGGCCGGGTCGGACGCGAAGCTGGCCAAATGCGCGGGTCTGGGCGCCGAAATCCTCGTCAACTATCGCACCCAGGATTTCGTGACCGTACTCGCCGACGCCGGTGGCGCCGACATCATTCTCGACAACATGGGCGCCGCCTACCTCGAACGCAATGTGGAGGCGCTCGCCCCGCACGGCCGGTTGGTGGTGATCGGGCTGCAAGGCGGCACTACCGGGTCGCTGAATATCGGTGGGCTGCTGCGCAAATGGGGTTCGGTGCATGCCACGAACCTGCGCGCCCGTCCACGGGCGGGCGAGGGCAGCAAGGCCGAGGTCATCGCCGCGGTGCGCACGCAGTTGTGGCCGGAGATGGCGGCGGGCGAGATCTTTCCGGTGATCTCGGCAGAACTACCCGTCACCGAAGCCGGCCGCGCCCACGAATTGCTCGACGCACCCGACACTTTCGGCAAGGTCGTGCTGCGCGTGCGCGACTGAGCGAAGGATCGGCACGGACTATTCGAGCGAGCTGAGGGCCCGGCCGAGCTGGTCGATCTCGTAGCGCGTGGTGTACGGGGCCAGGCCGATGGTGACGGCCCCGCCCTCGTCGTTCACACCGAGGGCGTCGAGTAATCGGCTGCCGCCGTGCACCCCGCTGACCGTGCCGATGCGGGCGTCGGCCAGTTTGGCCGCCACCTTCTCCGCCTGCATGCCCGCCATCGTGAAGCTGACGGTGGGGATGCGGGTGGAGGCGCGGCCGATCACCGTCAGGCCCTCGACCTGCTCGAGCACCTGCATGAGGTGGTCGAAGAGCTGGTCGTGGTAGTCCTGCAGCGAGGTGATCGAGATTTCGAGGCGTTCGCGGCGGGTGCCGGTGGCGCGCTCGTCGAGTCCGGCGAGGAAGTCGATCGACTGGGTGAGCCCGGCCAGCAGCGCGTACTGGTGCCCGCCGACCTCGAGGCGTTCAGCCCCCTTGGCGTAGGGGTTGAGCGACATCGACGGGATGCGGTCGAGGAAGGCGGGGTCGCGGAACACCAGCGCACCGACCTGCGGACCGCCCCACGACGGCGCGCTCAGGGCGACCACGTCGGCATTGAGTTCGTCGATGTCGATCAGCGCGTACGGTGCGGCGCCGAACGCGTCGGCGACCAGCAGACCGCCCACATCGTGCACCCGGTCGGCGGCCACCCGAACGGCGGGTGCGGAACCGACGATCGGCGACGCGGCGGTGAGCGCGACCAGGCGCGCGGTCGGCCCGATCAGCTCCTCGAACTGCCACGACGGCATCTCACACGTCTCGATCTCCACCTCGGCCCAGCGCACGTGCGCGCCGTAGCGGTTGGCGATGCGCAGCCACGGTGCGACATTGGCCTCGTCGTCGAGGCGGGAGAGCACGATGCCCGTGCCGAGACCCAGGCGCGAACTCAGGGACTCGGCCAGCCAGGCGAGCAGAACCGCACGATCGGGACCGAGCACGACGCCGGCCGGATCTCCGCCGACGAGGTCGGCGACCGCCTCCCGGGCGGCGTCGAGGATCGCGCCGCTGCGGGTCGCCGCACCGTGGCGGCCGATGTGGGAAAACGAGGAGGTACGGAAACCCGTTGAGACGGCACGCGATACCGAATCGGGAACCAGCATCCCCGCCTGCGGGTCCAGATGGATCCAGCCGTCGCCCAGGGACGGTATCAGGCCCCGAACCCTCGCGACGTCATAAGTCATGGTGGCCACTTTAAGGGCAGCGGGCGTCGCGGTGTAACCGCGTGGGGGTTTTAGCGCGAAGCCGACACACGCGCAATGATGGGGCTATGACGCACTCGGAGGACACCCCCGAATCCATCGTCGTGATCGGTCCCGACGGTCGGCCGGTCACCGTGCCCGCCGACTCCGACGCCGCGGCCGAATACACCGCGCAGGTGGTCGACGGGGACAAGAAGGCCGACGACGACCGCGAGGAGTCGGCCGAGTCGCTGGCCGACATGGTGGAGCAGCCCGCCAAGGTGATGCGGATCGGGACCATGATCAAACAGCTGCTCGAGGAGGTGCGCGCCGCTCCCCTCGACGACGCGAGCCGCTCGCGCCTCAAGGACATCCACAAGTCCTCGGTCCGCGAACTCGAGCAGGGCCTCGCCCCCGAACTGCGCGAGGAACTCGAACGCCTCACCCTGCCCTTCACCGACGAGTCCGTCCCGTCCGATGCCGAACTGCGCATCGCCCAGGCCCAGCTCGTCGGCTGGCTCGAAGGCCTGTTCCACGGCATCCAGACCGCCCTGTTCGCCCAGCAGATGGCCGCCCGCGCCCAACTCGAACAGATGCGCCAGGGCGCCCTCCCGCCCGGCATGCACGCGGCCGACGGGAAGGCAGGCCATGGCCATGTCGGCGGCGGGCAGTACCTGTAAGGTCGGGGATCGTGCCCGCTGCTGCCGCTCGTTCCGAATCGGTCTCCGACCAGGGTGACGCGCGTACCGAAGAGAGCCCCGTGCATACCGACGACACACCGACCGAAGCCGAGGTGGCCGACGCGGCCGCCGCCGAGCAGACCGCCGACGCCCCGCTGCTGGTGAAGACGCCGATGGTGTCGGATTCGCAGACGTTCCGGCGCGCGTTCAAAGACATGCGCGACGGGTTCCATCAGCGTGAGCTGTGGTTGTCGCTGGGTTGGCAGGACATCAAGCAGCGCTACCGCCGGTCGGTGCTCGGTCCGTTCTGGATCACCATCGCGACCGGCCTGCAGGCGCTGGCGATGGGGCTGCTGTATTCGACGCTGCTGAATCAGCCGATCAGCGAGTACCTGCCGTATGTGACGGTCGGTTTGATCGTCTGGAACGTGATCAGCGCGTCGATCCTCGAGGGCTCGGACGTGTTCATCGCCAACGAGGGACTGATCAAACAGTTGCCCTCGGCGCTGAGCGTGCATGTGTATCGCCTGGTGTGGCGCCAGTTCCTGTTCTTCATCCACAACGCGGCGATCTACGCGGTGCTGCTGCTCGCGTTCTCCATCTGGCGCGATCTTGACTGGACGTTGTTGCTGGTTGTTCCGGCGATCCTGCTGCTGTTCCTCAATGCCATGTGGGTGTCGATCGTGTTCGGCATCTTCTCCACGCGCTACCGCGACATCGCCCCGATCCTGGGCTCGATGACGCTGATGCTGTTCGTGCTGACCCCGGTGATGTGGTCGACGAAGGCGCTGGAGAACTCGGTCGGCGGCATGAGCGACCGGGCCAAGCTGATCGAGATCATCCCCACCTTCCACTACCTCGAGATCGTGCGTGGCCCGCTGCTCGGCGAGCCCACCGACTGGCATTCCTGGGCCATCGTCGGCGCGATCACCGTGGTCGGCTGGGTGGTCGCGATCCTGGCGCTCAAGCAGTACCGTGCCCGCGTCCCGTACTGGGTTTAGGAGGCTGTCGTGAGCCGTGTGAGTATCGAAACCCATGACGCGTGGGTCGAGTTCCCGATCTTCGACGCCAAGTCGCGGTCGCTGAAGAAGGCCTTCCTCGGTAAGGCGGGCGGCGCGATCGGGCGCAACAGTTCCGACGTGGTGGTGGTCGAGGCGTTGCGCGAGATCAACCTCTCGCTCAAGGAAGGCGACCGGGTCGGGCTCGTCGGGCACAACGGCGCGGGCAAGTCGACGCTGCTTCGCCTGCTCTCCGGCATCTACGAACCCTCGCGCGGCAGTGCGCGCATCCGCGGCCGGGTGGCGCCCGTGTTCGACCTGGGCGTCGGCATGGACCCGGAGATCTCCGGCTACGAGAACATCATCATCCGCGGCCTGTTCCTCGGGCAGACCCGCAAGCAGATGCTGGCCAAGATCGACGAGATCGCCGACTTCACCGAGCTCGGCGAGTACCTGTCGATGCCGTTGCGCACCTATTCCACGGGTATGCGGGTACGCCTGGCGATGGGTGTGGTCACCTCGATCGACCCCGAGATCCTCCTGCTCGACGAGGGCATCGGCGCCGTCGACGCCGAGTTCATGAAGAAGGCTCGCACCCGGCTCCAGTCGCTGGTCGCGCGGTCGGGCATCCTCGTTTTCGCCAGCCACTCCAACGAATTCCTCGCCCAGCTGTGCGATACCGCGATGTGGATCGACCACGGTCGCATCCGCGAGCAGGGCGGCATCGAAGACGTTGTGCGAGCGTATGAAGGGCCCGAGGCGGGTAATCACGTGGCACAAGTGCTTCGCGAGCTGGAAGCCGAATCCGGCGACAAAGAATTGGAGCGGAATCAGGCATGAGCGGTCAGAGTGAGGACGCTGTCCCGGCCGCTGTGCCCGGTGGGTTCAGCATGGCCGATCGGCTCGAGGCGGGGGTTGCCCCGGTTGAGCCCGCCGCCGTGCTGCCCGTGACCGAGGAGCCCGAGCTGCCCGCAGGCGCCGAACCGGCCGACCTGAGCACCGACACCGGACCGGACGCGCGGATCATCGCGGTCGTCGTCACCCACAAGCGCCGCGAACTGCTCGCCGAATCGCTGAAAGTGCTTGCCTCGCAGTCGCGTCCGATCGACCATCTGATCGTCGTCGACAACGCCAACGAGGACGAGGTGGCCGAGCTGGTCGCCCAGCAGCCCATCGAGGCCACCTACCTCGGTTCGCGCCACAATCTCGGCGGCGCGGGCGGTTTCGCGCTCGGCATGCTGCACGCGCTCACCCAGGGCGCGGACTGGGTGTGGCTGGCCGACGACGACGGCCGACCCGACGGCCCGGAAGTCCTCGCGACGCTGATCGATTGCGCGCGCAGGCACAACCTGGTCGAGGTATCGCCGGTGGTGTGCGATATCGACGACCCCGATCGGCTCGCTTTCCCGCTGCGCCGGGGCGTGGTGTGGCGCAGGCGACGCTCGGAGCTCGGCGACGAGGACTTCCTGCCCGGCATCGCGTCGCTGTTCAACGGCGCGCTGATCTCGGCGAAGGCCGTCGACCTGATCGGTGTGCCCGACCTGCGCCTGTTCGTGCGTGGCGACGAGGTGGAGGTGCATCGGCGCCTGGTCCGGTCGGGCCTGCCGTTCGGCACCTGCCTGCAGACCGCCTACCTGCACCCCAACGGGGCCGAGGAGTTCAAGCCGATCCTCGGCGGGCGTATGCACACCCAGTACCCCGACGATCCGGTGAAGCGCTACTTCACCTACCGCAATCGCGGGTACCTGATGTCGCAGCCCGGTATGCGGAAGCTGTTGCCGCAGGAGTGGATTCGGTTCTCCTGGTTCTTCCTGGTGACGCGCCGCGATCCGGCGGGTTTGAAGGAATGGTTCCGGTTGCGCTCGCTCGGACGCAATGAGCAGTTCGGCAAGCCGGACCAGCGAGGCCCCCAGAAATAGGGGCATAGATCCTGGGGCCCGCGACCTAGGATTCGATAGGTGACCTTACGAACGAGTTTCGCGTCCGCCGCTGCCGCCGTTCTCGCAGGCAGCGCGCTGTGCCTTGCCGCGCCGGGCACCGCAACCGCCGACGACACCTGTCAGCTCGGCGCATCCAATGTCGGCCCCCGCTCCTGCGTGATGAACGAAGTGCGCACGGCCCCTGTCCCCACGCTCGGCAACGGCGTGTGCTTCGGCATCGTCAACGTGGGCGGTACCGCGTTCGACGGACCGCTCAACGACCCGAGCGTTGCGCCCGGCGCCACCCACAGCATCTCGCTGCGCATCTCGCACGGCCTGCTCGGCAACATGGCGCCTGCCCTGCTCACCTGCGATGTGAACGTCATCGTCGACTGGCGGAACCTGGACAACGGCGTCACCGGCTCCATGACGCATTTCGTCCCTGCCCGGCACAACGGCACCTACCCGTTCCAGGTGATCGCCCCCACCGGTCCCGGCCGGTTCCAGCTCACCGTGCGCACCGACCGGCCGAGCCTGCCCGCTTCGACCGAGGTCGTCGTTCCCTGACCTGCCTTGATGCCCATGGAGAGCTGACCGGGCTCGCGGTGGCATAAATCGGTTGTGCGATGCCTTGGGTATGCGGCACAGTAGGAGCAACGTTGGAGAGGAGGTGGATGTCCGTGAGTACAGACGTGTGGATTGCCGTGCCCGGGGTGCGCGATGGCGCCCCGACTGCTCCGGACATCACCTCTACTCGCTGAGCCCGACGTCGGGCTCGGCGCCCGACGAAGGACTTCTACCGATGGTCGACTACGACCTGCTCGTCCCTTACGGCTGGACCGAAGCCGTAGCTACCGAATATCTTCCGCTGCTCGGCGATCTCGTACCCGCACGCATCGTCCGAATGGATCGCAGCGAATGCGATGTGGTCGCACCGGGCGGCCCGTCTCGTGCCGCCTGTCCGCGTGACATCACCGGCTTGTGCACCGGAGACTGGGTCGGTCTCGATGCCGAAGGCACTGTGCGCCTGCTGCTTCCGCGCCGTTCGGCGATCATGCGATCGTCGGTGTCGGGGCGCTCGGTCGCCCAGGTGCTCGCCACCAATGTCGACACCGTGCTGATCTGCAGTGCCGCCGACGGTGACGTCGACCTGGGACGGATCGAGCGCATGCTCGCCCTCGCCTGGGAGAGCAATGCCCAACCCGTGGTCGTGCTCACCAAAGCCGATGCGGCGGATCATCTTCCGCTCGACGAGGTGCGCGCGGTCGCGCCGGGGGCGACGGTGCTCGCGGTGAGTGCCGCCGCCGAGACCGGGCTGGATGTGCTCACGGCCGTGCTGCACGGCACGGTTGCCCTGATCGGGCCGTCCGGCGCGGGCAAGTCGACCCTGGCCAACGCCCTGCTCGGCGCGGAAGTGTTCGCCACCAACGCCGTTCGCGCGGTCGACGGCAAGGGCCGCCATACAACGGTCCACCGGGAACTGCGACCGCTCCCCGGCGGCGGCACCCTCATCGACACACCGGGGCTACGCGGTATCGGCCTCTACGACGCCGCCGACGGTATCGGCAAAACCTTCAGCGACATCGAATCACTCGCCGCTGATTGCCGTTTCGCCGACTGCGCGCACGAGACCGAACCGGGCTGCGCGGTCCAGGCGGGCATCGCCGACGGCACCATCACCGAGCGCCGCCTCACCAGCTACCGCAAGCTGGCGAAGGAGAACGAGTGGATGGCCGCGCGCACCGACAAGCGCCTGGCCGCCGAACGCGAACGCGCCTGGCGCTCCATCGCCAAGCAACACCGCAAGCAGTACCGCGAACGCGGCTACCGCTGACCTAGCCGATCGCCACGGCTGGTGGCGGAAGCCTCTCGGGCGATGCCGCCACCAGCGCGTGGTGACCTCGATCAGCTGGGGTCGATGCCGTAGAGGCGGGCCCAGTTCTCACGGCTGGTGAGTTCGGGGACCGCCGCGCGGTATTCGGCCTGGAGCCTGGGCAGTTCGCGGCGGAGTTTGCGCAGCGTGCGGTAGGTGCGGATGAGCAGAGCACGGGCGCGGGCCTTGTCGCGGCGGCGCACGCGCACGCCCGACTGGGAGGCATCGGTGACGACCACGTGGTCGAACAGGCCCACATGCCACCAGTGCGCGTCCTCGCGGGTGACACCGATCAGGCCGTGCTGGGTGCGCCCGGTCCACTGCATGATCGCGCGCTTGATGAGCACGAGGGTGATGCGGCTCGGCTCACCGCTCGCCCGGCGCACCTGGATTTCGGCGGAGTTCACCGGCGGGGTCGCGGCGGGGTGCTTGATGGTCTCGGGGTAGTCGTTGCGGGAGGTGCGGGCCGCGGCCAGCGCCTCGATTCCGCCGTCGCGCAACACCTTCGGACCCTTCATGAAGTCCTCGATGCCCTGCAGCGTGGTGTGCACCAGGCCGTACTGCATGCCGACGAGGTGTTCGGCGATGTAGCGGAAGAAGTCCTTGGTGACGGCCTTGCCGTCGAGATCGGTGTGCAGGGCGCCGACGATGAGCGAGTTGCGCGTGGAGAAGTAGCGCGCCCAGTCGTCGTAGTCCTTCCAGTAGAAGTCGGCGTGCCAGACGGCGGCATTGGGCAGGGTGACGGTGACGAAGCCGTGCTCGCGGGCCCGGATGCCGTATTCGACGTCGTCCCACTGGAAGAAGATCGGGACCGGAAGGCCGATCTTCTTCACGACCTCTGCCGGGATCAGGCAGGTCCACCAGGCGTTGTAGCCGGCGTCGACGCGGCGCTCCTGGTTCTTCTTGAGCATGGAGGTGTTGCGCAGCGCCTTGGGCACCTTCTGCCCGTGCTTGAGCTCGCCAAGGCGCACGTCCTCGGCGCCCACGTTGAGGTAGTCGGGGTTGAGCAGGAACAGCATCTGCGCGCCGACCAGCGTCGGCTCGACGGTCAGGTTCGCGAAGGCCTGCAGGCGAAGGACGGTCTCGGGCTCGCAGAGGATGTCGTCGTCCATCAGGATGACGTCGGCGTGCTCGTTGGCCGCCGACACCTCGTACAGCCCACGGGTGAAGCCGCCCGCGCCACCCAGATTCGGCTGACGGATGTAGCGCAGCTTGTCGCCGAAATCGGGGCGGACCTGCTGGAACAGCGGCCGGTTCTCGACCAGGTCGGTGCCCTGGTCCACGACGTAGACGGCGTCGATCGCGGCCAGCACCGTGGGGTCCGAGGCCAGCGCGGCGACGGTGTGGGCGCAGTCCTCGGCCCGGTTGAAGGTGCAGATCGCGATGGCGACCGGGCGGACCGCCTCGGGCGCCTTGGCGGTCCAGGCGAGCTCGGTGATGTCGAGTTCGCCGCCGAGCGCGTCGAACTCGAGCCACAGCGCGCCACCGTCGACGTACTGGTCGAGCGGCGCGGACAGGCTCACGAACCCGCTGCTGGTCGCCACCAGCGAGGCGACGATGCGGCGGTGGCCCGCGATATCGGAGGCGACCAGGCGCACATTCGCCCTGTTCCCCACCTGCAGATTCGCGGTGGCGGTCACCTCGGTAACGGTGGTCCAGCGCTGCCAGTAGCTGGCGGCGAACCGGCCGAAGTAGGTGTTCGTGTGCGCGGTCGCGCCCTTGGGCAGGTGCAGCGACAGGCGCTCGCGGATGGCGGCACCACCCTTGACCACGGCGTAGAGCTCGTCGCTCACCCGGGCCGACGGGCCGGTGAAGATGCCCCTGGCCAGGACCAAGCGTTCGGGTGCCGAGTGTTCACCACGCAGTGACGCGGGTGCGGCCTCGTGCCGTTCGTTCGATTCGGTCACGACTCGAGTAGCCGACTGCTCCATGAAGTCCTCGAAATTCTCGGTATCGACTGCGCCGACGCAAGCAGTCACGTAAGGAAAGGGCGGCGCGGCGGGCGGGGTGAGGATATCAATCACCGCCGCGCCGGGCGCCGTCAGTGAGGGGTAACAGCACCCCGCGCGTGTTGCTCGCCGGTTGCCTCGGCGCCGGTGAACACGAATTTGTCGTAGGCCCAATAACGGAATATGACAGCAAGCGTCTGGCCGATGACGGTCGCGGAAATGTTGTCCGACAGCGGCGACGACAGGTCCAGCACATAGCGGGAAAAGCCGAGGCAGCCCAGTTGCAGGCCGATCGCCACGACATTCACCAACGCGTACAACAGGTATTCGCGGCCCGCGCTGTCGGACTTCTTGTGCGCGAAGGTCCACCACTTGTTGCCGAAGTAGGTGACCACCGTCGCCACCACGATCGCGACGACTTTCGCGGTGAGCGGAGAGTGATAGAGCACACCTTCCGACAGCGACAATCCGCCGCCCCAGAACACCAGCAGGTTGTACGTACCGGCGTCGACGAGGAAACCGACCGCGCCGACGACGAGGAACGCCGCCCCCTGCCGCAACGCCGTCGTCACCTTCGTCAGCAGCGAAACCGGCGGAACATCTTGATGCGACACGATCCGACGGTAACCGGCCACCACCCCCGACCTCGAGGAGGGGCGGCCACGAAGTGGCCGGTTCGCGGCCGTCCCGCCGATCAGGTGCCGTTGCGTAGGCGACGAAGGAGCAAGCAACGGTGCCTGATCGGCGGGACCGGCGGGGCCGCGAACGCGCGGCGTCCGCGCCGCCATGTATCCGGTACCCTCCCGGTGACCCTTTAACTGCCTACATCTGAGGATTGACCCGGGTGGACTCCACCGAGCTTCGCATTGCCGCCGTGGTCCCCTGCCACAACGAAGAGGCCGCGGTCGCCAAGGTCGTCGCCGACCTGAAGGCCGCCGTGCCGGGGATCGTCGTCTACGTCTACGACAACCTGAGCACCGACCGCACCGCCGAATGCGCCCGTGAGGCCGGGGCGATCGTGCGCTACGAGAACACCAAGGGCAAGGGCAATGTGGTTCGCCGCGCCTTCGCCGACATCGAGGCCGACATCTACCTGATGATCGACGGCGACGACACCTACGAGGCGTCGGCCGCGCCGCTGATGATCAAGACCCTGCTCGAGGGCCCCTACGATCACGTGCTCGGTGTGCGCAAGCAGGACGAGGACACCAACGCCTACCGGTCCGGGCACGAGACCGGCAACAAGGTGCTCAACGGCGTGGTCGGCAAGGTGTTCGGCGACAATGTCGAAGACATGCTGAGCGGTTTCCGGGTGTTCTCGCGCCGCTTCGTCAAGAGCTTCCCCGCCGTCTCCCGCGAGTTCGAGATCGAGACCGAACTGACCGTGCACTCGCTGCACCTGCGGGTTCCGCAGACCGCGGTGCAGGTGGGTTTTCGTGACCGCCCCGCGGGCAGCGAATCGAAGCTGCGCACCTACCGCGACGGCACCAAGATCCTCGCGCTGATCCTCGGCCTGGCCAGGCACGAACGCCCGGTCGCCTTCTACGGCCTGTTCGGCACGCTGGCGCTGCTGTTCTCGGTGATCCTCACCGTGCCGATCGTGATCGAGTTCTACAACACCCACGAGGTGGCGCGGTTCCCGACGCTGTTCTTCGCGTTCACCCTGATGCTGCTCGGCTGCCTTGCCTGGACCGCGGGGCTGATTCTCGACGGCATCCGCCGGTCGCGTCACGAAGCGGCGCGGCTGGTGTACCTGCGGTATTCGGCCGTCGGCGAGAGCACGGACATCGCGGCCGGAGACCGTCGGTGACCAGCACCGTCGAGCCGGAAACCGTCGCCGCCGAACAGGTACCAGCGACCGAACGCAAAGACCGCCTGCCCGCCCCGGTCCGTTCGCTGACCGGCCGGTTCGGCGCCGCGACGGTGGCGTTCGCCGTGCTCGCGACGCTGTTCGGCGCGCTGTTCGCCGTGCTCACCCCCGCGTTCTGGGGCCACGACGAGATCACCCAGTTCGGCCGCGCCTACCAGGTGGCGCACGGCGGGGTGTTCCCGCAGCGCATCCACGACGATCGCGGTGTCGCCTACGGCGGGCAGATCCCGGTGAGCATCGACGAGCTCATGGGCTACGCCTTCCGCGACTACAACGACAACCCCGAGGAACCCGGCGCGATGGTCGCCGACCCCGGCGCCTACGACCGGCTCGCCGGTGCCGACATCTCCTCGGCAACCCGGCCGATGTGGTTCACCAACACCGCCGCCTACTCCCCCGTGCCGTATGTGCCTGCCGCCGTCGGCATCCGGGCAGGCGAGGCGCTCGGCCTGAACATCGGCGGAATGTACCTGCTCACCCGCCTGGCCGGGTTGGCGGCCTACCTCGCGGTGGTCGGGTTCGGGCTCTACGCCCTGCGGCAGCGGCGCAGCCAGTGGCTGGTGTTCACCGTGGCCGTGCTGCCGATCGCGCTGTTCCAGGCGGGCACCGTCACCGCCGACACGCTCACCAACGCGCTGGCCATTCTGGTGTCGGCGCTGCTGGTGAAGGCGCTGTTCATCGGTGACCGGCTGAGCAAGCCCGAGACCGCCGCCCTGCTGGCCGCCACGATCGCGCTGCCACTGAGCAAACCCGCCTACGTGCTGCTGGCCATGCTGATCGTGGTCGTGCCCACCGAACGCCTCGGTTTCACCGGCAAGCTGAAGGTGCTGCCGTGGGTATTCGCGATCACCGGTGGCACGCTGTTCCTGGTCTGGACCAAGATCGCCGCACCGACCGGCGACGGCATGAGCCTGATGCGCCCGCCGCACCAGTGGGGTCAGGTTCGTCCCGGTGACCAGCTGCGCGGGATCCTCGGCGACCCGCTGCAGTTCGTGCACACCTTCGGCGAGAGCATCGCCCTGCGCGATCACCGCTGGTTCAATCAGTTCTTCGGTGAACTCGGCTTCGCCTACGTCGACGCGCCCGCGCTGACCATGCTGGCCTGCCTGATCGCGTTCGCGGTGAGCTTCGGCATCGCCGATCTGCTGACCAGCACGCTGCGCCGCACCCTGATCGTCGCGGCGACGGTGCTCGCCAGCGTGGCGATGGTCTACGTGACGCTGTACATGTCGTTCACACCGGTGGACTACTACATCATCGACGGCGTGCAGGGCAGATACTTCGTGCCGCTGGCCATCCTCGGTATCGCGGTGGTGATCCGCTGGGTTCCGCTGCGGCTGCGCGATGCCGACGGTGTCGTCCCGACCCGCGGGCCGGGAATCACCGTGGCCTGCGCATCACTGATCGCGCTGATCGCCGCTGCCGCAACGTATTACACCGTCGTCTGGGGCTGACCCCGCGGACGACGGTGTAGTCCGTCAGAGTTTCTGTTCGCCCGCGGCGGCGTAGGCGCGTTCGGTGTCGGCCTTCTTCGGCCGCCACCAGTCCTCGTTCTCGCGGTACCAGGTGATGGTGTCGGCCAGCCCGGTCCGGAAGTCGCTGTAGCGCGGTGACCAGCCGAGTTCCGTGCGCAGCAGGCTCGCATCGATGGCGTAGCGCTGATCGTGGCCGGGCCGGTCGGTGACGTGGTCGAAATCGGTTGGCTCGCGATCGAACGCTTCCAGAAGCAACTGCACAACGGTGAGATTGTCGAGTTCACCATCGGCACCGATGAGATAGGTCTGCCCGATTCGGCCGCGCTCGAGAATGTCCCACACCGCGCGATTGTGATCGTCGACGTGAATCCAGTCGCGCACCTGATGACCGGCACCGTACAAACGCGGGCGCACGCCGTCGATCAAATTGGTGATCTGGCGAGGGATGAATTTCTCCACGTGCTGATACGGGCCGTAATTGTTGGAACAGTTCGACAGCGTGGCGCGCACTCCGAAGGAACGGGTCCAGGCGCGCACGAGCAGATCGCTGCCCGCTTTCGTCGCCGAATACGGGCTCGACGGGTTGTAGGCCGTTGTCTCGGTGAAGGCGGGGTCGTCGGGGGTGAGGTCGCCGTAGACCTCGTCGGTGGAAACGTGGTGGTAGCGCACGTCGTGGCGGCGCACGGCCTGCAGCAGGGAGTAGGTGCCGACGATATTGGTCTGCACGAACGGCCACGGCTCGGCGAGCGAGTTGTCGTTGTGGGATTCGGCGGCGAAATGCACAACCGCGTCGACACCGCTGACGAGATTGTCGACGAGGTCGAGATCGGCGATGTCGCCGTGGACGAATTCGATACGGTCGGCCACCGGATCGAGCGACGCGCGGTTTCCGGCGTAGGTGAGCGCGTCGAGGACGGTCACCGCTACGTCGGGGCGCGTGGCCACCGTCTGCTGGACGAAATTCGCACCGATGAATCCGGCCCCGCCGGTAACGAGCACTCGCACGTCGACAACGATACGTGCTCGCGATCGGGGACAGAAAGCGAACCGGCACTCGCCCAGGTAGAAACAGTCACGGTATTTACACCGTGATGTCCGTCACACTGGGCGCGTTCAGGTTACGACCCGGGGTCTGCTTTCCTGAGAAAAACCCTAGTCGGCACTCAGGTTTCTGGATGCGCACCGGCCCTGGGGTATCAACGGTGAACAGAATTTGAATAGAAGTACACAGGTGGTTCACCGCTCGTTAGCTGCGGGGGCTTTTGATCATCGGGTCCCCTCCGAACGCTCCAACATCGAGGTTCAACAAAAATGCTGATGAGGAAATTCGCCGCCACTTCGGCGCTGCTGATCGCTGCCATGGGCGTCGCCGCCGGCACCGCGCACGCCGAAGAGGCCCCGGCCGCCACTGCGCCGATCAACTACACCGCCGAAATCGTCGAGGACTCGAAGGCCGTCGTCACCACCGACGCCGGCTCGATGGTCGTCGAGGACAATGTCCTGAAGATCAAGGCGGCCGACGGCACCGTCGTCGCGGGCACCCCGCTGGCGTTCCGCATCGAAGAGCACGAGCTCCCGATCGTGGCCGAGATCTCCGGCAACACCGCCACCCTGACCCCGGTGATGGACCCGGCCAAGGCCGTCTACAAGCCGGTCGCCCTGCCTTACGAGGCGCAGGCGCCCTGGAAGACCGAGTACGACCGTGAGGTCGCGGCGTTCAACCGTCTGAAGGACACCATCTCCGTCGGCGCCACCATGGGTGCCCTCGTCGGTGGCCTCGGTGGCGCGGCTGTCGGCTGCATCGCCGGTGCCGGTGCCGGCCTGGTCCTGACCGGTGCCCTCCTGGCCCTGTTCGGCGCGGGCCCGCTGGCCGGCTGCATCGCCGGTGCCGCCGCTGTCGGCTTCCTCGGTGTGCTGGCCGGTCAGCTGTTCATCACCGCTCCGGTCGCCATCGGTGCGGCGATCCAGTACTTCGCCACCGTCACCTCGCCGTTCACCCCGCCTGCCAAGTAGTTCCGGTTCCGAACGTGCAATAACCGCACTCGCGTAAGCACATTCGCGAGCAGATACGCCAGGTGCCCCGCTGCGACTCGACAGTGTCGCGGCGGGGCACCTGTCGTTTCGAGGTCAGGCGGTGCGGGCCCGTTCGGCGGGCGCCACCGCTTCCCGCACGAACTTGGCGACCCGTCCGAGCGCCGAACGGCTCTCCGGCATGTCCGGCAGGATGCTCATGAAGGCGTGCACCTGGCCCCGCCACAGCTCGAGTGTGTGCGGCACACCCGCCGCACCGAGCCGATGGGCCATGAGTTCGCAGTCGTAGCGCAGCAATTCGTCTTCGGCAGCGATCAGCAGTACCGGGGGCAACCCGGCCAGGTCGGCGTTGACCGGCGAGAGCTTCGCGTCGAGCGGACCCTCGTGCTCGGCGCCGAGGCGGACCACGGCCTCCAGCCCGGCCAGCGGAATGTAGGCGTCGCGGCGCACATTCACGTAGTCCTTCTTCGCCCGGTAGTCCAGATCGAGCAGCGGACTCAGGCCGACGAGACCGGCGGGCAACGGCAATCCGATGTCGCGGGCGCGCAGCGCGGTGGCGAAGGTGAGGAACCCGCCCGCCGAGTCACCGGCGAAGACGATGCGGCCCGGGTCGGCGCCGTGGCGCAGCAGCCAGCGGTAGGCCAGGACGCAGTCGTCGATGGCGGCGTCGATCGAACCCGGCAGCTGACGGTATTCCACATTGAGCACCGGCAGCCCGGTCCGCCTGGCCAGCCCGGCGGCGACGGCCCGATGGGTCGACAATCCGCAGACGGCGAAGCCGCCACCGTGCAGATACAGCAGCGCGCCGTGACGCAGCGCCCGCGAGGCGCCCGCGGGACGGATCATCTCCATCTTGAATCCGTCGAGCTGGATCTGTTCGCGCTCGATGCCCGTCGGTTCGGGGCGCAGGCGCGCGAGCAGGTCGACGGCGATTCCGCCGAGGGGAATGGTCCTCCGGTTGATGGGGACGGTGCGCAGCAGCGGTCCGACGACGCCGACGCAGGTACCCATCAGCACGCGCGACGCGGTGCTCGTCCGCCCGGAGTTGACGACGATTCCCGCCGCCTTCGGACTGGTGGTGACCCTGGGGGCAACGGGGACGATCCCGCCCAACACACCGGGCCTGCCGATCTTCGAGGCTTCCATCGCGCACCTACCTCACACTGGCGCGTCGACTCGATGGCCCGGGTGCGAGCCCCGGATCGGATGTCGACGCTGACATCTAACACAGTGATGTTTCACACATCGACGCTCACATAATCAGATGAACGCCGTCGTGTCCCAGTTATCGACCGACACACCCGGTCGCGAAACGTTCGTGATCAATTCGTCCACGTGTCGGAACCTCCCCGACTCCTGCGGCACCGGAGCTGGCAGACTTGCCACCTATGCGCGGAATCATCTTGGCGGGCGGCACCGGATCGCGGCTGCACCCGATCACGCGCGGGGTGAGCAAGCAGCTCGTCCCGGTCTACGACAAACCGATGGTCTATTACCCCTTGTCCACCCTCATGTTGGCAGGGATCGACGACATTCTCGTCATCACCACGCCGGAGGATGCCGAGGCGTTCACCCGGTTGCTCGGTGACGGCAGCCAGTTCGGGGTGTCGATCAGCTACGTGGTCCAGCCCGAACCCGACGGCCTGGCCAGGGCTTTCGTGCTCGGCGCCGACCACATCGGCACCGAACCCGCCGCGCTCGTGCTCGGCGACAACATCTTCCACGGCCCCGGCCTCGGCGCCAGCCTGCACCGCTTCCACGACATCGACGGCGGCGCGGTGTTCGCCTACTGGGTGAGCGACCCCACCGCCTACGGCGTGGTGGAGTTCGTGGACGGTCGCGCGGTCTCCATCGAGGAGAAGCCGAAGGTGCCGCGCTCCAACTACGCCA
Source organism: Nocardia sp. NPDC003979 (assembly GCF_053605015.1). Classification (NCBI taxonomy): domain Bacteria; kingdom Bacillati; phylum Actinomycetota; class Actinomycetes; order Mycobacteriales; family Nocardiaceae; genus Nocardia; species Nocardia sp. NPDC003979. Next base: position 651,393 of record NZ_JBSGIJ010000002.1, read on the forward strand.
TCCCCGGTCTGTACTTCTACGACAACGACGTGGTCGAGATCGCGCGCGAGCTGCGTCCCTCGGCGCGCGGGGAGTACGAGATCACCGATATCAACCGCGCCTATCTCGAGCAGGGCAGGCTCAGCGTCGACGTGCTCGCACGCGGCACCGCCTGGCTCGACACCGGCACCTTCGACTCGCTGCTCGACGCCGCCAACTACGTGCGGACCATCGAGGAACGCCAGGGCCTCAAGATCGGGGTACCCGAGGAGGTGGCGTGGCGGCGCGGCCTGATCTCCGACGACCAGCTGTGCGAACTGGCCGAGCCGATGGTTCGCTCCGGCTACGGCCGCTACCTGCTCGACCTGATCGACCGCGGAAAAGACTGGTAGCGCATGGAGATCCGTGAACTGGCCATCCCCGGCGCGTGGGTGGTCACCCCCCGCCTGCTCGGCGACGACCGCGGCATGTTCTGCGAGTCGTTCAAGGCCTCGGAGTTCGAGAAGGCCACCGGGCGGCCCTTCGACCTGTACCAGGTGAACACCTCGGTGTCGGCCGCGGGAGTGTTGCGCGGCATCCACTACACCGAGGACCCGCCGGGCCAGGCCAAGTATGTGACGTGTGTGCGCGGCGCCTTTCTCGACGTGGTCGTCGACCTGCGACCGGGTTCGCCCACCTACGGCCGCTGGGACAGCGTGCTGCTCGACGACGTGGACCGCCGCTCGGTGTTCCTGTCCGAGGGTCTCGGCCACGCCATCCTCTCGCTGGAGAACTACTCGACGGTGACCTACCTGTGCTCGCTCGAGTACACCCCCGAATTCGACCGTGACCTGGACGCTTTCGACCCCCGGCTGGCCATCGACTGGCCGACCGAGGGCCGCGACGGCCGCCCGCTCACCTTCATCCGCTCCGCCAAGGACCAGGCAGCGCCGCGGTTCGCCTGATACGCCGAAAGGCACCACCGGGAATGGTGGTGCCGTTCAGCGCTTTCGGATCAGACCGTCTGGAGCACCTTCTCCTCGACCACCGGCGCGTCGGTGACCCGCTTACGCGGCCAGAAGACGGTGAGCGCGACCAGTGCGCCGAGCACCGTGACACCGGCGGCGAACTCGAGGCCCGGCCGGTAGGTGTCGAGCATCTGCTGCGGCGAGGTGCCGTGCGCGGTGCCGGAGGTGACGATGGCGGTGGTCACCGCGAGCACCACGGCCGCGCCGACCTGCATCGAGGTCTGCAGCACGCCGGCCGCCAGGCCCTGCTCCTCGTCGTCGATACCGCTGGTGGCCTGCACGTTGATGGCAGGGAAGCCGACCCAGCCGATGCCGATCAGCAGGACGGCGGGCAGCAGCACGGTCAGGTAGTCGGGCGCGGTGTCGACTCGCAGGAACAGCAGGTACCCGATCGCCATCACCGACATGGTCACCGCGATCACCGGGCCGGTGCCGAAGCGGTCGATCAGCTTGTCGGAGAAGAACGCCGAGGCGACGACCAGGATGCCGACCGGAAGCAGCGCCATGGCGAGCTTCAGCGGCGACCAGCCGAGGGTGTCCTGCAGGTACAGCGTGACGATGAACTGCCAGCTGAAGTACGAGCCGGCGACCGCGATGATGGCCAGGCTGGCCCGCACCAGCGACACCTTGCGCAGGATCCCGAGCCGGACCAGCGGGTGGGCGACGCGCTGCTCGGTGACGACGAACGCGGCGAACAGGGCGACCACGGCGATGAACGAGACGACGGTCCGGGCCGAGGCCCAGCCGACCTCGGGCGCGGTGACCACGGTGTAGACCAGCAGCAGCATGCCCGAGGTGGACAGCAGCGCGCCGAGCAGATCGTGGCCGCCTTCCTCGGCCTTGCCGTCCTTGGGGATCAGCACGAACGCCGAGATCAGGGCGGCGACGGCGATCGGGACGGGCAGCAGGAAGGTCCAACGCCAGCCGACGCCGGTCATCAGGCCACCGAAGAGCAGGCCCATGGAGTAGCCGCCCGCGCCGAACACGGTGTAGATGGACAGCGCCTTGTTGCGCGCCTTTCCTTCGGCGAAGGTGGTGGCGATGATCGACAGGCCGGTCGGTGCGGTGAACGCGGCGGCCAGACCCTTGATGAAGCGGGTGACGATCAGCAGCGTCGGATCGCTGACCAGGCCACCGATCAGGGACGCGACCGCGAAGACGGCCAGGGCGATGAGGAACACCTTGCGGCGCCCGAGCAGGTCGGCCGTGCGGCCGCCGAGCAGCAGCAGACCGCCGTAGCCGAGGACGTAACCGCCCACGAGCCACTGCAGGGTGGAGGTGGACATATCGAGTTCGGCGCCGATGGACGGCAGGGCGACGCCGATCATCGAAACATCGAGGCCGTCGAGGAACAGAACAATGCACAGAGTGATCAGCAGGCCCCAGAGGCGAGCGGACCACCGGGTCGGGTCGGTCGCCTCGGCGGCCGAGAGCGTTGCTGGCGAAGTCATGCGGAGGACATTACATGCATGCGCATTTAATGCCAACACATTTAATGCAGTTGCATGTATTGGTCGGGCGCACTAAGATGGCCGCATGTCGAACCCGGCCAACACAGCTCGGCGCAACGAAGCGCCCACCGAGCTGGTCGGCCAGTGGCGCGCATTGCTCGACCGGCACGCCGCCGTGAGCTGCGCACTGGAGAAGGCGCTTCAGAACGAACACCGGATCGGACTCAGCGAGTTCGAGATCCTCGACCGTCTCGTCGACGCGGCCTGCGAGAAGTACCGCATGACCGACCTGTCCGGCGACATCTACCTGAGTCAGAGCGCGCTGTCCCGCGCGGTGGCCAGGCTCGAGCGCGACGACCTGGTCGAACGCATCACCTGCGACGGTGACCGGCGGGCGTGTTTCGTCAAGCTCACGGAAAAGGGCAGGGCGGTCTACGACCAGGCCCTGCCCACGCACCGTTCGGTGCTCACCGACTCCTGGTAGGAGCTACACCGTCGCGCTCGCCGCGGCGGTGATGTCGGCGAAAGCGCTTCGGTAACGGTCGAATTCGGCAGGCTTGTCGAGATAGACCGAACCGGCGAAGGTCTCCACGTAGACCACCGGCGGTTCCTGCTTGTCGACCGCGTTGTCGCCGTCGAAATCGAGCACGGTGAACCGGCCCGACTCGAGCCCGGCGTGGTAGCCGCAGTCGTCCGGGATCACCCGGATGTCGACGGTGTCGCGTTCGGCCAGTTCACGCAGCCGCGCACGCTGACCGGCGAGTACCCGATCGTCACCGATCCGGCGCGACAGCACCGACGCGGCGAGCACCACCCGCAGCCGCAACGGTGAGCCCGCCCTGGTGAGCAACGCCTGCCTGGCCGCGCTCACCCGCAGCCGACGTTCCAGGTCGGCGTCGGTGAGTTCGGGAACCGTGCGTTCGAGCAGCGCCCTGGAGTAGTCCTCGGTCTGCAACAGCGCCGGGACCAGGCCGTCCTCGTAGATCGACAGCTCGGCCGCCGCCTCTTCGAGCCCGATGTAGACCTCGAAACCCTCCGGAATCACATCGCCGTAACTCGTCCACCATCCCCTTGCCTTGGTTTCGCGAGCCAGCGCGGCCAACGGTTCCACCTGGTCGGCGGGCGCGCCGTACACCTTGCACATGGCCTCGACATCGAGGCTGCGCAGCGATGTCTGCCCCGTTTCGATCCGCCAGATCTTCGCTTCCGACCACTCGAGTTGCGCCGCCGCGGTTCTGGTGGTCATCCGCGCACGGTTGCGCAGGTCACGTAAGTGCCTGCCCAGCTGCCTGCGCGGCATGGTCGAACCGGTGACGCCCTGCGGTGAAGCCATACTTCCCCCCTGTATCCAAATCCGGCCTCCCCCTTGTCCTCTGGAGGCCGCCGTTCGCAGCTGACGCATCATCAGATCTGCGGACGGATTGTTTCACAATGAATCGGACACCGCGCAAGACCTACTTCTTCTTCCGGAAACGCCAGAACTGAACGGCGCGAACATCTTCGGACAACTGATTCACCGGTTCGGCGACATCGGACAGTGCTTGGAACAGTCCGTCGGCGAGTTCGCTGATGTGCTCGACCCGGCCCGCGAGCCGAGCGGCGTTGTCGGCGAATTCGAGCATCAACCGCACCGACGCGGCGATGGTGAGCCCGAGCGGAACGGCCACGAGGGCGGCGAGCACACCGAGCACCGCCGAGGCCTTCCACATCAGCACCGTCAGCGCGATCGGCAGGCCGATCGCGAAGGAGATCACGCACAGGATGTAGGCCAGCGGCAGCAGCGTACGGGTCGCGGGCCTGCGGAATTGCACGTCGAGCAGGGAGCGAAGCGCCTCGGCGCCCCACTGGGTGGCCGAGCGGGTGCTGCGGAACGGATCGTCGAAGCCCGCGTCGCGCGCGAGCCTCATCGCCTCGGCCTCTTCGGAGTCCTCGCCCTGCTCTCGCGAACGCGACGCCGTACGCTTCACGTCGGCCTCTTTCCAAGAGAGCCAGCGGGATTCGGCCTCGAACTCCTCGGCCTCCGGCTCACCGGCCGGGGTGGTGTTCGGCACGTCGGTCATAGTCCGAATCCTGCCCGCTTTCCGACGACACGCCAACACACGGGGACCGAACCTGCGATAGCGAAGGTTCGTCGAATGAGACGAAGCAGACACTCTCGATTATTTTTCGGAATCCGCGTAACAACTCGGCCACCCTGCGCCGATACGCCCATGAACGCAGGAACAGAGCTCTTCGGGGAATGGAGAACACAGTGCGCACGACGTTTCCGACCAACACTATGGCCGCCGACAAGGGTGCCGCCGCGCTGGACTACGCCGCGCGGGGTTGGAACGTCGCCGAAACCACCAACGGCCTGTGCCTGGTGACCGACGAGAACGTTTCGGCCATCGAGATCACCGGTGAGATGGCAGGCGAGGTCCGCCGCTTCCTGCGCGCCAACAACCTGTCCGGCCCCGTGATCGAGATCCCGGGCGCCGAGCGTCGCGAGATCCACCTGGTGACCGGCGTCGCCAAGGCCACCATGGCCATCGCCGCGATGCGCGAGGCCGGTGTGCTGGTGCACACCGACGGTGCCAGCATCCCGCTGCCGCCCACCCAGCTGGCCGCCGGTTCGGCGTCGTGGGGCGTCGCTCCCTCCGAGGCCCGCTGGGTCCCGCCGGTCGTCGCGCTCGGTGCCGCCGTGCGTGCCGCCGCGTCCCGCAAACGCGCCACCCTGACCGTGGCCTGCTGAGGCAGCTCTTCCACCGACAACCCGCGAACGCGACGGATCCCCACGTCGCCTCGCGGGTTTTCTGCGTTTCCCGGTGCCGAGCGGCCGGGGTGGAGTAGGCATGAACCATGGCTCCGCGTTCGTTGCTTCGCACCTGTCCGCTCTGTGAGGCCGTCTGCGGCCTGAGCATCACCCTCGACGACAACGACCGGGTGCTCTCGGTGCGCGGCGACCGCGACGACCCGTTCAGCAAAGGCTTCATCTGCCCGAAGGGCGCCGGTTTCGGCAAGCTCGACGACGACCCCGACCTGGTCACCACCCCGCTCATCCGCGACGGCGCCGATTTCCGTCCCGCGACCTGGGACGAAGCATTCGACCTGATCGCCGAGCGTTTCGCCGCTGTGCGCGCCGCGCACGGTACCGGCGCCACCGGCATCTATCTCGGCAATCCCACTGCCCACACGATCGCGGGCGCCCTCTACGCACCCGCGCTGGTCCGCGCGCTGAGCACCCGGCACGTGTACTCGGCGAGCACCGCCGATCAGATGCCCAAGCAGGTGGCCGCCGGGCTGATGTTCGGCGACCCGATGGTCGTGCCCGTTCCCGACCTCGACCGCACCGACTACCTGCTGATGCTCGGCGCCAACCCGCTGGAATCGAACGGTTCGCTCTGCACGGCGCCCAACTTCCCCGGCCGGTTGAAGGCGTTGCGGGCGCGCGGCGGCAGGCTCGTCGTGGTGGATCCCCGGGCGACGCGCACGGCGGAGCTGGCAGACGAACACCTCTTCATCCGGCCCGGCACCGACGCGTATCTGCTGTTCGCGGTGGTACACACGTTGTTCGCCGAACACCTGATCGACGTGCGCGTGGAGGTCGACGGCCTCGACGAACTGCGCGCGGCCGCAGCGGATTTCAACCCGGAGATCGCGACGGAACGCACCGGCATTCCCGCCGAGACCATCCGCCGCATCGCGCGCGAACTCGCCGCAGCCCGGACGGCCGCCGTCTATGCCCGAATCGGCACGTGCACCACCGAATTCGGCACGCTCACGCAGTGGCTTGTCGATGCGATCAATGTCCTCACCGGCAATCTCGACTCCCCCGGCGGCGCCATGTTCGCCACCCCCGCGGCGCTCGGCATCACGCGGACCAAGCCGTTCCGGCCTGGCCGGTGGACCAGCCGGGTGCGCGAATTGCCCGAGACCATGGGCGAACTCCCCGTCGCCACCCTCGCCGACGAACTCGAAACCCCTGGTGAAGGTCAGATCCGCGCGCTGGTGACGGTGGCGGGCAACCCGGTGCTCTCCGCACCGAGCGGCGCGCGGCTCGACGCGGGACTGACCGGGCTCGACTTCATGGTGAGCGTCGACCGGTACGTCAACGAGACGACCCGGCACGCGAATGTGATTCTGCCGCCGCCTCGTTCGATCCAGTCACCGCATTACGACTTCGCGCTGCTGCACTTCGCGGTGCGCAACTACGCGCGATACTCGCGCCCGCTGGTGCCGCTCGACGGCAGGCCGTCGGAATCGGCCGTGCTGGCCCGGCTCGCCGCGGCCGTGAGCGGGCAGCCGCATCACAGCGACGAGGCCGTCGCGATGATCGACGAGCTGGTCATCGCGGGCATGCTGCACAAGGCTGGCATGAGTGACCGGCGCGACGAGCTCGAGGGCGCCGACACCACCGAACAGCGCGTCGACCTGATGCTCAAACTCGGCCCCTACGGCGCGTGGAACGGCGGCGACCTCGGCCTGCGCACCCTCCTCGACAACCCGCACGGCATCGACCTCGGCCCGCTCGAACCGCGTCTGCCGAAGGTTCTGCTGACCGCATCGAAACGCGTCGACCTCGCACCGCAGCCCCTGCTCGCCGATGTCTCGCGCCTGCGCGAAGGCCTCGCGGCGAGTACACCGCCCATGGTGCTGATCGGGCGCAGGCAGCTGCGTTCCAACAACAGCTGGATGCACAACATCGAGGTGCTGGTCGGCGGGTCCAACCACTGCACATTGCACATCCACCCCGAGGATGCCGACCGCCTCGGCATCGGCGAGACGGCCGAGATCACCTCGGCCGCCGGTTCGCTGACCGTGCAAGTGGAGCTGACAGCGGCGATCATGCCCGGGGTGGTGAGCCTGCCGCACGGGTGGGGACACGCCGCGAGCACCACCCAGTCGGTCGCCCGCGCGCACGCAGGCGTGAATGCCAATGCGCTGACCGACAATTCGATCGTCGACGCGATCACCGGAACCGCCGTCTTCAACGGTGTGCCGGTGACGGTCGGTCCGGCCTGATCGGTCGTCGTCCGAAAACCCGAAGCAAACCGCCCGTTACGGTCCTTCGCAATACTGGACTCGCCACGCCGCGCGCCGAACTCCCCTAGACTCCAATGAGATTGTGGTCACAGCAATTCGGCAGCAGAGGGGCCCCGATGCCTGGAACACAGGTCGGCAGCGACGGAGAGCACGAACTTCAGGAAACGTTGGGCACCACAGATCGCGCCGAACGGTTCTACGACGACCAGGTCATCGACTATCTGAACCCGATGATGATGGAATTCGTCACCCGGATGGACATGGCGTTCATCTCCACCGCCGACGCGCACGGTGAATGCGACGCCAGCTTCCGTGCGGGAACCCCCGGTTTCCTGCACGTGATCGACGATCGCACGATTGCGTACCCCGAATACCGTGGTAACGGGGTGATGGCCAGCCTCGGCAATATCCTCGAGAACCCGCACGTCGGGATCCTGATGATCGACTTCGTCCGCGACCTCATCGGCCTGCACGTGAACGGGAAGGCCCGCATGGTCGCCGACAGCGAACTACGCGAGGCCGTCAGCGATCTGCCACCCGCGGAACGGGGCACGGCCGCGCAGGTATGGGTGGTCGTCGACGTGGAAGAGGCATACATCCACTGCCGCAAGCACATTCCGCAGATGATCCCCGTCGCCCGCGACCGCCGCGAATGGGGTACCGACAACGTCCGAGCCAAGGGCGGCGACTACTTCGGTGTGAAGGCGGGCCGCCAGCACGCCGAAGTCAAAGCCGGCTGACCTACTTGATCTTGAAGATCACCACACGCTGCACGACGAAGTTGATCACCGTCGCCGTGCCCTGCGCCACGACGAACGCCACCGCCTGACGCCACCACTGGTCGGGCAGCGCGAACGCGAACGCGGCATACATCCCGAGCTGCACGGCGAACGTCACCGCGTACAGCGCGACGACCGCCACGAACCGCTTACGGCTCGGCTCGGCCTGGAACGTCCAGCGACGATTGATCAGGTAGGCCGTCGTCGTACCGGCGATGAAGCTGATCGCCTTGGCGAGCACCTCCGGCACCCCGAGCACATTCGACAGCAACAGCAGCAAGCCGAAGTCGACGATCGCCGAGAAACCGCCCGTGAGGGTGAACCGGACAATCTGAGTCTTCAGATCGACATCGGTCCCCCCCGGCTCGTCGACCAGGGGAATTTCGGGGGGCAGGGGCAGATGCGGCTGTGCTTGCACGTGAGGAAGGGTACGAGACCGGTCACAGGTTGTGCCATGCCTGTAGCCTCTAAGCCGATGTCTGAGAACATTTCGACCACCAACGACGGGCCGTTTACGCTTCCTACGCGTACGCGCAAGCTCACCGGTTGGGGTCGCACCGCACCCACCTCCGCCGAAGTGCTCTCGACCGGTGATCCCGAGCTGATCGCCCAGGCCGTGCGCATGGTCGCCGAGGACAACGACAGCAAGCCGGCGCATCTGCGACGCGGCGTGATCGCCCGTGGCCTCGGCCGCTCCTACGGCGACCACGCCCAGAACGCGGGCGGCCTCGTCATCGACATGCCCGCGCTCAACCGCATCCACCGCATCGACCGCGACACCCGCCTGGTCGACGTGGACGGCGGCGTGAGCCTGGACCAGCTGATGAAGGCCGCGCTCCCGTTCGGGCTGTGGGTTCCCGTGCTACCCGGCACCCGCCAGGTGACCATCGGCGGCGCCATCGCCTCCGACATCCACGGCAAGAACCACCACAGCGAGGGCAGCTTCGGCAACCACGTCCGCTCGATCGACCTGCTCGTCGCGGACGGTTCGGTGCGCACGGTGTCACCCGACAACGACGCCGAGCTGTTCTGGGCGACGGTCGGCGGCAACGGGCTCACCGGCATCATCCTGCGCGCGACCATCGAGATGGCGCCCACGGAAACGGCCTACTTCCTCAACGACGGTGTGAAGACGGCGACCCTCGACGAGACGGTCGCCGCGCACAGCGACGGCAGCGAGGCGAACTACACTTACTCGAGCGCCTGGTTCGACGTGATCAGCCCGCTGCCGAAGCTCGGCCGCGCCACGATCACCCGCGGCCGCCTGGCCAAGCTGGACGAACTGCCGAAGAAGCTGCAGAAGAAGCCGCTGAAGTTCGACGCGCCGCACCTGATGACGGTGCCCGACATCTTCCCGAACTTCACCATGAACAAGCTGACGCTCTCGGCGGTCGGCGAGGCGTACTACGCCATGGGCGGCAACTACACCGGCAAGGTGCAGAACCTGACGCAGTTCTACCACCCGCTCGACATGATCTCGGAGTGGAACCGTGGCTACGGTTCCAACGGGTTCCTGCAGTACCAGTTCGTGGTGCCGACCGAGGCGGTCGAGGAGTTCAAGCGGATCATCATCGACATCCAGGCGTCGGGCCACTACTCGGCGCTCAATGTGTTCAAGCTGTTCGGCCCCGGTAACGAAGCGCCGCTGAGCTTCCCGATGCCGGGCTGGAACATCTGCGTGGACTTCCCGATCAAGCCGGGCCTCAACGAGCTGGTCACCGAGCTGGACCGCCGCGTGATGGAATTCGGCGGCCGTCTCTACACCGCGAAGGACTCGCGCACCAGCGCCGAGACCTTCCACAAGATGTACCCCCGGATCGACGAGTGGATCAAGGTCCGCCGCAGCGTCGACCCGAACGGCGTGTTCATGTCCGATATGGCCAGGAGGCTGGAGCTCCAGTGATCAACGCAGTTGGCAACCCGCAGACCATCCTGCTCTTCGGCGGCACCTCCGAGATCGGTCTCGCGATCTGCGCGGAGTACCTGCGCAAGAGCCCCGCGCGGATCATCCTGGCGAACCTGCCCGGCGACCCGCTGCTCGACGATGCCGTCGCCAAGCTGAAAGGCGCGGGCGCCACGGCGGTCGAGGTCATCGACTTCGACGCGCTCGACACCGACTCGCACCCGAAGGTTGTCGACGCCGCGTTCGCCGGTGGTGACGTGGACGTCGCGATCGTGGCGTTCGGTGTGCTCGGCGACGCCGAACAGCTGTGGCAGGACCAGCGCAAGGCGGTCATGACCGTCGGTATCAACTACACCGCCGGTGTGTCGGTGGGTGTGCTGGTCGGCGACAAGTTCAAGGCGCAGGGTCACGGCCGGTTCATCGTCATGTCGTCGGTGGCGGGCGAGCGGGTTCGTCGCTCGAACTTCGTGTACGGCTCGACCAAGGCCGGCCTCGACGGCTTCTACCTGGGTCTCGGCGAGGCGCTTCGCCCCTACGGCCCGCGCGTCACCGTCGTGCGGCCGATGCAGGTGCGTACCTCGGCGACCAAGGCCCACTGGGAAGCGACCGGTTCCAAGGAAGCGCCGCTCACGGTCGACCCGGAAGACGTCGCCCGCCAGGCCGTCGCCGCCTCGGAGAAGGGCACCGAGATCGTGTGGACCCCCAACGAGGCCCGCTTCGTGATGTCGGCGCTTCGCCACGTGCCGCGCCCGATCTTCCGCAAGCTTCCCATCTAGCTCGCGCCCCGTTCCGAATCACTGCCGCACCGTTACTAACGGTGCGGCGGTTTCGTTTACTCACGAAGTAGGGGGCAAGATGTACAATTCTGAGACGATCGTCGGCCCGAATATGTACAGGAGTGCTGACATGTCACTGACACATATCGACATCGATGACGAGTCCCTGGAAAAGGCCAAGCGGCTCGGCGGCCATCGCACGAAGACTGCCGCGGTCGCCGCCGCCCTCGACGAATACAACGAGCGGCGCGACCGGCTCGCCGCCTTCGATCGCGCCATCGAGCGCGCACGAAACTGGGACATCGAGGGCAAGGAAGCGGCCCACCGTGCCGCCAAAGAAGCGTATCGGCGGTGACCGGGTACCTGATCGATTCGTCGGCGATGTGGCGCATGCTGCGCGGCGGCCCGGTCAGCGACAAGTGGCGCGACGTGATCGCAGATGGCGCGTTGCGATCGTGCTACCCGCAGCGGGCAGAGTTCTGTCAGTCGGCTCGAAACCTCGAAGAGTACGACGAATTCACGGAGATGTTCGATGATACGACGCGCGATGTGACCGTGCCGAAATCCGCCGGTTCATGGATCCGTACCCTCCAACACCGAGCGGCAGAGGGCGGTTGCGTGAAATCGCTGTCCGCGGTGGACCTGATGATCTGCGCCACCGCAGCGCATCACAACCTGATCATCGTCCACGACGACAATGACTTCGTCACCGCGAAGAGGTTCGCCGCCGAGCTGAGGGAAGCCAACGTCCACCACGGACCGCTGAAACTCGGGACCTGAGTCCCCGACGCCGGTGCCTTCGACCTGCATGAACCCAGCATCGCGCGACACCACTCGTTCGCCGTGTCGACCGAAACCGAACCCGATTTCGCTTCGACCTCACAGGAGGTTCTCCACCGGAAGGTCGGTCAGGCCGAGCTCGTCGTCGGCGGGACCGACAGCCCGATGACGCTCCACTAGGCTGACCCGGACCGTGGAGCACAGAGGAGGATCGCGCGCCGATGACGACCAAGGACGAGGTGCGGGCGGGGCGCAGGGCGTTGGTGGGGGTCGGCGAAGGTGTCGGGGCGGCGCTGGTTGCCCTCGTGGTGGCGGTGGTCGGGCTGGTCGCGTTCTCAGCCGTGCAGTGGCCTGCGTTCAACTCCTCCAACGTGACTCGCGCGCTGACCACCGTGGGGCAGGTCGTTTCGGTGGGGCTGCTGGTGGTCTCGGTCTTGCTGATCCGGCTGCGCAAGTGGCCTGTTGTCGCGAAACTTGCTTCCTGGGTGGGCATTTCGGGATTCGTCACGGTGACGCTCGGGATGCCGCTTGCGGCGACGAAGCTGTACCTGTTCGGTGTTTCGGTCGATCAGGAATTCCGTACCGAGTATCTGACGCGGCTCACCGACAGTGCGGCACTGCGCGACATGACCTATGTCGACCTGCCGCCCTTCTATCCGGCGGGCTGGTTCTGGATCGGCGGGCGGGTCGGGAACCTGCTCGGCATGGACGGCTGGGAGGTGTTCAAGCCGTACTCGATCGGGATGCTCACGGTGGCCGCCACGGTGGCGCTCGTGCTGTGGACACAGCTGGTCCGTGCGGACATGGCGGTGGGCGCCGCGGCCGCTGTCACCGCGATGACCTTGGCTTATGCCTCGCCCGAGGCCTACGGCGCGGTGCTGGTGGTGTTCATCCCGCCGGTGCTCGTGCTGGCGTGGGGCGCGTTGCATCGCCGGTCCGGCGGGTGGGGCGCGGTGCTCGGGACCGGGTTGTTCCTCGGGGTCGCGGCGTGTTTCTACACGCTGTACCTGGCGATCGCGGCGTTCACCGTGGTGCTGATGGCGGTGATCGCCGCCGCGTGCGCGCTGTACGCGCGGCGGGCGAGCGGACGGGCGATCGGCAAGCGCGATGCGGCCGTCACCACCGAGCCCGCGTGGCGGGTGGTGGTCGTGCCGTTCACGCGGCTGGCGGCGATCGGCGTGCTCGCGATCGCGGTGGCCTTGGTGGTGTGGACGCCGTATCTGCTGAAGATGCTGTCGGGTGCGAAGTTGCCGTCCGGCAACGCTTTCCACTATCTGCCCGAGTCGGGTGCGCAGCTGGCGTTCCCGATGCTCGAGTTCTCCCTGCGTGGGGCGCTGTGCCTGCTCGGGTTGCTGTGGCTGGTGGTGCGGGCGGGATCGTCGCGGCGGGCGCAGGCGCTCGGCATCGGCGTGGTGGCGATCTACCTGTGGACATTGCTGTCGATGGCGGCGACGGCGGCGGGCACCACACTGCTGTCGTTCCGACTGGAACCGGTGCTGCTCGCTTTACTCGCCGCCGCAGGCGTTTTCGGCTTCGTCGAGGGCGGCCGCGCGGTGTATCAGGCGCTGAACGAACCCGCGCCGGTGCGTACCGCGGCCGCCGCGCTCGCGGTGCTCGGCGCGATGGCCTTCGCCCAGACGATCCCCACCGTTCTGGTCCATGAGATCGACACCGCCTACACCGACACGGTGCCCACCGAAACACCCGACGCCTACGGCACTTTCGGTGAACGCGGCGACAAACGCCGCCCCTCCGCCGTGGCCTACTACCACGCCGTCGACGAGGCGCTACTGGCGCAAACCGGCCGTCCCCGTGACGAATCCGTCGTCCTCACGGCCGACACCAGCTTCCTGTCCTTCTACCCCTACTTCGGTTTCCAGGCCCTCACCTCGCACTACGCGAACCCCCTCGCCGACTTCAAGGCCCGCGCCGACACCATCGCCGCCTGGAGCAGACTCGACTCCCCCCAGGCCCTCCTCGACGCCATGTCGGCCGCCCCCTGGCGCGCCCCCGACGCCTTCCTCTTCCGCCGCGACGGCGACAACTACACCCTCCGCCTCGCCGAAGACGTCTACCCCAACGACCCCAACGTCAAGCGCTACACCGTCACCTTCCCCCGCCCCCTCTTCGCCGCCCCAGCCTTCACCACCACCGACATCGGCCCCTTCACCCTCATCACCGTCAACCGCTGATCCGGCGAAAACGAGTTCGCGCAACCCTGTCTTCCGGGCGGGGAGGCGCACTACACTTGGCGGTGCGGAACGGTCGTCGTCGGTGGGGGTCGGCGGATGGCGAAGGTTATCGATCCTGCACGTTGTGGGTCCGGGTGGCCCGTTACCGGAGGAGGACTTCATGTCCGATCCGTTGCACACCAGGGTGTGCCTCACCGGAATGAACTGCGTCTGTCCGAGTATCAGTGTGTTCGTGGTACCCGAGCCGCTGGTTCGGGGTGGGCAGATGCTGCATCTGCTGGAACAGGCGCCGGTGGCCGAACGGGGGCCCGAACCCGATCCCGAACTGATCGACCTCATCGAGGCGGTGCGCACGCCGTTGAATCTGCCCGGGCTCGCCCGGGTGCAACGGGTGGCGTTCACCGGCCCACGGCACGATCCCACCGCGGCGCGCACGGTGCTGCACGACCATCTGATCGAGGAACCGGCGCCGATCGGGCTCGATGTGGACGATCCGGCGGAGCTCACCCGGCTCTCGATGCTGCCCGAACACCGGATCGGACCCCGGCGCATCGACGACTTCCAGGCGCACTCGGTGCGGCAGGCGATGGCGGCGGTGTACCAGTTTTTCGGCGTGGACCAGCGGGTACCCCTCGTCTACCACGGTTTCGCCGACCCCGGCGACGGCTGGTTCGCCCTGCGCGCATCGGCAGCCTGACCGGACATGTGTCCATAGACACCCGGTAGCTACTGGTGTGCGGAGCACCGATAGACAACAATATGTGCGGTTGCAGCGAACAAACCGCACAGTCCGTCGGACGGGGCGGGTACGCTGCGAAATGTTGACAAGTTCGGCCGACCGAAATCAGTTTTGGTAGCGCTGATCGGTACGGATGCAGAGGTATAGCTATGACGCTCAGCAGACCGGAGCGAATCGATCTCCTGATGCGGGAACACCGCCAGGACGCCGAACCTGCGCCACGGGAACAACTGCACTCACTCGGCGATATCGAGAAGTTCGTGGTCGATGCCGCGATCGCCATGCTCTCCCCCGGCCAGAAGTTCGCCTTGCTGTGGTCGCTGCAGGTCGGCGGGCATCTGGTGGCGGGTGTTCAGGTCAAGGAGCGCGACGGGTCGGTCACCAATATGGTGCCGCCGACCGAAGTCGTCGAATACCTGGCCGACCACAAGCGCATGTCCTACGACCCGGCGGTCGGCGCCTGGCTGAGTGCGGAGATCTTCATCGCCGGACCCACCCGTTTCAAGGCCACCTACTCGCCGGGCACCGTCGCCGACTGGATGCCCGAGGTGTCGGTCGACGATCTGCGCGCCGAGTTCGTGGCCTACCCGCGGCCGGCCGCGGAGATTCCCGATTGGGCCCGCTCGCAGCTCGATTGGTCGAACAGGATGACCGGATAGGACGCGGCGCCCCCGCACGATCGGGTCGGGTGGCTAGCATCAACCCCCGTGCGACCGGACCGATCTGAACGAGCGTTCACCCGATACCGCCTGATCGCCCTCGTCTGTGGGCTGCTCGGGTTCGTGCTTGCCCTGCTCACACCGCTGTTGCCGGTGCGCCAGGACCGCGCGAGCCTCGACTGGCCGCAGGCGGGCGCGACGAATGTGCAAGCACCACTGGTGTCGTATGTGCCCCAGCAGGTGAACGCGCAATTGCCGTGTCCGGTGCTGCGCGGACTGCCCGGCGGTGATGTGCGAGGCCCGGAGGGTGAGAACCCCACACCGCAGCCGACGACCTTGCTCACCACGATCCCGGCCGAATCCGGGCAGATCACCAAGGGTCTGAGTGTCGTCGCGCGCGAGGGCGTGCTCACGGTGCAGTCCCGCGATGTGCCGATGCTGTCGGCGCCGATCGAGGAGATCGCGAACTGCGACCACATCGCGATCGACTCGACCATCGCCGCGACGACTGTCGAGTTCGTCGGCGTGACGCGGGCCGACGGCAGCCCGTTCCGCAACACCGTCACCGTGGACAAGCGGCCGCAGATCGTCGGGGTGTACACCGATCTCGACGAAGCCCAGCTCACCGGCGCCCGGTTCCACGCCGACATCGATTCCCGCTTCACCTCCACCCCGACGCCGCTGAAACTGGCCGTGATGATCGTGGCCGCGCTCGCCACCCTCGCCGCGCTGGTCGCCCTGCACCTGCTCGACCGCGCCGACGGCCGCCGCGCCCGCCACTTCCTGCCCCGGCACTGGTGGCGTATCACGCCGACCGACGTGGTCGTGGTGGCGACGCTGCTCGGCTGGCATGTGATCGGCGCGAACACCTCCGACGACGGCTACATCCTGAACATGGCGCGCGCCTCCGGCCCGTCGGGCTACATGGCGAACTACTACCGCTGGTTCGGGGTGCCCGAGGCGCCGTTCGGATGGTCCTACGAGCTGCTGGCCTGGATGACGAAGATCTCCGACGCCAGCCCGTGGATGCGGCTGCCCGCACTCGCCGCGGGCCTGGTGTGCTGGGCGGTGATCAGCCGGGAGGTGCTGCCCCGCCTCGGTGCCCGGGTGCGGCGCGACAAGGTGGCGCTGTGGACGGCGGGCCTGGTGTTCCTCGCCTTCTGGCTCCCCTACGACAACGGTCTTCGCCCCGAACCGCTCATCGCGGCAGGCGCCCTGCTCACCTGGTGCGCCATCGAACGCGCGATCGCCACCGCCCGCCTGCTCCCCGCCGCCCTCGCGATCCTCATCGCGGCGTTCTCGCTGGCAGCGGGTCCGACCGGACTCATCTGCATCGCCGCGCTGATCGCAGGCACGCGCCCGGTCATGCAGATCATCATCAAACGCGCCCAAGGCCTGCGTCCTCGCGAAATCGCCGCGGACAGAGACGGACTCGACGCTGCCGAAGAGGCACGAAAGTCGCGTGCCGACCAAGCCACGGCAGAGGCAACGGCCACCGAGGGCAAGCACGAGGCTCGCAACACAGCCGACGGTGCTCATGCATTCGGCCGACTTTCTCTGGCGACCAAGATCTTCCGCTACGCCGCCCTCCTTGCCCCGGGCATAGCCGCAGGCACCCTCGTGCTGATCGTCGTCTTCGCCGATCAGACCCTGGCGACCGTCATGGAAGCCACCCGCGTGCGCACCCTGGTCGGCCCCAACGCGGCGTGGTTCGACGAACGCACCCGCTGGGATTCGCTGTTCATGCTCTCCCCCGACGGCTCGCTGGCCAGGCGTTTCGGCGTCCTCGTGATGCTGCTGTGCCTGCTGGTGTGCATCCTGCAGGTGTTGCGCAAGGGCCGCATCCCCGGCACCTCGCGCGGACCGTCGGTGCGCATCCTCGGCATCGTGTTCGGCGCGCTGCTGCTGATGATGTGGACGCCGACCAAGTGGACACACCACTTCGGTGTGTACGCGGGCCTGGCGGGCTCGCTGGCCGCACTTGCCGCTGTCGCAGTGGGCGCCAACGGCATTCGCGCACCACGCAATCGCGCCCTGTTCACCGCGGCGGTCCTGTTCCTGCTCGCGCTCACGTTCACCGGCTCCAACGGTTGGTGGTACGTGTCCAGCTTCGGGGTGCCGTTCTGGGACAAGGCGCCGATGGTCGCGGGCAAGGGTGTGTCGACGCTACTGCTCGGGCTCAGCGTGCTCGCCCTGCTCGTCGCCCTGTACTTCCACCTGCGCGACCCGTACCGCAAGCCTTCGCGCCCAGCCCGTTTCGACCGTTTCGCCACCATGCCGTTGACGATCGCGGCCGCGCTGCTCGTGGCGTTCGAGGTGGCCTCGATGCTGAAGGGCGCGGTCACGCAGTACCCGGCCTATTCGATCGCCAAGTCGAATATCGAGTCGCTGCAGGGCAATACGTGTGCCCTGGCCAACGACGTACTGGTGGAGACGAATACGGCCGATTCCCTGCTCACCCCCATCACCGGCGCGCCTGCCGACGGGCTGAGCACCGAATCGGTGGCCTTCACCCCGAACGGGGTGGCCGCCGACCTCACCGCCGACGCCGACGAGACCGTGGTCGGCGGGGCCAACTCCGTCGACAAGGACTCGGCCAACAAGACGACCAACACCACCGGCGCGGGTACCGGCGGCGGCACGAGCACCGAGGCTGGCATCAACGGCAGCACCGTCGCCCTGCCGTTCGGCCTCGACCCGGCCCGCACGCCGGTGCTCGGCTCCTACCAGGACGGTGTACAGCAGCAGGCGAAGCTGACCTCGCAGTGGTACGGCGCCGATATCGACGCCGTGCGCGACGATCCCGCCTACCAGGCGCTGGTCGTCACCGCCGCGGGCCGCATCCGCTACGTCGACAACGACGGCGTCGTGCACTACGGCCAGGACCTGGTCGTCGAGTACGGCACCCGCGCCGAGGACGGATCGGTGCAGGTCACCGGCTCGATCCAGCCGCTCGACATCGGCCCGTCGCCGTCGTGGCGCAACCTGCGCGTGCCGCTGGACCGCCTGCCCGCGGGCGTGAACGCGGTACGCCTGGTCGCCACCGACAACGACATCACCCAGAAGCAGTGGCTCGCGGTGACCCCGCCGCGCCTGCCGAAACTGGCCTCCCTCGACTCGGTGGTCGGGCACACCGACCCTGTGCTGCTGGACTGGCACGTCGGCCTGGCGTTCCCGTGTCAGCGCCCGTTCGAGCACCACGACGGTGTCGCCGAGGCGCCGAAGTGGCGGATCCTGCCCGACCGGGTGGGTTCGGACGCGGCCAACGCCTGGCAGGACGACATCGGCGGCGGCCCGCTCGGGTGGACAGGTCTGCTGATGAAGGCCGAGACTGTGCCCACCTATCTGGATCGTGATCTCGGTCGCGACTGGGGCTCGCTGGAGCGGTTCACCCCGTACGAACCGGCGCCGCCCGCCGACATCACGGTGCGCGTGGTAGACCAGTCCGGACGGGCGAAGGAGCCGGACATCCGGGCGCGGTAGAGACTGGGGCAGCGCATGGGCAGTGATCGGGCAGTTGCGCTGCTGTTTCACGAAAACCCTAGTGTCACTGGACATTTCGGTTCGGTGAAAGACCCGTTAAGGAGCCGCTCAACTTGGCCCGTTCTCAGGTTTGGGCACGTACCCTGGTGGGTATGACAGGAGCCTTCGATGACATGGACCTGCGGGATCTCGTCGACCTGCTCAGCGACGACGAGAAGAAGGAACTACGACCTGCCGTGATGCGGGTGCTGGAAAGACTGCCTTCCCAGGAGGTATTACGCCGCGACCTCAACCGTCGCTTGCTCAACGTCTGACCTTCCACACACGGCATACAAACCGAAGGCGGGGACCACCATGGTGGTCCCCGCCTTCATGCTCTCCCGCCTCAGAACACCCGAAGCGGTCCCGGGCTCCAGAACCCGTCGCGACCGGTCGTCGCGGTCTCGAGCTGGGCCGGTTCGGCCTGGATGTGCTGGTCGTAGCGTTCCAGCGAACCCCAGTCGCGGGCCCAGTCGTCCTTCAGATAGGTGGGGATGGTCACCCGGGCGGCCAGCATCTGCGCGAAGCCGAGCGGGCCACCGAACTCCTGGGCCTGCCAGGTGTCGGTCGAGGAGATGGCCAGCGGGCGGTCGGGCAGGATGCGGTAGTTGGGCACCTCGGCCACGCCGTTCTCGTGCGAGAACGGACGCTGGCACGGGAACTGCAGGCCCACGGCCCAGTCGAGCAGCACCGGCTGGGTGCGGCCGATGAAGCTGTCGAGGCTCTGCAGCTTGGGCACACGCGGCGGGGTGAACGCCAGCCACTGGTCACCGATCAGAATCGGGTCGTTGGCCAGGATGCGCACGGCGTTCGCCTCGGGTGCCAGCTCGGCCAGCGGCACCCGCAGGTTGCGCCACGACGGCGCCGGGCCGATATCGCGCGGCTGGTAGGTGCCGAGCGGGGTGACGCTGCCGTCGGGGTTGCGCGTGCCGTACTCCACGAGCAGCGACTGGCCGTACTTGTCGGCGCCGGTGTCGTCCTTGGAGGCGATGCGACCGGCGGCGCTGATGACGATCAGCGGCGACTCCTCGGTGCGCGCGGGCAGGCCGTACCAGGACGACTCGAGACGGGCGCGCTGCTGCATGCCCTCCTGGTAGGAGCCGAGCACCGGCGTCTGGGCGGGATCGAGACCGAACGGCAGCGCGACGGTGGACCCGTTGACGCCACGCGCACCCTCACCACCGCCGGTGCCCGCGCTCTCACCTTCGGCGAAGGCGGCGCCGACCGACTGGTTGCTGGTGTTGCCGGTACCCGGCTTCACCTCGACGGCGTCGGCCGACAGGTCGCTCGGCACGCCGTTGGGGCTGAACCCTTCGGCCAGCGTGCCGCGCAGCGGGTCGGCGGGGTCGACGAGCGGACGCGACGGGTCGACGATCGGGTCGAGCCTGCCGCTGTTCGGGTCGGCTTCCACCAGCACGTCGCGAGCCAGGCCGCAGCTCTCGCCACCGAGCGCGTCGATGTTGGAGCGGGCGAGCGAGTACGCCGGGTACTGCTGGGTGGCGCCCTTCACCAGCGAGAGCACCTCGAAGGCGACCATCAACCCGACCACGACGGTGAGCGGGATGGCGGCGAACTTGCGAATTCGCCTGCCGCGCTTGGTCTTCGCCGAGGGCTGCGGTTTCACGTAGTCCTCGCGCAGTGCGTACCAGCCGACCAGGGCCAATCCCACGCCGAACAGGATCAGCATCACGGTGTTGGAGTTCACCCCGCGCAGCGAGATGGTCTTGTCGAACCACGGCACGCCGTAGCTGGACACGTACCAGTACCCGTTGATGCCCGAGAACGACAGCGCGAGCACGAACAGCAGCCCGGCCAGGAAGATGGCCCGGTTCTTGCGTGACCGCAACGCGCTCTGCGACACGGCCACGGCCGTCACCGCGGCCAGCGATCCGGCGATGCCCGCGTACGCGCCGAAGTGGTGGGTCCACTTCGTCGGGTTGAACATCATGAAGAAGATCGTGCCGAACACCACGGCCATCAGACGCCAGGTCGGACCCGACGCGATACCGGGCACCTGACGGCGGCGCAGCAGCACCAGCAGCGTCGTGAACAGGCACAGCAGCATCACCAGGAAGGCGAAGCGGCGGGCCAGCGAGCCGTCGACGGTCTCGACGAACATGTAGTAGTAGCGCAGGTAGTCCTCGTACCAGGCCAGGTTCGGGCCGGTGGCCTGGCGCACCCGGTTGGCCTCCTGGATACCGGCGAAGGTCTGGTCGCTGTAGACCACGGTGAGCACGAGCAGGCCCGCCGAGGCGATCGGCGCGAGCAGCGCGGCCGTGCCGAACTGGCGATGCCGGCGCACGATGATCCGCACCAGCGGCCGGATACCGGCCAGCAGCGCGGCCACACACATCAGGCCGGTCGGGGCGGCGGCCAGCGTGAAGGCGGCGACGAGCACCGCGATCCCGGCGGGCAGCAGCCGGCCGGTGGCGATGGCGCGTTCGATCGAGACCCAGGTGAGCAGGGCGCCGAGGGCGACGATCGGCTCCGAGCGCAGGCCGTTGTCGAAGGGCAGCCAGAAAGCGAGGAACACCAGGCCACCGGTCCACAGCGCCACCTGACTGCGCTTGACCGCGTTGCCGAGGCGGGGCACCACCTCGCGGCTGATGACCATCCAGCACAGGATCGCGCAGATCAGGGCCGGGACGCGCACCCACGGGCTGGCCGTGGAGATCTCGGCGAACACCTGGATGACGTAGTAGTACCAGCCGAACGGCGCCTCCGGCACGCCGTACCAGCGGAAGTAGTTGGCCATGTAGCCCGCTTCGGGCGCCACCCGGACCATCGAGAGGATGTAGCCGTCGTCGGAGGTGTTGGCGCCGACGAAATGCCACACGAGCAGCGTGCCGATCACCGCGCCGTCGGCCCAGGTGGGCTTGAGCCAGTTCTTCGGCAGGAACCGGCGGTGCCCACGCCCGTCGCTGCCGTCGAGCTGGGCGAGCGCACCGAGTGCCAGCAGGGTGCACAGCACGGCCGCGATGATCGCGATGAGCTTCACCGCCGACGGGCTCGACGAGAACCTGGTGTCGATGGTCGAGGTGAGCGAGAGGCCCTGGGGTACTTCGCCTTCCAGGTCGGAGAACACACCGACGATCTGCGGGCGCAGGTCGCCGCCGAGCTCGCCCTCCACCGGGACGCGCACCGTCTCCGTCGCGCCGGGCTGACCGGGGATCGGCCGCTCGATCTCGGTCGTCAGGCCGTCGAACGAGGCGCGGGTGCGGTGCTGGTCGGAGGCGATGGTGATGGTCGAGCAGCCACCCATCTCCGAACGCGGCGCCGAGGCGACCACCGCGTTGCGGTCGACCACGTCGACGGCGGTGTCGGAGACGCGAACGAACAGCGCCTCGAGCGCGGCGCCGTCGCCCTGGGGTGGTGCGGTGGCCAGCAGCATGCCGCCCTGGGCGGGCAACCGGTCGACCGCGGCACACGGAATGGTGGCGTTGAGGTCGATCGGCACCTGCGACATCAGGGGCGCTTGCAGATTGCCGAGCTTGCCGTTCTGCGGCCAGTTCAGCTGCGCGGTGGTCTGGGTGACCGGCAGGAACGGCGTCGCCACCGCGAACACGGCTCCCAGGAGTCCGGCGATCAGCGCGATCCATCGCGCGATGCGGAAGTCCTTCGCGGAGGCCACCGGTTCTGCGGGTGGCTTGGAGAGAACAGCTGTTGCGGCGTCTGGCACGGTTCGCCATGGTATCTGCTGGGTTGACTCAGCGTTGGTGCGCGCGAGTCAGCGGCCGTGAAGTCGTCGGATCGCCAGTGTGAAGTTCAAGCATTTCATTAGGTTTAACCTGGTAGAGCCCCGCGATCCCCCGCCGGCCCCGCTTGTTTCGCCATGATGCATACCGGCTATCGATCCAGGTCTGCTCGGGGCGACAGAAAGCGATCGAAGAAGGCACAGGAGTTATCCGATGATACCAGCGCGGGTTCCCGGTGTTGATAAAAAGTGCGGTAACTGTTACACGCGGTAACGTCAGTGCATTCTAAGGCCGGAATCGACGCACACGTACCCTTTTCACGAAAGTTTCCGCACGAAATTGTCGCGATGAATCGAGCTTTGTAAACAATTCCCATTCGTACTCTTGAACGTGACAGCTTTCATCCCGAAAGTCTGTCGGCTTCACCTAGGAGTACGCATGAGCCATAACAATTTCTATACGCGTGCAGCCCTGGCTTCCGTGAGTTGTGCGGCAGCCGCAATTGCCTTCGGAATAGGGCCGGCGCACGCCGCCGGATCCACCACAGTTTCGCCCGCCGGGGCGAATGTGTCGGCAACCAATTCGGGGACGGTGAAGTTCGTGGCGGGCAGCGTCACGGTGACCTGCACGACCTCGAGCACCACCGGCGCGGTACCCGCCGCGCCGAACAACACGAACCCGAGCGGGCCGGTGACGGTTCCGATCGCGGCGCCGAGCATCACCGGGTGCACCACGAGTATGTGGGGTGTGAGCGCCACCGTCACCACCAGCGGCAGCTGGGCGATCACCGGCCAGAACGGCTCGCCCATCACGGGCAGCCTGGTGATTCCCACCGGTGGCGCGGTGATCAAGACCTCCGGTCTCGCCACCTGCACCGCCGTTGTCGCCCCCACGGCACCGGCGAATGTGGCCGGCTCGTGGACCAACGGGTCGCCCTCGACGGTGTCGCTGAACAACGCCTCGGCGCCCATCAAGGTGACCGGTGGATTCGGCTGCCCGACCAGCTCGACCACCGGAACGGTGACGGCCACCTACAAGGTGAACAACACCACCAACCCGTCGGTGCCGATTACCGTCGGCCCCTGATTTCAGGGTTGATATTCCGGTGACGGGTAACGCGACGAAGTCACCGCGAATCAGGTGAAGCACGCCGGTGTGCAATAAATAAAGGCCCGCATGCGTCCGATGGCGCATGCGGGTCCCCGTATTCAGAGATTCCGCGGCGGGAATTGTTTCTCGTACGCGGATTTGCCATGTCCGGGCCCTGATTCGGCGGTTATCCGCTCAGCCATCACCGCGGTGGATATCCGATCTGAACAGTCGATTCGGATCCGATGGAGTTCAACCGATTTATCGTGTTCAGAACCGGCAACTATCGATTTGCCACGGCGCCGATCACGGTCGGCCGGCGCACCCGGGCTCCTGATCGATTATGTCCCCCGACAGGGTATTTCCCGGTCCGGGGCGCCCTTCTGCCGGAAGTAGTTTTACCGGCGCGCCGGACCCCGGTCACTTCCTGACCCCTCCCCTCCCTAGACTCGACCGCATGACCAAGGTGAATCTCGTAACAAACTACGGACCGATCGTGCTCGACTTGGACGACCAGGCCGCGCCGAACACGGTCGCCAACTTCGTGAAATACGTGAACTCCGGCCATTACAACGGCACCGTGTTCCACCGCGTCATCCCCGGTTTCATGGTGCAGGGCGGCGGCTTCGAGCCCGGCCTGAAGCAGAAGCCCACCCAGGCTCCCATCGAGAACGAAGCAACCAACGGCCTCAAGAACGACAAGTACACCGTCGCGATGGCCCGCACCAACGACCCCCACTCGGCCACCGCCCAGTTCTTCATCAACGTCTCCGACAACGCCTTCCTCAACCACACGGCCCCCCAGGGCCAGGGCTGGGGCTACGCCGTCTTCGGCAAGGTCACCGAGGGCACCGAGGTGGTCGACAAGATCGCCGCCGTCCCCACCGGCAACGCGGGCCCCCACCAGGACGTCCCCCGCGACGACGTCATCATCGAATCCGCAACCGTCGCCTGATCTTTCGACGCTTGCCCCGGGCCGCCACCTTCCTTTCGGTGGCGGCCCGTTGTCGAATTCCTCGGACCGCCCGAATGCGGCCGATGCACACGCGGTATGGTGCCAAGACTTGTCAAAGTTCTTGGGGGAACACGTGAAAGACCTCATCTATTCTGCGCTGGGCGTTGTGTTCGGCGGCTTCCTCGTCTTCGGTGGGATCGTCACTCACAACAGTGGGGCCGACTGCGACGGCACGGCCATGTCGGCCGGCCAGACCTGCGTAACGACCAGCAAGGGTTCGTCGGTGGAGCGTGACGCCGCCGAGCAAGAGGCACAGAACAAGCGCACCGGGTGGATGCTGATCGGGGGTGGGGCGGTAATGAGCGTCGGCTGCGCGTTCTGGTTGCGAAGCAATCTCCGGTCGCGCCGGGCACGCCGCACCGCCGCCGCCCCGCAGGGTTACGCCCCCGCCGGCCAGCCTGGTGCACAGGGCCAGTGGCCGACACCCGCCCCACAACCTCAGGGCCAGTGGCCGCAGGGCGGCCCCGCCTACGGCGCACCCACATACCAACCGCAGCATCCGCAGAATCACCCGCAGGGCACTTACAACCCGAACTACTGCCGGTAAACGGGCGCCCTCCTCGCCTTCGCTGTTCGATGCGGGCCCGACCGGCAGGCGATGCGACTCGGTGATGCTGACCAAGTCTATCCTTCGCCGCAGACGAAACCCAGCCTCACCAGCGTGAGGCCTCCCGCCCGAAGTCGCTGCACGCCGGCGGGATCGATATCCCATTTCGTCAGGTCTTCAGAGGCCGGATCGAGTGGCCTGGCGGTCATATGGCACCCATCCTCGAATTTTCCTCTCATGCCCCAGTTATAAGGTTCCGGACCAGCTAGAGAAAAGCGCCCACCCATGGTCAGACCGGGGGCGGAGATCTTCTCGACCCAGCCGTCACCCGCATCGACCAAATACATGTATTCGTAAGCACATCCGGTGTTTCCACAGGTAGATTCGAAATGCACGCGCTCATATCCAGTTATCACCGTCTCCTCGGCATGTCTTCTGGCCACGGAGTTCGGCGTTTCTCGCGTGTAAAAGTATGACGCCACCCCCAGGATCACGACGATGAGTAGTAAACCCCCGAGCCAACGACCCGAAACTTTCTTTCGGCCTACTTGCATGTGTATACACCATCGATCATGTCCGAAGCTATCTGGCGTGAGATATCAAATCGGTTGATATAGTCCTTGGCTGCGGGGCCGAACTCTTCATTTGGGATGTAGGTATCCGTGAATTTAGTCTCCGAATTATACCCAGCAGCCAAATACTCATCCCGCGTATAATTCTCCTTCAGCCCATCTGTAGCCTGTCCACCGTACTCTTCTTGGATGCGCTTGAGGTTGAATGCGGCCGCCTTGATGGCCAACGAGTCGTCGTCAGCGACAAGCGCCCACTGTTTTCCGGCGAATTCCTCTGGATACTTCTCTTTAAGTTTATTGAAGGTTTCTTCCTTCATATTCGTAATTCCCAGGGAGTTACCGTATCCATCAGTCACTTCCCTGGGTCTTGTAGTGATATATCTGAAAGCATCGTAGCCCCAGCTTGCACTTTCCTGGAGGGCGCTCTCGGCGCGATCCCCTCCTTCTTGGTACAAAATCGCCAGTACTACTCGAGGATCCACGCCGGCTTGGTTTCCATACAGCACCGCATCGTCGATCCATTCTCTCATGTTGGCATTCGCATTACCGTAGTCGCGCTGCCCCTCAGGGTTCAGCGTGCATTTGACCACCCCTGACTTCCAGCTACCGCGGTTGGCTATCTCATCGATAGGAGAGTTTGCGATCTCTTCCAATGAGGCCTTGATCCCGGCCAGCTGCTCTGTATCAGGAAAATTAGGTTGTTGACCCAGATCATAAACCCGATGCCCCGTGACCGCATTGGAGAGCGTAGTCGCAGCGCTCTTGATCTCCGAAGCATCGAAGTCGACCGACGCCCGAATGTCCACCGCTTGGGACGAAGCGCTGGCCGTTACCGGCGCAACCGCCATGCCATCCAGGGTGGTGGGGAACGCTCCCGGTGTTGCGGCCACCAATTTCGACCGAAAGTCGGTAACGGCGCTCGAAAAGTCAGCGACTCCTGACGCAAATCCGCATGCGGCGGACCGTATACCGACGACCGCAGCCTTGATTGCAGCAAGCATGTCTACAACATCTGGCGTTTCTGGAGCCTGGAGGGATCCTAGAGAATCCGTTAATTGCTGTAGCCTTCCAGGCGCATCAAGGCACGCGGCATGGTCAGCGAAAGCAGTCCAGGCCGCCGCAGCCTTTTGTAGCGCATCGGTATCGCCGTCGGTGACATGCGTGCCCACACTTCGAAATACTGAAAGAACGTCATCGCGAAGTTCGATCGGCGTACTCGTGAGCCCTCGATTGGGCGTCGTAAAGGGTGCTGGGAGCGAGTCCGGAATCTTGATGTTATCTCGTGCCCACCCAGGATCCGACGGCGCGTACTGCATGGTCGGGCGTTCGCCGCTCCGTGATTCGACATCGGCATCGTAATTCGCGACCTGCCAGTTGAAACCGGCGAGATCGAACATCCGGCCAACGGTATGCAGCGCACGACCGTACGCAACTATCGTATCTGTAAAGCATCCGGACTTGGT
The DNA here is from genome assembly GCF_053605015.1 of Nocardia sp. NPDC003979. Lineage (NCBI taxonomy): Bacteria > Bacillati > Actinomycetota > Actinomycetes > Mycobacteriales > Nocardiaceae > Nocardia > Nocardia sp. NPDC003979. Next base: position 678,583 of record NZ_JBSGIJ010000002.1, read on the forward strand.
GGAATACTCAGTATTCCAGGCGGTAGAGACCTGATCGTTTCCCCCCATTCCGTCAGTGGCCACCATCTGCGGATTCAATACGTCCGCGACGGCGCTCTTCAATTCAGCCAAGCCCGCAGACATCGACTTTGCCGCTTCGTAGTATACCTGCGGGTCCACTTTGATCGGTGCCATCTATTCAATTCCTCGGAACTTGTCCGGCCATCAAGACCGCCGCTGAAATATTCGGGTATTGGTATCGCCGGCGTCGGAGTAACTGCTGCGGGCGGACGTTGCGGCATCACATAAACTGGTCAATGCATTACTTATGTCCGCTACGGCGGTACCCCAGTCGCGGTGTGCCTCGGCGAAAGCTGCCGCGGCCAATCCTTCCCACGACGAATTCAGCCCGTCGATCCGCTGTTGCAAATCAGCGAGCCCATCGGTGAGGTATTGGTTATATCCGCGGATACGAATGGTGACCTCTTCGAGGTCATCGAGGTCTACGCTGAATGATTCACTCACGCGATACCCTACAAATCTAGAGAGGAAATGGATTCCGCGCTACCCGTGTCGGTTGCCTGGAAGTTCTCGGCGGTAACTCCCAGCTTTTCTGCGAGTTCGAACAGTTCATCCCATACGCGGCGTGAGCCGGTCTGCATGTCGCCCCACGCGCGTTGGTATGACTCGGCCGCAGTACCAGTCCATGACGCGAGCAGCTGCACGACGGAGGTATCCAGCGAGTTGGCCCCGGACCGCAGCTCGGTGGCCACCCGATAGGCGACCCTACCGATCTCCTGAACTTCGTCGGGTATGACCGAGACGCTGTTATTCATGGAACCCCCTAGCTCTGGCATACAACAGATTCGGACACTATCAACCCGTCACTGGGCAGGCCAGCCCTGGACCTTGTGGCTCATCCCGATCGCGGAGAGTACCGTCGCGAGCCAGTCCGACTACCGCGCAGGGGCTTCCGCCTTCGACACGGTGCAATCCGTCGCCAGGCGGCCCTGCGAAGCGCGGCCAGAAGTATTGGCTGAGAAGGTCTATCGGTGCATGGCGATCCGCAGTCCGGGGAAGTGGGATACGACATCCGCACCCCTGGATGCTTGATTCGGGCTCGTAGCAAGCGCGTCCCGATGATGCAACGAAGCCGCTATGCCCTCGAGCAGCAATACAGCCCTGCCGCAGCGCGCAGCGCAACGCGGCCTGCCGCAGAAGACGCGGCAGGCCGTCGGGGCGAACTACAAAGGCAGGACGTGGTGTTTGCGGGGGTTGCGCTGGAGTTTCTTGTCCTGGAGGAGTTTCAGGGCTCGGCGGAGTTCCAGGCGGGTGGTGGCGGGCTCGATTACCGCGTCGATGAAGCCGCGTTCGGCGGCTACCCAGGGGGTGGCGATGTTGGCGTTGTAGAAGTCGATCAGGTTTTGGCGGATGGCGGCGCGCTGGTCTTCGGGGGCGGCGGCGATCTGGGCGGCGCCGAGGAGGCTGACGGCGCCCTCGGCGCCCATCACGGCGAGTCGGGCGGTCGGCCAGGCGAGGTTGATGTCGGCGCCGAGTTGCTTGGAGCCCATGACCGCGTAGCCGCCGCCGTAGGACTTGCGGACCACCAGGGTGATCTTGGGGACCGAGGCTTCCACGTAGGAGAACAGGAAGCGGCCGCCGCGCTTGATGACGCCGACCTTCTCCTGTTCCACGCCGGGCAGGAAGCCGGGGGTGTCGACGACGAAGATCAGCGGGATCTCGAACGCGTCGCACAGACGCACGAAGTGCGAGGCCTTGTCCGAGGCGCGTGCGTCAAGGGCGCCGGCCGAGGCCAGCGGCTGGTTGGCGACCACGCCGACGCTGCGGCCGTCGACCCGGGCGAAACCGGTGATGATGTTGGGTCCGGTGCCCGCGCTGATCTCCTTGAACTCACCGTCGTCGAAGATGCGCAGCAGGATGTCGTACATGTCGTAACCGGCGTTGTCGGAGTCCGGCATGATCGTGTTCAGCTCACGGTCGGAGTCGGTGATCTCGGGCTCGATGCCCGGATTCACGACCGGCGGGAGCTCCTGGCAGCTGCTCGGCATGTAGGCCAGGTACTCGCGCACCCACTGGAACGCGGCGGCCTCGTCGACGGCGACGTGGTGGATGTTGCCGTACTCGGCCTGCGTCTTCGCACCGCCGAGCTCCTCGAGGCTCACGTCCTCGCCGGTGACCTCTTTGATGATCTTCGGACCGGTGACGAACATGTGCGCCGACTCGGTCGCCACCACCACATCGGTGCAGATCGGCTGGTACACCGCGCCACCGGCGCAGTTGCCGAGGATCACCGACACCAGCGGCACCATGCCCGACAGCGGCTCCACATTGGTCGCCATCCACGCGTACCAGGCCAGCGAGCTGATGGCCTCCTGCACGCGCGCGCCACCGGAATCGTTGATGCCGACCAGCGGGATACCGACCTTGGCGGCGTACTGCATGATCCCGCACAGCTTGCGCCCGAACGCCTCACCGACCGAACCGCCGTACACGGTCTGGTCGTGCGAGAACACCGCGACCGGACGGCCGTCGACCTGTCCGTGCCCGACGACGACACCGTCGCCGTAGAGGGCGGTCGGGTCGCCGGGCTTGCGGACCAGCGCACCGATCTCCACGAAGGTGCCCGGATCCATCAGCATGTTGATCCGGTCGCGGGCACTCGGAATGCCCTTACGCGCCCGCTTTTCGATACCCTTCGCGCCCGCGGGCTCTTTGGCGAGCTCGAGCCGCTGGTTCAGATCGGCAAGCTTTTCGGCGGTCGTGCTCAACTAACTCAATCTCCCTTTGCGGAAATCGCGGCCAGCTTGGCGGCGAGGTCGGCACCGATCTGGCCGATCCGCGGTTCGTCGACAATCTGCAGGTGGTCGCCCGGAATGTGGACGATCTCCAGGTTGGGAATGTATTCGTCCCAGCCGCCGTTCGGCTTGCGATGGGCGAAACGCGGCTCGAGTTCGATCGCGCCGTCGTGGTAGCGGTCGGCCAGGTACAGCACGACGTCGCCGTCGTACTGACGCGGCGAAACCTGCTGCAACGCGCGGTTTTCCAGCCATGAGGTGCGCTGATGTTCGAGCACACCGCCCGGAATCTTCGCACCGGAGAGCTTGATCAGGTCGCTGATCATCGCGAACTGCTCGGAATCCGTCGCAGCGGCGAGTTCCTCGATCTGCTCGCGATCGAGCTCGGCGGGAACGTTGTAGGTCTTCTTGGCGAAGGCCTGGTAGCGCTCGAGGCGGCGCACGCGCTCCTCGGGGCTGTTGTCCTCGTCCTCGACGGTCATCGCGAGGTCGATCAGGCCGACATAGCGCACGTCGGCGCCTTCTTCGCGCAGCATCTGACCGACCTGGAGTGCGAGCACCGCGCCCAGCGACCAACCGGCAAGCACGTACGGCCCGTCGCCCTGGAGCTTGCGCAGCTCGGGCAGGTACTGGCGGGCCCGCTCCTCGATGGACCCGTCGACCCGCTCGAAGCCGTACATCGGGGTATCGGCGGGCAGACGCTTCAACAGCGGCTCGTAGACCAACGTGTTGCCACCCGCCGGATGGAACACGAACACCGGCACGGCGTCGGAACCTTCCACGCGAGCGCGCAGCGGACGAACGAACCCGTCCACATCGGCACCGCTGTCCTGCAATCCGCGCACGATGTCGGACAGCTGCTCGATGGTCTCGCAATCGAGCACGTCGTCGACGGTCACCTCGGCACCCACCCGCTCGGTGAGGCGGGCCGCCATCTTCTCGGCGACCTCCTCTTCCAGAATCGGGAGAGTGTTGAAGATGCCGCCGGGCGAGGCACCTGTGACGACAGCCCAGGTGGCGTAGGTCAACCGCTCGGCCGCGTCACGTGGCGGAACGTTGTCCTCGTCGGCACCGGCGTCGGCGAAGTAGTCGATATCGGCAACAGCGGACTCTTCCGCGACCGGCTCGGCGACAGCCGCATCGCTAGCAGGAGCATCGGAAACCGACTCCCCCGCAGCACTTTCCGACGGAAGCTCAGCACCGGCAGCCTTCGCTGCGGCCAACGGATCATCCCCCGCCGCGATAGCGGCCCGAGCCGCCTCGACGAAGTTCGCGTCGACCCCGAGTTCCACATCTTCGCCCGCGGCCCGCGCCGCGGCCTGCTTCTCCGCCATCGCCGCGACCTCGTCGCGGTGCTCGATCGCGTAGCGCAGCACCTTGGCGACCTCGTGCAGACTGGCATCGCGCACGGCCGACACCTGCAACTGCGGGATGTCGAACTCGTATTCCACGCGGTTCTTGATGCGCATGGCCATCAGCGAGTCGAGGCCGAGTTCCATCAGCGGGATCTCCATGGGGAGGTCCTCGACGGCGTAACCCATGGACTCGGCGACGATCACGCACAGTCGCTGCTCGACGGTCTCACTGCCGTTGGGGTCCCAGCGGTCGCTGGTGGCGACGGCGATCTCGGCGGCGGAGGGCTCGGCAACCGGAACCGCAACGGGCGCAACCGGTTCGGGCAGGGCCGCACCGGAGGTGACGACCGCGTCGAACAGCAGGATGAATCCGACCGGTGTCTTGGCGTGCACCTGCACCGATGCCCCACCGAGGTGCGGGGTGAGGGTGGTGGTGAGGGTGCCGGTGGTCGGCAGCTCGGCATGCGGGTGCGTCACTGTGACGGCGACGTCGGAAAGTACCTGTGCGGCAGCGGCTTTCACGAGAGCCGACAGGTCGGAGACCGAACCGGCCTGTACTTCCCAGGCATGGCGACCGTCGGGCATCGCGACATGCGCGCCGGGCACGCGGGTGCTGCCCGAGCCGCCCGACATCGAAACCTTTGGCCAGTACTCCTTGCGCACGAACGCGGTACGCGGGATATCGGCGTAATCGCCTTCGGGCAGCAGCGAACTCAGGTTCACCGCATGACCGTGCACGTAGAGCTGGGCGAGCGCGCCGATGACACCGGCCGACTCGTCCTCCTTGCGCTTCAAGGTCGGGATGAGCTGCGCGTCGTGCACACCGGCCGCGAAGGTGGTGCCCAGAACCTGCATCAGCGCGACGGAGTTCGGCGCCAGCTCGAGGAACGTGGTGTGCCCGGTGTCGACGGCGGCCTTGACCGCGTTGGTGAAGTACACGCTGTGGCGCATGTTCTTCACCCAGTACGGCTCGTCGTGGATCGGGTCGGTGCCGGGCTTGAAGTACAGGCCCTCGTGCACGGTCGAGTACAGGCCGACCTTCAGCGACGTGGGCTCGATGCCGGCGAGTTCGGCGGCGAGTTCGCCGAGCAGCGGATCCATCTGGGAGGTGTGGCCCGCGCCGCGGGTCGGCAGGATGCGGGCGAACTTGCCCATGCCCTCCACCTCGGCGACGATCTGCTCCACCTGATCGCGCGGACCACCGATCACGGTGTTCGTCGGCGCCGCGTACACCGCGCACTCCACATCGGGGAAGCGCGGCAGCAGCTGGGCCACGTCGTGGGCGCTGAGTTCGACCAGTGCCATATTGCGCACGTCGTCCTCGGTGATCATCTGCTCGCCCTCGCCCATCAGGCGCGAGCGAGCGCAGATCACGCGCACCGCGTCCTCGATCGACAGACCGCCCGCGATGTAGGCGCCGGCGACCTCACCCATCGAATGACCCACCACCGCGGCGGGTTCCGCGCCGTGTGCGCGCAGCACGGCGGCGAGGCCGAGCTGGATGGTGAAGATACCGACCTGGCAGGTGCCGACGTCGTAGTCCTGCTCGTCGTCGAGGAACATCTCGCGGATCGAGTAGCCGGCCTCGTCCTGCACCAGCTCGTCGACCTCGTCGACCTTCTTGCGGAAGATCGAGTTCTCGGTGTAGAGCTGCTTGGCCATCTTGCGGTGCTGGGAGCCGAAACCGGCCATCACCCACACCGGGCCGTTGGACGCGGGCGAGTCGGCGGTGAACACACCGGCGCCCGGCTTGCCCTCGGCGATCGCGCGCAGACCGGCCACGGCCTCCTCGTGCGTCTTGGCGACGACGACACCGCGCGAACGCTGGTGGCTGCGCTTGGCCAGCGAACGGGCCACGTCGGCCAGCGGCACATCCTTGCCCGCACCCTCTAGCCAGTCGGCGAGCCGGGCGGCGGCACGCTTGCGACGCGACGGCAGGTAGGCCGACACGGCGAGGATCACCGGCAGCGGCTCCTCGCGGTCGCCGTCCCACTCGAGCGGGGCCGGTTCGACGGCGGCCTCGGTGATCGCGACGGCCTCGGCGACCACATCGGTGGTCTCCTCACCCTCGACCTGGGCGGCGGCGACCTGCTCGGACGTGACGTCCTCGACGACGGGCTGCGACGGCACGTATTCCTGCAGCACCACGTGCGCGTTGGTGCCACCGAAACCGAAACCGGAGATACCGACGGTGGCGACACCGCTGTAGCGCGGGAACTCGGTCGGCTCGTCGACGACCTTGAGGTTGGCCTGCTCGAACGGGATGTACGGGCTCGGGCCCGCGTAGTTGATGTTCGGCGGAATCACGTTGTGCTGGAACGACATCAGCACCTTGGCCAGAGCGGGCACGCCCGCGCCGGATTCGAGGTGGCCGAAGTTGGTCTTCACCGAACCGAGCAGGGCGGGCTTGTCGGCCTCGCGGCCACGTCCGATGACGCGGGCCAGCGCGTCGGCCTCGATCGGGTCGCCGATGGGGGTGCCGGTGCCGTGCGCCTCGATGTAGTCGACCGAGGAGGGCGCGATGCGCGCGTCGCGGTAGGCGGCCCGCAGCACGTCGACCTGGGCGTCGGGGTTGGGGGCGAACAGACCGTTGGAGCGGCCGTCGGAGTTCACGGCGGAACCCTTGATCACGCCGAGGATGTTGTCGCCGTCGCGTTCGGCGTCGACGAGGCGCTTGAGCACGACCAGGCCCGCGCCCTCGGAACGGACCATGCCGTCGGCGTCGGAGGAGAACGCCTTGATGTGCCCGTCCTTGGCGACCGCGCCGTTCTGGTCGAAACCGAGCGTGATCACCGGGGCCAGGATCATGTTCACGCCGCCGGCGAGCGCCACATCGGCCTCGCCGTCACGCAGCGCGCGCACCGCCTGGTGCACCGCGACGATGGTCGAGGAGCAGGCGGTATCGACGGTGATCGAGGGGCCGCGGAAGTCGAAGAAGTACGAGACACGGTTCGCGATCACACCGGTCGACGCGCCGAGCAGGGCATAACCCTCGGCCGACACGGGCAGATCCGGATCCCGATCGCCAAGACCCAGCGAGGCGAGCAGCTGGAAGTCGCTGGTCGAGGAGCCGACGAACACGCCGACCTTGCCGCCCTTGAGGTCACTGGCCGGAATGCGCGCGTGCTCGAGCGCCTCCCAGGTGAGCTCCATCATCAGCCGCTGCTGCGGGTCGACCCGCTCCACCTCGACCGGCGACATCGCGAAGAACTCCGCGTCGAAGCCCTTCACCACGTCCTGGTCCAGATAGCCGCCGAGGGTGTTGCCCGCCTCGATGGCCGCCGCGACCGACGGGTCGGCGCGGAACTCGTCCCAGCGGCCCTCGGGCAGCTCACGGATCGCGTCGCCGCGGCCCATGATGAATTCCCAGGTCGACTCGGGAGTGTCGCCAGCGCCCGGCAACCGCGTCGACAGGCCGACCACGGCGATGTCGTGCGCCTCACCGGGGGTGAAGCTCGCGGCGTACTCGTCGGCCGACTCCTCGACCTCCTCCGGCTCACCGTTGACGATGATCTCGGCCAGCGACGCGATGGTCGGGTGCTGGTAGATCACCGTGGGAGCCAGCGAAACGCCGGTGCGGTCCTCGATGTCGCCGCCGAGGGCCAGCGCGTCGCGCGAGGCCAGCCCGAACTCCTCCATCGGCCGGTCGACGGTGATCGCGTCGATCGACTGGCCGGTCGCGTCGGCGACCCAGCGGCGCAGCCAGTCACGCAGCTCGGCGACCGAGAGTTCGGTCTGCTCCGCGGGGATGTCGGGGTTCTGGGTGGGCGTGCCCTCGTTGTCAGCCATCAATTCCTCAAGCTACCTGTCTGCGTACAGGGCGCGCCGTGGATTGACGCCCGGTGTGGTCGCACCGGGCGTCAGCTCCGAGCCGGTCGGCCGATTACTCTTCCGGTGCATCGGGGAAAGCCTGCTGGGTGTAACCACCGCGCAGCGTTCCCTCGAGGTAGGCGGCCTTGCAGGCGCGCCGGGCGATCTTGCCGCTGGACGTACGCGGGATGGAACCCGCGGGCACCAGCAGCACGTCACGCGCGGTGACGCCGTGGCGCTGCGAGATCGCCGCGCGCACCGCGTCGGCGATCGGGCCCGGGTCGGCCTTACCGGCGCCGGGACCGCGTTCGGCCACGATCACCAGCTGCTCGGAGGCGTCGTCGGCGTCGAACTTGATGCCCGAGTGGCTGTCGGCGGCGAACACCTCGGCAGGCAGCTGGTTGGCGGGCACCGCGAAGGCGGCGACGAAACCGGGACGCAGCGCCGTCGAGGCCTCCTGGGCGGAGTACTCGAGATCCTGCGGGTAGTGGTTGCGTCCGTCGACGATCACCAGGTCCTTCACGCGGCCGGTGATGTACAGCTCACCCTCGAAGTACACGCCGTAGTCGCCGGTGCGCATCCAGTCGGCACCGGGCTCGGTGCCCTCGGTGTGCCCACCCGGCTGTGCTTCGGCGATCTTGTTGCGGAACGTCTTGGCCGACTCGTCGGGGCGACCCCAGTAGCCGATGCCCATGTTCTTGCCGTGCAGCCAGATCTCACCGACCCGGCCGTCGGGCAGCTCACGGCCGCCCTTGGGATCGTCGATCGACTCCGGGTCGATGATCGCGGCCCACTGCGACAGCCCGACGTAACCGCAGGAGACCTGCGCGATGGCGTTCGGCGCGGTCGGCTCGACGCGAACCATCCGGCCCGCGTTCAGCTCGTCGCGGTCGACGTAGATGTACTTGGCCTCGTCCTCGGCCTTGGTCGCCGACACGAACAGCGTCGCCTCCGCCATGCCGTAGCAGGGCTTGATGGCCGTCTTGGGCAGACCGAACGGCGCGAACGCCTCGTTGAACTTCTTCATCGAGGACACGGTCACCGGCTCGGACCCGTTGATCAGGCCGATCACGTTCGACAGGTCCAGCGACTCGCCCGCCTTCGGCACACCACGCGCGGCGGCGTGCTCGAAAGCGAAGTTCGGCGCGGCCGCGAACGTACCGGCACCGTCGGAGACGGCGGCCAGCTCGTTGATCCAGCGCGACGGGCGGCGCACGAACGCGCTCGGCGACATGATGGTGATGAACTTGCCGCCCACGGCGGGCAGGATCACGGTCAGCAGGCCCATGTCGTGGAACAGCGGGAGCCAGGTGACACCGCGCGAGTTCTCGTTCATGTTCAGCGAGTTGATCATCTGCAGCAGGTTCGTCCCGACCGCGCGGTGCGTGATCTCCACGCCTGCGGGGGTGCGGGTGGAACCCGAGGTGTACTGCAGGTAGGCGATGTCGTCGATCGCGGTGTCGGGGCGGATCCACGAGTCACCGAGGGTGTCGGGGATCGCGTCGACAGCGATGATGCGCGGGCGCTGAGCGGCGGGCAGCGAACGGAAGAACTGGCGCACGCCTGCCGCCGAGGAGGTAGCGGTGAGGATCGCCGAGGGCTCGCAGTCGCCGAGCACGGCGTGCAGCCGGTCGGTGTGGCCGGGTTCGTCGGGATCGAACAGCGGCACCGAGATGGTGCCCGCGTAGATCGCGGCGAAGAAGGAGATCACGTAGTCCAGGCCCTGCGGCGCGAGGATCGCGACCCGGTCGCCCGGGTTGGTCACCTGTTGCAGGCGAGCGGCCACCGCGCGCAGCCGAACTCCGAACTCCTGCCAGGTCAGCTCGTGCACCTCGCCGTCGCGTTCCCGCGAATAGTCGATGTAGCGGTACGCGAGCGTGTTCGCATCGTTACGGGTGTGCTTCTCGACGTGATCGACCAGGGTCCGACCCTCGGGAATAACGATGTTCCCGGTCTCGTCCAGGTAGTCGTCGAAAGTCTCTTCCATTCCTTCTTCTCCTCCGAGGCCGAGTCACCGGTGAATTCGTCCAACGCATTTCGACGTTGACGCCGGTGCGGCCACGACTCGCTATCGCCACCGGCCCCCGGAGCACGCCGGAGCATGCATCCTGACAACCTGCGGATTTTCGAGCGGTCTGCGCGGTAGACCGCTATCGGCTAGATGTTCTCAAACCAGAGTCATGTTACAGAGAACCCCCGCTCAGTCCTCCCGCAGCAGCGGAATGACAGGCGCGAACGCGTCCATCTGGGTGGGGAAGATGCCGACATACGACATCGACGTGAGTTCGCGCACACGCTTGATCTGTTCGGCGATTTCCTCGAACGTACCGATCGCGACGTAGGGCGAGTTCAGAATATCTTCCACCGAGAGTTCCACGTCGACCTCGAGGTCCGGGTGCAGGCCGCGATCGATCGCGCGCAGCGCCATCTCGGCGGTCTTCTCCCGGTCGTCGGTGATGACGATGGCGGTGATGGCCCAGTTCAGTTCGATGTCGGCGAACCGGTCACCGGCAGCGGCCTTGACGATGTTGACCTTCTCGATCGTCTTCTCGAGCGTGATGCCCGAGAGCAGGCCCTTGCCGTTCTTGGTCGTCTGCGGCACCACCGAGACGATGTCGGCGTGCTTGGCCGCCAGGGCGAGCATCTTCGGGCCGCCACCACCGGTACACAGCGGCGGACGCGGGCCCTGCCTCGGGCGCGGCGTGCCCTTGATGCCGCGCACCTGGTAGTGCTTGCCCTCGAAGTTGCATTCCTGGCCGCGCAGCAGCGTGTCGAGAATCGTCAGCGACTCGTCGAGCTTCTCCAGGCGCACGCCCGGACGCTCGTACGGGATGCCCGCGTTCTCGAACTCTTCCTTGATCCAGCCCGCGCCGACGCCGACTTCCAGCCTGCCCTTGGACAGCACGTCGATGGTCGCCAGGTCCTTGGCGAGCACGACGGGATGGCGGAATCCGTTGGCCAGCACCGAGGTGCCCAGCCGGATCTTGCTCGTGGCCTGCGTGAGTGCGCCCAGCGCGGCGATCGGGCCGATCTGGTCACCCAGGTGATCGGGCACGACGAACGTGTCGTAACCCATCTCCTCGGCTTCCTGTGCCGTCTGGACGAACTTGCGCGCGCCACCCTCCTGCTTGTTGCCCTCGCCCGCCGCGGCGAAACGGAACGGACGCAGCGGCGTACCCAGCGCGGTCAGCTCACCGACGGGTGCCCCAGCTTCGGTCATGAACTCTTCGCTCCTGGCTCTCCGGTGTGTTCGGGCGCAATCACCAGCGCACTTTACAGCGTGCGAGCGAACAGTACTGCGGATGTCACAGCGAGGCATGAACCACGCCAAACATGGCGGCCCTGTGACTGTGACAACCTCGTCTTGCGAAACTCAGGAATGCGGTGGATGGGGGGCGTTCTGGATGAGCTCGCTCGCCCAGTTCACCGTCCACTGGGTGGCGGTGGTGCCCTGCCCGTCGACGGTATTGCTGGCGTAGAGCGCGTGCACCGGGTTGCCCGCCGACCGGATCAGCGCAGCGAGACTGCCCAGCGCGTTCACCGGATTGAGCGCTTCGCGCGGCGCGTCGCAGATCATGTCGCCGGGGGCGCAGATGGAGAACACCTTCGGTGCCAGCTCGCCGAAACCACCCTCACGCGGGCCGGTCATCGTGATTCCCGGCACGTTCACCCCCCGCAACGCGACTTCGGCACCCTCGCCCGCAGGCGGCGGGTCGCCGATCTCGGTCGGCTGGCCGGGGCCGGTGTTCGCGGTACGGCGGCCGTCGGCGATCACGGTGACGCCGAGGACCCGGTCGGCGGGGATCGGGCCGTTGCCCGCGCCGATCTGGGCGGCCACGTCACCGGCGATCACCGCGCCCTGGGAGAACCCGGCGATCACGTAGGTGGTGAGCGGGCACTGCTGGTGACGCTGGGCCAGGATGTCGGTGGCCCGCGCGGTGCCTTCGGTGCGGCTGTTGTTGTAGGAGGCCTGACCGTCGGGCGGGATGGCGATGGGGTTGGAGAACTGTGCCACGTAGGGCACGGTGTACACCTCGAGCCGGTTGTCCGGGAACTGGGCGCGCAGCGGATTGGTGATGCTGAGCATCAGCGAGATCGGATTGGCCGTCGGGTTGTACGGGTCGTCGTTGCTCGCCGACTCCCAGGTACCGGGAATCGACAGCAACATCACATCGGGACAGTCCGCCGACTGCGACGTCGGTGGCGGGGGCCCGGGCGGTGTCGGCCCCGGCTCACGCAACCGGCCCGCGAGCAGGTACCACAGCAGCACGATGACGATGATCGCCAGGACGAGCAGCGCGAGTACCGTCAGACACCCCGCAGGCCAGAACCTGCGGGTACGTCGCGTCGGTCGGGGATTCATCAGCAGTAGGTGGAGTTCGCGGCCGCGATGTAGATCTCGGCGGCCTTGTTGACGTCCATCTTGGCCGGGTCGAACGCGGCGTCGGTGCCGGCCATCGCGGCGACGAAGGTGGCGATGTCGGCGTCACTCGCGCCGGTGCTCTTCGCCGAGCAGATGTAGGTGGCCGCGGTGATCGCGCTGGTCTGGTCGGCCGGATGGATGCCGTTCTTGCCGAGCTCGTCGAGGAACGCCTTGTCCTTACCGGTGGCCGGGGTCTCCTCGACCGTCGGCGCGACCTGTGGCTGCTCGGGCGCCGAGGTCTCGGACTCCGGCGCCGCCGAGGTGGTGTCCTCGGCCGCCGAGGTGGCGGGAGCCTGCGTGGTCGCCGACGCGGCGGCGCTCGCGCTCGACGAAAGGGTCGGCGTCTGCGAGGCGGTCGAGTCGTTGTCGCCGCAGGCGGACAGCAGGGCGACGGCCGCGAGGGCCGCGACCGATCCGGCTACCTTGCCAGGGATCCGATGCATGAAGATGTCTTTCCTCGATCGTTAGTCAGGGGAGCGGTCGCTGCCAAGGCTAGCCGGACACACGGGTGGTCCGGGCGCCCCGGCACGAACCTCAGCGAGTTCTCAGCCCGAGCTCACACACCGTGCACTTCGGATCTGCCGTCGCGCACCACGATGAACCCGGTCTGAAAGTTCTGCTGCACACCACCCGGAACGGTGAACTCGTCGCTCACCGGATACCCCAGCCGGCCGTTCTCGAAGCCCTGTGCGGCCCAGGCGTCGGCCAGCGGGCCCGGTCGCACCACGAAGGCACCCGAGAGCGGGCTCCAGTAGATGGTGCCGCCCTCGAACCGGGTGGCCCGGCCGAAGTCCTTCAGCGGCAGCTCACCCGACACCGGGAACCCCAGCGGGCTGTTCTCGAATCCGAGCTGGGCGTACTTGTCGAGGATGAAACCCTCCACGCGGTGCGCGCCGGTGGCGGCGCTGTGGAACATGGTGCCGTGCTCGAAGGCCTGCACCGCGCCTTCGCGGCTTGGTGTGCGTGCCTCGGCGGCCAGCGGGTAGCCCGCGGGCCCACCCTCGAAGCCCTGCCTGCCCCATTCCTCGAGGAAGGCGCCGCGTACCACCTGCGCGCCGGTCTGCGGCGTCCAGTAGATCGAGCCGCCCTCGAAGGTCTGCATGCGGCCGCGCCCGTCGGGCAGGCCGTGCTCGTCGCCGGTCGGCAGGCCCAACGGCGAAGCGGCGCCGCCGATTCCGGCATACGTGCCGCCGATCCGGCCGCCGACGGCGTGGGTACCGGTCGCGGCCGAATGGAACACCCGGCCGTTCATGAAGTCCTGCACCACGCCGGCGCCCGCCGCGTACTCCCCCGTGACGCACCCGCCGAGCCAATTCGCCACCTGCACAACCGAACCGATCGCCCCACCCGCCGCGCACTGCGCCCCACCGGGCTCCGTGCCCAGCGCAGCCGCGGCTTGCGGCCACGACTGACGCATCTCGAAATCCCAGTACGGCCACGAATGCGTTCCCGCCGGACGGTAATTCGCCTGCACCGGGATCGCGAGCTTCTCCAGCTTGGTCACGAAATTCTGCGTCGACAAACGCGAGAGGATCTCCAGCCCGGTGCCCGCCCAGTTCTCGCTCAGCAGCGGAATCTCGCCCGCCTGATCGTGGCTGCCCGCCAATCCGCTGCCGCTCGAGACGTACATGCTCACGCCTTTGAGCTTCTCCGCGAGCAGATAGGGGTCGTGGGCGGCCCACTCCGGGCTGCCGGGCGGACCCCACATCGCCGACGATTCGAACCCGCCCGCGTCGCGGACCGCGAATTCGATCGCCTGCGGCATACCGAGCGTCGTCGTGGTGAGCAGGCCCGAGTACGAGGCCACGTACTTCATCAGGCCGGGGTTGCGGCCCGCCAGGTTCATCGCGGCCGTGCCGCCCATCGAAAGCCCCTGGACGCCACGCACATCCGTCGTGCGCCAATCACGTTCGAGCACCGGCGGGAGTTCCTTGGTGAGGAAGGTCTCCCACTTGTACACATGACCGTTGTTGGGCTCGAGCCAATCGGAGTAGAAGCTGGACTGACCGCCCACCGGCAGCACCACGTTCACGTTCTTGTCGGCGTAGAAGCCTTCGGCGTCGGCGTCTTTGGTCCAGCCGTTCTCGTCGTCCTGGGCGCGCAGGCCGTCGAGCATCAGCATCATCGGGAACGCGGCGTCGGGCCGGGCGTGCCAGTCGCGGGCCAGCAGCATCTGCACCTGGATGGGGGTGTTCATGGCGGGCGAGAACACTGTCAGGGCCACCCGTCGGTCCGTCAGCCACTCCACCCGTTGCACCGACGCCACCGCGGCCTGTGCGGGCGCGGGAACGGCGAGCGCGGGACCGAGCAGGGCGGCGGTCATGGCCGCGATTCCGAGGATCCGCCGAATCGGCGCCCGGAGACGATGTTTCTGCAACACGCGCGACCTCCTATCCCCACCCTGGGACACAGCCTCCGTCACGTTGTACCGCAGTACCGGCCGATAACCGGGGAAGACACGCGAAGCGCCCGCACAGCAAAAAGACCGGCCCACCCTGCGGGTGAGCCGGTCTTCTCAGCGTTGCTGTGCGGAAACTACTCAGGCACCGAGCGCGCCGAGGATCTGCGGGCGAGCCTTCCACAGCTGGTCTTCCCAGTACTTCCACGAGTGGGTACCGGTGGCCGGGAAGTCGAAGGTGGCCGGGATGCCGAGGCTGGCCAGACGACGCTGGAACGCCAGGGTGCTCACGAACGAGATGGCCTCGATGCCCATCGCGTTTGCGGTGTTGTACACCCCGCCCAGACCGGCCGGACGGTCGTGCTGACCGGGCAGGCCGTTGGCCGAGGAGATGAACATCGGCAGACCACGCAGCTCCGGCGCGAACACCATCGGGTCCATCCGCAGCCACGCCGGGCTCCACGGAGCGGCCATGGAGTCGACGTTGAAGCGGCCGGCGTCGAGCATCATCACGCGGATGGCCTCACGCATGCCGGGGGCACCCCAGTTCAGCGGGCCCGACAGCGAGGAAGCGTGCTTGAACTGGTCGCGATGCAGGGCGGCCAGCCGCAGCGCGGCCGGACCCGACATCGACAGGCCGAGCACCGCATTGTTGTGGCGGGAAACGCCGTAGCCCTCGAGGAAGGCGGGGAGCTCTTCGGTGAGGAAGGTTTCCCACTTGTAGGTGGTCTTCTGACCGTTGGTGTTGGACGCGGCGGTCCAGTCGGCGTACCAGCTGGACTGGCCACCGACCGGCATCACCAGGGTGACGTTGTCGTTGGCGAACTGCTGCATCGCGTTGGTCTCGAAGGACCAGGCGTTGCGGTCGTCGCGGGCGCGCAGACCGTCGAGCAGGTACAACGCGGCATTGCCACCATTGCGGGCCCACTGGACCTGGACCTTCACCGGACCCATCTTCGACGGGACCATCAGTTCTTCGTAGCCACCCGCGGGCGCACGCAGTGCGACACCCGGAACCGGCGCGGCGAACGCAGTCGGGGCCGCCGCACCCGCGGCGATCGGCAGCACGAGGGCTGCTGCGCCGACAGCTAGAATTCGATTACGCCAACCACGAGGTGCTGTGCCCCGGGACGCACCCGGCTGGTCACCCTTCGGCGCGACGGCCTTGCCGAAACGCATGTGAATTCCGCTCTCTTTCTGCTGTTATGGCATGCCAGACACGTCGGTGCCGACAACCGGATCCCGACACTCCGGTCGTCAGAAGAGATGAAACAACGATCTGGTCACACTTACGCTCGCTGGAGGATATTCGACTGGCGAATTACTTGCAAGGGCAGGAACATTCGGCCCGCAAACCGGGTGCTGCAGACACAGAACCGGCGCCGAAATGTTCGGCGCCGGTTCATGTTTTGTCAGCCGATATTGTTCGACAGGTCCGGGATCATGCGCAGGGCCTCGTCGTTCCAGGTGTTCCAGGCGTGGATGCCGAAGGGCGGGAACGAGTAGGTGACGTTGCGTGCGCCGAGGGTGGCCATGCGGACTTCGAAGGCGCGAGTGTTCGCCAGTGCCAGCGCTTCCAGCGCCATTCCGTTGACGGTATTGATGTTCGGTCCGTCGGAACTGGTCGGCAAGCCTGAACCCGCCGCTATCCAGAGGCGGGTGTTGTTGCGGACCAGGTTGGGGGCGAACACGAACGGGTCCATCCGCAGCCACTGTGGGCCCCACGGCGGGGCCATGGAGTCCACGTTGTAGCCGCCCGCGTCGATCATGCCGAGGCGGATGGCCTCACGCATACCGGGCGCGGAGATGTTCAGGTAACCCGAGTAGGCGCCCGCGAAGGAGAACTGGTCGGGGTGGTAGGCGGCGAGGGTGAGCGCCGCCGAACCGCCCATCGACAGGCCGAACACGCCGTTGCGGGTGCGGCTGAAGCCGAGCCGGTCGCCGAGCGCGTTGGGCAGTTCCCTGGTGAGGAAGGTTTCCCACTGGTACCGGTAGCTCTTGCCCGGTCCGCCCGCGAACGCGTCGATCCCGCCGGAACCGGTGGCGGGGCCGGTGCCCGGCACACCGAAGAAGCTGCTCGGGGAATTCCAGTCGGCGTAGAAACTCGACATTCCACCGACCGGCATCACCACATTGATATCGGCCCGCGCGAGCGCGTTGGGGATATCGGTCTCGATTTCCCAGCCGTTGAGATGCTCGGGGGCGCGCATACCGTCGAGGACATAGACCACTCGATTGGTGTTGCCGTTGGCCGCGCGCAGAATGCGCGTCTTCACCGGGCCCATGCCGGAATCGACCCAGAAGTCGAACGCGGCCGGGTTGAATCCCGCGGCGGCCGGCGCGGCGGTGCCGCCGACGGCCGTGGCGAGCGGGACGAGCAGAGCCATGGATACGCCCGCGGCCCATCGCCGCACCCACGATCCGCGGGTTGCGGTCTTCACGGGTCCACGCTCGCGGCGCAGTGTTCGCATTCGACTAGACCTTTCTCGGCAGACCGATAGCGCAAACCCCGAGCTACGCAGTCGGATTCCTCATCGGGCGCCGAAATGTGATCGAACCAGGGCAAAACGGACGATTCAACCTCGACGCATGCTCACTGAGTATCAAACGCTTCACGAACGCTTACATGTTGCTGGAAAGTGACCCGCAACACAACTCTCGGTGATCTGTCGCACATGATTCGTCACCGTCTTTGCCTCGGATCGTGACGCGAAAGCACAAAACCGCCCGGGTGCGAATGCACCCGGGCGGTTTCGCGTGAAACCAGTCGACTCAGCCGATGTTGGCCGAAAGGTCGGGGATCATGCGGTTGACTTCCGCTTCCCAGTTGCGCCAGTTGTGCACGCCGGTGATCGGGAAGTCGAAGGTGGCGTTGCCGCCGCCGAGGGTGGCCATGCGGACCTGGAAGGCCCGGCTGTTGACCATCGCGAGCAGTTCCAGCGGAACACCCTGCACGATTTCCATCGGGTTGGACACATCGCCTGCACCGGGGATACCGCTGGCCGCCGAGACCCAGACGCGGGTGCCGTTGGCCACCAGGCGCGGCGCGAAGACGAACGGGTCCATCCGCAGCCACTGCGGGCCCCACGGCGGCGCCATCGCGTCGATGTTGAAGGCGCCCGCGGAGATCATGGCGGTGCGCATCGCCTCACGCATACCCGGCGCGGAGATGTTCAGGTAGCCGGAGAACGAACCGGCGTAGCTGAACTGGTCGGGGTGGTACGCGGCCAGGGTCAGGGCGGCCGAGCCACCCATCGACAGGCCGAAGACGCCGTTGTTGTTCGGGTTGAAACCGAGCCTGCTCGACAGCGCGTTGCGCAGGTGGGTGGTCAGGAAGGTTTCCCACTTGTAGGTGTTCTTCTTGCCCGCCACCTGGGCCGGAGCGATCGACGAGCCGGTCATCGAGGAACCGGTGGCCGCCGAACCGGTGGAGCTACCGCCCGAACCGGCGTCGAGTCCGAAGAAGTTGCTCGGCGCGTTCCAGTCGGCGTAGAAGCTGGACTGGCCGCCGACGGGCATCACGACGTTGATGTTGGCCGCGGTCAGCGCGCGGGCGACATTGGTGTCGATTTCCCAGCCGTTGAGGTCGTCGCGGGCACGCATACCGTCGAGCGCGTAGACCACGCGGCCGGTGTTGCCGTCCGCGGCGCGGAAGATCCGCGACTTGATCGGGCCCATTTCGGAGTCGACCCAGAAATCGAAACCACTGGGATCGAATGCCGCCGTCGCGGTGCCGGTGGGACCTGCCACCGACACCCCGAGCGGCAGCACGATCGCCAACGAAACCAGCACCGACCGCTTGAGCCAGCCGGCTCCCCTGGTTCTCAGACGTCCGCCACGCATTCTGTGTTGGGCCTTTCCTCGTGCGGTTCGCGCGGAACCGCGGTTGCAATGACCGCCGACTGACATCCGGCACACCAGTGCGCCGACGGAAGTTCCTCGTTGACCCTATCGCTACATCGATAGCCTGGCGTTACCAAAAAGTAATTATGTGATCGATTCAGCGCTGTGGCTCGGGGTAGGGATTGACCAACCCACACCGCTGGATCTCGTACTTCGGGACGCGGTCGATGCGGTACTTCGCGAAGGTCATCGCATTGCGGAGGTTGTGCTTGAACCGATCGAAGGTGAGCGGGTCGCGCACCGAGATCATCAGGGCCTGCGTTTCGGGGCACGACATGGCGGTGCGTGCCTGGGTCACCCACTTCTCGTCCATGAACCACGGCATCCACGGATGGATGTCGACCATGCCCGAATCGACGACCACCCAGTCGGGGTACAGGCTCTTGTCGTGGCCGATGCGGCCGTCGACCAGCCGGTCCGAATGCGCGGCCAGCGGGTAGGCCAGGCCCATCGGGTCGATCACACGCACGCTCAGCGGCACGTTCATGCTGGTCATGCCGAGATTGAGGAAGTAAACGGTGTGCCCGGCGCCGCCCTCGGGGATGGGCTGCGGCGGCGGGTCGAGGTACCAGAAGGTGAACGACGGCGAATTCAGCAGCAGACCGCCGTTGGGGTTGTTGGCGATGTCGTTCACCATCGCCCGCATGCGCGGGTAGTCGAGATAGTCCTCGGCGCGGATCGGATGATCGTGACCGGTGTTGAGCACGTAGTACACGCGCTCGTCGACGATGCCCGAGGCGCTGATCTTGGTTCCCGTGGTGATGGCGGTGGTGCTCGCCGCGTACAACGACCAGCCCGCCGTGCCGAGCAGCGCGACGAGCAGCACCGCGAACGACCAGTCCCTCGCCGCGAACGCGCGCACCGGGATGGGGACGACGGCCACCGGGAGCAGCAGCAGGAACAGCTGGGTGAGCAGCATCCGGCCGTGCATGAAGTCACCGCCGACGCGCACCGCGTACACGGTGAGCAGCACGCCGCTGAGCAGCACCATCACCACGACCGCGCTCGGCGAACGGAACCACGAGCGAATCGCGGCGATCGACCAGGTGGGCTTCACCCGGAACCCGTGCGCCATGGCGGCGAGCACGCCCGCGACCAGCAGCACCAGCAGCGGGATCCACAGGTAGTAGGGCCCGACCAGATCGGCCAGGTACTTCAGGCCCTGCCCCCACTTGGCACCGCCCGCGTCCTTGGCGACGGCGGTGTTCGGGTAGGGCAGGCCGTAGTAGCCCATCCGCCAGATCTGGTAGGCGACCGGGACCAGCCCGGCGACGAGAACGATCAGCGCGCGCAGCACCACGGGCCCGAACCGGAACTGCGGCATCGGCGCGAGGAAGATCATGCCGAGCGCGAGCACCCCGATCAGGGTGGCCTCGGGCCGGACGAGTGGTGCGAGACCGGCCAGGAACACCAGCCCGAGCAGGCCGGGCACCCGCACGACCGCGGCCTGGCTCCACCGGATCATCAGCCACCACAGCAACCCGACCCAGCAGATCACCAGGCCGCTCTCCAGTCCGGAGGTGGCGTAGTCGCGGGCGGGCGGCAACGCGATGTAGACGAGCACACCCGCCGGGATCAGCAGCTGACCGGTGCTTCCGCCCCACAGCCGCGCGGTGCCGAGCATGGCGAACACCATCGCGAGCACCGAGACGACGAGGGCGACACCGAGCACCACGTATTCGAGCCTGGCCTGGGTGACCCAGCTGAAGAACCAGACGATGTAGGTCCAGGCGGTGCTGGTATTGGTTTCGACCCGCTCGTCCATGTTGAAGACCGGGCCGTTGCCCGCGAGCAGGTTACGCACTGTGCGAAGGACGATGAGCCCGTCGTCGGCGATCCAGCGCCGCTGCCAGGCACCGATCGCGAACAGCGCGGCGGTGAGCACGACCCCACCGACGAATGTGGCCCGGGACGCGGCTGCGAAACGCGCGGCCGGGCGCGCCTGTTCGGCGCTGCCCAGCCGTTCGTCTTCAGATGATTCCCGCTCCGCTACCACGATCTCGTCAGGTGAGATAGACAGCGACACCTACCGCTCCGATCCAGGCAATAGCGAGGAACTGCAGGATGCGGTCCCCCAGCGCGATCTCTTCGGGTTCACCGGCCTCGCCACCATCGACGTCGACCGCGTAACGCAGGACTGCGATGGTAAACGGCACCATCGAGATCGCGTACCACTGGGTGTCACGGGCCTCACCCTGCTGGAACGCCCACAGTCCGTAGAACACCACGAGCGCGGTGGCCGCGAGCGTCCAGACGAAGCGCAGGTAGGTGGGGGTGTAGTACTGCAGCGACTTGCGGATCTTGGCGCCCGTGTCGAGCGCGATCTGCAGTTCGGCGTAGCGCTTGCCCGCCGCCATGAACAGCGAACCGAACGCCATGATCAGCAGGAACCATTGCGACAGTTCGATATCCGCTGCCGCGCCACCGGCGATGGCGCGCAGCAGGAAGCCCGAGGAGACGATGCAGATGTCGAGCACGGCCTGGTGCTTGAGCCCCAGGCAGTACGCCAGCTGGATGCCGATGTACACGGCCATCACCACGGCGAGGTGCCACGACGCGAGGAACGAACCGGCGATCGAACCGACCAGCAGCACGGCGGCCAGCGCGTAAGCCAGGTTGACAGGAACGACGCCCGCCGCGATCGGCCGGAACCGCTTCGTCGGGTGGGCGCGGTCGGCCTCGACGTCGAGCGAGTCGTTGACCAGGTAGATGCCCGAGGCGGCCATGCAGAACACGACGAACGCGATCGCGACGTGCGCGAGGATCCCCAGGTCGCTGACGGCTTCGGGGCCCGCGGCGAGCGGCGCGGCGAGCACGAGCACGTTCTTGACCCACTGACGTGGGCGAACGGCCTTGACGAGCCCGCCGGCCAGGGTCTTCGGCGGGCCCTTCACAGCAGCCTCGTCCAGGACGGCGGCGGACGGTTCTTCGCTCATCTCAGCCAGAGTTCTTTCGGTAGCGGTCACGGGCGGCGTCTCTTTTCGGCGGCGAGCACGGCGGCGGCCGACGCGGCCCCCAGTGCGGAACCGGCGAGCACATCGGAAGGGTAATGCACCCCGAGCACGACCCGGGACAACAGCATCGGTGGCACGAGCACCGCAGGCAAGGGTAGCCCGGTGAGCCTGCCGAGCAACACCGCCGCCGCCGTCGTGGAGGTGGCGTGCGAGGACGGGAAGCTCAGCTTGCTCGGCGTCGACACGTTGACCTGCACCGACGGATCGTTCGGGCGCGGACGGCGGACGATGCGCTTGATGACGATCGACGCCGCGTGCGCGCCGACCGCGCCGACGGCCACGCCCGCCCACTGACGGCGGCGCGGCTTGTCGACCAGCCAGCCCGCCGCCGCGATGCCGACCCAGCCCAGCGCGTGCTCACCGAAGTGCGACATCGCCCGCGCGGCCGAGACCACGGTCGGGTTGGTGCCGATGGTGCCCTGCACGGCGTTGAGGATCGCGACCTCGACGGGCACCTCCACGTACTCGCCACTGCACGCGCAGTCGCCGCCGCAGCCCTCGTCGAGCAGTTCCAGTTCCGGGTTGATCGCGTTCACTTGCTCGTTCCGTTCAGGCCGAAGGTCTTCTCCCACGCCGCCGTGCTTGTCAGCTCGGCGTGCGCGGCCCGGTAACGCTGCTGCATCTCCGGGAAGCGGGCGGTGAGCTCCTTGCGCAGGCGCAGAGCTTCCTTGAGCAACTCCGCCGCCTTGCGGGGGTCGCGCTTGCGGTACACCACGCCACGGCCGTCGGCGGTCGTCACGGTCACACCGTCGACCTGCGAGAGCAGGAACCAGCGCGCGTCCAGCGTCGGCACGTTGAGCTGCGGTGTCTCGTGGGCGGCCGGGTCGGCCTTGCGGAAGTTGTGCACCACGCCCTTGGCCAGGCGCGCCACCTTCGCGATGGGGTTACCCGGTTCACCGACGGCGCCGACACCGTGGCGGCTGGCCAGCGGCAGTTCGGTCGACGACGGAACCACGACGGCGTCCGGGTACTCCTTGCGCATCGCGTGGATCTTGCCCAGCGCGCTCGGCAGCAGGTCGAACAGACCTTCCGGCCCGGCGAGGAAGTCGCGGATCGCCTCGTTCTGGATGGCGACCGTGGAGTACTCGAGGCACAGCAGGTGTTTGAGGGTGGCCTTGACCGTGTTCACGATCATCGGCTTGCCGTCGCCCGGCAGGTGTAGCGAGGCGACGACCAGGCGGTTGCGCAGGTGGAAGTAGGCCTGCCAGTCGATGGCGTCGTCCTTGTCGGACCAGGCCATGTGCCAGACGGCGGCACCGGGGAGGGTGACCGTCGAGTACCCCGCGTCACGCGCGCGCAGACCGTATTCGACGTCGTCCCACTTGAGGAACAGCGGCAGCGGCTGACCGATCTGTTCGGCGACCTTGCGCGGGATCACGCAGGTCCACCAGCCGTTGAAGTCGACGTCGATGCGCCGGTGCAGGAGCTTGGAGTTGTCGCGGTCCTTGAGCGGGTACTTGGAGAAGTCGTGGTCGTATTCGACATTCGGCGCCGAGGACCACATGAAGATTCCGCGATCGACGACCTCACCCATGCTGTGCAGGTGCGAGCGTTCCTGCAGGTTCAGCATCTGCCCGCCGACCAGCAGCGGCGACTTGGCGAACCGGGAGAACGCGAGGGCGCGCAGGATCGAGTCGGGTTCGATCTCGATGTCGTCGTCCATGTAGACGATGAACTCGGCGTCGGTCTTCAGCGCCTCGTACATGACACGGCTGTAGCCGCCGGACCCGCCGAGGTTGGGCTGGTCGTGGATGCTGAGCCGGTCGCCCAGCGTCGCGGCGGCCTCGGTGAATCCGGGCTCGTCGACGACCTTGCGGTTGCCCTGGTCGGCCACGATCACCGCGGCGACATTGCCGAGCACCAGCGGGTCCGAGCCGAGGGCAGCCAGGGTCTTCACCAGGTCGGTCGGCCGGTTGAAGGTTGGCATGCCGACGGCGATGCTGCCGGTGCCCGGCGCCTCCTGCGGTGCGTACCAGCCGCCCGCGAGCAGGGTGACCGCCGTGTCGGTGGTGATGTCGAACCAGATCCAGCCGCCGTCCTCGAACGGGCCCAGATCGGTCTCGAACTCCACCGACACCGAGTCGGCGCCCTGCGGAACAGCGAACTCCTTGCCCTGCACGTGGATTCGCGAACCGTCCGCCTTGGAGCGGTACACGTCGACGCGACCGTGCCCGGCCAGCTCCAGCCGCAGCACCACCGACTTCAGCACGCTCCACCGACGCCAGTAGCTGGCGGGCAGCGCGTTGAAGTAGGTGCAGAACGACACCTCCGACTCCGCGCCGATCGACAGCGCGGTGCGACTGGTGGCGTGCGCACGGCGGGCGTTGGTGGTGGATTCCTCCAGGTAGAGGGTCCGCACGTCCAACGGCTCGCCCGGGCGCGGCAGGATGACGCGTTGCAGCAGCGACTTGGCGCGGGTCTCGGTAGTCAAGTCTTCGAGCATCGGTTGCGCGCTCATGCCTCGTCCACCAGGGGCGCACCCGACTCGAGATGCGGGCGGAGCACGTTCTCGAACATGCTCAGCGCCGAACCGATCGCCATGTGCATGTCCAGGTACTGGTAGGTGCCGAGGCGACCACCGAAAAGCACCTTCTTCTCGGCGGTTTCGCGCTTGGCGCGCTCGCGGTAGGCGAGCAGCTTGGCGCGGTCCTCCGGGGTGTTGATCGGGTAGTACGGTTCGTCGCCGGTCTGGGCGAAGCGCGAGAACTCGCGCATGATGACCGTCTTGTCGGTCGGGTAGTCGCGCTCCGGATGGAAGTGGCGCGGCTCGATGATGCGGGTGAACGGGACGTCGGCGTCGTTGTAGTTCATGACGCTGGTGCCCTGGTAGTCACCCTGCTCGAGCACCTCGGTCTCGAAATCGATGGTGCGCCAGCCCAGTTCGCCTTCGGCGTAGTCGAAGTACAGGTCAAGCGGGCCGGTGTAGACGACCGGGGCGTCGGGGTTGGCGGCGGTGATCTCGTCACGAACGTCGAACCAGTCAGTGTTCAGGCGCACGTCGATGAGCTCGGAGGCGGCCATGTTCTCCAGCCACTTCGTGTACCCCTCCTTGGGCAAGCCCTCGTAGGTGTCGTTGAAGTAGCGGTTGTCGAAGGTGTAGCGCACCGGCAGGCGGGTGATGTTGCCCGCGGGCAGTTCCTTCGGGTCGGTCTGCCACTGCTTGGCGGTGTAGTCGCGCACGAAGGCCTCGTAGAGCGGGCGCCCGATCAGCGAGATCGCCTTCTCCTCGAGGTTCTGGGCGTCGGCGGTCTTCACCTCGGCGGCCTGCTCGGCGATCAGCTTCTTGGCCTCTTCGGGGGTGAAGTAGCGGCCGAAGAACTGCGAGATCAGACCCAGCCCCATCGGGAACTGGTAGGCCTGGCCCTTGTGCATGGCGAACACGCGGTGCTGGTAGCCGGTGAACTCGGTGAACTGGGTGACGTAGTCCCACACCTTCTTGTTCGAGGTGTGGAACAGGTGCGCGCCGTACTTGTGAATCTCGATTCCGGTTTCCGGATCGGGCTCGGAGTAGGCGTTGCCACCCAGGTGGTAGCGGCGGTCGATCACCAGCACCCGCTTACCCAGCACGTTCGCGGCCCGCTCGGCCACGGTCAGGCCGAAGAAGCCGGACCCGACCACGATCAGGTCGTACTGGTTTGCCTGGCTGGCGGAATCTGCGTTGACGGAGTTACCCGGGGACGATGCGGCGGTCACGGGTGCCCAGCGTATCGGAAGACGGCCGATTGTCCCGGCGGAGTCCTTGACCGACTCCTGACCTGCGCTTTTATCAGCCGCTACCCGGACAGGACCGAACCGATGGCGATGCGTACGGCACCGTCGGGTGTGAGTCGCTGTTCCGGGGCGGGACGCGGGCGTCAGTAGTGGGGATACGGGGACGGTCGCCCGGCGCGGATCCAGCGGCCCGTCGAGGGGGCTGCGGTCAGGATGAGGATGATCAGGGGAAAGAACGAGACTACGAGGGCGCCCGCGATCGCCCCGCCGGTCTCCGATGAGGAGGTTTGACTCAGTGCCATGAGGACCGAGACCCAGGTGCCTGCCAGGGCGAGGACGGACAGCAGGATGAGGAGCACTCGGCCTGCGGTCTTGCGGCGGAACAACAGGATCGAGCCGAGGAACCACAGCAGGCTGGGGACGGCGCCGATGGCGAGGCCGATGGTCACCTCGGATCGACCGGCTTCGTCGGTGGCGCTGGTCGGCTCGGTGCCGAAGATGACGGCCGCGGCGATTCCGAGCCCGCCGAGGGCGATCAGCGACAGCAGCAGTGAGATGACCGCAGCGGTGATCGCCGTTCCCCCGCCGGGGCGCGGCTGACCGTAGCCCGGCGGGTACGCGCCGTAAGCCGGTGCGCCATAGCCGTATTCGGCATATGGCTGAGCACCGTAGGGCTGAGCGTAGGGGTCGGGGGCGTAGCCCGGTTGTGCGTAACCCTGTGCCGCGTACGGGTCGTAGCCCTGTGGGCCGTGCGGATACCCCATCGTTTCCCCCTCCGGACGAGCTGTGTGCCCTGGTGCTGACCAGCTGAAACTATACGGCCGGTCCGACAAGATCTTTCGGGCGTGCGCGTGTGTAGGCCGCCGTCCACGGTAGGACGGCCATGAGCAGCACGATCGCGCCGAGGCCGGTCGCGGTGGCAGCGGCCGTCCAGTTGTGGTTGACGATCGCCGTCACCGCGCCCGGCACCCCACCGAGACCGACGAAGATCGAACGCAGGACCGATTGGTCGGCGAACCAGTGGATGCCGTACCCCGAGTCGTAGCCGATGAGCGTGGCGAGCAGGGCGAGCAGCCCGAGGCCGAGTTGTGCTGCGGCGGCGACGATCAGCACCCAGCGGCCGGTGTCCTCGCGGCGGGCGAGCAGCAGCGCGCCGTAGCCGAAGGCGAACGCGGCGGCGAGCGCGCCGAGGGTGCTGAAGAGGACGAGCGAATCGTCGAGCAGCTCCGGGTCGCTGAAGAAGGTGCGCAGGACGTACGCCGCGCCGAGCAGATTCGCGACGGCGGCGAGCGCGCCGAGGGTCACGGCGACGACGGCCGTCACGTCACCGAGAGTCGTTGTCTTCTCCTGCTCGAGCATGGTCCGACCGTATCCCGTCCGCCGCTATCGCGTCGCGGTCCAGCGGCGCGTCGGCTCGATCACGCTGAACGCCAGGATCACCACATTGAGCCCGAGCCAGCAGTCCAGCGGCCCGAACCGCCAGCCGTGACTCGCCCCGTTCAGCACCACGACCAGCCCCGTCGCCCCCGCCATCACCGCCGCCATCGTGAGCAGCACTCGCCTGCCGAGCATCCGGCGCCGCAACAACAGCACCGCGCCGAGCAGATACACCACGCCGAGCCCACCGACGATCCCCGCGCCCACATAGTCGAGATCGATCTGACGCCCGAGCGTCCGCAGAACCGCGGTCGCCACCCCGACGACGATCCCCGCCACGCCGACCAGCACCCCCAGCCAGCCCGCGATCAGCGCGGTCACCGCGCGCGAAGGCCCCTCCGGCCGCACCTGCTCCACACTGTCCCCGCTACTTGTCGTCGTTCGGAGTCAGTTATACGGCGGAACCGCCGGGCGTGGGCCGTTCGGTGGGGCGAGCTGGGGATTCGATTGCGTCGCGACCCATCGGTTGGACGAGGGGAGCACCGTGAGCAACAGAATGAGCGCGGAAACCATCGACATCCCGACGAACATGACTTTCGACGAGACGGACGAATGCGTGGCCAGTGGGCCGAGACAGGCGAAGATCCCCAATCCACTACCGATGGTCACCATGGTGAGCCCCGCCGGCCGCCGCGCGAGCAGCAACACCCCACCCAGGCCGAGCAGCACGGCGAAGACGGAACCGGTGAACAGCTCGATCTGGTTTTCGAGCTGCATCCGGTCCCAGTCGACATCGACCCTCGGGTCGCGCATGCTTTCCACCACTTTCAGCCCGGCGTAGCCGCCTTGCGCGAGCGCCAGCCCGGCAAGACCGCCGAAGATCGAGATGATCCCCGCGCTCATGACCGCACCGGGCGGCGACCAGTCCAGGCTCCGACGCCGTGGCGGCGGCGGAAATCCCTGCGGCCCTGGCTGATTGTGCATTTCTCCCCCGAAAATCCGTGACAGTGCCCGCGGCAAGCACCGATCGGGAGCCTACCGGCAGGCTTCACCCGCGCAACGCGATCGACCGCGCCCGGACGGTGATCGTCCGGGCGCGGTCGCTGTCTTACACCCCGTCGCGCCCCGGCCACCCCTACGCCGGATGCGCGGCGGCGTACGCGCGGAACGCATCCCGGATGTACTCGGCGGTGTTCTCGCCGTGCACGTCGTAGTTCTTGCGGAAGCGCGGATCGGCGACGTACATCTCGCCGAGACCGACGAGGTACTCGTTGGTCACCGGCCGACCCTGCGTACCGTCACCGAGCCAGGCACGATGCCGTTCGACGATGGCCTGCACGGTGTCGCCGTCCACCGGAAGTCTTGCGGCGTGCGCCTTTCCGAAGTCGGCGGCGATGTCGAGCTGGGTCTGCAGGAACTGCTGCTTGCCCTCTTCACTCAGCGAACGCCACCAGCGGTCGCCGCTCTCGTAGGCCTCCTTGCCCCAGCGCTGGGTGACTTCTTCCTTGTACTGTGTGTGGTCGAAACCGTCGAAAACCTCTGCGGCCATGAGCGGTTCACCTCTTTCCGTCTTGTGCAACGTGGTCGACACCGACTCGATCTGCCGCGCGATCCGATCCTGTTGCTGCCGAAGCAGTTCCAGGTGGGTGCGTAGCGCGTCGGTGGTGTTCTGTTCACCGGCGAGAACCTCGGCGATCACCGGAAGGCCGAGCCCGAGTTCGCGCAGCAGCAGAATGCGCTGCAGGCGGACCAGGGAGTTCTGGTCGTAGTAGCGGTAGCCGTTGGCACCGATGCGGCTCGGCTCCAGCAGCCCGAGCTGCCCGTAGTGGCGCAGCGTGCGGCTGGTGGTGCCCGCGGCTTTCGCGAGGTCCTGAATGGACCATTCACCCGCCATGACCAGCTCCTTTCTCGTCGATGAGACCAGTCTGCAAGTTGACGCTACGTCAAGGTCAACCCCGATCTATCGTCCGGCGCCGACGGGTTCGGTCGGCTTGCCGGTGACGGTTACGGGGGCGGGCTTGGCCGGGATCTGGCCGAGGACCGTGCCCGCGAGGGCGATGACGAGGCCGAGGACCTGGAGCGGGGCCAGTGCCTGGCTCAGTGCGAGCCAGCCGATGACCGCCGCGGTGACGGGGCTGAGTAGGCCGAGGAAGGAGACCGAGGTGGCCGAGACGCGGGCGATGCCGCGGAACCACAGCCAGTAGGCCAGGGCGGTGCCGATGATGCCGAGGTAGAGGTAGCCGCCGACGGCTTCGGCGTCGAGGGCGGGTGGGGCGCCTTCCACGAACAGGGCGAGCGGGGTGATGAGCAGGCCCGCGGCGGTGAGCTGCCAGCCCGTGACGGTGAGCGGGCCGACGCCGGTCGGGTGGCCCCATTTCTTGGCGAGCACAGTGCCCGCGCCCAGCGAGGCAGCGGCGGCGAGGCCCGCGAGTACGCCGACGGTGTCGAGTTCGACAGTGCCGCGCAGGACGACGAGGCCGACCCCGAACACCCCGATCAGGCCGGCGAGAACCTTACGGCGAGTGGGTGTTTCGGCCAGCAGAACGGCGGCGAAGCCGAGGGCGAACATGGGTGCGATCGCGGCGAGCACGCCCGCCACGCCGCCGGGGAGCCGGTAGGCGGCGAGGAACAGCAGGGGGAAGAAGACGCCCATGTTGAGCGTGCCGAGCACGGCGGCGCGACCGATCCAGATGCCGCGCGGCAGGGTGCGGGTGATGGCGAGCAGGACGAGACCCACGGGAAGTGCCCGCATGAGGGCGGTGAACAGCGGCCGGTCGGGCGGGAGGAATTCGGTGGTGACGGCGTAGGTGGAGCCCCAGGCGATGGGGGTGAGTGCGGTGAGGGCGAGGGTGCGCGCGTCGCCGTGGGTTGCGGTCGTCATGTTCGCTCCTGATTGATAATCTCAACGTTGAAATATCTACTCCCGGCGATGCCTCATCGTCAAGTAGATGAATGTTGAGATATTTAACGGAGAGAGGAACTCGCATGTCCGATGCCGTGGACTCGATCGTCCAACACTGGAATCGCGAACGCCCGGACGTCGACGTGTCGCCGATGGCGGTGATCGGCCGCATCACCCGCCTCGGCCGCATCTTCGATCAGGAACTGCGCACGTTCTTCGCACAGCACGACCTGGAGCGCTGGGAATTCGACGTGCTCGCCACCCTGCGCCGCTCCGGTGGCACCAAGGGCCTCACCGCGGGCGCCCTCAACCGCGCCGCCATGGTCACCTCCGGCGCGATCACCAATCGCATCGACCGGCTCGCCGCGAAAGACCTGGTCCGCCGCGTCCCCTGCGCCGACGACCGCCGCTCGATCTTCGTCCAGCTCACCGACAAGGGCACCGAACTCGTCGACCGCCTCCTGCCCCTTCACGTAGCCAACGAGGAGCGCCTACTCGCCGGCCTCTCACCCGAAGACCGCGACAACCTCGTCGACCTGCTGCGCACACTGTCGATCGGCCTGGGCGACACGTCGATCAGCTGACGGGCCCCGAGCAGGGGAAATCCCACTTCGGCGCGACCTCGGGCGGTACCGGCTCGAAGACCACCACGGCCGCAGCCATCGCAACGCCCCGACCGGCGCTCGCCCCATACGCA
The DNA here is from genome assembly GCF_053605015.1 of Nocardia sp. NPDC003979. Classification (NCBI taxonomy): domain Bacteria; kingdom Bacillati; phylum Actinomycetota; class Actinomycetes; order Mycobacteriales; family Nocardiaceae; genus Nocardia; species Nocardia sp. NPDC003979. The sequence continues at coordinate 708,968 of NZ_JBSGIJ010000002.1, forward strand.
ACGAATCTGGACACACGATCACCATGCTCTGGTGGCGAGAGCTACTCGGCCGATGCCGCCACCAGAGCGTGGTGATCAAACGTTCAACTGGTGCCCGAGCCGTCGGATGGGGATAGCACCCTCGCCGCGACCTGGACGCACGTCGCGTGGACGCCTGGCGTGCGCTATTCGGTGGGGACCGCGTTCGGCTGCAGCGGTGGCGGGACGGCGCCCGGGTCCGGTTCGAGGATCTGTTCCGGCGCGAAGTTCGGGTCGACCCCGCTGCTCATCTCCGGCCCTGGGGCAGCGTCGGTCCCGCTCGCGTCCGGTGTGGCCGCAGCATTCGGATCGGTGCTGACGCCTGGGCCTGTCGCGGCACCCGGACCTGTTGCGTCGCCCGGGTCTGTCGCGGCGTTCGGGTCAGGCGCGGCGTTCGGGTCGGGCGCCGGACCGACATCGGCGAGGTCGGGCAGCTGGGGTGCGCCCTCGACAAGTGGGTCACCCTGCGCCCCACCGGGTTTCGGTCGTGATCCGGCTGATCCGGGCAGCTGCTCGCCGACCTCGGGCACCAGCTGAAGCAGGGTGGAGAAGTCGACCACCTGGGCGCCGAGGGTTTTCGTCGCCACGATGACACCGTTGGTGTACAGGCGGTACGTGCCCGCGCGTTGGGGCAGCATCATCTCCGGACCGATGGGGGCGCCGATCGAACTGCCGGGACCGCCTAGGCGGCGGTATTCGGTGTCGATCACCGACTCACCCGCCAGCGCTTCGATGGTCGGTCCGGGATCGGCGGGGAGCTCGGGAAGCGCTGGGATGGGCAGGGATTCGACGAGGTCGCCGGGGGCCGGGCCGACGGCGAAGGTTTCGATGTCGGCGGGTCGGCCGCCGTCGGGAGCGGCGGAGTACTCCGAGCGCAGGATCAGGCCGTCGCGCAGCAGCACCGTGCCCACGGTGGCGGCGACGGCGTCGGTGGTTCGCGCGTCTTCCTTGACCGTGCCCGGGTAGACCTGGCAGTCGGTGGTGTCGCAGGTCTGCGCGTACGGGTAGCGGTCTTCGGCGAGGGCGTAGGAGCGGGCGGCGATGGCCTGTGCGCGCAGGGCCTCGAATGCGCCCTGATCGGCCCAGTTGGCCTGCATTTCGGCGGGTAGAACGCCGGCGAGATAGTCCTCGATATCGACCTGGTTCACGGTCCGGTACGAGCCGTTCTCGAGTGCGACGCCGAGCGCGCCGCGATAGGCGGTGCCACCGCAGAGGGTGAGGTGTTCGTCGGCGGGGCGGCCGGGCCCGGCTCCGATCGGGTAGACGTACGGGTCGTCGGTTGCGCTCTGCCACAACACTTCTCCGTCACAACCAGCGGTCACCACCACGCTGGCGCCACCGTCGGGCATCGGGGTGAGGTGGGCGGCTTCGCCGGGTCCGATCATCCGGCCCGCGACCTGCGCGCCCGCGGCGGCATAGGTGTCGAGGGTGGCGTCGTCCTGGGCTTGCAGGCGTACGCCGATGGTGGTTGCTCCGATTTGGCCGAGTTCCGCCCCGGGGTAGTAGTGGCCGAGGATCTGCTCGGCGTTCCAGCCCGCGCGCGCGTTGTCGAAGGCGCCGACCTGGCTCATGCCGCGGCCGTGCCCCGCGCCGACCGTCGGCTCCACGTCGGGCAGCAGTTGCCACAGCCCGAGTGCCCCGGTGAGCACGAGCGCCGTACCGCCCACCAGCACCGGAAGGGGTGGCGCAGCGAGTATCGGAACCGCACGGCGGCGGGTGCCGCGACGGGTCTTACGGGCGATCGAGGTATCCGCTCTCATCCTGCGCTCCCACGGTTCGGGGGTTCTACCGGCGGAGCTCGCGTCGGCATGTCGTCCGCGCCGAGCGGGTTCCGAGGGCTACATTCGAGCAATCACATAACTCTCGAGTTGAGGTTTAGATGTGTGACGTATGTTAACTAGTGTGGTGTGTGAGGCAAGAGGAAGCAAGCATCACTTGCCGGTGATCTGCCGCTAGGGATGACCCTGCTCGACCCTGATTGGAGAGGCACGTGCGATACCGAAAGCCGAAACGTTCCTACGTGCTACCGGTGGTCACGACCCTCGCGGTCGCCGCGCCGATCGGCGCGTTCGCGCTCAGCGATTCGACCGATTACCGCAGCGCGAACAATTCCCAGTTCGCCGCGGTGCAGCCGGAGCTGTCGGAGGTCGCGCTCACGTCGGTCCCCGACATCACGATCCCGCTGCGCGAGCTGACCGGCCTCGACCTGCCCGACCTGCACCTGTCGGATCTGCGCATGCTCGGGCTGCCGTCGTCGATCCCGATCCCGCCCGGAATCCCCACGCCCCCGGGCGTGGCGCTGCCGACGGAGATCCCGCTCCCCCAGATCCCCACCAAGGCCCCGACGACGCCGACCGAGCAGACCGCGCCATCCGCCACCCCCGGCGCGGCGCCCGCGCCCGGACGGCCCCCGGCACCGACCACGGCGGTCCCGACCGCTCCCCCGGCGGCCGCACCACCAGCGGCTCCCGCACCGGCACCCGGCGCGCCCGCGCCTGCCGCGCCACCCGCCGCCGCACCCGCACCTGCCGCGCCACCCGCCGCCGCGCCGGCACCAGCCGCCCCCGCGGCTCCGCAGGGCCAAGCGCCCGCACCAGCCGAATCAGCTCCGGCGCCAGGCGCGGCCGCTCCGAACGCCCAGGCACCGGCAGCCCCCGCACCTGACGGTGCCGCACCACAAGACCAACCCGCGCCGGCACCGCAGGCCCAGGTCCCGGCGGCCCGAAAGCTCCCCGCCGGAGCGAAATTCATCGCCGACCCGGAAAACCTGGAACCCGGCACCACCCCCGACACCCCGGCTCTCGCGCCGGGCGCGGTCGACCCGGAACTCGTCGACGAGGTCGGCGCCCAGGTCAAGGAGCTCTCCCAGGAGACGCCGTTCAGCATGGTCGCGCTCACCGCGCGCGATCTGGTGAACACCACGACCAAGCTGCGCGCCCGCCAGCCCGACGGCAGCTGGGGCCCCTGGTACAACGCCGATCCGATCGACACGCGCGCCACCGATCAGACCCCGGCCGACGCACCGACCGGCACCGAACCGATCTACGTCGGCGAGACGACCGCCGTGCAGATGCTGGTGACCCGCAAGCCCACCGCGGCCCCCGATCACGACCCGGCGCACCTCACCGAGGCCGCGCTCAAGGCGGTGCTCATCAATCCGGGCCGGGCGGCGATCGATGCCGCGCTCAACGATGTGGCGGCGGCCCTGCCGGGCGGCGGTCCCAAGGTCATCACCCGGGCGCAGTGGGGTGCCGACGAGTCGATCCGCTGCCAGGAACCCACCTACGACGACGGCATCGGCGGCGTCACCGTGCATCACACGGCGGGCCGCAACGACTACAGCCGGGCCGAGTCGGCGGGCATCGTCCGCGCGATCTACGCCTATCACGCCGAAACCCTCGGCTGGTGCGACATGGGCTACAACGCCCTGGTCGACCAGTACGGGCAGATCTTCGAGGGCCGCTACGGCGGCCTCGACCGGGACGTGCAGGGCGCCCACGCGGGTGGGTTCAACGAGAACACCGCCGGTGTGGCGCTGATGGGCAACTACGAGAACGAGCAGCCGAGCAACGAGGCGATCACCGCGATCGGCCGGTTCATCGGCTGGCGCACCGGGATCGCCGGTCTCGATCCCGAGGGCGAGACGGTGATGTACTCCGAGGGCACCGAGTTCACCCCGTACGCCCAGGACGAGGCGGTGGAGCTGCCGGTGGTGTTCGCGCACCGCGACGTGGGCAACACCGACTGCCCCGGCGACGCCGCCTACGCCATGATGGACCGCATCCGCGCCATCGCCGCGGGCAATTCGGTCACCAACGACGCGTCGAGCAACCCGCATCGTCCGCCGAGCAATCAGGCACGAGCTCCGCAGGGCAATATGGCCGAGCTGGGCGCTCTGGTGGACAAGTTCCTCGGTCTGTCGAGTGAGAATCCGATCGCCAAGCACTGGGTGAGCCGCGGTGGTGCCGACGGTCCGCTCGGCGCGCCGCAGGCGGATCTGCTCGCGGGTGCGGGCGGACGTCAGTACGCGAAGTTCGCGAACGGGTTCGTGTATTCGGGCGAGAACGGTCAGGTGTTCGAGGTGGTCGGCGCGATTCTCGACCGCTATCTGAGTCTCGGCGCCGACGCGGGCGTGCTCGGCCCGCCGACGGGAAGTTCGTACCTGGTCCCGGACGGTCTTCGCACGGATTTCCAGAACGGTTCGCTGGTGCTCAACGAGCTCACCGGCATCGTCACCACCTTCTGGAAGACCTACAACGACACCTACGAGCAGGAGATGAACGGCAGCAAGCCGGAACAGGCACCGCCGACCACCGCGCCGACGCTGGGCCTGACGGTCCCGGCCGAACCCGGCGCACCGGAAGCCGCCGCACCGAGCGGCCCGCAGGTGCCGACCACGACGCCACCCGCCGGTCCACAGGCGCCCGCTGGTTCACCGGCGCCCGCAGGTCCTCCGGCGCCGGCTGTACAGCAGGCACCTGAGCAGGGGGCTCCGGCACAACCGGCCCCAGCCGAGCCTGTTCCCGCAGGCTGACCTACCGCAGCAACGACAGAGCCGGTGCGCTCCTCCGGGAGAGCACCGGCTCTTCGTCATCACCCCGGCAAGTTCACCGGTTCGGTCCCCGGGCTCATCGAGGCCGAGCGCGCTAGGTCCACCACCGCTCGAGCACCATCGCCACCCCGTCGTCCACATTCGTCCCGGTCACCTCGTCGGCCGCCGCCCGCGCCTCGGGGTGCGCGTTCCCCATCGCCACCCCGTGCCCGGCCATCGTCAGCATCGGCACATCGTTGGGCATGTCCCCGAACGCGACGATCTCGTCCTCGCGCACGCTCATCCGCCGCGCCACCTCGGCCAGCCCGGATGCCTTGGTCACCCCTGGCACGGCGAGTTCGATCAGCCCGTGCTCGGTGGAGTAGGTGATCTCGGCGCGGTCGCCGATCAGCGGGGCCAGCGCCGCGCGCATCTCGGAACTGCGGGCCGTGCTGAGCCGGATCAGCATCTTGATGGCCGGTGCGTCGATCACCTCGGCATGCGAGACGACGGTGTCGTCGGGATTGAGCCAGGCGTGTTCATACGTCGGCGAGCTGACGAACTGCGGCGTCGCCGCGTCGTGCGCGCTCACCCCCACCCGTTCGGCGGCGAGCCCGCACCCGGGTAACGCGCGTTCGGCGATCTCGGCGAGCCAGCCGAGAGTCTCGGTGTCGAGGGTGTGGCTGGCGAGCACGCGGTCGGTGGCGCTGTCGTAGACGACGGCGCCGTTTCCGCAGATGGCGAGCGGTGCGTAGCCGAGTTCGCTGACCACCGGGTCGATCCAGCGGGGCGGTCTGCCGGTGGCGAGCACGAAGGTGGCGCCGTCGGCGAGGACGGCGCCGACGGCGGCCTTGGTGCGGGGCGAAATCCGGTCGGCGTCGTCGATGAGGGTGCCGTCGACGTCGGTGGCGACCAGCTTCGGTTTCGGGTGCGTGCTCGTCATCGTTTCCATCCTGCCGCACGTCGGCACGCGGCGGCGCGTGACTGTCCTTATGATCAGGGCTTGATTACCCGATCCAGAGGGGACTGATGACCGGCTTCTTGGTGCGGCGCGCGCTGAACTACCTCGTGCTCCTGTTGCTGGCTTCGTTTCTGACGTTCAGCCTCGCCTCGCTCACCTTCCGTCCGCTCGACAGTCTCGAGCAGCGCAATCCGCGCCCACCGCAGTCGGTGATCGATGCCAAGGCCGAGCAGCTGCATCTCGACGAGCCGATCCCACAGCGCTATCTCACCTGGCTCGGTGGTGTGGCGCAAGGTGATTTCGGGACGACGCTGGCCGGGCAGCCGGTGAGCGAGGAACTGGGCAGGCGGGTCGCGGTGAGTCTGCGGCTGTTGATCCTCGGATCGATCATCGGCACGGTCCTCGGTGTGCTGATCGGTGCGGCGGGGGCGATCAGACAGTACAAATTCAGCGACTATTTCTCGACGGTGCTGTCGCTGCTGATCTTGTCCACACCGATCTTCCTCTTGGCGACATTGCTGAAATACGGTGCGCTGGAGATCAATACGCTCACCGGCAGCCAGATATTCCTCTATACGGGTGAAACCTCGGCCACCGAGATCACCGGCCTGTGGAACCAGATCGTCGACCGCGTACAGCATCTCGTGCTGCCGACCCTGGCGCTCGCCCTCGGCGGCATGGCCGGGTACAGCCGCTATCAGCGCAACGCCATGCTCGATGTGCTGCAGAGCGATTTCATCCGGACCGCGAGAGCCAAAGGCCTGACCCGCAATCGGGCGCTCTACAAACACGGCCTGCGCACCGCGCTGATCCCGATGGCCACAATTTTCGCCTACAGTCTCGGCGGCCTCATCACCGGCGCCACCTTCACCGAGAAGATCTTCGGCTGGCACGGTGTCGGCGAGTGGCTGGTCGATTCGATCAATGCCCAGGACCTGTACGTGGTGGTCACCGTGACCGCGTTCGCCGGGCTCGTGGTGCTCGTGTCGGGCCTGCTGTCCGATATCGTTCTCGCCCTGCTCGACCCGAGGGTGCGTGTGTCATGACCGAAACCGAACTGATCGTCGTCGGCGCGCCGGAGATCGCGGCGGCCGGTCGCCGCAAACTGGTGTGGCGGCGTTTCCTGCGCAACAAGCCCGCCGTGGCCGGTGCGGTGATCCTGGTGCTGCTGCTGATCGCCAGTTTCGCGCTGCCGCCGCTGCTGCCCTGGGACTACCAGCAGATGGACTACAAGGCGCTGATGAAGCCGCCGAGTCTCGAGCACCCGTTCGGCACCACCCAGATCGGGCAGGACGTGCTCGCCCAAACCCTGCGTGGCCTGCAGAAATCGCTCGTCATCGGCTTCTGTGTCGCGCTGTTCTCCAGCGTGATCGCCGCGACCGCCGGTGCGGTGGCCGGGCTGCTCGGCGGCTGGACCGACCGGGCCATCATGTGGCTGGTCGACCTGCTGCTCGTGGTGCCCAGCTTCATCATCATCGCGCTGTTCGCCCCGCGCACCAAGGGTTCCGGGTCGATCGCGATCCTGATCGTGCTGCTCAGCGTGTTCGGCTGGATGATCGCCGCACGCATCATCCGTGGTCTCACACTGAGCCTGCGTGATCGCGAATTCGTCCGTGCCGCGCGGTATATGGGCGCTCCGACGCGCAAGATCATCGTGAGCCACATCGTGCCGAACATCGCCTCGATCCTCATCATCGACACCACCCTCGCCGTCGGCGCGGCGATCATGGCCGAAACCGGTTTGAGCTTCCTCGGATTCGGTGTGCAGCCGCCCGATGTGTCGCTGGGGTCGCTGATCGCCGCGGGCACCAAGTCGGCGCTCACCTATCCGTGGTTGTTCCTGTTCGCCGGTGGGCTGCTCATCACGATCGTGTTGTGCGCCAACCTGGTCGGCGACGGCCTGCGTGACGCGTTCGACCCCGGTGCCCGTGGGGCGCGCAAGTGGCGCAAGGACAGCGCCGAGCGTAAGGACCAGGCGCAGGTGGAGTTGAAGAAAGCCGAGAAGCGATGACCAATTCGACCGCGCCGCTGCTGGAAGTCACCGACCTGCGGGTGTCGTTCCCCGGCGAGGAGGGCCGTGTCGAAGCGGTGCGCGGGGTGAACTACACCGTGTCCGACGGTGAGGTCCTCGCGATCGTCGGCGAGTCCGGTTCGGGCAAGTCGGTGTCCTCGCTGGCGGTGATCGGGCTGCTGCCCGAGCAGGCGCGGGTGCAGGGTTCGGTGCGGTTGCGTGGCCGCGAACTGCTCGGCCTCGGCGACAAGCAGATGTCGAAGCTGCGCGGTTCCTCGATCAGCATGGTGTTCCAGGACCCGCTCTCGGCGCTCACGCCGGTGTACCGGGTGGGCGATCAGGTGGCCGAGGCGCTGCTCGCGCACGGCACGATGAGCCGCAAGGAAGCCGGTGAAAAGGCCGTCGAACTGCTCGAACTCGTCGGCATCCCCGATGCCCGGGCGCGTTCGCGTGCCTTCCCGCACGAGTTCTCCGGCGGCATGCGTCAGCGGGTGGTGATCGCGATGGCCATCGCCAACGATCCCGCCCTCATCATCTGCGACGAGCCGACCACCGCGCTCGACGTCACCGTGCAGGCGCAGATCCTCGACCTGCTGCGCAAGGCGCGCGACATCACCGGTGCAGGCGTCATCATGATCACCCACGACATGGGCATCGCGGCGACGCTCGCCGACCGGGTCGCGGTGATGTACGCCGGGAAGGTCGTCGAAACCGCACCGGTGACAGAGCTTTTCGCGGCGCCGCGCATGCCGTACACGGTCGGCCTGCTCGGTTCCATCCCCCGCATGGACGGTCCCGCCCGCACCCCGCTGATCCCGATCGTCGGCGCACCGCCCGCCATGCACGCCCTGCCGCCGGGGTGTTCGTTCGCGCCGCGCTGCCCCGTCTCGATCGACGACTGCACCGCCGCCGAACCCCCGCTCGAGCGGGTGAGCCCCGGCCATTCGGCGGCCTGCATCCGCACCGCCGAACTCGGCACACCGGAACTGTTCGACGCCTACCGCGCCGACATCGCGGCCCAGCCGCATCCCGACCGCACCGATGACGACGTGGTTTTGCGGGTCACCGACCTGGTGAAGACCTTCCCGCTCACCTCGGGTGTGCTGTTGCGGCGGCGCACCGGCGAGGTGCGGGCCGTCGACGGGATCAGTTTCAGCGTGCGCGCGGGCCGCACCCTGGCGCTGGTCGGCGAATCCGGTTCCGGCAAGTCGACAACGCTCACCCAGATCATGGATCTGGTTCGCCCCCAATCGGGTTCGATCGAGGTGCTCGGTCACGATGTCGCCACCCTCACCAAGGCGCAGACCCGGGAGATCCGGCGCAAGATGCAGATCGTCTTCCAGGACCCGAGCGCCTCGCTCGACCCGCGCCTGCCGATCTTCGACGTGCTCGCCGAACCGTTGCGTATCGACGGCCGTTCCCGCGACGAGGTGAACAAGCGGGTGCCGGAGTTGTTGCGGCAGGTCGGGTTGCGACCCGAGCACGCCGACCGGTACCCGTCGGATTTCTCCGGCGGGCAGAAGCAGCGCATCAGCATCGCGCGGGCGCTCGCGCTGGATCCGTCGTTGCTCGTTCTGGACGAACCGGTGTCGTCGCTGGATGTGTCGATTCAGGCCGGTGTGCTGAATCTGCTGCGCGATCTGCAGGCCGAGCGGGGTCTGTCGTATCTGTTCGTGTCGCACGACCTGTCGGTGGTGCGCAATCTGGCCCACGACATCGCGGTGATGTTGCGCGGCAAGATCGTCGAATCCGGTCCGGCGGAGCAGATTTTCGCGAATCCTCAGCACGAGTACACCCGCTCGCTGATCGCGGCCGTGCCCGAACCCGCCGTGAGCGGCTGACCTTGGAGGAGATTCTCAATGATGTTGTCAAGCCGCGGCGACCCTGATTTGGGGTTGGTATGCCGTGCCAGTTCGCATCATGGCCCACAACACGTTCAGA